>DASZBO010000117.1:0-63751 GCA_035944075.1 Sphingomicrobium sp.
TCCTGCGCACGCAGGCCGAGCGCATCGACCGTCGTCTCACCTATGTCTGGCCGATGGACACGCGCCGCGACCGCGCGATGTTCGAGAAGCTCAAGGACGCGTACGTGAAGGCCCGCTATTCCAAGCACTACCGGATCTCCACCGAAGAGCTCGCCTGGCTTGGCGAGCGGGTCGAGGAGCTTGGCCGTATCGTCCAGGACGTCTGTCTCGAGCGCATCCACATGCTGGAGCGTAGCGCAGCCGCCTGACATAGGCTCGTTAGCGATGTTGCGCTTGAAGTGCGTGCATTCGATCCATGAAAGGATCCGTCGGCCGCTGCGTAAGCTGGACACCGAATATAAAAATCGCTCCCGCCGCGATCGCAATGCCATAGGGGATGCGCGCTGTCCGCGGATTGGAATGCCTCCGCCAGATACCCGCGCGACGCCCGAGAATTGAGACAATTGCGAGAAGACCGCCCGCAATGAATACAGCGGCAATGAGGCCAACTGCTGCCTGCAAATCAAGCCAGAGCCCGAGTGACGCGAGAAGTTTCACGTCGCCGCCGCCGAGCCAACCGGCAGCAAAGGCTGGCGTTCCGAGCGTCAGGATGACGATGCACACGAGAACATTCTGCCACAGCGAAAACGAAAACCCATTCGCTGCCATTGCGACAAGCGCGCCAACGAAGACGAGGCCGCAGGTTAAGTTTGAGATCTTCAGCCGGGCAGCGTCCTCGATTGCCGCTGCGAGCAGTAGTAAAAGGAGCGGTATCGTGAGCCAGTTGGGCGAGGCGACAATCAGGTTCATTTGTCCGCGAGGGCCTTCAGATTATTGGCCGCTCGTGCGTACCAGACGCTGCTGACCTCCAGGGCCTGTGTGAACGCGGCGGTTGCGCGCGCCTTGTCGCCGACAGTGGAAGCGGCGAGACCGGCATCGTTGAGCCGTGCGGCCCAAGACTGTTCACTCTCGCCAGGGCGTCGCTCGGGAAGGGTTGTCGTAAGTGCTGCCGTCGCGAGATCGAGATTGTCGCGTGCGCGTTCCGACTTCGGTTGCAGCGCAGTCGCTCGCTGGAAGAAGGGTATCGACGCGCTCCATTTTCCGCGAAGCGCAAGTGACCACCCCTGGTTGTTAAGCGGCTCGAACTCTTCGGGAGCAAGTTGCGCCGCCTTCGCATAGCAGTGATCCGCCTTGCTCCAATCGGCTCGCATGTCGGAAGCAACACCAAGAGCATTCCATGATCGCCACGTGGCGGTTGATGCCGAAGTGGCGGCTTCAAGTAATGAATAAGCGCGGTCCACATTTTCGAGCTTCAAAGCCGCGATACCTGCTCGCTCCAGAAACCCGGGATTGAGCGGGTCGCTTTTGAGCAGCCCATCGTAGCGGCCAAGGGCTTCGGAATACTTTGCGTTGGCAAACGCCAAGTCAGCGAGCAGGCGATCCCTTTCTTGGCCCGACGCACCCGCTGCGAGCGCTCGCGCAGTCATTAGGTTCGCCTGGTCCAGCCTGCCAACTTGGACGGCATGCTCGGCGCCGACGACGAGCTGGTGCGCATTTGGAACCGCCGCTGGCAGCCCTGCCGCGACAGCGGCAGCGAGCAGCTCCAAAACGATCATGCGCGTAATGTCGATCCACGTTGCAAGGCCGCGTCACGACCCAGAAGGACGACTACGTTCTTCAGGGAAGTCACTCGGACTGCTTTGCATCGCAACTGCGCGGCAAGCTTCGCTGCCACTTCCCAACGCCCCGCGGCGTAAAGCACAACGCTGTGCTGGCGAACTGCTAGGGCATTGCCAATCCGCACCTTGCGCCAGCCGCGGTCGGCCAAGGCGACGCGCGTACGGGCGGCGAGGCCATCCGTGCGCGCAGCGTTCAGCAACTGGATGTTTTGGGGCTGCGACGCGAAACGCAGAGGTACCCAGCGGACCAAGGCGGCGGCCAGCAACGATTGCGATGCGGTTTGCCTTGGCGGCCTAGCAGTCGGAGAAGCTTCGCTCACGGCCATGCCTGGAAGCTGGAGAGCCCGGAATCTCAACGTCGGGCGGTTTGGCGCGTGCGCGACAGTGATGAGCGCCACCTCGCCCAGTGATGTCCTCTCCAAATGCGGTCCGTGTTCGGGTGCCCCAAAATCGCCTTCCATCTGAGGTTTGCGGATGGGTGAAGCCCGCGCGACCGAAACCGCCCTTGTTGGCGAAGAACCCAGCTCTGCTGGGGCCACCTGGTTCACGGCGATGGCATTGTTCACGGTCAACCCACGCTGAGATACGAAAGAAGCGCGTGCAGCCTGCAAGTCCACTTTCGCCGCACGAAGCACCCGAGAGTTGATTGGACCTTCAACGGGCGCTTGGGCGAGCAAGAGCGCATTCAACGAATCTTCGATGAGCGGGAGAACGATCTGTGCGTTCGGCGCAAGCGCAGGCTTGCTGATGCTCGATAAGCGTTTCGTCGACAGGTCGACCTTCGAGACCCCAAGTCGCGGTCTGGCGATAGGCGGCCCGCTCGTCTGTGCGATCGCAGACCCATGCGAAATTCCCGGTAGCTTTACCGTCATCGATGTCGCCCTTGGTACGCCAAGGGGCGTGATCGGCGCCGGGACCAAATTTGGTTGTGCGGTTCGCGCCGCTGCGATGCGGACCTCGGATCGGACCTGGGCAGCCTGTTCGGTTTCGCCAAGCTTATCGAGCGTGCTTGCGAGTGCCTGAAGCAAGCCCCGATCATTGGGTGCGTAGGCAAGGGCGAGTTCGTAATTTGTGCGCGTCAAGTCGTAGCGCCCCATCGCTGCGTAAGACGCGGCAAGGCCCGCATACGCTTCCGCGCTGTCCGGCTGCTCCCGTTGCAACGTTCGGAAGCTTTCGATCGCGAGCCCCACGGCACCCATTGCGAGCTGCGCGCGCGCATCGGCGAGCAAGTCGCCGCCGTAATGCAGCTTGCCATTGGGATCAGCGATGGCGCGCACCTGCACCGTATGGGTGACGCAACCGGTAACCGCCAGGCAGCCGCTAAGTAACAGAAACTTGCCCCCCCTCATCATGATCAGCCTCCGTGAAGTGCCGGCATCACTGCGCGAACAACCCTGATTGCTGCGGGCAGCATAAGAACCCCGATCATCGTCGGCAGCATGCAGGCGACGAGCGGAATTGAGATAAGGACCGGAAGGCGATGAGCTCGCTCTTCCGCGCGCAGGCGTCGCTTCTCGCGCATCTCGGACGCATAGGTTCGAAGGGTCTGTGATATCGACGATCCAAGCTTGGTCGACTGGATCAGCAGGGTGCAGAATGCGCGAATGTCGTCAACGCCCGCGCGATCGGCCATTCGGCGCAACGCATCGTCGTGACTGCGACCGGCGCGAAGCTCCAGAACAACCGCGCCAAACTGCTCCGCAAGGAGCGGGTGCGAAGTCGTCATCTCCATGCCGACGCGGGAAAAGGCCGCTTCTAGTCCAAGACCCGCCTCGACGCAGACCAACATGAGGTCGAGCGCATCCGGAAAGCCGTTGACGAGCTCTTGCTGTCGACGGTCTGCTTTTGCGCGGACGAAAAGCGCCGGAAGATATAAACCCATCGCCGCCGCGATAATCAGCGACAGGTAGAGTTTCAGCATGCTGGGACTGGACGCGGACGCCCAAAAGAACACGAGGACGAAAACCGGGAGGCCGACAACGAGGATCAGTCGCAGCATCGTATAGACGCGCGGTGCATAAGGAGCCGTAAATCCTGCCGCTATGAGCCGCTGTCTGAGTGCAGCATCTTTGGTGTCGACGAGGCTGATCCCGGTCTGTTCGAGCGAGTTGACGAGCTTGAGCCAGGTGCTCTCCACGCGTTCATTGCGAATGGAGGCAAGGGCCATCGTCCCATGGCCGGCGGGCATGACTTCGCGTAGTCTCCGGCGCGTTGCGTCGCGCGCCGTCATGGCCTGCGTGATGAAATAGGCGGGCGCTACGACAACGGCGAACAGCAGCACCAGCAGAAGCAACCGAAGTCCCGTACTTTGCGCGACGAGCTGAAGCATCTTGTTACACCTTCAGATTCACCATCTTGCGGATGGTGAAATAGCCAATGAGATAGAGCACGATGAGAAACGAGAAGCCGGGAATGAACCACGGGTCATTCGCGACATCCAAGAAGAACGACGCGTTTACGATGAAGAGCAGCGTGAACGTAAAAATCGGAAGGACCGTAAGCATGACCGCCGTCATGCGGCCCTCACTCGAAAGTGCCCGGACCTTCATCAGCATGGCGTGACGTTCGCGGATCACCTTCGACAGGTTCTCGAGGATCTCGGCGAGATTTCCGCCGGTCTCCGCCTGGATCGAGAGGGACACGACGAACATTCGCATATCTTCGAGGTCCCATCGTTCGGCCATGTTCTGGAGCGCGTCGCGAAGCTCCGATCCGTAGGTTACCTCATCCACGACGGTACCGAACTCGGGTCCGATGGGGGCTGGCATTTCCACGGTCAAAAGATCGAGCGCGGCCGCGATGGGATGGCCAGCGCGGAGCCCGCGTACGAAAACGTCGAGCGCTACGGGAAATTGCTCTTCGATCTTCTTGCGCGTTCGCGTGGCCATGTAATTCACGACCATGAGTGGCAAGACCGCGCCAAGCAGGCACGCAAAGGTCGCGCTGATGACGATCCGGCCGAAGCTGATGCCGATACCCCACCAAAACGCCATCAGAAGCAGCAAGGCGAAGAAGACCGCGATGGGGGCGATGAGGACAATGAGGAGGAGCCGCGGAGTCTCCATGCTCGATTGCGCTTGGAGAAGCATTCGATCGATCCGCTGCGCCAGCTGATGGATCAGCGGGGGAAGGCCCTCAGGTACTCTTCCTTCAGCCCTGCGCAGGAAGTTGATTTGTTCGTTTCGATCGCGCGGTCGAGCGATCGTCTGCATGCGACCATGGATGGCTTGACCGGTTGCGCGATTTTGCGCCGCCCAGCGGATCGCCGCTTCCGCGGCCAGTACCACCGCGCCAAAGACGCAGACGAGGATCAGCGCATGAATCCAGGACGGATTCATGAGTCGAACTTCGCGTCGGGGCGGAAAAGATCCGCGGAGAGCGTGATGCCGTGCGACATGGCGTGATCAAGGAAGCGTGGACGAATGCCCGTTGCTTCGAATTTGCCCTGGACGACACCATCGGGACTGACGCCAATCTGGCGGTACCGAAAGATCTCCTGCATCGTGATGACGTCGCCTTCCATTCCCGTCAGCTCGGACAGACCGATCAGCTTGCGTCGCCCGTCCGACAGGCGCGCGACCTGGATGACCACATTGATGGCGGATGCTATCTGTGCACGTGCGGAGCGCGGCGGAACATCGACCCCGCTCATCCCGATCATCTGTTCGACGCGCGACAAGGCATCGCGCGCCGAGTTCGCGTGGACGGTGGTCATCGATCCATCATGGCCGGTATTCATCGCCTGAAGCATGTCGAATGCTTCTCCAGCGCGTACCTCGCCAAGGATAATACGATCTGGACGCATGCGAAGTGCGTTCTTGACGAGATCGCGCTGAGTGATTTCGCCTTTGCCTTCGATGTTCGGGGGGCGGGTCTCGAGGCGCACCACGTGATGTTGCTGCAATTGGAGCTCGGCCGAGTCCTCGATCGTCACGATGCGCTCGTGATCAGCAATGAACGCGGACATCGCGTTCAGCATCGTTGTCTTTCCGGAGCCGGTGCCACCGGAAATGAGGACGTTACGACGGGCTCCGACAATCGCGCGGAGCACCTCGGCGACCTGCAGGGGAACGCTGCCAATTTCGATCAGGCGATCGAGGCTGATTGGCACTCTGGCAAATTTACGGATTGAAAGCAGACATCCGTCAATCGCGAGCGGCGCAACCACCGCGTTTACGCGGCTACCGTCCGCGAGGCGCGCGTCGACCATTGGCGAGCTCTCGTCGATGCGCCGCCCCACTGCCGAGACGATCTTCTGGATGATCCGCAGAAGATGCCGCTCGTCCTTGAACATGACGGGGCTCGCCTCGAGAACACCGTAACGCTCCACGTAGACCTTCGCATGACCGTTCACGAGAATGTCGGTGATCGTGGGATCCTTGAGAAGCGGCTCTAGCGGGCCAAGCCCGAGCAACTCATCAAGGACGTCGCTAACGAGCTGCTTTCGTTCAGCGTGATTGAGCGCATGGTTCTGCTTTGCGAGTTCCTCAGCAACGATATCGCCGACTTCCTCCTGGATCTGCTCGCGAGACATCTGTTCGAGCGCCTGGAGATTGATGAGGTCCAGCAATCGGTGGTGCAATTCGACCTTGAGCTCGGTGTGGAGATCACGTTTGGCGAAAGCCCCGGCGTCGCCGAGCGTAACGAGGCGATGCTCGTCGATCGTGCGCTGCCGTTGCGCTTCGTCAAATTCCTCGACACGTGAGCTCTTACGGATTTGCCACATGAGCTATCTCTCCAATCCAAGTGCGGCAGCTATTCCTGCGTCGAGCGCATCGAGGTCCTTACCGAGCGTGCTCTTCCGTTTGAGATCGTCGATCGGGAGGCCGCGATCGATTGCCGATCGCATCAACGGAAAGTCATTGGCGATCGTGTAGCTGATCTCGCGGCCGAGCGCGTTTTCGACGTCGGCAGGCCGGATGAGCCGCGCCAGGCTTTTCTCGTACCGGTTCGCGACCACGCGTAGCGCGACGTCCGACAAATCCTGGGAATTGAGCAGTTGAAGTTGTCGCTTCGCCCGATTGATCCCCGCAACGGTGAGTTCGGTGACAAGCAACACGAGGTCCGACTGCGCTACAACCGAAAGCGACCAGTTCGTCCAATTGGCCGGTAGGTCCACGAAAACCGTGTCGAATTCCTGCCGTGCAAGTTCGATGATCTTCAGCAGATGATCGGTCGGCATGCCCTCGATCGGAATCATTTCCGCCGGCGCCGCAATCACCTTGAGGCCGCTTGGATGATCCGTGCACGTCGCTCGAAGCAATTCGCCGTCAAGGCGTTGTCCCGCTTCAAGCAGATCCATCAGCGTAAATTTTGGCCGCAGGCCGAGCTGGAACGCCGCGTCGCCGAACTGGAAGTCGAGATCGATCAGGCAGGCGTCTCTGCCGGCGCCCGCCTCATGCCGAACAAAGCGGATCGCGAGCTGGGTCAGAATCGCGGTCGCGCCGACGCCGCCGATACTTTTTATGACACTGACCAGCTTGCCGTTGCTTGCAGCGGCAGTGTTCCGTCGCTTTGAAAGCTCTTCCCTCAGCTCGGCCAACGACGTTTCAAGATCGTCAACCGTCACGGGAAGTGGGATCACGTCGTGCGCACCAGCGCGAACCAGCGACCGGACGAGCGCGAGCGGTGGATCGTAGGATGCCGCAATCAGCGGCGTCTCGACCTCACCCGCGAGTTTTTGAAATCTCTTGATCGAAGCAGCGTGATCGGAGTCCACCTGAATGACAGCCGCGACGGATCGGGAGACCTCGTCAGGATCGATCCAGTCCGTCACCGGCACGATGTTGAGGGAAAGCGACATTCCACCCGACTTTGCCCCTACCAGCTCGGGCGCTGCGGCATCGATGCTGCTGAGATAAAGCTGAACCGTGCTTTCCCGCTTGCTGCTGTGCCAGCTGGTGCTCGTTTCGTTGGGATTGATAACGCTCACCACCGGCACCTCAATTGGACACCGAACCGCTGAGGTCTTCAGCGGACAGCGTCGTTGTGAAAGAGGGCATAGTGACCGGCTTGATTGCCAATATAGTCAGGGGACGGAACGCCATCCCGCTGATCTCCACGGTAACGAGAGGAGAGAGGTCGGGAAGCGTTGGACTGCCCGCATACCCCAAACCCGATGACGAATATTCGACCTTGAGATTGCTCGCCGTAAGTTCCGGCAAGAATCGC
Source organism: Sphingomicrobium sp. (assembly GCA_035944075.1). Classification (GTDB taxonomy): domain Bacteria; phylum Pseudomonadota; class Alphaproteobacteria; order Sphingomonadales; family Sphingomonadaceae; genus Sphingomicrobium. The sequence continues at coordinate 7,830 of DASZBO010000117.1, forward strand.
TGCATCCTTGTGAGGACGTTCGTGAACGCTGCGGTAGTTGCCGTCGTTGAGCCGCTCGGACATGGCGCCGTCGTGCAAACGCACGTTGCCGAGATCGTCGCCCCGGAACCGCTGCCGGTGCACGTGATCTTTCCGAATGCCGACGCGGGTATCACGTCGCCCTGAGTTAGGCCGCTGACCCCAAGGTAGGATGAGTAGATGCCATTGCTGCTGGCCGCGCTGCCGGCAATTCCGTCTGCTACGATTGCAAATCGCGCGCCCATTTGCGTCGCTTTTTCTGCCTGGTTGTAGGTCCAGATCCATCGACCGGTGTCGATTACGCCGAACAGCAGCAACATGAGCAAAGGCAGTACCAGCCCGAACTCGGCCGCCGTAGAGCCGGATTGATCGCGTGATAGCCTGACTAGGCTCATAGCCCACTCACCGCGGCTTGAGACTGCGCATAGAGTTGCGTCCCGACCCCGGAAAATCCCAATGCAACAGCTATAACTGGACGGTATGTCACAGTCGCGGCGACGGTGACCACGTGCGCGCCGTTTGTATCCCCGGTGTAGAGGCCGGTCATCGTCTGGCTGCCGACGGTGGTAAAACAGCTTTGAGTGACACTGATGTTGGACGCGGTGATGTTGGGCGTGAGTTTATTCGAACCCGTCAAGGCGCCGTACATCACGACATTCTGAGTGTCTGTAACGACGGTGCCGCCCGGCGACCCGGTACACGTAGAGTAATTCGCGAAGGGCTGCCGCGCCGCGAACCGGGCACCATCGCGAACAGCCTTGAGCAGCGTATGCTCATTCCAGAAGTAATTACCCAATTCGGCACAACCGAGCATGAGGGTGAGCAGCAGTGGCGTGACCATGGCCATCTCAACGGCGGCGTTGCCGCCTCGATCGCCAATGAGCCGGGCGAGAAGCCGCGCCATCATCGTATCAGGTACGGCCTATCGCGCCGGAGCACGACTGGGTTGGAATCAGCCGCCGTGCGCGTGGTTGTACCTATCTCTTCAACATAGATGTTGCTGTCGGAGAAAACGCCGCTCCTCGACGCGACTGGTTGGACGAGAAACACGTCCATCCAGGTCGTAACGGGCACAGCCGTGCTTTTCCCGTGCAGGCTCAAGGATTGGCAGTTGAGGACGGCGACGGCAATTACGCGACGATCGGCTTGGCTGCCCGTCGGCGCTACGCCCGGAACTCCTGTTGCGGGTTGGCCAAAAGCAAAATTACTCGTGGTGCCATCTTTTTGCGGGACGCTGATGCCCTTGCCCGTGGGGTTTGGGTGAGCCCTTTCCCACTTGTAAACCTCGTAGCGCGAGGCGGTTGAGGAGAGCCCCGTTTGTGCCTGCCAAGTGGACGGGTCCCAGCCATAATTGACCCGGAAATACGCATTTCGGTCCCAAACGCCGTCGCCAGCAACGCCGCATGCGCCCGACGGGGGTGACATATGACATTCATCTGGCGGGTAGCCCATGATCGTCGGGTCCGTTCCCACTGCGCCAGTGAGGTCCGCCTTGACTCCTCCAGCTAGGCGGTAGGGCTTGCTCGCCTCCGACCAGCTCGCGTTATTCTGGCACGCCGTTGGATTTGCACCGTTCGTTCCGCAGACCAGGTCCTTGCGCGTGACGTCCGAGGGCGAACATGTCCCACCACCCTGGTTCGGGCACGTCTGGTTACCGTTTGCATAGAGGTCAAACCGGGTGTTGAAGGCGTTGAGAACAGACTTATCCATGCCGGTCTTCGTCGTGACCCCGTCGGATGGCTGGCATGCGCCCGGCGGCGCATTGTAACCCAACGTCTCGGCCAAGGCGCTTGCACCGTTGCCGACCGTTGACTGAAGCCAGCCAAAATTGCCGGGCACGGTAGCGTCTCCGGTAACGAGCTTTAGTCCGATCCCCGGGGTTGGCGTGAACGGCAGGCCATCGTTGGTGTTGGTTGGTGGTTCTGCGGGGTTGCACAACATGACCGGGGGTGTCTTGCAGATCGCCGAGCTCAAGCTTGCGACGGCTTCCCCACTGATTGATCCGGAATTGAACAGGCCGACGATCGGGGTCAGCGTGTACGTTGCCGTTCGGCCGGCGGTCTTGACCCAGACTATCTTGGCCTCCGCGTCCGTTGCCGCGGCCGTGCACGCTGCGTTTGTGTCGGCATTAGAGTCGTCGAATGCCTTGCAGAACTTGATGCCCGCAGCGGGTACATCGATCGCGCCGCCTTGCCCTTGGCCCGCGAGTAAACTCTTGTTGGTGATGAGCGACTGTGCAGCAGCAGTTGCGCGTGCGACCGCCCCGGGTTTCCCGTCAAGTTGTGTCGCCGCAGCCAGCGCGGCTTGGTCCGCGGCCTGCTGAAGCTCGGTGTCCATCGCAGCAAGGTGCGCATAATCGAAGGCGACGCCGCCAACCGTAACAAGTCCGATTAGGGCAAGCGCTACCGTTGGCGCGACCGTGCCGTCAGTATTCCGGCCAAGTCTCGAAACGATGCCCAACATTCCATTCTATCCTCAGCGCGAAATCAGCGAGAACCTGTACTTGTCTGAGTAGCTTCAACCGCTTTCACGGCGTCCGTCCGGTACCGCCGAACCGCGTGGGCCCCCTTGTCTCCGCTATCGCCGGGCCTTGCAGCTGAAGGTGGGTAGCTCGGGTCCGGATTGATGGTCTGAAGCGCCGTGTCGTACTTCACCGAGTCACCAAAATAGGGGTCGTCTTCCCCGATATGCTTCTGGGCGGTGTTGCAACCACCAAGCGCGAGCAGAGCGACCGCGAGCACTGCGGCATGCTTCGCATAAGGGCGGTTAAAGCACATGGCCGTAATCCTTCTCGAAGCCGATTGGCTTATTTTGAGCGCTACCGCCCGGTGACGGGACAGGGCGCGGCGGCGGTGGCGGTCGGATAAACGGCGTGGCTGCCGGCGGCACGCCGGTGTCCGTTTGTCCGTTAAGCAGCAGGTTCGCCTCGTTGGGCGGTCCCACGCGATCGGTTGGCAGCTTCATCGCTCCCGAAGGCACCGGTCGGACCAGCCGCGGCGTCACAATAATCACCAACTCCGTCTGCTGATGCTGGAAGCCTGTCGAGCGGAAGAGTGCGCCAATGATGGGAATGGAGCCAAGCAGCGGCACTTGTCTGATCGTGTCCTGGAAATCCTTGCGGATAAGACCGGCGAGGGCGAAAGATTCTCCGTCTCGCAGTTCGACGACTGTCTTGGCGCGCCGAGTCTGGATGCCAGGGATCGAGAGGCCGTTAATGACGATCGAAGCGGACGGATCGATCGAGCTCACTTCCGGAGCAACGACAAGGTTGATAACGCCATCGGCGAGCACCGTGGGAGTGAAGGCCAGGCTCACCCCGAACGGCTTCCACTGAACCGTATACGCTGCCGCGTTCCCGCCGTTGCTTCCGCCTCCAACCGCTTGGACGGTCGGGACCGGAAATTCCCCGCCCGCGAGGAAGCTCGCCGTCTCACCAGACAATGCAACCAACGTCGGCTGAGCCAGCGTTGTCACCGCGCCATGGCGCTCGAGCGCATCGAGCTGGACGTTGAAGGTGCTTCCGAAAGCACGGAAAGTCTGCGCGATGATCCCGAAGCTATCCGTGATCGCCCCAACGCTGAACAACGAACCGCTGCTCGGGACGGTGATTGTCGAATTGCCGTTCTGAATGACCGTCGGCCCCAGCGGGCCCAGGCTCGCGCCGCCGCCGATTGCATAACGCGTGTCGCCCGTATTCTTCGTTCCCCAGCCGACGCCGATCTGGCTCAGCGCAGACCGGTTCACCTCAGCGAAGCGGACTTCGAGCATGACTTGCTGCGCCGAACCGAGGGAAAGGAGGTTCACGACCTTTCCGGGCGCATATGTCTCGGCGATCTGAACCGCCTTATCGGCGGCTACGGAGTTGGAGACCATTCCTTCGAGAATGACCGAGTCATTCGACATCCGCGCGGCAATCTGATCTCCAGGAAGCAGGTCCGCGAGCTGGTGTTTGAGCGTGAGAACGTCGGGACCGACCACGATATCGACGACGGCGATCAAACGGCTCGACCGGTCGTAAAGCGTCAGGCTTGTCGTGCCCGTCTTCTTGCCCAGCACATAGACTGACGTCTGGCTGATCGGGACGATGTCGGCGATGTCCGGGTTGCCGATCAACGCCTTGGCGTAAGGACGGTCGGCCCGGATCACCTGGCTCTTGTTGACCGGAACTTCGAGCTCGCCGGCGTTCACGCCCGAAGCAACGGTGATATCGGCTAACGCTGGCTGCGCCGCGGCAAGCGTGACAACCGCCGCAGTGGCAAACACAAGCGCCTTTCTTTTGTGAAGTCCCGTCATGCCCCCACCTTTACCTGTTCGCTTTTGGTGCCGTGGTAGATCTCGACGTCGTTCTTTCGAACAGCGGGGCGCCTGCCTGCCGCTACAACGCGGTGAACGTGCGAGACCGTCGTGCTCTTCGTCCCACTGATCTGCGAAGCTGTGCCGATCATGGCGCCGCTGATCGCGCCGCCGAGCCCAGTACCGAAGTTGCCGACGACGGCCGGCGCCGGATATCGCGCGCCCCCGTACATGTTGTAGCGAAGGTCATTCATGCTGACCGTCTCAACGACGGGATTGTTCTGTTCACCAGGCTTGCGGAGTACGAGGCTCAGCGTGCCAACCGTTTGTGCGAGAGCGAGCTTCTGGGAGTCGACAGGGCTGACTTCGAGCGTCGCTGTCTTGGCAACCTTCGGTGAGCCGTCCGCGCTCTTGGACTCCTGGTCCATTGCGATGACTCGAACGTTTTGAAGCAGGACGTCAGTGACCTGCCCGCTCCCGGTTCCTGCCGCGCCCGGAACGGTGCGCGTGATTAGGACGTCAACGCTGTCATTCGGCTGGATGAACCCGGCGACGCCAGAAACGTCGTTGATAGCCACCGTTGCGGCCCGCATCCCGTCGGGAAGCAGAGCGGCGATCGATGCCCCCTGACCTGCGCCGGAAATCTTGGATGCAAGGATCGGCTCATTGACCCCGATTGGGAGGAGCGCGACGCGCCGCTTGCCGACGGGTAGCAACTGCCCAGCGTTGGTGAACGCTCCCTGCGGTAGACTGCTGTTCGGATAGTCGACGAAGCGTACCTTGTCCGCCGTGATGTCCGTCCCGTAAGCCATCGGGGCTGATGCAACCGCCACCTTAGTCGTGCCGTTGAGCGCTGCCTTGCGTTCCGTGCCGCTGAGAAAAGAGTTGGCGAGGAAAACCGCCACGAGGCCCAAAACCAGGGCCAATCCCAATGCGATAAGGGTCTGTCGACTGCCCATGGCGCCCCCCGACGCTTTCTAATGGTTACTGTATCATATTCCCGGCTTTTAAGATTGGGGGACCGCCGGAAGGGCGGTCCCCGTCTCGTTACGGACAGTCGGTCGAAGTCGCCGACGAACCCTTCGAAATGCAGTTCGAAGCCGTCGTCAGCGAATTTCCGATAGTCTTACCGAGCGTAATCGCCGCAAGGGCTATTGCTCCGCCAACGATCGCGAGGATCAACGCATACTCGGCGGCCGAAGCGCCTGATTCATCGCGAAGCATTGAGATGAAATTTCTCATTTTGCTTCTCCTCAACAAAAGCAATTATGGGCAATCGGTCGAAGTCGCCGACGAACCCTTGGAAATGCAGTTCGACGCAGTTTTGAGCGAATTGCCGATGGTTTTACCAAGTGTGATCGCCGCGAGTGCGATTGCACCGCCGACAATTGCGAGGATCAGCGCATATTCGGCCGCCGAGGCGCCCGACTGATCCTTCATTAGTTCTATGAATGCCCTCATTGATCAAATCCTTTTCCCACATGTTTCCCGTTTGCCCCTGAAAGGACATGCGGTTTGGCTTCACGCGGTCGGAGGGAATACGCTGACTGGACGGGCTAACTGCTTGATGGAACCGAGATAATCAGCAGCTCGCCGGTTGCCCCCCGGGTCGTCAGCTCCTGATGGCTGCGACTAAGTTAACTAATTGTCAACTGTGTAAATTAACGAGTGGACGAACCGGCAATCGTGCGGGGCGACGAATAAGCCCCCGAAATTCCCTGATTTGGCGCAAAAAGCGCACGTGGGTTTCCATCGCGGTCCGGTGTCACTGTCCCCGTTGGGGACGGCTGCTATCGTTGTCATAAAAGTTTTGCCGCAACTCGCAGCTTTGGTCCCAACGACAACGAGGTCGTGGCGCTATCCGAATCAGGCCGGGACGCGGTGGCGAAACGTCACGTTCACGCGTGTCGACAGCATCAGATAGGGTAACCAGAGGCCCGCGCTGATCAGGACCTTCTTTACGTTGCCTTGCAGAAGTGACTGCAATGCGACAGCAACGTTGGGGGGCAGGTCGCCGCTTCGCGTCACGAGGTAAGCGGTGCATAGCTGCATCGAAATATCGGCGATCCAGATCGCGAGCAGGAGTCGCGGAAACAGTGGGACACGCCGGAGGGCCGCGACGAAGGCGACCATGTAAAGGCTGCCGAACAGGACGGCATCGATGGTGAGCGCGAAGTGCAGCGCCGAGAGCCAACCAGGCGCAGCGCTTCCGATCGGCGGCATGGCCGCAAAATATTCCGCCGCGCGAACGGGTACATTCAGCATCATGCCGAGCAAAAGCGATGCCATGATCCCGCTACACCCGTAGAGGTGGTGTTGCTCAGCCTCAAAAGACGTGACGTTTTGCCAGCGGCCAAGCACGGCCAGCCGGGTCGACGGTTGCGGCTGAAGGTGGCCATCGCGAAACCAGTGCAAAGCAAGCAAGGTCGACGCAAAGGGTGCGACGACGATCAACAAATAGGAGGCAACCGTCGTCATGCCTGCGATCGGTGCCGTTTGCGGTGTAAGGCCAATGCGTGCCGCGGCGATGAAGCCGGCGATCAGAAGCCAGCCCTGAAGAATGCGATCGAGCCGATTATCGAGCACGAGCAGCAGAGCGATCGAGCGCGTTCTCATCTTCTTGTGCCAAGCTTCGAGCATTCGGGCAGAGCTCCGTCGTCGTTCTATGCCATACCCCGCGCTCGCTTGAGATATGGTAAATATCTTCGCGCGGTTTAAGGTTCCTCGGGCTGGGAGTGTATGTGCAGTCACTCGTGCGGTGGGCAGGCGTCAGCGCTTGTTTGACGATAAGCCTGTGGTTTATCGTTCCACTGGTTTTGGCCTGGAGCGTGTTGCCCGACTTTACCATTTTCTGGGCTGCGGCGAAGTTCGCATTGACCGAGCCGCGGAAGATCTACAACATCACCGCGATGGGCGCAGCGCAAAGCTGGGCAATTGCGCCGTCAAAGGGACCACGGCCCTTTCCTTATCCACCCACGGCGCTCCTTTTGATCGCTCCATTTGGCTTCCTTCCTTTTTGGGCAGCCTATTGGTCGTGGACCGTTCTCAGTATCGGTGCCTTCTGGAGCGCCGTTCGCCGCGTAGCCTACGGTTGGGCCGTCCCGCTTTCGGTTGCTATGCCGCACTCGGTGCTGGTTCTGATCTTGGGCCAAACGACTCTGTTCGCCAGTTCCGCTGCAATTTGGGCGATATCCTTGCTGCGAACACGCGCGGTTTTTGCGGGCATGCTCTTTGGGCTCGCAGCGGCACTGAAGCCCCAAAGTGTCCTTCTTGCGCCGATTGTCTTCATTCGTCTCCGCGATTGGCGAATCGTGGCCGGAGCGGCTTTCAGTTTCGCCGTTCTTTTTGTTGTGAGCCTCGTTTTCGGCGCAGAATTGTGGCCGTCCTGGCTGACAACCTTGGCCGCGCACCCGCAGATGGTCAGTCACTATCATCTTGAGATTGTCGGGGCGACGCCGCGTATGGCAGCCATTGGAATCCACCTGGCGGAACCAGCGATATTCGTCGTCCAGCTGCTCGGCATCGCGGCCGGAGTTGCCGTCGTGTGGGTGGGGTTCGGCTCGATCGTTACCTTGGTCCGGCTCCAGTGTTTTGCAACCGGCTGTCTGCTCGCTTCCCCCTATGCGATGCGATACGAAGTTGCCGCGATCGCGCCCGTGCTGGCGGTTGCATTACTAAGGGCTGAGCCGCGCAGCATTCTCGTCAGTTTGCCAACATTCGCATTCAATGCCGTCTTTGTTGTTGCAAGCCTCGTTGTAAGTTCGGTTACTTCATTGATCGACGATCGAAAGCGCGATCAACCGCAGAATACTGACGCTGGCCCAAGCGCAAGGTGCGAGCCTGCGACGGCATCGACGAGGTAGAGCTCGTATCCCTTCAGCAAACTGGCGCCTCGTCTGCGGCCAATGGTTCCTTTTGGCCGCAAGGCATTGTCGTCATGGCGTACAGGCCGGCAAGCAGGATTGGCGGCACCAACCAGGTTCCGAGGCTCACGACCGCCGGCGAAAGAAAAGCGAAGGCGCACGCGGCTACCTGCCACCCCCGCATTGAGCGCCAGCGGTCGAACAGTAGGGCGCCAAAGCCGATGCAGATCACCGTCATATCGTAATGGAAGCCGTAGGGTGAGATGAGGAATGCTGCTGTGGCTGCTGTGAAAACGGTGAAGCGGCGAGTGATCAGGAATATCGCCGCGGCGGCGAAAATGAGCCAACCGATCAACCCATAGCCTAAGTACGGAGTGGTCATCTGGAAGTACCAACCAAGGTACTTGCCCGACGCGATCCATCGCAAATGGTTCGTCGCCAATCCGGCGAGGCATGCGCCCCAAACGTCCAGGCCGAAAACAAGCGTGCTCGATATTATCAGCCCAACCACGATTGCTGACGTTCTGAGGAATTGGCGTCGTCTTGCTGCCTCTATTGCAACCAGAAAGCCCAGATTTGGCTTCACCGTCAGAAGTCCCGCCGCAAGGGCGGAGCCACTAAACGCAAACAACCACAGAGCTCCGTACAGAAATCCCGTCTGCCCGAAGGTCACGTTCAAAATCGCGGCGGGCGTCACGATTGCAAGAAACGGCGGAAAGCGGGCGGACACGTAAGGCCGAACCGCAAGGTAGAATAGAGCGCCCGTGATCAGCAGCCACACTGCATAAGAAAGCTCTAGGGGGAGCCAGGAAAGGGGCACCGAAACGAAGAAGAATTGGGGCGGGTAGGGGTAGGCGTTGACAAGCCTTGTGCCGATAAGCTTGCTCGCCGTCGCCGCCAACGCATCAGGATCATAGGCTTGAGCGGCATGACCACTGCCGGCTAGCTTCCCAGCAATCCAAAAAGATGCGAAGTCCCGGTTTGCGATGGTGTTTGGGCGAGCTTTGAAGTCCGTCGCAAGCGCGCCCAACAGCCCGGCGGCCCACAGCACGTAGATAAGCGCGTTACCGCCGTCGCTGGGTCCCGAACTCAGGCGACGCACCAACGCCTTCATCGCTCCTCCCAGCCGCTTCATTAGAGATATCTCGCCACGCGCGAAACATCTGTTAGCTTTCGTCCATGAGGGGAACCGGGAAAGCACCAATGCTCGCTGCCAATCGCGACGCGGCTGCGACAGTGCTTCTCGCGATCATCTTCATTCTCGCGCTTCCTTTAGCGTTCGCGAGTTCGCCGAAGATCTTCAACGACGGAGATGTGAGCTGGCACATCGCCGCGGGTCAGTGGATCCTGGCGCATGGCGGCATCCCAACGACGGACCCGTTTTCCTACAGTGCTGCCGGTCAGTCGTGGGTAGTGACCGAGTGGCTCGCCGATGCGATATTTGGCTTTGCCTATCGGCTCGCCGGCTACAGCGGTGCGAGCGTGGTCGTCGCCGCGTCGTTCATCGCGCTCCACGCATTTATATTCTCATACCTCCAGCGGCGTGTCGGTCCGATTGCGATCGCGGCGACCCTGCTGGTGATGGACTTCGTCCTTATCCCGTTCGTACTCGCGCGGCCTCATATCCTGGTCTGGCCGCTTCTCGCCGCTTGGACGATCCTCCTCCTTAAGGCCGAGGAAGAAGGCCGGGCGCCGCCGATTTGGGCAACGCTGATTCTTTGCGCCTGGACCAACATCCACGGCAGTTTCCTGATCGCGGCGCCGATTGCGGCGGCGATCGCCCTCGATGCCTTGCAGAAGACCAAGTGGCGCAACTGGCGAGAGTGGGCATGGTTCGCGACAGCGTCATTGGTCGGCATTCTGCTCAACGCCAATGGATTACGCGGTCTTCTTCGGCCGTTCCAAATGGAGAACCTCGCTATCCTCCCGATGGTGCAGGAATGGCAGCCGAGTACGCTTCAGTGGATGCCCCAATTCTACGCCGCACTGGCGGTTGGAATGTTCGCATTGCTGTACCAGGGCATACGCGTGCCAGTCGGACGACTGTTGCTGCTGATTGCGTTGGCAGGGCTCGCGTTCAGTCAAGTGCGCCATCAAAGCTGGTTCATCATCGTCGCCGCTTGCGTCGTTCCGCCACTGTTGAGCTCGCAGGCTTCGCGAGCCGCATCCTGGCGGTGGCTGGTGGTCGCTACGATACCGTTGCTTTTGCTGCGGGGGGTGCTGCCGATTACTCCCGCAGAAAACGCAGCCAATCCGCGTCAACTGATTGCTGCGGTGCCGGCAAGCTTGCAGGCGCAGCCGATGTTCAACAGCTATACGTTTGGAGGCCCACTGATCCTTGCTGGCATGCACCCCTACATTGACGGTCGGGCCGACATGTACGGTGACGCTTTCGTTCTTAATTACAGCCGGATCATGGACGGGGACGTCAGTCGCTTCGACGCCGCGGTTCGGCGGTACGGTATTCGATGGACCATGTTGCCAACGAATTCAGTCCTTGCGCAGATGCTCGACCGGTCACCCGAGTGGAAGCGGATTTATGTCGATCGCGTTGGCACGATCCATGTGCGCCAGGATTGATGGCGTTTCGGCGCCGGAATTCGAACCCACTTTGCCGCCCTGCCAAATCGCGGGCCACAAGCACGGGATGCTGAACGGCCCCAAAGCGCCCGAGTAGGTCAGCGCGGCGCTAACGCTTCGCCAGTTCGTCGACCGCAAGATCAGGGCCGCTGCGAAGACGGCGAGCGGCGCTAAGTCATAGACCATCGAGTAAGGTGCCGCGAAAAGGCTGGCAGCGACGACGGCAGCCGCCCTGTTGCTGTTCGATAGTCCCTTGCAGAGATAGAGGCCGAGCAGTGACGCCGGTACCGAAAGGAAGCCAATCCAGGCGCCGTAGGTCATCGGCGAGATCGTTAGAAAGAGCGCGCCGCGGTGCTTTGCAACAAAGAGCATGTTGTGCATGCCCTGGATCCAGTCGCTCCAGATTGAGGGGCCGTAGGTGAGTGTCGCCACGAGTGCCAGCAGCACGACCGTTGCGCAGAATGCGGCCAATGGCCTCATCTCACGCGAAAAAAGGAAGAGTACCGGCGCTAGGAACACCATCTGTGGCTTCGTGCAGACAGCGACACCGAGGAGCACACCGCAGAGAATGGGACCAGACAGGAACGCCCCAAACACGAGGGCTCCAACAGCCATGGTAATCTGCCCCGCAATGAGCGCTGTGACGACGGCCGGGCTGATCGTCCCCAGCATGGCCGCCTTATGGCCGTAGAGCCTGCTTCCCAGAACGAGGAACAGGCCAAAGGTCGCTAAATTCCATGCTGCGAGACCGGTCCAGAACGAAAGCAACTTGAGTGGCTGTAGCAAGAGAAGCGCCGTTGGAGGGTTACCGAACGGCAGTGCACTGAATGCGTAGGGCGACGGATTACGGACAGCGCGCCAGAACACCGCGAAATCCGCGCCGATTCCGAAGTGCCAATACAGCCAGAGGAGTCCCAAGTCCGTGAGGATCGCGGTTACGAGAGCCAAGAGCAGCGCGTACGGCCGTTGCGATAATGCGGGCAAAGCGTTCCTCATTGCGATGTCTCGGGTTGCGTGGCGATGATGACCTGGTCCTAGGTCGCGCTCGACGAACCGAGCAGGAGCCCGCGCAGGGTGGAATCGAATTGCTCGAGCTTTTCGCCTTCGAGATGGCCGGGCCGTTCATCCATCTTGACGCTCAGGGGGTTTACGGGTCGACCGTTTTTGGTCACTTCGAAATGGACGTGCGGACCCGTCGCGAGGCCAGTCGAGCCGACCCAGCCGATCACCTGGCCTTTTGCGACAACTTGGCCGATGTGCGCGGCGATGCGGCTCATGTGGCCGTAACTCGTCTCGAGTCCGGAAGGATGGGCGATCTCGACTTGCTCGCCATAGCCGCCGTGCCATCCGGCTTTGACCACCTTGCCGTCTGCGGCCGCGACGATCGGCGTTCCGGCGGCCGCGGCAAGGTCGACGCCCTTGTGCATCCGGACATAGCCGAGAATGGGGTGGTAGCGCTCGCCGAATGGCGAGCTAACGCGACCGTGGACGGGTAGTCCCATCGCCGCCTGCTCGTCACCTCCGACGCCGTCTCCATTGACCCAGATGATGTGCCTGCCGTCGGTCCACTTCATCAGCTCAACGTCGGCGCGGGCGACCCGGTCCATGCCGACATAGACGAGCTGGCCGAACTTGCCGCTGGATGGATCGCGCAGGAGAATTAGGTCAAAGCGATCATTGATGGTTAGCCCTCCGTCAAGGCGGATCGCGCGACCCAGGATCGCAACATACTCGCGTCCCTGGCGCTCGGGGACGCCTGCGGCGCGAAGCGAGTCGGTAAGATTTGCGCCAACTTGGCCGGTGAAGCGCTGGGACAGGGATTCAGTCGCGCGGGAGGGGATCGGCGCCGCGGGAGGGCGATGCTGGGCGGCGGAGCCCTTTGCTGTCGAAGGATGAGCGGCAAGCTGTCCGCTTCGAGAGGGGATGAGTGTAGTTGCAAAGATCGCGATTAGGGGCACAGCCGCAACAATCGCGCATGCCGCAACGCGCGCGAGTTTTCGAGTGAGCGTCCCGCTAACGCGGTAATCCACTCGTCGACGGATAATCGTTTGCACGGCCGCTTGCCCCCAAGATCAGGCGTCGGCTCGGTTCCAGGAGCATTGTCCCTCGCAACCGGGGCGGTCGTCAAGACACCAGTATCGGGGAATGCCCTGGGCCCGCAATTTGGGTGATGGAACCGTGTACAGACTTACCCGTTGGTTAACAAATCGTTGCAACCACTGTTTAATCATGCGTTAATGATACAGGAGGCGTCTCTCTCGGAGGCGCGGCCTGTACGGGCCGCAAGGGGCAACATCGAATGAGGAGCGCTCACGGGCAGATTGCCGGGCAGCGCGGTGGAGCGAGCAAGGGTGTGATGCGTAAGCGCAGCCTTGGGCTCGCGAGCGTACTCGTCGTTCTGATGATCGCGATAGCCACTGCAATGCCGATCCCTAGCCTTGGCGGTGCAAGCATTGCCGTGGCGGCGATTCAGCGCGCGAAGAGCTTCGTTGAACTCATGCATCAGCGATCTCCAGGCAAGCGGCTTGTTGGCCACCTTGTGAAGACCAAGCATAAGAAGCTTGCCGCACATGAGCGGGCATTACCCAAGATCCGTAGGCTGCCGCCCAAGCTTGCGGCAATGCCGTCCTTCCCCGCAGTGTTGCCGGCCGCGCTTGTCGATCTCGTTGCGCCGCCGATTCCGATGGAAATGGCAAGCCTCGAAGGAATACCGGTGGGTCCGTTTGAAGCGGGGCCGATTGGCCCTCCCGGCTTCTTCCTGCCGCCACCAGGAGGGTTCATTCTTCCGCCAACGCAAACGCCAACGTCTCCGCCACCGCCGGTAATCACGCCGCCCATCGTGCCAGAGGCGGTGCCCGAGCCCGGGAGCTGGATTCTGATCCTGCTTGGTTTCGGCCTGACGGGTTGGAGCTTGCGCCGCAGCCGACTTCAGGAGCAGACTGCCGCCTGATATGAGGCGGATCCTGATCGCTGCAGCGTTGATCGCCGTCACGGCGGCGGCCACCGCCTATGTTGCCAGCACGCGTTCGCCTCAGGAACGTCACCAGGCAGGTTCGGTCCGCGGGTCTCAACTCAAGCGTTTGAAAGTTCCGAAAATTGGTGAGCCGCCTCCGTCACTTGAGGGGCGTATCCCGATTAGCGAGGCGCAGCTAAGAGAGGCCGAAGCGGCCGGTCTGGTCGATCGGCCGATCAAGACGATCCTCGATGTGCCGCAGCGCATGAGCTACGGCGATTATGTCTGGAATGATCGGGGGGTTCCCGAGGGACCAGTCTGGATCCGGGTGGACCTTTCCTCTCAGCTGCTTTCGGTGTTCCGATCTGGCCACGAGATTGGCACCGCGGTGATCCTCTATGGCGCGGACGGTCTACCGACCCCAACGGGGAAGTTTCCGATCCTCGCAAAGTGGAAAGATCACAAGTCGGCGACCTACGGCGATGCGCCGATGCCCTACACCTTGCGCCTCACCAACGACGGCGTGTCGATCCATGGAAGTAACGTGCGTTGGGGGTTTGCGACGCACGGCTGCGTCGGAATTCCAAAAGCGTTCGCTGCGAAGGTGTTCGAGGTCGTTTCAAAAGGCGATGAGGTGCTAATCGTGCCCGAGAAGTCGAAGGGGCGGACCGCCTAAGCCGCGGTTTGGCAAGCGATCGAGATTGGGGAGTCTCGATCGGGTACGGAGCGTTAACCAATTTAATTTACCACGGCGCGATCGGAGAACGATCGTGGCCTACGCATCAGACCTTCACATTGCTGTGTACCAGGTGCTCGACCAGGTTATGACCTCGCAAGTCCCGCCGCCGGGGGCAACGGCAACGATTCATTCGATCATCGATGATCTGCTGGCGGCCTCCGCACCCGAAGATATGGTCCGGCGAGCCGAAGAGATCGCACTGGAGCTGCACCTGCTCAGCATGGCGATCAGCAAGCGCGACGGGGAAAGCGCGTCGAGCGCGCGACGCAATCTTCAATCGCTGGCTGGCCAATGGCTCGATTGTCAGATCAGACCGAAACGCTCGCTCCTGGTATCCGCGTAAACTGCCATGTCGTCTGTGATTTGAGCCGGGACGTGTTTCGTTTCGTGCTTCTTCAACGAAGGCAATCTGATCGTGGCAGCGCCCGCAAAGCTCTCGTGGCTTAATCGCGCGTAAGACGTTTCAGCGCGCTTTCCATCATTAGTGACAGGCGCTCGACTTCGTTGCTGAGTTCGCGAAGTTCAGCGACGGGATCCGGATTAGCGGGGGCAACGGACGGGCTGCGCAGGACCGCCGCGCTAAGGGCCGACGGAGCGATCGGCAAATCGAACTGGCATCCGTAATATTCGCCGCTGTTCCAGACGATACATGCATCCACCTTGCCCGCTTCCGGAAGCTCGACTTCAAATGTCTGCCCCACAAGCATCGGCACCGATGTTTCAAGAAGGGCGCCCGTGAGCGAAAGGTCGTGAACGGTAACGGACTGCTCGCTGCCCGGAATTCCGAGCTTGAGGGCGCGGCGGATCGAGCGGCGGCGATCGCTACGCGGCGAGAGATCTTCAAAATGTGCGAGCATCGGCATGGCAAATGCCTCCTTGAAGCCCGCGGTGCGCAGCCAATGGTTAATAAAGAGTAACTGTTTCGCCGGAGGTCTGCCGAGCCGTTATTTGGGCTCGCCAAACGCCAACCAAGTTGTTGCCGCCAAACGCCAAATGCCTCGAATGTGCCACGATTCCCGTAGGTTCGGAGCGCGATCCAGAGGCGCAACTGAGAAGCGTTGACGCGAGAGGCCGACCGTTACTTACCCACGGCGGCCATGTTGGGCTTGACCGGACGGATGACCGGGATCTCACCATCGCCGACGGCTGCGAACGCAGCCCAGTAGAACGGGTGCGAGGTGTTGACGTCGTCCATCAAATGCCGCTCGGACATGCGCAGCGCAGTGACGGTTGGCGTACCCGGCGGCGCGGAGAACAATCCCGAGATCAGGCGCTGGGTCGCATTGAAATCGTCGGGTACCGGCCAGTGGCTGGCAATGACCAGCCGGCTTCCCGCACCAACGAATGCGCGAACGAGCCCGTCGAGTGCAACATCGCCGCCACCGGCAAGACCAGCCTGCGCGGTGGCGGCGGAGCTTGCCTTGCCGGCCGTGTCGCAGGCAGAGAGGATCACAAGGTCGGCGTCGAGGTGAAGGTCAAAGATCTCCTTGAAAGTTAACAGCCCGTCGGAGCCGGGGCCACCAAAGCTTGTGAGGAGCGCCGGCTGCGGCGGGCATTTGGCCGCTCGTGCCGTCACTACGCCGTGCGTTGCGAAATGGAGAATCCGATACTGCGCGAGGTCCTTCCGGGCTTCGAGGCCGGTGTCGGTGAACTGATCGCGCGTCAC
Organism: Sphingomicrobium sp.; assembly: GCA_035944075.1. Taxonomy (GTDB): domain Bacteria; phylum Pseudomonadota; class Alphaproteobacteria; order Sphingomonadales; family Sphingomonadaceae; genus Sphingomicrobium. The sequence continues at coordinate 23,942 of DASZBO010000117.1, forward strand.
GATCTCTACTCCGTGCGCATCAAACTGCCGGATGAGCGATGCCGCAGCTTCGAGCTCCTTTGCCGATATGGGCCGGCTCCAGGAGGAAAGCGGCAGGAGGCAGTCGCGATCCCCGCTCGGCGGTACATTTCCCTTGGCGCTCGCAAGCGGAGGCGTGTTTTCGCCGAGGCCCAGATATTCACGGGTGCCTGCGGAGGGTGGAGCCCTCCGCAATTGCGCAAAAGAGCGCGGGCTGACAGCCGTGCTGATATCACGCTCGCGGGCGAGCCAGCCCACTCCGCGAAAATCATAGGCCGCATCTGTGCTCGTTTTCGCGCGCTGCTCGTACGCGTCGGCCGATGCCTGGTCGATCACAAGCAGCCCGATCGGTAAGCGCAGCAATGCGCCATCGGGCTCGAAGATCAGGTGGCGAACGGGCGTCAGTGCCGTCTCGAATGGCCCGAACAGCTCGACATAAAGCTGGTGGGCGAGGGCCACGTCGAACGGATAGGTCGCCCGCTTGCCATTCTCGACCTTTGAAATGGTGTCGCGGAGTGCCGTGACCTGCTCGTCGAGCTCTTTTGACGTTACGGAAAGCTTCACCGCACGTGCGGCATCTGAAGTGATCATCATCGCATAGGCGTGGTCGCCTACGATCGTCATGCGGTAATAGGCTTCATTTGCCTTCAGCGCGTTCTGAAGCTCGGAAAGGGCGATAGTGTCGCTTGCGATCGCCCGGTATTTTGGGAAGCTTGCGAGGGTCGCCTGCGTTACGAGTTGTTCCTGCTGCGATGAATCGAGCGTTGCTCGCAGAACCCTTGCACGAACAATGTCCTGCGGGGTCGGTCTCGCGATGTCCTGGAGACCAGCAAGTTCGATCCGTGAGCGTTCGACCTGCCGACTGAGCGTTACCGACTGGCGGAACAGGCGCGACGCTTCGTCGGTGCCGCCGGAGAGCTCACGTGCGAGCACGGCCTGCGTTTGCGCGAGACCGGGTCGGATCATCAATTGCGTCGCCGCGAATATCTGTTCGCTCGCGCGTCTGTCTTCGCCCTTCTTGAGGAGAAGGTCGACGTACGGACGGAGGACATTCGCGAAACTTGGCGGGAGATTGCTCGTATCGGGCTGCGAATGGACGATGTCACTGAACATCGCCTCGGCCGCTGCTAGCTGACCGCTCCTCGCGAGATAGCCGGCGAGCCTCGCCTTCGCGTTCAGAAGCACCGCGGATGCCGGATAATTGGCCTCGAGCAGCAGAACCGCCTGCCGATAGAGTCTGATTGCCTCGCCTTGCTGGCCGCTTTCTTCGGCGAGTGTGCCAAGATCGCCGAAGATTTGCGCACGCATCCACAGGATCGATGCGACCTTTCCCCCGCGCACGGCAAGTAGCTCGCTGTCGGCGCGCTGGAGTGCATCGCGGGCACCGGCGCGGTCGCCAGTCAGCCGCAGCGCCGTACCGCGAAGCTGCATCGCCTGGCCATCGAGGATCTCGGCCTTTTCGTCCGGTAGCAACTCGTCGGACTGCGCGGCCAGCTGCTGACCGATCTTCGATTCAGCATTGAGCCGATTTGCTATCATCTCATCGATGACGAGAGCGCCTTTCGCTCCGTCTCTGGCTGCTTCGACGTTCATGGGGATTGGCTTGTCGAGCTCGGTCAGCGCTCCCTTGGCATCTCCCTGATTGAGTTCGTGGATCGTACGATAGTTGCGTAGTCGCCTTGCAACGATCGCATCGGGGCCCACCATTCCAGCCGCCTTGGCGAAGAGCGAATCCGCTTCCGCGAAACGGCCAAGGTTCGACTTCTGGAGCGCTTCGTTGACGAGCGCTTCGGCGCGGCTCAGCGGCGCATCCGCCGAGCTCTGTGACGCGGCCGCGAAGAATTCTCCAGCCTCGGCGTAGCTCCCGACGTTATTGCGTCGATAGGCTTCCTCGAGCGCCTTTTCCGGGGCAAGGCTTCCCGCCTGGACGCGGGCAAACGCCGCGGGATCGCCAGCTCCCGTCGTCGCGATCGCAAGCTCACCCTTGAGCGGCTCGTCGGCGATAATGCTCCGCAGTCCGAGCTGAAGCGCGCTGTCGTACCCACCGAGGCCTTGGGCCGCATAGATGCGTGGCCCGCGACGCAGTTGGTATGCCCGATAGGCGACGTTGGCATTCTTGAGCCTGCATTCGATCACGTCGAGCATGCCAAGTCCCGCGATGCTCTCGCGCCGCGGCGGGTCACAGATTGCGCGCTCCGCGCGATCGGCAGCAAGACGTGCCGCCGCCTGCGGAGTATCCTTGAGTTGGTAGAGTTTCCCGATCGGGAGTGCAGCGTCCCGGCAGGTAATCGAATAGCCCGCGTCGAACATGTCGGCGAGCGCCTGATCGGTGGTGAGGCTTTGAGCAGAGCAAAAGCTCGTTCCCGAGTTCCCGATCCGCCAGCTGTCGCGGACGCTGAGCGGCGTCGACGCGGAGGCGGCGGTGGCGAAACCTCCGAGCGCTACGGCGACGACGAGCGCAGTCTTGTTCATCGGAACCTCCGATCAATCCCGAACGGGGGGATCTTCGACGCTTGAATTCATGCCTCCGCTTGTGACTGGCTGCTCAAGGTCACGTTTCAGCAGGACGGGGCCCATGTTGAGCAGCCCGAGCGAAGGATCGACTCCGGAATCGTCGTCCCGGTTCTTCTTCTTGTCGGAAACCTTTGCGCTGGATTCGACCTCAGCCTCGGTGCGCGCTTGTTCGTTAATTGGAAGCACGCTCTCCTGCGCGGTCGTCCCGCTCTGAGTCTGCAGAACTTCGCTCCCCGCTTCCATTCGGTCAGCTGTTTCTTGCTGCTGCTGCTGCTTCTCCTGCTGCCGATCTTCATCCTCGAGGACCAGCTGTTCCTGGAGCTGCTCCTGAAATTCGGGGGCGGCTGCGCCTGAGTTCACGATGGCGCTCGGACTCGAGACCTCCTGAATGGGACCAAGGATCGACTCGTTGCCCTGTGCAGCGGGCGCAACGGGTGGAGCAGGCGGCGGCGGAGGAGGAGGCGGCGGCGGAGGCGGCGGCGGAGGCGGAGGCGGAGGCGGAGGCGGAGGCGGAGGAGGAGGAGGAGGAGGAGGCGGCGGAGGAGGCGGAGGAGGAGGAGGCGGCGGCGGAGGCGGCGGAGTTATTCCCGTACCGATCGCAGCACTATTTGCCGTTGACCCACTGGTGACACTTCCGATCACTGTAATGCCCGCAGCGAACGCATTCCCCGTAATCGTCGCGCCGCTCGATTTTACCTGACGCCCGAAAATGGTCGCGGCGGCGGAGCCGGTTGGGCTCGTGCTGTCGATGAACAGTCCGCGGTCGCCGACCGTGACGCCGCCCATGTCGGTCGCCGTTCCACTGTTCTGCACGAGGAAGGTGCTTCCAACCTCGACGCTGATGCCACTTGCGCCCACGAAACCAAGCGGGTTGGATGTGCCGCCGTTGCTGAGAAGTGCGTTGTCTCGGCCCGCAAAGTTTGGATTGCTCTCAAGCTGTCCCAGGATCGCGGTGTCGGCGAACCAAACCTCCGGCGCGTTGAAAATGAAATTCCCGGCGAGCGTTCCCGCGGGATTGGTCATGGCGATGCTGCCTGTGTCCGTGTTCACTTCGATCGCCGTTCCCGCGTTCAGGGTTAGGGTGTCATTGGCGCCGGCATTCAGATATTGAACGTGGCCGAGGACCTTGATCGATCCGGTCGCGCTCGTGACGATGACATTGCTAACGCTGCCCCCGCTGGGCGATGCGCTCCCGTCTATCTTCACGTTACCGACAATGATGTCAGGTGAGGCGCCGTTGGTCGCCGACAGGGCGCTGACCGTTACGACGTTCGCGCGAATATCCCCTTGCTCGTCAAATGTGTAGGCGCCCGCCGGCGGTGTGAGACCTGCGCCAATGTACATGCCAAGGTCGTTGATCGCTGCGAGACCAACGGTGTGCGTGGTCCCCGCAACCCCCAAAGAAGCGCCGCTGACGATGGTCAAATCGCCAGAGTCGACGAAGATGTTGGGCGCATTCACCGTGCCGTTGAATGTCGCGAGACCTCCGGCGAAGAAGGTCGCCGAGCCAGTCGCGTCGGTGACGTTCACCGCATTCACTGTGAGGTTTCCGTTCGAGACCAAGGCGATCGACGTGCCGGCAGTCAATGTCCCGGTCGTCGTGAGATTGCCACTTGCGGCGAGTTCAAGGGAGCCGGGAACGGACAGGTCGCCGATCGTCGCGTCACCTGTGTAGTCGGTAATGAAGTTCAGAATGCCAGGGTTTGTGATGCTCGTCTTCGCATTCGCGGCGGTCATCAAAACCGTGTTCGCCTTGAGTGTGCCCGAACCCGCATTGTCGGTGATCGACGCACTGTTCGTGCCAGCCGCCGTGAGCGTGCCCGTGACGTTTATCGTTGCACCATGATTGGCGTTGATGCTGGCCTGGTCTCCGGAAATTAAGAAAGCGCTGCCGCCAACGCTCAACGTATTCCCGTTGTCGGCGCTGAACTGGACGTTGGCGGTCTTCCCGTCATTTTCGAACGAAGCGTTGCCGGAAAAGGCCGTATTCGCTGACGTTGCGCCAACTTGGACGGGGCCGTCCGCATAACCAAAGACGTCCGAAGTGAAACTGGCGGCGCCCGACGATCCGATCGTGATCGCTCCGCTGCCTTGCGTACCACCGGTTACGCCAACACCGTTGAACCCGAAGCCCGAGGTGAGGATGACTTCCCCGTTCGAAACCGTTGCGCCCGTAGCCGCAGGGGCAAAACCAATCGAACCGCCAAGGAGCATCGTAAGCGCCTGATTCTTCGGCACGGCGACCATGAAGATGGAATGATGATCGGCGGCGCTGACGTTCGCGGGACCACCCGTGGTGCCGGTATGAACGATCCCATTGGCATCAGCCGTTCCGCCGTCGAGCGGCACCTCGATATCGAACAGGCCCTGGTTTAGGCTCATGGTGACCTGCTCACCCGCCGCATAAGCGGCGGAGCCGTTCACCTGGACATTTCCTCCTTGCTCGATCCGCGGCGCGACCAGGGCTATGTAGGAGCTGCGCGCGTTGATGGTCGCTCCGGGTAACACCCGTATGGTCCCGGCGCCGTTCGCGGTCTTGGAGAAGCTTGCCGTGAATCCGCCGGCGGTTATGCTGAACCCGTTCGGGAGATCGACGCTGCTTAGCAGCAGTCCGCCAACGTCGAACTGGGCCGTTGATCCCACCACAATGCCGCCTGGACTGTAGAACCAGACATTGCCGCCGGTCCCGCCGCCCGCGAGCTTACTCAGCACCGAACCGTTGAACTCGATCGCGCGCGTCGCGTCGGTGGGAACGACGCGGTTGAGAATGGTGAAGTCCGTGAGACCGGCCGCGCCCTGATAGGTGGCGCTGTTGCCCGCGGGCAGGAAATTGATGTTGCCGGTGCCGCCCACGTCGTTGGGGGCCCAATTGACAGTCGCCGAACTGCTGCCGACCGTGACCGTCTCGTTTCCGGCGCTGGAACGATCGAAAGTGACCGTGCCGTTCACGACGCTGGGCGTTCCCTGGAAGGCCTGCGCCTGAGCGCTTTGGGGTGTTGCAAGCGCGACGGCGATCGCGAGGCTCGCGCAGGAAAGGAGAAGCGTGTTCCTCCTTAGTCGGTATGCAGGACACGCAGGGTGCTGGGCGTCTGACATGTCATCAATACTTCCATGGCCAGAGGCGGCTGGTGAGCGAGACGAGAATTCGGACCGGCGGCTTGCGGTCGAGCGGCCCGAGGTGCGTCAGCGGGATTGCAAGGGCGGCATCAAGCGCGAACCGGTCCCAGTTGACCCGCGCGCCGCCGCCAACGGAATCGAGATGTTCACGCGAGGTCAGGATGATCGCGCTGTCGCGGTGGCCGACGTTCGAATGGTCCCAGAAGGCATAGCCTTCGACTGCCGGCCTCTTGACGCTGACGGGAATGCGGCTGCCATAGCGAAGCTCGAGTTGCGTCCCGAAGCCACGATCGCCGAGGAGTACGCCAGGATCATAGCCGCGCCCAACGGTGTAATTGCCGGCCGAGAAATCCTCGAAACTGAACAGCGGCTGCCAGGCATATTGGGCCCGCGCGCCAAGGGCGACCGTAAGCTTTGGAATAGGCCGAAGTTCACCATAGCCGGTGAAGCGCAGCACCGTCGCGTCCGAGCGTCCTTCAAGGCGGCTCGGAGGGGTGTCGCCAGGTGCGAGGCAATTGATGCCGGCCGGGCCGCAATTCTGGGTTGCACCGAGCGCATTCAGGCCCTGCCTCAGTTCAACGAGACCCGTCAGGTGCCAGGGTGGTTCGGCGGTCGTGAATTGTGCCGCGTTGTCAGGGGGGAGCGCATCGATCCCGAGGCGCATGAAGGCAACGCGCAGGCGGTCGCGTGTCAGTGCCGCCCTGTCGAGCCACACGTCCTCGTTGACGATATCCATGCCAACCGAGCCGCGAAGAGTCGTTTCCTGACGCCGGATAAACGGATAGCCCAGTTCGAACGTAGCAAGCAGCGTTTTGGCGAGCACATGGGCTTGTGGGACACTCGGCCGCGCCCAGGCGTAGGTGAAAGTGCTGCTAAGACTGAGCCCCTCGGGACCAATGCGCATCTCGTGGCCGAGCTGGACCGTCTGCTGCTCGTGGAAATCAGCGGTCGTGAACAGCGATAAGATGGTTCGGTCGCCAAGACCCGTCAGGCCAAAAAACTGGGCACGGACAAGCCCGCCCCAGGGCCCGAGTTCGTGAGACCCCCCGTTCTGGACGATGAGATCGACATAAGCGGGAAGACGCTGCACCGTAACGTCGCCAACGACGTCGCCGGGCGCTGTTCCCGCCGGCCGAAGCGTCAGCCGGACCGTGTAGCCGGGAAGATCACTCGCAAGGAGGAGATAGCGCTCCGCCTCGAAGCGGTTGAACAGCGGCCGCTTCGTCAGCTGGTTGAAATAGGCGCCGAGAACAGTCTCAGCACCCGTCACTTCGCCGCGTACACGGATCTGCGTCAAGTGCGCCATCAGCACTTGGAAATGAATGATGCCGTCTGCGATCCGCTGCTCGGGAACCTGGACCGCCGCGATGTAACCGGAGTCGCGAAGGATGGTCGCCGCACTGTCACGGACTTCACAGACGGTCGCGACGGGGACCTCACGGCCGATGAAGCCGGCGTAAGCCGGCGCGAGGTCTGCGCGCGTCAAGCCCTGGAGACCCTCGAACTCTGCACCCCTCAGGACAAAATGGATCGAGCGGAACTCGGGCCCTTCAAGAGCGCAGGGCGCGCGTTCGATCCCGCCTTCGACTTCAAGGCGGCTTCGCGCAGCGGGCGGCGGCGTTGTAGGGCGGGTCACTTCCTCGCGCGTCGGCGGAGCGACGGGGCGCGGAGGAGACTGGGCAAAAGACGTTGCCGGATTGCCAAGCAGTGCGGTGGCTCCCGCAAGGTGCACGAGGGCCTGGCGCGAAGAAGCGCGGTACCGTTGCAGTGGACTTCGCATCGATTTCACCGGGGCCCCCTCCCAGTGGAATTGTTCGAGTCGCTCCGCCGACAATGCCGCAAGTCGCGCTATTTAACAAAGATTCACGCGATCCAACTTAATTACGATTTTATTCCCGGCTCATTAAATGTCCTTCGGCATGGCTGTTTTCACTCGACGCAAACGGGCGACCCGTGCAGTGATTTCGCGAGCCATGACGAAGTCGAATGAACCGCACCCACTTCCCAAGCGCTCGTGGGTGCCCCGGACGCGGCATCCGCTTGCCGTAACTTCGCCGCTGACGTTCGGCGCGGCCTCCGGCCTGAACCCTTAAGTTCCTGTGGTCGACGCACTGCCCCCGCCACCTGCGGCGATCGTCATTACCGGCACGGCACTACCTGAAACACGGGCCGAACGCGTCTATGCGACCGCGCGGATCTCCAGCCGTGAAATCGAGCAGGCGCCAAGCCATGCTCTCGATCAGCTCCTTAAGGACGTTCCTGGAGTCCAGCTGTTCCGGCGTTCCGATTCGACCAGTGGCCATCCGACGAGCCAGGGCGTGACCCTCCGCGCGCTTGGCGGGAATGCCTCGAGCCGGGCGCTTCTCGTGCTCGACGGGGTTCCGCAAACCGATCCTTTCGGCGGATGGGTCAACTGGCCAGCATATGACCCCGAGACACTGAGCGACATTCGCGTCGTTCGTGGCGGCGGTAGCGTCACCAACGGTCCAGGAGCGCTTGCCGGTACAATCGAGATGACAAGCCGGGCGGAAAAGGATGTCACTGGCGAAATCGATGCCGGCAGTCGCAGTGCGCTTGAAGGGCGTGGACGAATTGGGATCGACGCAGGCGGGGGCATCCTTAGCCTTTCTGGACGCGGAGCCCGAAGCGACGGCTTCATTCCGATTACGCAAGAAACCCGCGGTCCCGCGGACATGCCCGCACCCTATCGGGAATGGAGCGGGCGGGCGCGGTGGGTCGCACCCGTCGGCAGCTCAACAGAACTCCAGACGAGCGCGTCCTTTTTCCACGATTGGCGGACGCGCGGCACGGACTTCAGTGAGGATCGCACCAACGGCGCCGATGCGTCGCTTAGGCTTGTGAGCCGCGGCCCCTGGCAATGGAGCGCACTTGGCTACTGGCAATGGCGCAATCTCCTCAGCAGCACCGCGAGCCTCAATGCTTCGCGCTCGGTCGCGACCCGCGTGCTGCTGCAAGATTCGGTGCCTTCCCACGGTCTTGGCGGCAGCCTCGAGGTGCGTCCGCCGATGCCGGACGGAATCGAATTGAGGATTGGGGGCGACGCGCGCCGAACGACAGGCCAGACGAACGAACTTGCCAATTATGTTTCCGGCGATCCGACCCGGCGTCGCCGTGCGGGCGGCGAGACCATGACGAGCGGTGCCTTTGCGGAGTTGTCCGACGTCTTTGGTCTCGTGACGCTCACCGGCGGAGCCCGTCTTGACCATTGGCAAGTGAGCAGCGGACATCTCTTCGAGCAGACGATTGCAACCGGCACCGTAACGCGCAACGATTTTTATCCCAGGCGTGAGGGTTGGCTACCGACGGCACGCGGCGGTCTCCTCGCACCAATTGGAAGCGGCTTTAGCCTTCGGGGAGCCGCTTATCTTGGGTGGCGAATGCCGACCTTGAATGAACTGTTCCGTCCCTTTCGCGCCGGAACGGACGCGACGGCCGCGAACCCCAATCTCAACCCTGAGCGGCTTACCGGGATCGAGGGTGGTCTTGAATACGCAAGCGGACCCTGGCGGGCCTCCGCAACGGCCTTCTTGAACCGCCTGCGCGATGCAATCGCCAATGTGACCCTGGGGAAGGGGCCGGGCACATTTCCCGAGGTCGGGTTCGTGGCGGCCGGAGGATCCTTCCGCGAGCGTGAGAATGTCGATGCGGTGAAGGTTGGAGGCGTCGAGCTCAGCGGCGGATGGACGCGTGGATCCTGGAGTTTCCGGGCCGGTGCGAGCTTCAGCCATGCGCGCATGGAAACGAGCGGCACAGCGGGAGTTCTAAACGGCCTTCGGCCCGCTCAGACTCCGAATTTCGTAGGCACCCTTTCGGCGAGTTGGAACCGCGGCGGCAAGGCTCTCGAGCTCGATCTGCGGCGCGTCGGAGCGCAGTTCGAGGATGATCTCAATACGCAGGTTTTGAAACGGGCGACCACCCTCGACGCTTTCGCGTCCTGGCCCGTCAGCCGGCATTGGCAGCTCATTGCTCGCGGCGAAAACATCACCAACTCGCTCGTCATGGCGGCAATCAACGGCGATGGTTCGGTCGAACGTGCAACACCGCGCACCTTGTGGATCGGAGTGAGGCTTCGCTGACTCGCTGCGGCACGAGGGCGCGAAGGTTGCTTCCGAGCGGGTCGAGAACGACTATCGCAAGACGTCGATCATTGCTGATGGGTATGAGATCAAGCCACCTAACAGCGATACTGATTTGCGGACCGCGGGTATCGCAATTGCTACGATGTGCGTGACAAGCTCCAGCTCGGAACCGAGACCTGCTGCAATCATCGGTCTTCGCGGTAGCGAAGGGCATGAACAGCATCGACTGCGGCTGTAGCCAATACTGAAAGCCAGCCAATCGCGCTCATCGTACTATTTGGCGCCAGTCTAGAGCAGCGCAATGATGTCGCTGGTCATCGTTATCGCCAAGGCTAACAGCAAGCCTGGGGGTGGGGGTGAGAGCTTGTGAGGGGCGCGGATCGACTGCTCCTAATTGGCGGTGGGATCCGCAAGTCTGCCGCAGCAAGCCTGTTCTTTTTCGTTCGAGCGTTGATCCATGACGGGGGCAGCAGATCGGCCTTGGATAGTATGATTTTTTCGGCGAGGACTGCTGTTCCTTAACCTCCATCAGATTTGTGAACCGCTGCTGTTTTTTGCCGTTGTCGATCTGCCTGCATTAGGGAGAAAACTCATGGCAGCAGCAAAGAGCGGTGGTTCGAAACGGGGCTTCGCAGCAATGGACCCGGCGAAGCAGCGCGAGATTGCCAGCAAGGGTGGAAAAGCGAGCCACGGCGGCGGACGAAAGGCCGCTTCCAGCCGCTGAGATCGACGCACGGGCATGGCGCCGGGCGTTTTCTGAACGTCCGGCGCTCGCGCTTTCTTCACTGTCCGGCAAGGCGTGAACTGCTATTCACACCGCGGACAAATGTACGCCGCAAACCTCAAGACCTCGGACCGAAGCAGCGCCGGCTTTGCCGCGCTCGCAATCCAGGCTGCGTTGCTGGTTGCCTTCCTGAACCTAGCGGGCAAGAGCGAGAAAAGAGACGACCAAGTTCCCCTGCCTCTCGTCGATGTCGTCGTGCGGCCACCGCCGCCACCGATCGCCGAGCCGCAGGTCAGCAAGGTCCGGCAAAAGACCGGAGGCTCGGCACGCAAGAATCTCGAAAGCCGCGCAACGGCCGTCGTAGCTCCAAGGGCGATCATCGAAACACCGGTCGTGAAGACGATCCCGACAGCGCAAATCCCGCGTTCGGCAACCGATCCGACACAAGGTGCGTCCTTGGTCCGTGGTCCAGGTACGGGCGCCGGTGGCAATGGCGAGGGTAGCGGCGCAGGGAACGGCCGGGGCTCCGGAGATGGCGGGATTGCGGCCGAGCCGCCGCGACTCGCGAGCCCGGTCCTTAGCGGCTACGACTTCCCACAAGCGATCATTAATCAGTGGCCGCGGGCGGCCACCGTATTCCTTCGCCTGAGGATCGACGCCCGGGGCTATGTCGCCGAATGCCTTCTCGACCGGGGTACCAATGTCCCGGCGATCGATTCGGAGATGTGCAACACCGCGCACGACCGGCTCCGTTTTCGCCCGGCGCTCAATCGGAGCGGACAAGCAGTTGCAGGATGGTTCGGATACGCGCAACCAGCGCCGCGTTAGCGGTTCACCCGCAAATCTTATTGAAGGAATTCACATGATCGAAGCGGAATGGTGGGAATATGATTCCCTCGATGAGCTTGGCGACGCTGTTGCAGGAGACATTGCGTTCATTATCGAGAGCGCCGTCGACGCGCGCGGTTCATCGCTCATCGCGGTCCCGGGGGGGAGCACCGGTCCCGCCATTTTTCCAAAGCTTTTGAAGCAGAAGCTTCCCTGGAAGAAAGTCACGATTATTCCGACCGACGATCGGGTCGTGTCGATCGATAGCGAACTTGCAAATGTTCGCGCCATTGCCAAGGCGTTCCTTCCCCAAGGGGCTCGGGTTATTCCAATCATCAGCGGCGCCGCGGAAGATTATCGCCTCGCCGGCAATGCAGCCGACGCGCGCCTCCAGGATCTGTCCTGGCCTCCGGATCTTGTCTGGCTCGGCATGGGCGCGGACGGGCATACCGCCTCGATTTTCCCGGGTCCCGACCTTCAGGGTGCACTTGATGCGCCCAAGGCCCGCCGGGCAGTCGGCGTTATGCCCGATCCTCTGCCGAAGGAAGCGCCTGTCCCGCGCGTCACACTGACGAGGGCGGCAATCCTTTCTGCACGCACCGTGACCATCGTCATAACCGGCGATGAGAAACGCCAGGTTCTCGAGCAGGCAATTGCGGACGGCCAGAGCTCCCGAGCGCCGATTGGCCGCGTCCTCGCCGAGGCTGAGCAACCGATCGATATTCACTGGTGTCCCTGACCTAGACCTCCTGAAGGTGTCGGCCCGCGGTTTCCTTGAGGAACAGGACGGAGACAACAACCGAGATCCCGGTGAAGATGACGGAGTACCAAAGGCCGGAATAGATGTTGCCGGTGATCGCCACGATGGCAAAGCTCGTCACCGGCAAGAAGCCGCCGACCCAGCCGGTTCCGACGTGGTAGGGAAAAGACATTGCCGTGTAGCGGACGCGCGTTGGGAACATCTCGACGAGCGCCGCCGCCTGGGGGCCATAGAGGGCCGTCGACGCGATTACGAACGCGAGGAGGATGAGGATTAGCAGCTTCATGTTGGCGTGTGCCGGATCGGCCGTCTTGGGATAGCCAGCCTCCTGCAACTCCGCCCCAATCGCATCCGCTGTCCTCGTCTTGAGGCGTTTGAGTTCGGCCCCCGCCAGAGTTTCGCCGCCCGTTATCGGTACCCGCTCGGTACCAACAACGACATAAGTTCGACGATCCGACGAACTTCGGGTCGTGAAATTGATGCCCTTGGTGACCAATGTGCTCTTGGCAATGTCGCACGCGCTCACAAACCGGGCAGTGCCGACCGGGTCGAACTGTACGGAGCAGGTGCTGGGATCGGTGTCGACGAAGATGGGCGTTGAGGCTTGTGCATCGATAAGGCGCGGATTTGCTGCTGCGGCAATCCAGTGCGAAGCAGGAAAGTAGAGCACCAACGCGAGCAGCATGCCTCCCACCATCACGGGCTTTCGCCCCCACCGGTCGCTCAGCCAGCCAAAATAGACGTAGAGCGGCGCGCTGACGACGGTCATGATGATGAGCAACATGTCCTTGGTCTGGGTCGGCAGGCCAAGCGATTTCTCCAGAAAGACCTGGAGATAGAAGAAGGTAAAATACCAGACGGCTCCCTGCGCGCACATGATCCCGAAAAATGCGATCAGCACGCGCTTCAAGTTGCGTGACTTGCCAAAGGCTTCGGCAAGGGGAGCGCGTGCGATGTCGCCTTCCTTGCGCAGTCGTGCGAACTCGGGGCTCTCGGAGAGCTTCGCCCGCATCCAGACGGAGATGGCGAGGAGGACAACCGAGGCGAGGAACGGTACGCGCCAGCCCCACGAAGCGAACGCGACCTCGCCGATGGCTGTGCGCGTTGCAACGATCACGAGGAGAGCGGCCAGTAGACCGAACGAGGCGGTCGACTGGATCCAGCCCGTTGAGGCGCCGCGTTTATCGTGCGGCGAATGCTCGGCAACATAGATTGCAGCGCCGCCATATTCGCCGCCAAGCGCTATCCCCTGGAGGATACGCAGGATGATGAGCATTGCGGGTCCGGTGCTTCCGGCCTGCGCATAGGTGGGGATGAGGCCGATGAGGAAGGTCGCCGTGCCCATCATGCTGACGGTAACGAGGAACGCGCCCTTGCGCCCGAGACGATCACCGACGACGCCAAAGATCAGCGCACCGAGCGGTCGAAAAGCAAAGCCCGCTGCAAACAACGCGAGGGCGGCCAGGAGCGCCGGGGTCGGGTCGAGACCGGCGAAAAAGACTTTCGAGATAACCGGAGCCAGGCTGCCGAAAATGAAGAAGTCGTACCATTCAAATGCCGTGCCGGCCGACGAGGCAATGATCACCCGGGCCATCGGCCAGGTCTTCTGGTGTTGCTCGGCAATGCTCGCCATTCTGTCTCCCCTTGCCCTCAAGGGATAGCGAGCAGCGAGGCGCACGCAAGCTTTGCGCGGCGGGACGTCAGTCGAGCTTTCGGATCGACCCTTCGACGTGGGCAAAGGTCAGCCCCAATTTTTTTGCGACGACGTTATTGGAAAGGGTCCGACCGTCTCGCTGAAGCTGCATCGTCTCGAAGATGTCGAGCCCGCCCTTCATCGTGTAGCGAATAACAACGCTGTTGCCATGAACGGCGATGTCAACCGGGCCCGTCGCATCGGAGAGGGTCCCGGCGAAATGGCCAGGGCTGACCTCGTGCGTTCGCCAGACCCGGGTGCGCACGGGCTTGTCGCCTTCGTGAACGATGTCCGTCTGGATGAACTCGGATCCCTGGCGCTTTCCAACGCTGTCGACAATAAGCTTAGTTGGACGATGAAAAATGATCTTGAGATCATTTTCCGCGTGGGTGCGGCCACTGAAAAAGCCGGCGAGGTCAAGATCACGAGCTGGCGGTACCGACACCGCCATGGCGATCGAACTTAGCGCCATGAGGATCATTGGCGGCCGGCGACCAGGGCTTCGACGACGGTCGGATCAGCAAGGGTCGACGTATCGCCGAATCCGTCGCTCGCTCCTTCGGCGATCTTCCTCAGGATCCGACGCATGATCTTTCCCGAACGAGTCTTGGGAAGCGCCGGCGTGAAGTGGATCTTGTCGGGCGCGGCAAGCGCGCCGATGTCGCGCCGTACTTCCTGATTGAGCTCTTTTCGGAGTTCGTCACTGCCTTCCTCTCCGGCATTGAGCGTCACAAAGGCGTAAATTGCCTGTCCCTTGATGTCGTGCGGAAAGGGAACCACGGCGGCTTCGGCGACCTTTGGGTGCGAGACGAGCGAGCTTTCGACCTCGGCCGTGCCGATGCGGTGTCCCGACACGTTGATCACGTCGTCGACCCGGCCGGTAATCCAGTAATAATCGTCCTCGTCACGGCGGCAGCCATCCCCCGTGAAGTAGAGGCCGGGGTAGGCCTTGAAATAGGTCTCGAAGAATCGTCCGTGATCGTTCCAGACGGTGCGCATCTGCCCGGGCCACGAGGCGGCGATGCAGAGGTTTCCGTTTGCTGGACCTTCGAGCACTTGATGCCCGGCATCGACGAGGAGCGGCTCCACCCCCGGTAGTGGCCTCGACGCGCTGCCAGGTTTCATTTCGGTAGCGCCGGGGAAGGGCGAGATGAGAATGCCGCCGGTTTCCGTCTGCCACCAGGTATCGACGACCGGGCAGCGGCCATCTCCGACAACCCGCCAATACCATTCCCAGGCTTCCGGGTTAATGGGCTCGCCGACCGTTCCCAGAAGGCGAATGGTCGATCGGTCATAACGCCGGACGGGCCCATCCCCCTCGCGCATCAGCGCGCGGATTGCCGTCGGCGCGGTATAGAAAATCGTCACTCCAAGCCGCTCGACGGTTTCCCAGAAGCGGCCGAAGTCGGGATAATTGGGGACGCCGTCGAACATCACGCTCGTCGCGCCCATCGCGAGTGGGCCGTAGACTACATAGCTGTGCCCGGTGATCCAGCCGATATCGGCCGTGCACCAGAAGACGTCGTCGGGACGATAGTCGAAGATCCAGTCGAAGGTGGTTGCTGCCCACACTGCATAGCCGCCCGTCGTATGAACGACCCCCTTGGGCTTCCCGGTCGAGCCCGAGGTGTAGAGGATGAAGAGCGGGTCTTCGGCATTCATGATTTCGGGATTGCAATCGGTCGCAAGGTCGCTGCGCACCGCTTCGTAGCTGATGTCGCGCCCCTCCTTCATCGGCACGTCGGCACGGGTTCGAGGAACGACAATTACGGTGGCGACATCACACTGCTCGAGAGCTGTGTCGACGTTGCGCTTCAGGGGAATGCGCTTGCCGCCGCGGACACCCTCGTCCGCGGTGATTACGGCCACGGCGTCGCAATCGACGATCCGACCGGCCAGACTGTCGGGCGAAAAACCGCCAAATACGACCGAGTGAATGGCTCCAATGCGGGCGCAGGCAAGCATTGCCGCTGCCGCTTCCGGGATCATCGGCATGTAGATCATGACGCGGTCACCACGCTTCACGCCGCGCGACTTCAGGAGGTTCGCGAAACGACAGGTCTCCTCATAGAGCTGCCGGTAGCTGACGTGGTGGCCGTGCCCGGGCTCGTCCGCCTCGAAGATGAGCGCGGTGCGCTCGCCGTGCTCGGCAAGGTGACGATCAAGACAGTTGACCGAAAGGTTGAGCTCGCCGTCCGCGTACCAGCGGATGTGAAAGTCGGCTTTTTCGTAGGACCAGTCCCCAGCCTTCGCCGGGAAGCTGTTCCAGGTCAGCCGTTTTGCCTGGTCCAGCCAGAAGCGGTCGGGATCGGCCTTTGCGAGATCGTTGAGTTCGGCAAGTTCGCGCGGCCCGATCCGCATCTTCAAACCTTCCGGTACGGGATGGACCGCTTGGCTCATAGGCCGCGGCTCATGTCGACCACGAAGCGGTAGCGAACATCGTTCCTGAGCATCCGCTCATAGGCGTCGTTGATCTGGTTCATCGCAATGAACTCGACCTCCGGATAGATCCCCTCCCGGGCGCAGAGCTCGAGCATTTCCTGCGTTTCCGGAACCCCGCCTACTGCCGATCCGCCGACCGCGCGGTCGTACCAGATGAGGTTCATTCCGGTGAATCCAGGCATCGAGTTAAGCGCGCCGACGATGACCATTCGGCCGCCACGGCCAAGAAGCGACAGATAGGGATCGATCTCGTGACTGACGGGAACCGTATTGAGAATGAAGTCGAAACGCGTCGCCGCCTCGGCCATCGCCTGAGGATCGGTCGAGATGATTACGTCATGAGCGCCAAGCAGGCGAGCATCGTCGCCCTTGCTTGGCGTTGTCGTGATCATGGTCACGTGGGCACCTAGGGCCGCTCCGAATTTAACGCCCATATGGCCCAGCCCGCCAAGTCCGACGACCCCCATCTTGGCCCCCGGGCCGACCTTGTACTGGCGAAGCGGTGAGTAAGTCGTGATGCCCGCACACAGCAGCGGTGCGACGCGGGCCTCGTCCATCCCGTCCGGCACCTTCAAGGCAAAATGATCGCGCACGACGATATGGTCGGTGTAGCCCCCCTTCGTGATTGTACCGTCCTGTCGATCGGCGCTGTTGTAGGTCTGGGTCGCACCTTCGCGGCAGAAGATCTCCCAACCGGCAAGACACTGGTCGCAGCTCATGCAGCTGTCGACCATCACGCCCACAGCGACCGTATCGCCGACCTGGTGCCGGGTGACGTCCTTCCCGACTGCTGTGACTTTCCCGACGATCTCATGTCCGGGCACGGTCGGATAGATTGTCCCGCCCCAGTCATTGCGCGCGGTGTGCAGGTCCGAGTGGCAAATTCCTGCGTAAGTGATTTTGATCGCCACGTCGTCCGGCCGAAGCGCCCTGCGCTCGACCTCAATCGGTCGCAACGGCTGGTCGGGGGCGTCCGTCCCCCAGCCTTTGGCGAGACTTGTGCCGCCCGCCCGGTTCGAGGTCATCGCGTGGGGCTCTGCGGTTGTCGCCATCATTTCCTCCTATCGGACTCGTTCCAATATGCGCCTGGCTTGAATGAGATGCGGGCGGTCAACCATCTTGCCCTCGACAGCCAAAACACCAGCCTCGGGGTGCGCCTCGAACGCGGCGACGATCTGCTCGGCGTAGCTCACCTCGGCGGGCGAGGGCGTAAACGCGGCGTTGATTATTTCGACCTGCTGCGGGTGGATCGCAAGCTTGCCGGTAAAGCCGTCGCGCCGCGCTTCTTCGGCCTCGCGTCGCAGACCTTCATCATCACGAAAATCGGCAAAAACCCCGTCCACCGGCTGTACCCCTGCGGCGACGGCTCCCGCCAGGCAAAGCGAACGCGCGAGCTTGTAGGTGAAGCTAAGTTCGCCCGTTGAGTCATATTTGGACGACGCGCCGAGCGCCGCCGAAAGGTCTTCGGCTCCCCAGCTCATCGCAGCGAGCGGAGACTTGGGGTCGCGATAAGAAAGAAGACCGAACAGGCTCGCCGCCGTTTCCGTGACAATCGCGTGAATGGGGATGCTGCCGGTTCGGTGCGCAAGCTCGGTGACGTCCGCGCCGCTCTCGGCCTTGGGAAGAATGATTCCGTGGACGTGAGCGCTCGCGATGAGCTTCAGATCGTCCTTGTGGAACTCGCTTCCAAGCGGGTTCACCCGCACCCACCATTGCGGGCCGTTCGAGGGCTTGGGAAGATCCTTGAGTATTTCGCGCGCGCGCCCCTTCTGAGCTGGGGCAACGCTGTCCTCGAGATCGAAGATGATCGCGTCGGCGGCACTCGCGAGCGCCTTGCTGATTTTCCGCTCGCTGTCGGCCGGGACGAAGAGCCAGGAGCGGGGCTCGGTCATTGCGGGCGCTTCTGGACCAGGGCCGTGCGGGTGCATTCGCAAACCCGCTCGCCTCGCTGGTTGAACGCGCGAAGTGCCCAGGTGATGATGCCTGCGTTCGGGCGTGACTTGCTCTCGCGAAGCGCGATGCACTCGCTCTCGCAGCGAAGCGTATCGCCGGTAAAGACGGGCTTCGGAAAGACGACCTTGTCATAAGAAAGGTTCGCGACCAGCGATCCGAAAGTCGTGTCGTGGACGGTCACCCCGACAAGCAGGCTGAAGGTGAAGCAGCTGTTCACGAGCGGCTTCTTGAACTCGCTTTTCGCGGCCGCCTCATAGTCGAGATGAAGCGGCTGCGGATTATGCGTGAGGGTGGTGATGAGGAGGTTGTCGGTCTCGGTCACCGTGCGCGTCAGCGCACTCTCGACCCGGTCGCCTACCTGCCACTCGTCGAAATAACGCCCGGCCATGACCCGCCTCTAGGCGGGCAGCAGAAGCTCGGCAACCGCCTCAGTGATGGCGTCGCCATCGAGCCGGTACGCGGCATAGAGATCGGCAAGATTGCCGGTCTGGCCGAACCGCTCGACGCCGAGTGGGGCGACCCGATGTCCGAGCACTCCGCCGATCCAGGAGAGGCTCGCTGGCGCCGCGTCCGCGAGCGTCACCAGACCCGCGCCGTTCGAGAGACTCGAAAGCAAGCGCTCGACATGGCTAGGCTCACGATGACCCTTCCAGCGTGCCGCCTGAGCCGCCGTCCAGCCCCGGTGCAGTAGGTCAGGAGACGTCACGGCGAGGAGCCCGAGCCCGGGCACATCCGTCTTTAGTTCCTCCCAGGCGGCCAACGCCTCGGGCATGACGGCGCCCATGGCGACAAGCGCGGCTTCCGCACCCTCAGCGGGTTCGCGGAGCCAATAGCCTCCTTGAAGGGCACCCTCCCGCCACCGGTCGTCAGTTCGTTCGACCTGCATGATGCTGCGCGTCGAAAGACGCAGGTAAGTGCTCTCGCCGAAAGGATCGTCGATCAGTCGGAATGCCTCTTCCATCATGGCTGCAAGTTCGTCGGCGAATGCCGGCTCGTAGTGACGAAGCCCCGGTTGTCCGAGCGCGATGAGCGGAGGATTGATCGATTGATGCGCTCCGCCTTCCGGCCCGAGCGTGATTCCGCTTGGCGTCGCAACCAGCAGGAACCGCGCATCCTGGTAGCAGGCGTAATTGAGTGCATCGAGACCGCGGGCGATGAACGGGTCATAGACAGTGCCGATCGGGAAGAGCCGCGTACCGAACATGTCGCCGGCAAGGCCCGCTGCCGCGAGCGTCAGAAAGAGGTTGCTTTCGGCGATACCAAGTTCGACGTGCTGCCCTTTGTTGCTGCCACTCCATTTTTGCGCGGACGCAATCTTTGCCTGAGCGAAGACGTCTGGCATGGCGCGCCGTTCGAACAGGCCGCGCTGGTTTACCCAAGCGCCAAGGTTGGTCGACACCGTTACATCGGGTGAAGTGGTCACAATCCGTTCGGGAAGCTCGCCCCCGGCCTTGGAGAGCTCGAGGAGGATGCGTCCGAACGCGGCCTGCGTTGACTGTTCGTCGCCCGCCGGGGCGGAAAGCGCCGGAACGGTGACCGTATTGAACGCACGCTGTCGCTTGGCGCGGGCGATACGGCACTGTGCGATGAGGGCTTCGACGCCGGTTCGGGCATTGTCGCCAACGCCCTCGAGCGGATCCCACTCATGGCCTTCGCGAACGTTCATCGTTTCGCGTAAGGCTGCAAGCTGCGTCGGGTTCATGAGACCCGCGTGATTGTCCTTGTGCCCCGCGAACGGGAGGCCGAAGCCCTTGATCGTCCAGGCGATGAAGAAGGTCGGGACATCGTCTTTCGCGGCGTCAAACGCCTCGACGAGGGTTTCCATACAGTGACCGCCAAGATCGGTGAACAAGGCGCCGAGGGCAGCATCGTCATGATTCGCAAGGAAGGATGCGGCTTTTCGGCCAAGGTCCGCCTTGATCTGGGCTCGCCACGCGCTCCCGCCCTGGTAATGGAGTGCGGACAGCTTCGCATTCGAAAGCCGTTCGAACCAGTCCTTGAGCGCTGGGTTCCCGTCGAGGACCCGGGCGAGACGCTTGCCATAGCGCAGTTCGACAACACGCCAGCCGCAGCTCCGGAAGATTTCGTCGAAGCGTTCGAACATGCGGTCGGCACTGGTCGCATCAAGGCTCTGGCGGTTGTAGTCGAGAATCCACCACAGGTTGCGGACGTCGTGCTTCGCCCCTTCGATGATGGCTTCGTAGATATTGCCTTCATCAAGTTCGGCATCGCCGATCAGTGCGACGAAGCGACCGCGTTCCTCATCGCTAAGTGCTCCGTGCGCGGTGAGATAATCCTGAACCAGGCTCGAGAAGAGAGTGACCGCAACCCCTAACCCTACGGAGCCGGTCGAAAAATCGACCGGGATCGCGTCCTTGGTCCGGCTTGGGTAGGATTGTGCACCACCGAGGCCGCGGAAATTCTCAAGCGCGGCCCTTGATTGCGATCCAAGCAAGTAATGAACCGCATGGAGTACGGGGCCGGCGTGCGGCTTCACGGCCACCCGGTCGTTGGGTTCGAGTGCGTGAAAATAGAGCGCGGCCATGATTGCCGTCATCGATGCACAGCTCGCCTGGTGCCCCCCGACCTTCAGTCCATCCCGGCTTTCGCGGACGTGGTTCGCGTGATGGATCGTCCAGGCCGACAACCAGCGCAGGCGCTCGTCGAGGATGTTCAGGGCTTCGATGTCGGTCGTGACGGGTTTCAGCATCTGGCCGCACTAGCGGTTCGCGTCGCCCGCGAAAATCCTAGGCCGCCTGCTGCTTGTCCTGTTTTGCGTCGAACCGCTTCTGTGCAGCATCGATCGCGCCCACATTTTCGGTTGCCCAGCTCGCCAGCCCGCAGATCGGCTTCTGGAGAGACTGGCCGAGCTCGGTCAGCTCGTAATCGACCCGCGGCGGAATAGTCGGGGTGACCGTGCGGCTGACGAGGCCATCGCGCTCGAGATTGCGCAGCGTCAACGTGAGCATGCGCTGGGACACACTCGGGATTTCGCGCCGGAGCTCGTTGAAACGCCTGGGCCCCTCGGCGAGTGTTTGCACGACGAGAACGGTCCATTTGTCGCCGATACGCTGGAGCAGCCCACTGATCGTACGGCAAACAGGGCTGCGGGGATCCTTCATCGGTTACCTCCATGTTTCCACCGCACAAATTTGTTCGTGTGAAACAAAAAAGTGCGTTCTTGCGAGCGGTTCTTCGATGGTTATTTAGCGTGCCTCGGTAACAAATCCATACTTAGGAGGCAATAGTGACCATCCTGCACATCGATTCGAGCATCACGGGCGCGAATAGCGCGAGCCGGGTGCTCACTGCCTCCATCGTCAACCAACTGAAGGCCGCGCAGCCCGGTGACACGATCGTCTATCGCGATCTCGCCGCGGATCCGCTGCCGCATCTCACCCTCGAAGCCTATGCAGACAACTCGGTGTTGGACGAGTTTCTCGCCGCGGACACCGTCGTCGTTGGCGCACCGATGTACAACTTCACCCTGCCGACGCAGCTCAAGGCCTGGATCGACCGGCTCGCTGTTGCCGGCAAGACGTTTCGATACAGCCAGTCGGGACCCGAAGGTCTCGTGCGGGACAAGCGCGTGATCATCGCACTCGCCCGCGGCGGCTTCTACGGTACCGGCTCGCCCGCTGCGGCACTCGAGCATCTCGAGACCTATTTGCGCGGCCTGTTCAACTTCATCGGGATCGAGCCCGAGTTCATAGCTGCCGACGGCCTCAATTTCGGTCCGGAAAAGCGCGAGCAGTCAATCAGCCAGGCGTTAGGCGAAACCGTGCGGCTCGCAGCCTGATCCCTTCGCGGCGCCCGTTCACCCCTCCTCGGGCCGCCGCTGACACGAGCCCCGATGCCGCCCCCTGCTCCCCCGGTACGGCATCGGGGCTCTTATTTCATGTTGCTCAAAGTCAGTCTCGCGCGTTGTGGGCTCCAGAAAGGAGCAAGCGATGTCGGAACTTAGCGAGAAACAGAGGGACGGGCTTGATGAAGGCGAGTTCGCCTTTCCCAAGGAGCGCAAAGAACCGCTCAACAACGCGAGCCATGTCCGGAACGCGATTGCGCGTTTCGATCAGGTCAAGGATGTCAGCGATGACGATCGAGACGAGGCTTGGAAGCGGATCCGGAAAGCTGCCGATAAACATGGCGTCGAGGTCAGTGAGAAAAGCTGGCGCGAACTCGGCAAAAAAACCTGAGAGGCTCCGCCGAAGCGGAAAAGCGCGAATTTCGGTCCGCTAGGAAAGCAACCTCAACGGATTTTCGATATACGCCTTCAAGGTCTGCATGAAGCTCGCCGCGTCCCAGCCATCGACGACACGGTGATCGCAACTAAGAGACAGGTTCATGCGCTTGCGGATCGTGATCTCGCCGTCGGTCGGTACAAGCTTTTCTTCGACTTTGTTGACGGCAAGTATTGCGACTTCCGGGCGGTTGATGACCGGTGTCGAGGTAACACCGCCCATCGGACCAAGGCTCGAGATCGTGATCGTCGATCCCATCAATTCCTCGCGCGCAGCCTTCCCGGAGCGCGCAGCCTCGGACAGCCGAAGGATCTCGGACGCAATCTGCCAGACACTCCGCGATTGGGCATCGCGGATTACTGGCACCATCAAGCCGTTCGGCGTTTGCGTTGCCATGCCCATGTGGACGGCCCCGTAGCGCGTGATGACGTTCTGTTCGTCGTCAAAGGTCGCGTTCAGCATTGGCCATTCGGCGAGCGCGCGTGCCATGGCCGTAATGAGGAACGGCAGAAGCGTGAGCTTGGGGTTCGCGCCGCGGTCCTGATTCATCATTGATCGCGTGTCTTCAAGAGCGGTGACGTCGAACTCCTCAACCAGCGTAAAATGCGGGATGCGGCGCTTTGCCTCCTGCATGTTCTCAGCAATCTTTCGGCGAAGCCCGACCACCTTGACGGTTTCGTCGGGCCGTTGCGCGCTCGTTCCGCGTGTCGCGACGCTGCCGCCGTTGTAGAGGAGATACGCGTCGAGGTCGGAATGGCGGATGCGATCGCTAGCGGTTCTTACGTTAGCAAGGTCGATACCAAGGTCGCGTGCGCGAGCGCGGACAGCGGGTGAGGCGAGGAACGCGATTCTCGGGAGCTCTTTGCCGGAAACTTCCGGTTCGACGCGCGGTGCACGTGTGGGCGCGGGCTTCGAAGTTTGGGCTTCTGCATCCGCAGCGACGAGTGGCAGCTCTTTGGCCTGCTCGGGTGTGGCTTGAACCGCTCCATCGGCGAGCGGTCGCTCATCCTGGCTGTCCTCGACCGTTTCGGACGCTCGGTCCGCGCCTTCGGTTTCGATGACCGCGAGAACCGAACCGATCGGCACCTGATCGCCGACCTCGCCGGCAAGTTCCAGCACCTTGCCGGCCACCGGAGATTCCATTTCGACCGTAGCCTTGTCGGTCATCATATCGGCGATCTGCTGGTCCTCGGCGATGGTGTCGCCGATCTTGACGTGCCAGGCGACGATTTCCGCCTCGGCAATGCCTTCGCCGATGTCCGGCAACTTGAATTCAAAGCGCGCCATTAATCCGCCATCACTTTCTCGAGGGCACGTTGCATGCGTTTGGGACCCGGAAAATAGGCCCATTCGTAGGAGTGCGGGTAGGGCGTATCCCAGCCCGTAACCCGCTCGACCGGCGCCTCGAGGTGATAGAAGCAGCGTTCCTGGACGAGGGCGACCAGTTCTGCGCCAAAGCCGCTCGTTCGCGGCGCTTCATGGACAACGAGGCAGCGGCCCGTTTTCTTGACCGATTGCTCGATCGTTTCGAGGTCAAGGGGAAGGAGCGTGCGAAGGTCGATGACTTCAGCATCGATTCCCCGCTCCTCAACCGCCGCGAGAGCGACGTGAACCATGGTGCCGTAGGCAAGAATCGTAAGATCGCCGCCTTCGCGGACAACGGCCGCTTTTCCGATCGGGACCGTGTAGTGGCCTTCAGGAACATCGCTTGCGGGATGTTTCGACCAGGGTTTCACGGGGCGGTCGTGATGACCGTCGAACGGCCCATTGTAGATGCGCTTGGGCTCGAAAAAAATCACCGGATCGGGGTCTTCGATGGCGGCGATCAGCAGGCCCTTTGCGTCACGCGGGCTCGAGGGGATGACCACTTTCAGACCCGCGATATGGGTGAACAGCGACTCTGGTGACTGGCTATGAGTCTGGCCCCCAAAGATGCCGCCGCCGTAGGGAGTACGGATGACCATTGGCATGGTCCACTCGCCAGCGGTCCGGTAGCGCATCTTTGCGACTTCGCTGACGATCTGATCATAGCCTGGATAGATGTAATCGGCGAACTGGATCTCAATTACCGGCTTGATCCCGTAGGCCGCCATGCCGACCGCCATCGCAACGATGCCGCCTTCGCTGATCGGCGCGTCGAACGCCCGGGTTTTCCCGAATTCCTTCTGTAACCCCTCGGTCACGCGAAAGACTCCGCCGAAATAGCCGACGTCCTCGCCGAACACGACGACATCCTCGTCGCGCCGCATCATAACCTTGTGCGCGTCATTGAGTGCCTGGATCATGTTGAAGTTGGGCATCAGCGCATCTCGTCCAGGGCCTGCTCGCGCTGCTCGCGAAGATGGTCGGGAATTTCGGCGTAAACGTCTTCGAACATTGAACCGACGTCATCCTTTCCTTGTTCAGGAAGGATGCCGAGGGCTTCGGCTTTCTTCTGAGCCGCACGAACCGATGCGTCGCAATCGGACGTCAATTTCGCGTGCCGCTCGTCATCCCACTCGCCGATTGCAATGAGATGCGCTTTGAGCCGTTCGATTGGATCGCCGAGCGGCCATGCCTTTGCTTCGTTTGTCGGGCGATAGCCGGACGGGTCGTCCGAGGTTGAATGGCCCTCGGCGCGATAAGTGAAGAACTCGATGAGGGTTGGTCCAAGGTTCGAGCGCGCGCGCTCTGCCGCCCAATTGACGGCGGCATAGACAGCGAGTGCGTCGTTGCCGTCTACCCTGAGGCCAGCCACCCCATAGCCGACCGCCCGCTGTGCAAAGGTCGCGCGTTCGGCACCTGCAATTCCCGAGAAGCTCGAGATCGCCCACTGGTTATTGACGATGGCGAGGACGACCGGCGCGTTGTAAACCGCCGCGAACGTCATTGCGCTGTGGAAATCGCCTTCCGCGGTCGCGCCGTCTCCGACCCAACCCATGGCGATCCGGCTATCGCCCTTGATCGCCGCAGCCATCGCCCATCCCACGGCCTGCGGGAATTGGGTTGCGAGATTGCCGGAGATCGAAAAGAAGCCGTGGGACTTGTCGGAATACATGATGGGCAGTTGGCGACCCTTCAGCTTGTCACCGCGGTTCGAGTAGATCTGGCACATCATATCCACCAGTGGATAGCCGCGCGATACGAGGAGCCCCTGCTGACGATACGTCGGAAAGTGCATGTCCTCCCGGTCGAGTGCCGCCTGCGCCGCAACAGCGATCGCTTCCTCGCCGGTGCACTTCATGTAGAAGCTGGTCTTCCCCTGGCGCTGCGCACGGTACATGCGATCATCGAAGATACGCACGGTCACCATATCGCTGAGCATCTTGCGGAGCGTGTCGGGATCGAGTTTGGGATCCCACGGCCCGGCTGCCTGGTCGTCGTCTCCGAGGACTCGCACCAACGTCGTCGTGAGCGCATGCGTCGCAACTGCGGGAACGCTGGTGTCGGGCCGCGGTGTGCTCCCCGCAGCGGGAACCTCGATATTCGAAAAGTCCGGTGTATCGCCGGGACGGAAGGCTGGCTCCGGCACGTGCAGAGCAAGCTTTGGCGCATTGCGGCGCAGGCTGGGGTCCTTGTCACTCATAAGTTGTGCCGAGCGCTTAATATTGACTCGCAGGCGCGGCAACCGGGCAAGTGGGTGCACGGGGCTGCAGTCGTGCCGCTTGAGGAGTGTCGATTGCCAGGCCTCATGGTCGAGGACTTAGCGTTGACTGCAAAAAACAGGAGGTTAGGGCGTTCTTCATGGCCGACCAGAACGACATCCCGCCCGACCGTCTCTCGCTCGACCCGCGGAGCGAACATTATGACGAAGCGCTGTTGAGCCGGGGCGTTGGAATCAAGTTCAACGGTCAGGAAAAAACGAGCGTCATCGAGTATAGTGTGTCCGAAGGCTGGATCCGGGTCGCCGCTGGCCGAAGCCGGGACCGCTACGGCCAGCCAATGACCATCAAACTTAAGGGAACGGTCGAACCCTATTTCGAGGACGTCGCCGACCGTTCCAGTGAAGCGATTTCCGATCAGGCCGACGCGCCGGAGGAATAATCCGAACCGCGTTCCCGGCGGTTTCGCCATTTCCTGAATGCCCATCCTCCAAGTGCGAGTGCGGCCAGAGTCGGCACGCTGCGCCTCGCAAGCGCGGCGGCGCCATAGCCGAGGATCGCGCCTTTGGCGCCTTCGTTCTTTCCCGCGACCTTTTCGCCCAGCCAAGCGCCGGCAAGCTTACCCAGCATTAGTCCATCTCCTTCGTGCGCTGTTTGGCCGTCTCGACGCGCTGAAGCTGGTGAATGTTCCCAACCCATGGTTGGTATTTGCCACCAACTCTTGGTCTGGCATCGGGCACCACGCGACCGCCCTGGATAATTTTTGGCGGTTTTTCGGGATTGGCACAGTCCTTGATTATCTCTGTTCATCGACCCGCAATCAACGAAGCGGGCGAAAAGGGAGATAGAAATGTCGTCGCAGTCCCAGTTCACCCGGACCCTCGTCGCTCTTGCCGCGGCCCTCGTCATGAGCACGGTTGCGGTTGGCGCCGCGGTCGGCCCGGTCCAGGCCAGCACCATTCCAGCCAAGGTCATCACCAATGCCTGAACTCGAAGTCCTCGAGGCGAAGATTCCGGTCCGCACGCCTCGCCTGATCGAGGTCGCCGCTGAGCCGAAGAGCGGGCCCTTAGCCCCGCTCGCCGGCTGGCTAAGCGGACCGGTGTTCAGCCGCGCTCGTGACATCTTCGCGGCAAACATGACCGAGCTTCTCGATCGCGCTGAAGACCCGGCGCGGATGATCCGGATGATCATCCTTGAGATGGAAGAAACCTTGGTTGAAGTGCGTGCGACCGCCGCCCGCTCGATTGCCGACATCAAGGAGATGCGGCGCGCTGTAAACCGCCTCGACGATCTCCAGCTGGACTGGACCGGAAAGGCCGAGCTCGCGCTCAGCAAAGGCCGCGACGATCTCGCCAAGGCGGCACTCGTCGAGCGCCAGAAGGCGAGCGAAATGGCGGATGGCCTCACCGATGAGCTCCGTCAGCTGGAGGAAGTGCTGCGTGGTTACGAGGCGGACATCGCAATGCTGCAGGGCAAGCTTCGCGAAGCGCGCGCAAGACAGAATGCGATTTCCGCACGATTTGAGAGTGCGGTCGCCCGGGCGAAGGCTCGCGAGGTCATGCACGGCAGCCGCACCCGAGATGCATTCGCCAAGTTCGAGCTGCTCGAGCGCCGCGCCGACTTTGCCGAAGGTCGCTGCGAGGCGCTCGGCATCACGAACCTAGAAGATCAAATCGATCAGCTCGGAGCGTCGGAAGAGATCGACGCCGAACTGGAAGCCATGAAGGCGGCGCTGAAAGCGCGCGCAAACTGAAAAAGGATGGGGACGATGACGATGGCGCGGAAATATCCTTATTCACTCGATAGAAAAGACGCGAAGGTTGCGGGCGTCGCCTCGACGATCGGTGCGATGACTGGGCTGGACCCGACCTTCATCCGCATCGGCTTCGTTGCCGCCGCAATCTTCATCAGCTTCAAGCTAACTCTTCTCGCCTACGCTGCGATCGGTATCTACCTTGCAGTGCAGAAGAAGCGCTCAAACTTCGGCGAGCGCCGAATGAGTGATTTCGATCGCATGGGCGGGGCCGCATCGCAAAAGCCGACGGTGCACGCGATGCGAACCGAGTTGGACGAGACCGACCGCCGGCTAATGGCGATCGATCATCACATCAACAGTCAGAATGATGAGCTGGCGCGCGAGATCGAAGCGCTCCGCCGGGAGGAGAAGTGATGGATCCGCTAACGATTGGAATGCTCTCGGCAAGCCTCATGGTTGCCCTTGCCGGCACAAGCTGGGCGGGCCTCAAGGCCTGGAACGGCTGGCTCGAGCTTAAGAAGATGGAGCTGGCTCAGACAGTTGGTGATCGGGGACTTCCTCCTGCGGGCGGCAGGATCGAACTCGCGGATCTTCGCGAGCGGGTCCGAAAGCTCGAAGCAATCGCCGCCGGGATCGAGCTTTAGAAAAACCTTCCCCCCGCGCGCCTTATGCTTCCGCGGCGCGCGCTCCCGAAGCAGCCCGGCTCCCCTTCCGCCGGGCTGCTTTTTTTGGGCTGGACTTGCGACCCTATCTTTTGATAATCCCCTCTCTGGAACTCTCGTTCCTCGCTTTGCGAGCGAAGTTCCCCTTCACGGCGGCTCGGCAGGCGTGCTCTCCTGCCGAGCCGCTTAATTTTTAAGCGCTTACTCACTTAAACGACGTCCGCGTCGCGGTCGCAGCCGGCGAAGCGCGCGTCCGGGTCGATTCCCTCGTCGGAACGTGGGCGGTCCGTGAAGCTCCATGCTGCTCGACAATTGGGCATTTGAGTTTAACCGCCGGCCTCGGCTAGTCTGAGCCATGGTCGCATCCAGCCACACGCATGAATTTGACGAGCATCGCCAGGCGCATCGGCTTTCCGATGCTCACGGGCACGACCATACGCACGGGCACTTTCACTCTCACGGCCATTCACACGGGCACGGGCATTCACACGCGCCCGCCGATTTCGGCCGGGCCTTCGCCATCGGCATCGGACTGAACCTCGCGTTCCTCGGCGTCGAGACGATCTACGGGTTCATTGCCAATTCCATGTCGCTGCTTGCGGACGCCGGCCATAATCTTTCTGACGTCCTCGGACTGATGGTCGCCTGGGCCGGGGCGACCATGGCGAGGCGAGCGCCTTCTCCGCGCTTCACTTACGGCCTCAAGAAGGCGCCCATCCTTGCGGCGCTTGCGAATTCACTTTTCCTCCTTGTTGCTATTGGAGCCATCGGCGCTGAAGCAATTCGCCGCCTCTTCCATCCATCGCCGACGGCAGGCGGGATCGTCATGGTAGTTGCTGCGCTCGGCATCCTTATCAACGGTCTCACCGCGATGCTTTTTGCCCGCGGTCAGCATGACCTCAATGTCCGCGGTGCCTTCCTTCACATGTTGGCCGACGCTGTTGTTTCTGCAGCCGTCGTCTTTGCCGGGCTCGTCATCTTGTGGACTGGGCAGCAATGGGTCGACGCCGCCATGAGTCTCGTTGTTTCCGTTGTGATCTTGTGGAGCAGCATCGGATTGTTCAAGGAATCGGTCTGGATGTCCCTTGCCGGAGTGCCGTCGGGCATCGATGTCGACGAAGTCGAGGCAACGCTCTCGCGGCTCGATGGGGTCGATGCCGTCCATGATCTTCACGTCTGGCCGCTCAGCACGACTGAAACCGCACTGACGGCTCACATCGTGACCGCCCGCGCGGATTACCCCGACGCCTTGCTTGCGAGTGCCCGTTCAGTGCTGCACCAGCGCTTCCGGATCGAGCACTGCACGATCCAGGTCGAGCGGGAACACACGGCCGATCACAAGGACTGTTGAAACGGATGAATGTAACTCATTTGGAATGCTCGCTTACCGGTGAACGCTATGAGGCTGGTCGCCCGCACAATCTCAGCCGCGCGGGTAAACCGCTACTCGTACGTTATGATCTCGACGCAGCAAGGCAGTCGCTGACCGCTGATAACCTGGCGGCACGTCAGCAGGGGATGTGGAAGTGGCGTGAGCTGCTGCCGCATGACGGCGACCCGGTAAGCCTCGGCGAACCCGAAACTCCTATCGTGGCACTGCCGACCCTCGCGGCGCGCGAGGGTGCCTCCGTTTTGCTTGTGAAGGATGAAGGCCGTCTCCCGACAGGATCCTTCAAGGCGCGCGGTCTCGCAATGGCCGTAACCATGGCCAAGCAGTTCGGGATCAAGAAAATCGCCATGCCGACGAACGGGAACGCCGGTGCTGCGCTCGCCGCCTATGGCGCACGCGCGAGCATCCAAACCGTCGTCATCTGTCCGGCCGAAACGCCGGAGACGAACGTGACCGAGACCGCTGCTTATGGTGCTCGCGTCTATGTCGCCGACGGACAGATCGACGAGTGCGGTGCCCTTGTCGGTAAAGGCGCGGCGGAAGGGCTTTGGTTCGACTGTTCGACGCTGAAGGAGCCTTACCGGCTCGAGGGCAAGAAAGTGATGGGATTCGAGCTTGCCGAGCAGCTGGGGTGGGAGCTGCCCGACGCTATCTTCTATCCGACGGGCGGCGGCACGGGACTTATCGGGATGTGGAAAGCATTCGATGAACTCGAAGCTGTCGGCTTGATCGGCCCAAAACGACCGCGCATGTACGCGGTGCAGGCCGAAGGTTGCGCGCCGATGGTTCGCGCGTTCGAAAAGGGCGAGGAGTTTGCAGAGCGCTGGGACCATGCGGCAACGGTCGCGACGGGAATTCGCGTTCCGAAGGCCGTCGGCGACTTTCTCATCCTGCGCGCGGTGCGGTCGAGCGGTGGAGCGGCAATTGCCGTCTCCGAAGAGTCGATTCTCAAGGCCGTCGAGGATGCGGCCCGCGATGATGGCTTCCTGCTTTGCCCCGAAGGGGGCGCGGTGCTCGCGGCGTGGCGCAAGGCTGTTGGTGAAGGGCTGGTTCGCAAGGATGAGCGCGTGCTGCTCTTCAACTGCGCTAACGGAAACAAATATCCGCTGCCGAACCGATCCAAAACGCTGTCGCTTGCCGAAGCCGATCCCGCGACCCTCTAGTCGGCGGCATTTCGCATCAGGAGGTCCAAAAACGCGTAAACCCCGGCAACCGAAGTTGCCGGGGTTCCATGCTTCTGTTCTCTTTCGAGTCCGGAAGCACGAGGACGACTATACAGCAGTATGGGGGCTTAGCCAGTCTCTTACTGTCGATTATCCGACAAAAACTGTGGGCAAATCGGTGCATGAAGCTGTGGGAATAAGCAGCGACTCGTAAAAGGAGCCCCGCCAGGCGAACCTGGCGGGGCTCCCGTGCTTCCGGTGCCAGTGATTCGCGTCATCGACGGGGCCGAGGCGGGGACTGATGCCCGCGTTCCACCCCGGAGACATCGATCCGTGGTTCAGAAGCAACGGGCGCTAGAACACAATCGAGGCTGAAGGGTTCCTACGGTTGATGACGAACCCTAACCGACGCTTGCGTATCGCGAGCTACAACATCAACGGAATCAATGCCCGACTGGGTGTCCTCACTCGCTGGCTCGAACTTTTCCAGCCCGATGTGGTCGGACTCCAGGAGCTGAAATGCACGGACGAGGCGTTTCCAAGAGAGGCAATCGAAAAGCTTGGCTATTCGGCCATCTGCCACGGTCAAAAGACCTGGAATGGCGTTGCAATTTTGAGCCGTGTCGGCCCCCTGATCGAGACGCGCCGCTCTCTCCCAGCCGACCCCAATCCTGAGCAGAGCCGATATATCGAAGCCGCGGTATGTGGAATCCTCGTCGGCAATATGTACGCGCCAAACGGCAATCCACGGCCCGGTCCAAAGTTTGACTACAAGCTCGCCTGGATGGCCGCGCTTGATGCGCATGCTCAAAGCCTACTGGACAGCAACGTGCCCGCGGTCCTTGTCGGCGATTATAACGTCATCCCTACCGATGAGGATGTCTACAAGCCGGAACGGTGGGCTAAGGACGCGCTCTATGCTCCGGAAGCTAAGGCGAAATATCGCGCGCTCGTTGAGCAAGGCTGGACGGACGCCATCCGTGAGCTTCATCCCGATCAACGGATCTACACCTTCTGGCATTACTGGCGGAACTCCTTCGAACGCGATGCCGGGATCCGCATCGACCATGCGTTACTTAGCCCGCAATTGGCGAAGAAGCTGAGCGCTGCGGGCGTCGACCGCGAGCCCCGAAGCTGGGAGAGGACAAGCGACCACGCCCCGGTCTGGGTCGACGTTGCGCTCTGACGCATTCCCGTGCCGGCCGACGCCCCCAGGGAGTCTCCGGGAGCGCGCCGCATCGCGCGCACCTGATAATCGAAGTTACGGATAACGGTCGCTCAGGATCCTTGCCGTGCGGCCACCTTCCAAAAAAACGTCGTGCCACAGATCCCCTCGCAGAGGGACATTCTGCCTACGGGATTTTACTGATTTCGTATCGGGCGCTCTCGCGCCAATTCGCGCTCCGCAACGGCGGAAGGACCCGTTGACAGTAAGGAGTATCGACATGCAGGCCCCCTTCATCGACCTTTCGGTTCATCACCGGCCCAAGGGACTTTCGGACCGTGTGGCGTTCGGCTTCACCAAGGCGCTGCGCTGGTGTGCAGACACCTTTTTTGCAGAGCGTTATGGCCACCGTGCAGTTGTTCTCGAGACCGTCGCGGCGGTTCCCGGAATGGTCGGTGCGACGATCAACCATCTCAACTGTCTTCGCCGCATTTGCGACGACAAGGGCTGGATCCGCACGCTCATGGACGAGGCCGAGAACGAGCGGATGCACCTCATGACCTTTATTGAGATCAGCAAGCCAACCCTGTTCGAGCGTGCGGTCATCATCGGCGTGCAATGGGTATTCTACTGCTTCTTCTTCGCACTCTATCTGCTCAGCTCGAAAACGGCCCACCGCGTTGTCGGATACTTCGAGGAAGAAGCCGTGATCAGTTACTCGCATTATCTCGCCGAAATCGACGAGGGCCGGTCGAGAAACGTTCCCGCGCCGGCAATTGCAAAACGCTATTGGGGACTGCCCGACGAAGCGACATTACGCGACGTTGTTCTCGTGGTGCGCGCGGACGAGGCGCACCATCGCGACGTCAATCACGGCTTTGCCAATGAGCTTGCCGGCCTTCCGAAAGGCCCCGTCGCTGAATGCCCGCCGCACAGCGAGCTTCAGCCGCAGTGGAAGGAAGCCGCCTGAGCTCGGTTCAACCGATCGGAAACGCTGGGGTCGCCTCGATGGCGGCCCCAGTCGTTTCCGCAGGGTTTTTCTGGAGGGGCGCGAGAAGGTTGGCGACCGCTACGGGAACGAATGGTGATCGAGGTGTCGAGAACGTACATTTGTGAAAGTGGTGCCGGCTGAGGGATTTGAACCCCCGACCTTCGGTTTACAAAACCGCTGCACTACCACTGTGCTAAGCCGGCCCAAGCTCCTGTGGGGCGCCCTTTGGGTCAAACCACGCCAAAGGTCCAGCCTTCGCTTTTCGCGATTTGAGGCGTGAGCCCGATCGGGTCGAATGCACGCGCCTCGGTCAAGGACAGCGCCCGCATTCCGGCGGCAGTCACCAGAGCATCCGTCTGGTGGTCGTTGGGTTCGAACCTTAAGCGAGTGACGGGACTGCCAAGGCCAACAAGCGCATCGTTGAGTGCCGCGCGGCTGCGCAGCTTGACGCCGCTAAGCCCCGCGCGACGAAGGTATATCCGCGTGTAGATTTCAACGACGGTGCTCGCATTGGCGGGCAGCGGATCCATCGGCCAAACCGCGACCCTCCGATCCAGACGGTGAAGCAGGCGCATTCCGGAGAAGCTTGCCTTTGCTACCTGCGCAGCGCCGATCGCGTCATAGGCGCTCGCAGTCTTGCGACCACCCTGGGCATTGAGCCGCGCGTCGCATTGGCGGAAACGGACGAAGTCGGCCTTAACTCCGTCGGCGATGCCGAAGTAGAAATGGCGGCGGTGCGTGCGCTCGAGAAAACTCGCCGCACCAAGGTCTTCGTCGGCGCAGCGGGCATCGACATAGGCCCAGAATTCGCGGGCGGTTGCTGGAACGTCGGGTTCACCGACAAGATATTCGCCACGTTCAATGAGTGGCGGCGCAAAACTGAAGTCGAAGCCGAACAGCGTGGGCTCCTTCGCGGCCTCCCGGACGAGCCACTCGAGCACTTCTTCCCGCGACCAGACGTGACCGGCCCGGACGAGCCGCGGAGCGGCGTCGCCGCGAGCCTCGGCGATGGCGATCCCCTTGTGTCGCCGGCCCTTCGCCCCCGACCAGTCGACCGCGACATATCGAGCGAACCGCTTCACTTGGCCTTGCGGGGACGCCCCTTGGGCTTGGTCGCGACCCACTCACGGGATCGCTCGATGATGCTTCGAACACGGTCCGGATCCTTGCTCTCGTAGCGGATCAACACGCCTTCCCAGCCAACATAATGGGCCGTCTGCCAGAAGGTGTCCGGGTCGGTTTCCTTGAGGATCTCGATGGTGTCGAGGTCCATTGCGACTCCGAAACTGGTTTCTGGCTCGTGACTTGGAAATAGGAAGGCGCGGTCGTTCGCGGCAAGCTTCACCGCCGGCTTGCCGTAGCTTTTGCCGAGCACGGTTCCTGGAAGGCTCAACGCGAAGGCGACCGCCTCGTCGAAGGTCATCAGACGAGTGGTGGCTGCTCGTCTGCAGGCGGTACGGGATTGGCCCGGATGCGTCGCGGTGGGGGCGGCGGCGCCGACGGGGCGGCGTGGTCCGCCCAGCGTTCGGCGATCCGTGCCGCAGCATCTCGTCCGCCCAAGCCAAAGGCGAGGGCCGCGGCTACGGCGGCCGAGCCGAGGATCAGGCCGAACGCGAGGATCACGATCTGGTCGGCAAGACCCATGAACGTCAAACCGATCGCGGTGAAAAGGGCAATGATCGCGTAGCGAACGATCGTTTGTCCAAAGCCGCCTTCGCCCGTTCCGCTGCCCACGAGATTCGAGATGATCCGGGCAAGTAAGATGCCGACCACGATGATCAGCGTGCCGAAGATGACCTTGCCGCCAAGCTCGGTCACCTGCGCAAGAAAGATTGCGATGGTTCCCCCGCCGAGTTGTTTCGCAGCCTCGATCGATGCGGCAAGGATGATTGCTACCATCGCCACATTAGCGACAATTCGCGAGGGAAAGGCGCTCGCCGGTAACACACCGGTCGAACGTATTGCATCATCAAAGCCGGTGGGCGGAAGGATCGCCTCGATGATCGTTTTCAGGAAGCGTGCAGCGACGAACGCAATGCCGACCCAAAGTGCGGCAGCGAGAACGCGCGGAATGGCCGTTAGTATCTCATTGAGCATCGCCGTGGCCGGCCCGGAGATCGAACTGATCCCGAGTGCTTGCAATGCTGCAATGGCCACCGGGATAATGATCAGCGCGTAGACGAGAACTCCGGCGGCGCGCGCGATGCTGGCGCGCGTTGCTCCGGCTTGCGCACCCGGCGGCACCGCGGTGGGATCTGCTCTCACCGTACCCTCGGTCGAACCAATTCCAACCCGCGCGAGCAGTCCGTCGACGTTGGCAGCGACCAGCACGGTCTCGACCAGGCGCTTCACGATCCGGGCAACCACGAGACCGACGAAGAAGATCAGTCCTGCGGCAATGAGGTGGGGGAGGAAGGCGAAAATCTCGTTCACCAGCGCGTTAATGGGAGCGAGGATTTGCCCAAGTCCCAGGAACTGCAGCGCGGCCATGATGCCGACGAGCCAGATGATGAGCTTGGCGATCGTGCCAAGTTGATGTCCGACGGTCTCGTCCGAGGGGCCGGTCATGTGCCGGCGAAGCGCGGGGGTGCGATCAATTGCCTTCTGGATCGCCCACTTAACGGCTCGGGCGACGATCCAGGTCGCAACGAGAATAAGAATGGCAATGAGGATCTTTGGGCCCCAGGTCATGAGCTGGGCCTGCCAATAGGCGCTCGTGTCGTACATGACGTCGTTCCCTCCTGTGCTCGCGCAGTTTAACCCGCGTCTTCATTGCTTTGTTGCAGCTGTTTGCGCCGCTCGTCCCAATAGTCCAGGCGCTCCTTTACCCGCGCCTCGAAGCCGCGAGTGCTTGGCTCGTAGAAGTTTTGCGGCTCCATGGGCTCAGGCCAGTAGTTTTGGCCGGAGAAAGCTTCGTCTGCCTCGTGGTCATAGGCGTAACCTTTGCCATAGCCCACATTTTTCATGAGTTTGGTCGGCGCATTAAGGATGTGCATCGGCGGCATGAGTGAGCCGGTCTCGGCCGCGCTTCGCCAGGCCTTTTTCTGCGCAACGTAGGTCGCATTCGATTTGGGCGCCGTGGCGAGGTAGACGCACGCCTGCGCGATTCCGATTTCACCCTCGGGCGAGCCAAGGAAATCGTACATCTCTTTGGCAGCGAGGCACTGGAGAAGTGCATTGGGGTCCGCCATTCCGATGTCTTCAACCGCTGCCCGTGTCAGGCGGCGCAGGACATAAATCGGCTCCTCACCGGCAACCAGCATCCTGGCGAGATAATAAAGCGCAGCTTGAGGGTCCGAGCCGCGGATCGTTTTATGGAGAGCGGAGATCAGATTGTAGTGACCTTCGCGGTCCTTGTCGTAGACCGGCAATCGGCGATGAAGCAGCTCGGAGAGCTCGGCAGGACCAAGCGGATTGGCAATTTCCACTGAAAACAAGGTTTCGGCCTGGTTCAACAGGAATCGACCGTCTCCATCGGCGCTTGCGATCAGGGCCTCGCGGGCCTCGCCGGTCAGCGGGAGAAGTCGTTGTTCCAGGGCTTCAGCGCGCTGCACCAATTCCTCCAACGCGTCGTGGTCCAGCCGGCGCAGGATCAGCACCTGGCAGCGCGAGAGCAATGCGGCATTGATTTCGAAGCTCGGGTTTTCCGTAGTGGCGCCGACCAAGGTCACCGTTCCGTCTTCGACGTAGGGCAGAAACCCATCCTGCTGAGTCCGGTTGAAACGGTGGATCTCGTCCACGAACAGGAGCGTCTGCTGTCCCATTCGGGCCGCCGATTTCGCTTCGGCGAAGATCTTTTTAAGGTCCGCCACTCCCGAGAATACCGCCGAGATGGCGACAAATCGCAGCCCAACGGCGTCGGCGAGCAGCCGCGCGATGCTCGTTTTGCCGGTTCCGGGAGGACCCCAAAGGATCATTGAGGCAAGCCTTCCCGCGGAGACCATGCGCCCAATCGCTCCCTCGGGACCGGTAAGATGCTCCTGTCCGACGACGTCGTTCAGGGAACTTGGTCGTAACCGATCGGCGAGCGGTGCATTTGCGCCGGGTGCTTCGTGCGCCGGAACGGGGACTTTCTCATCGGCGAACAGGTCGGCCATCGCGCCAAGGATAGGGCGCAGGGAATAAAATGCACGCCCTCACTTGTCTAAAATAGTATCAAGATATATCTTAGATGTGTCGATAGAGGAGATTTTTATGCGGCATCGGCATCATGGCTGCGTTCGGCGCGGCCATATCGAGATCAACTTGCCCGAAGGCCTGCTTGCGATGAGGGGAGGCCGGGGCTGGGGCGGCTGGCGTGGAAGCTGGGGACCCTTTGAGTTCGATATAGACGGAGAGGCCGCTCGCGGCCGCCGGCGCGGCCGAATTTTCGAAGGCGGTGAGCTTAGACTTCTGCTCTTGCGGCTGATTTCCGATGAGCCGCGTCATGGTTATGACCTGATCCGTGCGATCGAGGAACTGACCGGCGGGAGCTATGTCCCTAGCCCCGGTGTCATCTATCCAACACTGACGATGCTCGAGGAAATGGGCCTCATTGCGGAGACACCCGGAGAGGGCGCCCGCAAGCCGTTCGCGATTACCGAAGCGGGACGCGCCCATCTTGATGACAATGCCGAACAGGCGGAAGAGCTTATCCAGCGCCTGAAGACCCTAAGCCCCACACACCATTCGGAAGGCATTTCACCCGTCTGGCGGGCGATGCGCAATCTCGGCATGGCGATCCGCAATCGTCTCCATCATGGCGAACTCGGTGAGGAAACCGTCCATGAGCTTGCGGCGCTGATTGACGAGTTCGCGCAGCGTATCGAGCGTTTGAAGTAGCGGCGGTCAGCCGCCCGTGATCCGCGTCAGTCGCTCGCGTTTGACGATGGCATGCTTGTAGGCGCGGATCACCGTTGAATTGATGGTATCCCAGTCCATGGTTTGCGCAATTGAAAGACCCGCCTCTCCCTGGCGCCGACGAAGTTCTGGATCGCGCCCGTAGTCGGCCAGCGCAGACGCGAATTCGTCCGGCTCTGTCCCATCTACGAGCGTGCCCGTGATGCCCGAGCGGACAAGGTTCGTCGCCCCGGTCGACTCGGCAGCGATGACCGGAAGCGCGCAGGCCATCGCTTCCAGCGTTACGTTACCGAACGCCTCGGTGATGGAGGGATTGAGAAACACGTCCGAGCTTGCGAGGGCTCGCGACAGGTCATTGCCCGTTTGCTGACCAAGGAAGATCGCGTCCGGCAGCTGCTGCTCAAACCAAGGGCGGGCAGGGCCTTCGCCAATGACGATCACGCGATACTTGATCCCGAGCAGCGCGAAGGCGTGGATTGCATCGGCAAATACATCGAGCCCCTTTTCCATGACGACGCGTCCGAGAAACGCGATTACCAGTTCTGAGTCGTCAATCCCAAGCGATCGGCGCCATGCCATGTCGCGTCGTTTGGGATTGAATTGCTCGCGGTCGATCCCTCTTGCCCAAATCCAGATGTCCCGGTTCATCCGCTGCGCACGAAGAATCGCGGCAGTCGATTCTGCCGGGGCGAGTACGACCTCGCAGCGGTGATAGAACCTCCGCATGATGTTGCGCGCCAGCGGCTCGAGGGCCTGCAGATGATAATAAGCAAGATAGGTGTCGAAGCGGGTGTGAACCGAGGCGGCGACCGCAATCTTGCGCTTCCGAGCCCAGGTAACCGCCCGGTGGCCGACGATGTCCGGGCTCGAGACGTGCA
Organism: Sphingomicrobium sp.; assembly: GCA_035944075.1. Lineage (GTDB taxonomy): Bacteria > Pseudomonadota > Alphaproteobacteria > Sphingomonadales > Sphingomonadaceae > Sphingomicrobium. The sequence goes on from DASZBO010000117.1 coordinate 62,758, forward strand.
CGACGTTCGGATTGAAGTTTTCGAGGTCCCTCCGAACCTTCCCGGGGAGCGCCAGCGGCAGCCGATACTCGGACCTTCCCGGGATTGCGAGGGAAGGAACGCTAACGAGATCGCCGGTCGGCGGAAATGCAGGCTCCGCGACGGTCGGTGAATAAACGCGGACCTGGACACCCTGTCGAAGAAGGTAGCCCACCAGCCGGTTGAGTGCCTGGTTGGCGCCGTCGCGGACATAATTGTAATTGCCCGAGAACAAGGCCACGCGGAGATCGGTCGTTTTCACGACCGAGGGCTGTAGGGGTTTATCATTGAGCGTAAAAGCCGGCCTTCCGCCGATTGCGCGCGTCGATGCCCGGTTGTTCGTGCTGGGAAGCCTGCCTGGCGACGCTTCGCTTGCGGCACGCCAATATTATGCACATTCGACGAACCAGTTCTGGCGCTTGCTTGGAAGCGCGATCGACGAGCAGTTGCAAGACCTTGGCTACGAGGCGAAGCTGGAGGTACTTGCCCGTCGCCGGATTGGTTTGTGGGATGTGATCGGATCGGCGCACCGGAGCGGTAGCCTCGACCAAGCAATCCGGAACGCGGCGCACAACCGAATCGAGCATCTCCTTCATGACTTTCCCGACCTGCGGGCGATTGCCTTCAATGGAGCAGCGTCGGCCGCTGCCGGCCGAAGGCTGATCGGCGATCCACCTCGGGGAATTGTCCTTGTGGACCTTCCCTCCTCGAGCGCGGCCAACACGCGGTCCTTTCGCGAGAAGTCCGCACAGTGGGCCGCGCTTCGGGAATTCGTGGACGGCTAAGGAAGCCTTTCGCTTGCGCCTCGCGCAGTTCGCGCCATGATCGGCGTTATGACCCCGACCACCGATGATGAGACCGAAGGCGACAAGAAACTGTCAATGGTGGACGAGGCGCTCGTCGCCGGAACGATCGCCAACACCAACGGCTTGCTTGTTATCCTTGCGAAGCTCGTCGCCAAGGGCGTGTTTGATCG
>DASZBO010000118.1:0-36391 GCA_035944075.1 Sphingomicrobium sp.
TGCCGCCATCACGATGTTTCTAGCACGCGAACCGCTCATGGACCTTGCCGGCAAGGTCGTCGGTCGCGGAAAGAAAAAAACCCCCATTCGCCGGAAGGCCAAAGTGGACGAGACGGAGAAAGCGTAATGGTTAGTGAGAAGAATGACCGCACCACGGAGTCAGACGCCGGCACGAGCGCGGGCAGGCAACGCGCAATCGAGGCTTATGAAAGTGCCCGCGGGCGGACCATCGAGACGCTTGGTGAGGCTCCGCTCCTTGCGCTTGCCGGCGGGCTTGCCGCCGGCGCACTGATCGCTGCCTTGCTGCCGGCGACGGAAGCCGAGACGCGGCTCGTCAGCCCGACTGCACGCCGCGTGAAGAGGAGCGCCCGAGCGGCGCTCGATGCTGCGCGCGATTCAGGGACGCAGCGTCTCGATGAACTCGGTCTCAACCGGGAGAAGGGTGAAGAAACGATCCGCAATCTGCTTGGCGGGCTCGGCGATGCCGCCCGCGCTTCGGCAAATGCAGCAGCCGAGACCGTGCGAAAGCAGGGCTGACGCCAGCGCGGGTTTGCGCTAGCGGGAATCCATGAGCAAGCTTCACCTTGTCTTTGGCGGCCGGGTCAAGGACCCGCGCGGCCTCGACTTCGACCTCCGCACGATCGACCTCGTCGGTGTTTTTGACAGCTACGCCGCGGCCGAAGAAGCCTGGCGCGGAAAAGCTCAAGGAACCGTGGACGACGCGGAAATGAAGTATGTCGTGGTCCACCTTCACCGTTTGCTCGAGCCCGATACGGACGGTATTGCGCGTCCCAAACAGCCGGCGGACTAAGCTTTTCGGTATCGCCAGAGCAGAAGGGGACGCTGTAATAAGAGCCCCGCTGCAAAGCCGCCGACATGCGCCGGCGTTGCGAGTAGATAGCCCTGCTGGTCTCCGAGCCAGCCCATCATCAGCTGCAAAACGACCCAGGCAGCCATCAGCCAGCCAACGTTGATCCAGCGGTTGACCGCGAGGTTGTTGGTGAACGCCCTCGCGCGTCCGTAACTGAGCGCGAAGGCCCCCATGACGGCACTAATCGCGCCGCTCGCGCCGATTACCGGGACATTGCCGTGCGGGTTCACCGCCCATTGCGCGAATGCAGCCGCATAGGCTCCGACAACGTAAAGCAGCACAAAACTGCCGGCACCGATCACTCGCTCGACCTGCGTTCCGCACCAGACGAGGATCAATAAATTAAAGCCGAGATGGACCAGCCCGGAATGTACCAGCGTCGCCGTAAGCGGCGTCAGGAATACGGGAATGGCGGGATGGACCACCCCCGGCATCCCGACGCGCAGCGGGATAAAGCCCAGAAAATAGCCAGCCTCCTCGGACTGGCCGAGCGCCGCCGCAAGCCCCCAAGCGATCGCGGTGACGGCGGCGATGATATTTGTCGCTGTGCGCGGAAAGCGCTCCATCGGTTCTTAAACGAACTCGATTTTCTGGATTCCGTAATAGCGATCGCCGGACGGCGTCGACACCTCGACTTCATCGCCGACCTGGCGGCCGATAAGGGCGCGTCCGAGGGGGGAATTATAGCTGATGCGCCCGACCCTCGCATCCGCCTCGGTCTGGCCGACAAGCTGATACCGAACCGTCTTTGCGTCCTCGTCGGTGAGGGTAACGGTCGCGCCGAAGACGACCTTGTCACCAGACAGGGAGGTCGGATCAATGACCATCGCCCGGCTCAAGCGATCCTCAAGATCGGCAATCGTTGCTTCGATTTGCCCCTGCCGCTCCTTCGCCGCATGATATTCGGCGTTTTCGCTGAGGTCGCCGTGCGCCCGCGCGACCTCGATAGCTTCAACGACCGCGGGCCGTTCCTCGCTCCGCAGCCGCTTGAGTTCGTCCGTCAGCTTCCGGTGGCCCTCGGCCAGCATCGGCACCTTTTCGGCAGTCGCCATCGTCAAAACCCTTTTTCAAAACCCTGCCACGGCGGCGCTTCATGGCCCGCAAACAGAGGCAGATTGTCTATGGAAGCCTAGCTTTTGGAGCGCGAATAATAGGATTGGAGCGAAGCGACTTCAAGCGCTCGCCCCCGAACCGCTTCAATTGCCCGCGCAGCAGCGACGCTGGCCGGGGCGGTTGTGAAGTAAGGCACCTTCTTGTTCAGGGCTGTCGTGCGGATGGAATGGCTGTCCTTTAAGGACTGCCAACCCTCAGTCGTGTTGAAAACGATCGCAATGGCGCCGTCGAGCAGGCGGTCGACAATGTGCGGTCGTCCCTGGGCGACCTTGTTAACCGTTTCGACCGGCAGCCCCTTCGACCGAAGGTGCGCGGCAGTGCCCGTGGTCGCTATGATCGAGAAGCCGAGTTCTACGAGCTTTTCGACGGCCGGCTCGATATTCTGTTTGTCGCCGTCCTTTACCGACACGAACGCCGTACCTCCTTGGGGTAAGGTCATCCCGGCGCCGAGCAGGGCCTTCGCAAATGCGATATCAAAATCGCGTGCGATTCCCATGACTTCTCCAGTGCTCTTCATTTCCGGTCCAAGCACGGGGTCCGTGCCGGGGAAGCGCGCAAAGGGAAAGACAGACTCTTTGACCGCGATATAATCGAGGTCTCGGCCGATCGGGCCAAAGGATGCGAGCGCTTCGCCCGCCATCACCCTTGCGGCCAGTTTCGCGACGGGCTGTCCGATAGACTTTGCGACGAATGGCACGGTTCGGCTAGCGCGAGGGTTGACCTCGATGAGGTAAACCTCGCTTTCTTTTACCGCGAACTGGACGTTCATCAGCCCGCGGACCTTAAGGGCAAGGGCTAGCTCACGAGTTTGGCGCTCGATTTCGCCGACGATGTCGCTGGATAAGCTGTAGGGCGGGATTGAGCAGGCGCTGTCGCCTGAGTGAACGCCGGCTTCCTCGATGTGCTGAAGCACGCCGCAGACAGCGACATCCGTCCCGTCGCAAATGGCGTCGACATCGACCTCGATAGCATCACGAAGGTATCGGTCGATCAATACCGGGCTCTTGCCCGAGACCGCGACGGCAGTAGCGATATAGTTGTCGAGCTGCTGTGGACCTTCAACTACCTCCATGCCCCGACCGCCAAGGACATATGAGGGCCTTAGGAGAACCGGATAGCCGATCCGTTCCGCGACGCGAATTGCTTCGTCGCGGCTTCGAGCAATGCCGTTCGCCGGCTGTTTCAGGCCCAAACGCTGCACCAGGGCCGCGAAACGTTCGCGATCTTCAGCAAGGTCGATGCTGTCGGGCGAGGTTCCAAGGATCGGCACGCCCGCCGCCTGCAGTTCTTCGGCAAGCTTGAGCGGCGTCTGTCCTCCGAGCTGGACGATGACCCCGACGAGCTCGCCTTTCTCCTGCTCGCGCCGAACGATTTCGAAGACGTCTTCCGAATTGAGGGGCTCAAAGTAGAGCCGGTCCGACGTGTCGGGGTCGGTTGAGACGGTTTCCGGGTTGCAATTGACCATGATGGTCTCGAAACCGGCGCCTTTCTGTCCTTCTCGATCGCGGCCAAGCGCGAACGCCGCGTGACAGCAGCAATAGTCGAACTCGATCCCCTGCCCGATCCGGTTGGGGCCGCCACCGAGGATCATAACTTTGCGACGGTCAGAAACCTGCGCCTCATCTTCCGGCGCTCCGAAGAGGGGAGTCTCGTAGGTGGAGTAAAGATAAGGTGTCGTGGCGTCGAACTCGGCGGCACAACTGTCAATGCGCTTGAAAACGGGCTTGACCCCGAGCCGCAGCCGGTGTGCCCGCACCTCGCTTTCGGTGATCCCTCCCGTCATCGCCTTCATTGCCGCATGGACGACCCCGGACCCGCCCGCCGCGACCGCTTCGCTCATCCCTCGTTCTACGTGCGCGGAGCGGAGCGATAGTTGCGCGATACGGGCATCGGAAAAGCCCATTGCCTTGAGCCGCCGCATACCACTGGCGTCACTCGGCAAGCCGTGGAGGCGAACCGCTTCTTCCGCTTCAACAATCTCCTGTAAACGCTTGAGAAACCACGGATCGAAACCAGCGACCTCATGAATCCGGCTTACCGTAAAGCCCTGCCGCAACGCCTCGGCGGCGACCAGCAAGCGGTCCGGTGTCGCCTGCGCCAGGGCGCTTTCGATCTCGGCGGGGTCGGCGCCTTCGAACCGGCGCACGCGGTCGAGCCCGCATAACCCCGTTTCAAGCCCACGGAGCGCCTTCTGAAGGCTCTCGGCGAAGTTCCGGCCGATCGCCATCACCTCGCCGACCGACTTCATTGACGTCGACAGCAGGGGCTCGGCGCCACGAAATTTCTCGAAAGCGAAGCGCGGGATCTTGGTCACGACATAATCGATCGTCGGCTCAAAGCTCGCCGGTGTCGCGCCGCCCGTGATATCGTTCGCGATCTCGTCCAGCGTGTAGCCGACCGCAAGCCGCGCCGCGACCTTTGCAATGGGAAAGCCGGTTGCTTTCGATGCGAGCGCTGAACTTCGCGACACGCGCGGGTTCATTTCGATCACGACCATTCGTCCGGTTCTCGGATCAACCGCAAACTGGACGTTGGAACCACCTGTTTCAACACCGATTTCTCGAAGCACGGCAATGCTTGCCGAACGCATCCGCTGATATTCCTTGTCGGTCAGCGTAAGCGCAGGCGCGACGGTGATGCTGTCGCCGGTGTGCACGCCCATCGGATCAACATTCTCGATCGAGCAGATGATGATGGCATTGTCGGCGCGATCGCGCACGACTTCCATCTCGAACTCTTTCCAACCGACGAGACTCTCGTCGATCAATACTTCGGTCGTTGGCGATGCCTCGAGCCCCGTGCGTACGAAGTACTCAAATTCGTCGCGATTGTAGGCTATTCCGCCACCCGTGCCGCCCAGCGTGAAGCTCGGCCGGATCACTGCCGGTAGCCCGACACGTTCCAGTGCAACGGCCGCTTCTTCCATCGAGTGGACAATGGCCGATCGAGGACTCTCGAGACCGATCTTGTCCATGGCGTCACGAAATTTCTGCCGGTCCTCGGCTTTTTCGATTGCGTCCGCGTTGGCGCCGATGAGCTCAATTCCAAGCCGTTCAAGCGTGCCGTCCTTGAACAGCGCGAGAGCCGTATTGAGCGCCGTTTGACCACCCATCGTCGGAAGCACGGCATCGGGCCGTTCCTTTTCCAAGATTTTGGCCACGATCTCAGGCGTGATCGGCTCAATGTAGGTTGCGTCTGCCAGTTCCGGATCGGTCATGATCGTCGCCGGATTCGAATTGACGACAATAACGCGATAACCTTCGGATTTCAGCGCCTTAACGGCCTGACTTCCGGAATAGTCGAACTCGGCAGCCTGGCCGATGACGATCGGACCCGCCCCAATGATGAGGATAGAGGAGATATCAGTGCGCTTGGGCATCAGCCTTCCGGAAACTGCATGTTGACGAACACGACCTTGAGGCCGTTGCGACGCGCCCAGCGCGCAACGCAGACACGTTGCTCCTGGTTCGGACCCTGGTGAACGGTGAGCAGCAGCTTTTTCTGACTTTCGTCCTGCACCAGCTCGCCCATCGCGAGGCCGCAACGGCGCGCGACCGCGTTGAGTTCGGCTTCGGTATGCATCTGCGCCGGGGTGGCACAGGCATGGAGGGCAGGAAGAACGGCCAGGCCCAAAAGCCGCTTCACTTCATTGCTCCAACAAATTTTTCGAACAGATAAAAGCTATCCTGAGGGCCGGGGCTCGCCTCGGGGTGGTACTGAACACTGAACGCGGGTCGATCGACGAGTTCGAGCCCGCAGTTGCTGCCGTCGAATAGCGAAACGTGCGTCTCCCGAACGTTCTGCGGCAGCCCTTCCCGCTCGACCGCGAACCCGTGGTTCATGCTGGTGATCTCGACCCGCCCGTCGGCCAGTCGCTTCACCGGGTGATTGGCGCCGCGGTGCCCCTGGAACATCTTGCTCGTTCGCCCGCCTACCGCGAGAGCCAGCATCTGGTGGCCAAGGCAAATGCCGAAAAGCGGCTTTTTCGTCTCAAGCATCTGCCGGATTACAGGAACGGCATATTCGCCCGTTGCCGCCGGATCGCCAGGCCCATTCGACAGGAAGAATCCGTCGGGTTCGTGGACCATGATCTCGTCGAACGAGGCCGTTGCCGGCACGACCGTGACCCTCGCGCCCGCCTCGACGAGCAGGCGGAAGATGTTGCGCTTGTTGCCATAGTCAACTGCGACGACGTGGGGACGTTTCTCGTCGCCCGCGCAAAGCTCGTATCCCTCGCCCCAACGCCATTTGCCACCGCTCCAGCGCTCGACCTGGAGTCGGCTCACGTCCTTTGCGAGGTCCATGCCCTCAAGTCCTGGCCAGTCCTTTGCCATGCGCTGCAGCGACTCAAGGTCAAATTGCCCGTCTTTGCGATGCGCAATGGCGATATTGGGGGGACCTTCGGCTCGCACCAGTTTGGTCAGTGCGCGCGTGTCGACGCCGGCAATGCCGATGCGCTCCCACTTGGCCATCCAGTCGGCGAAGCCTTGGTTGGCGCGATAATTGCTCGGTTCTGTTACCACTTCGCGCACCAGGCAGGCGAGCGCATGCGCCTCACCCGCCTCGACGTCCTCGTCGTTTGCACCAACATTCCCGATATGCGGGAAGGTAAACGCGATGACCTGCTTGGCATAGGACGGGTCGGTCATGACCTCCTGGTAGCCGGTCATGGCGGTATTGAAGCATAGCTCGCCTACCGCTTCGCCTTCGGCGCCAAAGCCCTGCCCCCAAACGACTCGGCCGTCACTAAAGACAATGACTCCCGTTGCGCCCTGAGGTCGGGGCGCGTGCAAGGGTCGTGCGTCGGCCATGGGCGGAGAAGCCTTCCGTCTTACGATTAAGCAGCGATGTCGCTAAGTCGCCGCCGCTATGCGCTTTAACCCTCCGGGTCAACGTCTGGTCAGCCACAAAATGCGCCGCTAGGGCTAGTCGTTTCCCGCGAAAGACCAACAGATGATCCGCGACGATATAAAAGCCGCAACGATCGCTGCCATGAAAGGCGGCGACAAGGAAACGACGGGAACACTCCGCTTCGTCCAGTCGGAAATCAAGAACCGCGACATCGAAGCCCGTACCGGGGGAGCTCCTGCCGACGACGACCAGCTCGTCACCGAGGTCCTCCAGCGGATGATAAAAAAGAGGCGGGAATCGGCAGACATTTATCGAAAGAATGGGCGGGAGGACCGCGCTGCGACGGAGGAAGCCGAAATCACCGTCATCGAGCGATTTCTTCCTAAGCAGCTGAACGAAGAGGAAGCGCAGGCGCAAATCCAGGAGATTCTTCAAGAGACGGGCGCTAGCTCCATGAAAGACATGGGGCGGGTCATAGCCCTCGTGAAGGAGCGTCTTGGGGCGAGCATCGAGCCCGCCCGCGCATCCAGGCTCGTGAAGGCCGCCCTCAGCGCCTGACCTGTGGATAAATGAGGCTGCTTGCCTTGCGAGGCGGCGAGTCGCGACTAGGTTCACATCGTGACTTTAAGCCCCGCCTGGCTCGACGAATTGCGCGCGCGAACGACCCTGTCGTCCGTCATTGCGCCGTCGGTGAAGCTCATTCGCGCGGGACGGGAATTCAAAGCGTGCTGCCCGTTCCATCACGAGAAGACACCAAGCTTTACGATCAACGACGAAAAGCACTTCTATCACTGCTTCGGATGCGGCGCTCATGGCGATGCCATCCGTTTCCTGACCGAGCAGCGCGGCATACCCTTCATGGATGCGGTTAACGAACTGGCCGCCAAGGCCGGAATGGATGTTCCCGCACCGGACCCTCGCGCACGGGAACAGGCGGAACGAAATGCCGGGCTGACCGACCTCATGGCCGAAGTCGCCCGATGGTATACCGATCAGCTAAATGGCCCAGCCGGTGCCAGTGGACGTGAGTATCTGAGCCGCCGCGGGATCGACGCGACAACGGCGAGACGTTTCGGTCTTGGTCTCGCCCTCGATGACCGGACCGCGCTCAAGAAGGCGTTCGCCCATCTTGGTGAGCCTAAGCTCGTCGAAACCGGGATGCTCATCAAACCGGACGACGGGGGGAGAGAAAGCTACGACCGTTTCCGCGGAAGACTGATGATCCCCATCCGGGACGCGCGCGGACGCGTGATCGGATTTGGTGGCCGGAGCCTTGGCGCCGCTGAGCCCAAATATCTCAACTCACCCCAGACCGTGCTCTTCGACAAGGGCCGCACGCTCTACAACCTCGATCGAGCCGGGCCCGCAAGCCGCTCTGCACGGCGCCTGATCATCGTCGAAGGCTATATGGACGTGATCGCCCTTGACCGCGCGAGCATCAGCGAGTCGGTCGCGCCGAACGGCACGGCGCTCACCGAAGTCCAACTCGAGCGATTATGGCAGCTCGATCCTTCACCTATCCTTTGTTTCGACGGCGATAATGCGGGGCGCAAAGCCGCGATCCGGGCGGCGACGCGGGCTTTGCCGCTGCTTCGGCCTGACCGAACCCTTCGTTTTGTCGAACTCCCGGCAGGCCAGGATCCCGATGACGTCATTCGGACCGGCGGCCGCGAGGCATTTGAAACTTTACTTGCCGATGCGGAAGCGCTCGATGCGCGCTTGTGGCGGCACGAACTGACGGCCGAGCCTCTCGTCACGCCTGAATCCTGGGCCGGTCTCAAGGAGCGCCTTGTCGCGCACGCCTCGACGATCGGGCATGCGGACCTGTCGCGCATCTATCGGGAGGACTGGCTCAATCGCTTCTACGAACAGCGAAGGCCAGCCGGGAAGTCACCTCGAGGTGACTTCACGCAACCCCGGCGCGGCACATTCAAGAATGGCCGCTTCATACCCCCTGCCCCTCCGGTGCGCGAAGAAGCGCGAGCGATCGCAACGAGCGGAATTGACGCTCGGACGGCGCGGGCACTGATCCTTGGTTTCGCCAATTATCCGGAGGAACTGCACGTTCATTGCGAGCAGCTCGCCTCTCTCGCGATAACCGACAGACCGACTGCCAAACTCCGTGACGAGCTTGTAAACGTGGCCTTTACGGGTGCCGTGCTTGATCGCGAGGGCATCAGCACCATATTGGGCACCGACGGAGCAACGGGCGGCATCGCCCCGCGCGCCATGGGTTTTTCCTTCACCCGCCGCGACAGCGACCCGGACCGCGCCCGAAGCGATCTGGCTGCCGCGGTTGAGATCATTGCCGCTGCGGAGGAAGTGGAAAAGGCCCTGGAGCATGCAACGGAGCGGCTGAAGCGGGATTTCACCGACGAAGCGCTCGAAGAACAGCAGCGTCTCATGGAGGCGCAACAAGGATTACGTCAACGGCTGGCGCAACTTGCCGGCACGGATTAAGCAGCGGAAACCTATGGCGAAAAACGATACTCAGGAACTCGACACGACGGAAGCGGGCGACGCTCCCCTCATCGACCTCAATGACGCGTCAATTAAGAAGCTCGTCGCTCGTGCTAAGAAGCGCGGCTATATCACCGTCGACGAGCTCAACGAGGCGCTCCCGTCGGACCAGATGAGCCCTGACCAGATCGAGGACATCATGTCCGCGATCAACGACATGGGTGTCCAGGTCGTCGAGAACGAAGAACGCGGCGAGGACGAAGAAGAGCAGGAGGCCGAGCCCGAGGCGAGCCCCGAGGACGAGGTCGATCCGCTCGATGACGGCGGCCCGCGTCCGGCCGCGGCGACGAAGAAAGAGCCAACCGACCGAACCGACGATCCCGTGCGCATGTACTTGCGCGAAATGGGCGCGGTAGAGCTCCTCTCGCGAGAGGGCGAAATCGCAATCGCCAAGCGCATTGAGGCCGGTCGCGACACGATGATCTGGGGCCTTTGTGAAAGTCCGATCACGTTCAACGCCATCATCGGCTGGTCGAACGCCCTTAACGAAGGCCGGATGCAGCTTCGCGAAATTCTCGATCTTGAGGCGATGCTCTCCAAGGGGCCGACCGCAGAGCAGATTGCTGCCACGGAACAAGGCGAGGAAGGCGAAAGCGAGATAAGCGAAAAGGTCGCGGGTCCGACCATCAAGGAAGAGGAAGAGCCCGCCGACGAACCCGAAGCTTCGGATGACGAAGACGAGGATATGGTTGAGCGCCGCTCCCGTCCCCAGGTCGAAGAGGAGGATGAGGATAACACCCTCTCTCTTGCGCAGATGGAGGAGACGCTAAAGCCTCAGGCGCTTGAGAAATTTGCGGAGATCACGTCGATCTTCAAGAAATTCTCCAAGGTCCAGGCTGCGCGCATGGACTCGCTTCAGGGCGGCCAAGACTTCCCGGCAACGGAAGAGAAAAAATACCAAAAGCTGCGCGAGGATCTGACGGCGCAGGTTGAAAGCGTTCAGTTTCATGGCTCGAAGATCGAGTATCTCGTCGAGCAGCTCTACAGCTACAATCGACGCCTGACTGCGCTCGGTGGCCAGATGCTTCGTCTTGCCGAGCGACACCGTGTGCCGCGCAAGGCATTTCTCGACGCCTACATGGGCCATGAACTCGACGAGAACTGGCTTGTCGATGTTGCCAAGCTCGACAAGAAATGGGCTGCTTTCGCCGCGGCGGAAAGGGAAAGCGTCGAACGAATCCGGTCCGAGATCAGCGATATCGCCCAGGCGACCGGCACTTCGCTTGGCGAGTTCCGCCGGATCGTCAACATGGTTCAGAAGGGCGAGCGCGAGGCCCGCATTGCCAAGAAAGAAATGGTCGAGGCCAACCTCAGGCTCGTCATTTCGATCGCCAAGAAATACACCAATCGCGGTCTCCAGTTCCTCGACCTCATCCAGGAAGGGAACATCGGCCTCATGAAGGCCGTGGATAAGTTCGAATATCGCCGCGGCTACAAATTCTCGACCTATGCCACTTGGTGGATTCGCCAGGCGATCACCCGCTCAATTGCGGACCAAGCCCGGACGATCCGTATTCCGGTGCATATGATCGAGACCATCAACAAGCTCGTCCGCACTGGTCGGCAGTTTCTGCACGAGACCGGACGCGAAGCGACCCCCGAAGAGCTTGCTGAACGGCTCTCCATGCCGCTGGAAAAAGTTCGTAAGGTCCTCAAGATCGCCAAGGAGCCGATCAGCCTCGAAACGCCGATCGGTGACGAAGAGGACAGCCATCTTGGTGACTTCATCGAGGACAAGAACGCGGTCATTCCGGTGGATGCCGCGATCCAGTCCAACCTCAAGGAGACGGTTACGCGCGTGCTTGCGAGCCTCACTCCGCGTGAAGAGCGCGTCCTGCGCATGCGCTTTGGCATCGGGATGAACACCGATCACACGCTTGAGGAGGTTGGACAGCAATTCTCGGTGACGCGCGAGCGCATCCGTCAGATTGAGGCGAAGGCACTGCGCAAACTGAAGCATCCAAGCCGCTCGCGGAAGATGCGCAGTTTCCTCGACCAGTAAGCGCGTTACCGTTCGTATCCATCCGGTTACGACGAGCGAGCGAACGTTAGCTGCAGCGAGGCGAGATCGGCGAAGCCTGTGTCGCTGAACTCACCTCGCCTCCTTCATTTGGCCGGTTTGACGGGCGTGTTCTGGGAAGCGATCGCTACCCACTGACCGCCTCGTTTCTGAAACACATCGGTCCAGCTGTAGAGACCGCTGGACGGTTCACCCTTATGCGTACTGGTCTCAGTGTCCTGCCCTTGAACGATGGCGAGGTCGGCGCCAACGAAACGGACGTGGACGTCATGGTTTGTCATCGCGGTGAACTTGTCCGTCCCATCCGTGACCGAACGGATCAACGCGGCGCGGTCGGCATAGGCGCCATCCTCATTCTGACCGTGCCAATCAGGAGCGACGATGCGGTTGAGCGCTGCTGAATCGCTGGCGACCAAAGCCTTCGACCACGCCTCTTCCAACTTGACCAGTTCCTGCTCACCCGTTGAAGCTGCCGCGGGAGCGCTGCCCGTGGTGACGGGCTGCGCGGCGACCGGCGAAGCCAAAGACAGTGCGACGAATAATGGGATTGCGAATTTCATGGGCATGCCTCCGATGTTGAATATTCGGGACAGGTCGCCCGCATACCTCACGCACAGGCAGACGGCGAACGCTCTATAGCATCAGCGTGCCCGCGCCTGAAACACACGCGGGCAGCTCGTGAACATGGCGGGGTCGCCCTCAATTCTCGTGTGTTAACGCACGCCAAAATCCGCTATACAGGACTCAGCGCGACGGCAGGACCTCCGGGTCTCGCGGTTAGCGCCCAAGTGGGGGGCTCGCTCCCGGGAAACCGGAGCGGGCCCTTCGCTAAGACAGCTCAAGCCGCTACGCGACGCTGCCAGCGAGCGGAACATTAGCGCTCCGCGCTTTACACCTTGTAACGATGCGCTTGGCGTGACCGACTGCTCGATTTGGTCTGCAGCGTTAACCGTGTTCCCTAATCTTGACGCAATTGCGCAGGCCTAAACCTTGGCTCAGCGAGGCCACCCATCTTAAGCAAGCCAGGCGGCACCGCGGACCAGAGCGTACGAAGCCCTGCCGGGCGCGTTCTTCCCCTTCGCCCCCGCAGGGCTTCCTGTATGTGGTCCCCCTTCGAGGGTCGCCCTATCCACGACGACCGCTGCCGGGAACGAGCGCGCCGCGTCCTTGTCAGAAGATATTCTTGATGCCGCCTAAAATTGAGCCCGCTTCACCATCGCTTTGAAGAAGGGAAGAGAAACGTCCCAAGGCCCCTTCCCCGCCAATGTGACCCACGATCTCCTGAAGCTTTTCCTGCGGAAGCCCGGTTTGTTCGGCCGCCGTCTCAACGGTGTCGCCCTCGCTCGCGTGAGCTTGGCCCAGGGCGGTTACGGCCTGTTCGACCTGTTCGGGACTGAGACCCACCTTTTCAGCAAGGTTTTGAACCGTGGCGTTACCCGAAACTTGACCAAGAATGCCGTTCAAGAGGCTCATCGGAAATCTCCTTCAAGGATGCTTCGGAGCAGAGCACCTAACGACCATTCTCGAGGCGAAGCAAGCAACTCTTGACCATCACAAGGACCTGGCTGTCTCCCAAAAAAGCCCGAGAGTTACGTATTGAAGAGATAGACGAAGACAGTCGCAGCTACCCTTCAAGGTCGGACGGGTTTGATTTCTTCTGCCGGAATTTCGCAAAGGTCGCGCTGCATGTAAACGCTATCGAGCCATCGGCCGAACTTAAAGCCGACGCGTATCAGCCGACCGACCTCGCAAAATCCCAGGGCCGCATGAAGACCAATCGAGGCAGGCTCCGCACCACCGATGACCGCAATGATCGTTCGAAACCCCTGCGCCTGCGAGCGGTCTATGAGCGCTTCGAGGAGCTTCTTCCCGATTCCGGCGCCGGTCCGACGCGCGTCGACGTAGATGCTGTCTTCCGCGGTGAACCGGTAAGCGACGCGATCACGAAACTGGGTCACGTAGGCGTAACCGCAAACTTGGCCCTCAACCTCAGCAACCAGGAATGGCCAGTTTTTGCCTCTTATGTGGTTAATCTTCGCGAGCGTCTCGGGCACCGACGGCGCCTCCACTTCATAGGAAGCGGTACCATTAAGGACATGGTGTCCATAGATTGCCGCAATTGGTGCCGCATCGGCTTCGTTCGCATCACGAATGGTGATCTGCACGAGCCTCTTTTCGCGCGCGTGCGACCTTGATCAAGGTGAACTTACAACGCTTTCATTTCAGGTTCACTCACCTCTGGGCTAGTTTGCCGCTCACGCGACGACATTCCCGGTACATTCTTGCCAGCCTACCGCCTTCCATCACCTTACGACCGTCATCCGCTGCAACGGCGGCTGTCCGGATTCGCGCTCGCTTTGGCAATCAACATCGGGTTGGTGCTCATCCTAATGACCCTTGGCATCATCACCCGACCTTCGGCCCAGAAAACGATGCGCGGGATCGTGGTTAGCCTGCTCCCCGAAAGCAAAAGCGCATCCCCAACCAAATCAAAGGCCGAACCTCAGCACCAGCGTACCGAGCAGAAAGCCCCGGTGCCCAAGCCTCCGCCGGTCGTGCTTCCCTCCAAGCCGACCATTGCCACTCCTCCGCCGCAACAAGCGACCAAGCAGACGCCCTGGCTCGAGATGAGCAAGGAAGACATGGCGGCCGGAGACATCTCAAAGATTGCTGCCGCGGGCTCGGGCGGCGGGGGTGACAGCGAGGTCGTCGGCAAAGGTCCCAACGGCGAAGCGCTTTACGCCGCCCAATGGGCACGGGAACCAACAGACGCGGAACTTGCCGGCTATATCCCGCGAAGTGCGCCCGAAGGTTTTGGCCTCGTCGCTTGCAAGACCATTCCTAACGACCGGGTCGAAGACTGCGTTGAACTCGATCAGACGCCGGGTTCGCGCCTTGCCTCAGCAGTTCGACAGGCCGCCTGGCAATTCCGCGTGCGTCCCCCGCGCAAGGGCGGGCGCACGCTGATTGGATCGTGGGTCAGGATCCGGATCGATTATTATCATTCAGGGGGAAGCAGCGGCGACGAGCAACGATAACGTGCTTCTAAGGTAGTCCTTGGCGACAAGGATCTAATGGCGTCGTCGACGACGACATCTCGGAGTGCAAGCCCAATTACCGCGCGGTTCGAGCAAGGACGACTGGAGGATTGGAGAAATTGCGTATGTCGTGCGGTTTGCCTTCATGGCGTCAAAACTCTGCCCCAAGTCCCGGCGCGATCGCTACGGGCACGGTCGCTCTGACCAGGAGCAGTTTTCTTCGCTATTGCCGCGGAGCCTGACGCTCGGCGCTCGTAATGACCTGCTTCACGACATTACTCGGGATGGCAAAGCCGATACCAACGTTCCCTGCACTGCTTTCGCTCGAAGTCGGGCTGAACAGCGCTGAATTGATGCCAACGAGTTCCCCGTGAAGATTGATTAATGCGCCGCCCGAGTTGCCGGGATTTATAGGCGCATCCGTCTGGATGAACCGACGCGAATCACCTTGCCCGAGAGGACGTTCGGTGGCGCTCACGATACCGCTTGTGACCGTCTGTCCGAGCCCGAACGGATTGCCGATAGCGACGACATAATCGCCGACTTCGATTTTCCTGCTGTCTCCGAGCGCGAGGGTCGGAAGATTTTTCGCGTCGATGTGAAGCACCGCAAGGTCGAGATTCGGAGCAACGCCGAGGGGCTCCGCTCGATACTTTCGTCCGTCCTTCAACGTAACCTCGATGGCTTGCGCGTCCCGAACGACGTGAAAATTAGTGATCACAAAGCCCTTGGCCCCGTCGACGATTACACCCGAACCCGCCGCCATGGCCGGCTGCAATGCCGTATCTGGCACACCGAAATATCGGCGGAAGAATGGATCCTGAAGAAGCGGGTTTTGTTCTGCGGGCGATGGCTGGAGCACGGCAATATTGACCACCGCTGGCGAGGTCTTGCGCACCAGTGGGGCGAGGCTGTCGTCGGCTGGGCCAGCGAGAATCCGAGGGCCGGGATCGGGCTGGTTTGCCGGAATCAGTCGGGCAACTATCCCACCGACGAAGGCGGAAACAGCGATGAGCAAAAAGAGAAGAAAGATCGGCAACCGCGGGCGTGCCGCACGAGGATCCGCCACTCAGTCCTCCACCGGCGTGCCCTCGGGTGCACCTCGGCCAAGCTTGTCCGGCAAAGGCACGCCGGAGGGCGTGAAATCGAGGCTCACAGAATTGATGCAGTAGCGTTGTCCGGTCGGTGGAGGTCCGTCGGGGAACACGTGCCCCTGGTGAGCGCCGCAGCGCGCACAGACGATCTCTGTCCGAACCATTCCGTAACTCGTGTCCTGAATGTACTTCAGGTGATCCTTAGCGAATGGCTGCGTAAAACTTGGCCATCCGGTTCCGCTCTCGAACTTAGTCCCACCGTGAAAAAGCGGCAGCCCGCACAACCGGCACGTGAAGACGCCCGGTCGCTTCTCCTGAAGAAAGGAGCCGCAGAACGGCGCTTCTGTACCGTGTTCCAGGAGCACGTGACGTTGTTCGTCGCTAAGATCGTGCACAAGCTGCGCGAATTGCTCCTCGGCAGGCGGGGCGAGATCGAAGGTGGTTGCAGCAGTCGTAGCCATGGATCCTCCTTGCGGCGTGCCCCTAACATGGTGATGAGGTAGGCGCGATGCGATGGCAATTTGCCTTGATGATGCTTGCGTTGGCCGCCCCTCTGCGCGCGCAGGCCATCCAATCGCAGGATGAAGCGCTTGCCGACGATGCGGAACAATATGCTGCGCAATTCAATGTTGCGCCTGGCGAGGCGCTGAAGCGCTTGAAAGCCCAGCAGCAGAGTGTTCCGGTAACCGACTCGATTGCCCGGGAATTCTCCGACAGGCTTGCGGGAATCGCGATCGAGAACCGGCCTCAATATCGTATCGTTGTACTTCTGACAGGCAACGAGCCCGTCGCCGAGCGAACCGCTGCGGGTGTGCCCGTTGTGTTCCGCACTGGCGCCAAGGCAACGCATGCCGAAGCCCTCGCAGCCCTGCGAAAACATCTGATCGACTTTAGGGCCGACCTCCCGACCGAGCGCGGGGCGGGGTATGACCAGCGCACCGGCGAAATCGTATTACTGGTCACGAAGGACGATGCAGCGCGTTTGGGGACTGAAGTGATCCGCGCTCGCGCAGAAAAGATCGGCGGCGTCCCCGTGCGGGTGGTGGTGAACGAACTCGACGAAACAAACATGAGTGTCGACGGCGGCGGGAGGGTTGAAGGACTGAACCTGACTACGAACCGACGAAACGTCTGCACCACAGCGTTCGTCGTAACGAACGGCGAAACCAACGCGATTACGACGGCCGCTCACTGTCCTGACGAACTCACCTATGTCGAACGCGACGGCAGTAAGGTCACCTTGCCGATGATCGGATCTTGGGGCGCAGGTTACCAGGACGTGCAGATCAACGGCAGCGCAGATTCGCGTGAACCGCTGTTCTACTCAAACCGTGGAGCAGGAACACTCCGTCGGCTGGTGAGCTGGCGCAACATTGCAAGTACGCGTCCCGGCGACTTCGTCTGCCATTATGGCGAAAGCTCAGGTTACAGCTGTGCCACTGTCGAGCTCACCGATTATGCACCACCGGGAGAACTTTGTGGCGGCCCCTGCTCTCCAACATGGGTAACGGTAAGCGGTCCAAACTGCATCCCCGGGGACAGCGGCGGGCCGGTGTTCAGCGGGGAAGTCGCTTTTGGGATTTCAAAGGGCGTAAATCGCGAACAGGGCCGCTGCCTATTTTATTATTATATGTCCACGGACTATCTGCCGCCGGGTTGGCGATTGCTCGTCGCGACACCAGCTACGCCGCTAAATCTCCCCGCAGCTGGTTCGAACCGGGAACCGGCTCGGCGACGTCGTTTCCGATCTTGAGGATCCGGTTGTCCGGATCGACATGGACCACCCTGGGCCTCAGCGCGCGCGCCTCCACGTCGCTGAATAAGCCGTAGGTCATCACGATGACCAGATCGCCCGGATGGACGAGGCGCGCTGC
Source organism: Sphingomicrobium sp. (assembly GCA_035944075.1). Taxonomy (GTDB): domain Bacteria; phylum Pseudomonadota; class Alphaproteobacteria; order Sphingomonadales; family Sphingomonadaceae; genus Sphingomicrobium. Next base: position 17,382 of record DASZBO010000118.1, read on the forward strand.
TGCGCCGTTGATCCCGATGACGCCGCTGCTTCGGGGGCCTGGAATGGCGTAGGTCTCGATGCGGGCGCCATTCGTGACATCGACGATCGCGACTTGCTCGCCCTCGAGAAGATCGGCTGCTTCCATCAGCGCGGCGTCGAGCGTCACCGAGCCCACATAATGGAGATCCGCTTGCGTCACCGTAGCGCGGTGGATCTTCGACTTCATCATGATCCGCATCACGGGGATCGCTCCTGGGTGTCTGTAGTGGCCGGGCTTATAAGATTTGCATCCGTTGGTCGATTATCAATGTTGCACTGCAGTGACGCACTTGCAGCATGAGGTGAAAATTCCCAATTGATGGGTTGGAAACGTGGCAATGATTGCGAACCTTAGGGTTTCCGTCGCTCACATAATATTGAGTTTGCAGCGTTTCCCGAAAATGGCACGGGTCTTGCTTTAAGAAGAGCACGATTTTTTCGCCAATGGAGCAAGTCATGGAAGCGCAGGTCAATAACGTCGCTCTACCGCTGCGGTCGCACACCATTCTGGGCGTCTGCGAAGCCATCGGCGAAGACTTCGGCTTCAATCCGGTGTTTCTGCGCGTACCACTTTCCGCGATCGTTCTGTACAACCCTCTCATCGCGGTTGGTGCATATTTCGCGCTGGGCGTTGTCGTGCTTGCCTCGCGTCTGCTCTTCCCAGCGCCAAAAGCGCGGTCGGCACCTCAGGTCGAAGCCGTTGCGACGGATCCGGTCACCGAGATCGAAGCACCGGAGCTCGCGAAGGCTGCCTAAAGCCTAATATTCGCCGCGGGCATCCGCGCGTGCTTCAAGCAAGTCGAACAGGGCCCGGTGTTGCAGCAAGAGCTGCTCACCACCAAAGGCAAGTGCGCGCGCACTCGCGGTCGTATCAGCGCCGCTGCCGATGATCGTCACGACGGAGGTTTCATCCGGCAGCGATGGTGCCGGCGGCTCAGTGCCTACGCGCGTTGCAACTCGGTCGAGCAGGCGCCGGATCGGCCACCAGTCGCCAACAAGTGCCGTTGCGGCACCGAGCGCGCAGCCGTTCCTTTCGGACATAGCAAGTGTCTCTAGCGCGTGACGCGCTGCGTTGAGGCTCGACTCGGTTTCTGCAGCAGCGGGCGTGCTTGGTACCGGACCAACTGCAGCGGTTAATCGTACGAGATAGAGCCGTTCGCGCTCGAAGCCCTCCGAAGCCCGCGCCAGCCATTGCTCAACCGGCCCCTTGGGACAGCGCTGAAGAGCAATTTCGATCAAGCCGGGATAACGGCCATGGAGACTGCACAACAGATGCACCGCGTCCGCGAGGTCGCGGCCCGAACATCGTCCCGCCGCCTCGAGCAGCGAACTAAGATAGGTGTGGCGAGCGCAGCCCTCGGTCGCGACCCGCGCGAGCTGAGCTTCGGCAACGCTGGCCTCTTGGTGGCCGACGGACCGATTTAACGCCATTCCTCTCCCCTCGTTTGTAGTCGGGCGAAGCCTTAGTCCCTTCGTCCTAACTCAAGGGCGTAAAGACGAGGTTTATGCCAAGGTAAGCTTTCCTGAACTCTGTTTAGGAAATCAGTCGTCGCGGTAGGCGAGCTCGAAATTGCCCCAGCGGCGCCCCTTGATCCAAAGCGGAACGAAGACGTTTTTCACGGGGATATATTTGTCGCCAAGTTCCATTCGATAGGTCGCGAGCGTCGCGGGTCGGTCGCTCGCAAGCGCCATGCGCGTCGTGTCGTCGATAAGGATGCGCTTGTTGCGGCAATGCTCGTCGTTCCACACGGGATCCGGTCCCTGCGGGTGACTGCGTTTGCTAAGATGGGTTGGCAGATATCCGTTGATGTCGCCAATTGCACAGCCGATGATACGCGCGTCGGAACTCTCGCTCGAATCCAGGATCGGACGAACCACCCGGTCGGCCGTTTCGTTGAAGCCGACGTTGTATTGAACCGGGTTCGAACCCGCGACAATCTCGTAATCCTGGTCGAACACGTCCTCGAGAGTTGCCTCGCCTGCGTCGATCGCTTGTTCGACTGCCGACTGGATGCGACGGCAGGTTTCCTGCGCGCGCAGAATGAACGGTGTATCGTCGATCTCCGCGCCCGAGTTCGCAAGCGTATCCAGCATCGTATTGGAAAGCATCTCGAGGTGCGCGAGCCGTTTTTCCGCTGTCAGCAACTCCTGACCGTTCTCGCGCGCATCAACGGCAAAATCGGTCAGTCCCGCCTTGACCCGGTCCACGCTCGTTTGAATCATGCTCGTTGAGTGAGCGATTCCCTCGGTCTGTCGGTCAACCATTCCGACGATTTCGCTCACTTCGCGCACCGTTTCACTGATCGTTCCGAACCCCGATTGGGCGGCGCGGCTGCGCTCAACCCCTGTTCGTATTTCGTTTGTGACGGCACTCGCCTCACGTGTGAGCTCGCCGATTGTCGAGGCAATCTGGCTTGTCGCGGCACGCGTGTCGTGCGCAAGTTTCTTCACTTCGGCGGCGACAACTGCAAAGCTGCGTCCAGCGTCGCCCGCTCGAGCAGCCTCAATTGTAGCGTTCAAGGCAAGCATGTTGGTCTTGCGAGCGATCGTTTCGATGGTCGAAGAGACCATCTGCACCTGGCTCATCGCGGAGGCGAATCCCGCCATTCGTTCACCAAGCTGGACGATGAGATCGGTAAGTCCTTTGAACCCATCGATCGTGCCTTCGATCGCCTCTCTTCCTGCTTCGAGCTTTGCCTTGGCTTGCTCGGAAAGAAGGCGTGCCTCATCCGTCGAATCGCTGACCCGCGCTTGGTCACCGAGAAGCCGAGTCGTCACTTCCTCGAGTTGGTCGAGCATCTTCATATGCTCGCCGATCCGATCGGATACGCCCTTCACGTATCCGGCAACGTCGCTGCACTCCATTGACAGGGAACCGCAATCGCGGGCGACCGCCCGGATGGCGTGTTCGGTAACTTGCTCGATACCCTGAGTGGCCATGTACGGCACGCTCCCCCGCGTCAAAAAGGTGAGCGTGGGATAGGCATCAACCTCCTACTTCTTGGTTAACCACGAGAGAGGTGTCGCGCGTAAAACTCAATTGCCGGACGTTGATCCCTTTTTCCCTTGAATGTCCTCCCAGTCCGCTTTCTGCTCGTCGGACTGCTTTGCCCACTCACTTGGCGTCATGCAGGTGCGTTCGAAGCTCGCAAGCGATCCGGTCTTCATGGTTTTCTTGCAAACCACCTTTTCGGGAGCACTGCCCTGCGCCAGAGCTTTGGGCGCTGCGAGGGTCGTACCGCTCGCCGGCAGTTTCCACGCGATCAAACCTTCGCTCGTCCGAACTTGCGACGAGGACATTCCGGGATCCGGCTTGAACTGGGCGTGGAGCGCGATGAGCGCGCAGGTCTCCTGGTCGAGAAGCGGATGGCCGCTGCTGTGGGTAACCTGACAACCGGTGACTTCGCCCTTCCCGTCAAGCGTTACGGTAAACCCTACCGCTCCTTCTTCATGCGCGGCCAGTGCACGCGGGGGATAGAACTTCAGCAGAGTGTCGAAGCTGTTTGCGGTATTGTGACCGGTGCCCGTCTCAATAGCTTGCGTCATCGCAGGAGCAGCAACGAAAAGAACGCCGGCAAGTACAATTGAGCGAATGACCATCCGACTCTCCGATAAGGTTTGCCGCAGAACATGCGCGGCAAACGAAGGGCAAACAAGATTACTCAGCAGCCCGATGGACCGATGCATGACACATCACCGCTTGTATTGCCCTTCCTGCCCTGCATCTCCTCGTAGGGCCTCTTCTGTTCTTCAGACTGGTTCGCCCATTCGGTCGGCGTCATGCACGTCCGTTCGAAGCTCGACAATGTTCCGGTTCTGAGTGTCTTCTTGCAGATTTGAGGTTCTGGCCGGGTCGTGGCGGCGGCGCTGCTCACATTGATAGGAGCTGGCGTGTGGCCCGGAAGAGTCCAATTGACGACCCCTTCCGCGGTCTCACGCATCAGGCGTCCATGCACGTCCCGAGCCGAGTTGAACACCGCATGGGAAACAATAAGTGCGCAGGTTTCCGAATCGAGCAACGGATGGCCACTGCCATGTGTGACCGCGCAGCTCGTCGGATGCGCATCCTTGTCGAGAGTGACCTCGAAGAAGACTGGGCCTTCTTCGCCGGCAGCGCGCGCGCGCGGCGGGTAATTTTGGAATACGACTTCGCTGATCTGCCGACCCTGTTCGCTTTTCCAGTCAGGCCCCGAAGCAGAAGCCGCTTCGCAGATGAGGACGGTGACAGCCAATAAAGCGGTGCGTTTTCCCATGATCTCGCCTCCTGCTGGTGAGCTGACATTACACCCATCCCACCGTTTCGACGAACCTTACGTGTAGAGCAGATAACGACGCCGTTCCTCGGCCCATTCACGTTCATCCGGCACGGCGAGCTGGTCGAGATCGGCGGCAACGGCATCGTCGCCGTCCACCCACTCGCGCAACAACGGCGAGCCATTGATTACATCGATCGCGAGTTTGTCGAAGACATATTCGTAAGGGAAGTCGCGCCAGAGGTCGTACTGCGGATAAAGGCGGCGAATTGCCTTGAACGCAAGCGCCTGGAGCCGCCACGGCCTGAATGCGTCATGATCATAAAAGGACCCTTCGGCATGGATGAAGAGGCCCCGGACCATTTCCCCGACATGCTTGTGAAAGGTGGGCTGAAAAGTTGTCTCTCGAAGCTTGCAGCCGACGAGCCACTGGGGCGCGATACGGTGCATTTCTGCAACGATTGCGCGAGGTTCAATATCCGGTGCTCCAAACAGCTCAAGTGGGCGCGTTGTCCCCCGTCCCTCACTGAGCGTGGTGCCTTCGAGCATGACCGTTCCCGCATAGGCGCGAGCCATATTGAGATTGGCCGCATTGGGGCTCGGATTGATCCAGATGCGCTCGGGCGGCCATCCGAACCCGGGTCCGCTATTCGGCTCCCAGCCCTCCATGCTGATGACCTGAAAGTCCACATCGAGCTTGAAATGTTCAACGAACCAGTGGCCAAGTTCACCAAGTGTAAGGCCGTGCCGCATGGGGATCGGGCCCGCGCCAACAAAACTTTCCCAGCCCGGGCGAAGCTTCAGACCCTCAATCGGACGTCCAACTGGGTTTGGCCGATCGAGGACCCAGACGCTTTTCCCATGTTCCGCCGCAGCCTCGAGTACGTACAGCAGAGTGGTAATGAAAGTGTAGATGCGGCAGCCAAGATCCTGAAGATCGACGAGTATGACATCGAATGTTTGCATCGCCTGTTCGCTCGGTCGTCGAACCTCGCCGTAAAGGCTGAATACGGGAATGCCGTGGACTGGATCGGTGAAGTCATCGGACTCAACCATATTGTCCTGCTTGTCGCCGCGAAGGCCGTGTTGCGGCCCGAACGCCGCGCATACCCGCAGACCGACAGCCGAGAGTGCATCGAGGCTGTGGGTCAGCTCCCTTGTGACGGACGCAGGATGCGCCAGCAGCGCAACACGATTGCCCTCAAGCGGGCGGCGAAGTTCCGGCTCAGCAAGGAGCCTATCGATTCCGAAACGGGTCATGACGCTTTGTCTAGGGAAGCTGCGCGACGAAGCAATCGTACGCACGCCAGTCGGTGTATCGCCCCGAAATTCAGAGGTGAGAGCCGACGAGCGGGAATTGATCGCGTTGGTCGGTTCGTGTGCTTCTGATTTACGGAAGGCGAGCCGTGAACGCGGCAGGATCGTGAAAGTCGGGCTTGTCGGCGAGGGGATGGGTCAGCGCCCAGTACGACTTCGTGCCTTCCGTTTCTTCGAGGATTACCGATAGCCCAACGGTCCACGGCACGGCGGCGTCGACCGCAATTGTTGCCCCAAGGGCCCACCACGTCAGATTGTCTTCGACCCGGATGTAGGGATCCGAAACCTCCGGGATAGTCCGGCCCTCGCGACGTGAAGCGAAATCATAGGCAGCCCAATTGCCCGATGGGGCGAAATTCCACTCACGATAAGCCTCATCGTGCGGCAGACGGAAGAAAGCCTCAAAGCAGGTGGTCTGCCAGAGCCCCTCGGCACGCTTTGGTTCTTCCACCACTTGCGGAACAACGAAGCGGGTTGCGGGTGCGCCAATGCCGAACCAGATGTTGGTCGAGGCAACGACGCCAAGCGCTCCGGCATGATCGACATTGACCCAGACCTTCATGGTCGGGTCTGTCGGAAGCGACACGGGGTGCGGCACGAGATTGAGCTGCATTCCCCCATCCTAGCAGGCGACAGTTAACGAGGCTAAACGACCCATATGAGTTCGTTCAATTCATCGCTTCTAAGGCTCCTCGAGGAGCGCGGCTATATCCACCAGATTACCGACGCGGCGGCGCTCGATGGCCTAGCTGATCGCGAAATCGTGCCCGGCTATATCGGTTTCGACGCCACGGCGCCGAGCCTGCACGTCGGAAGCTTGCTCGTCATCATGATACTCCGCCGGATGCAGCAGACGGGTCACAAACCCATCGTCCTTATGGGCGGCGGGACCACGAAAGTCGGCGACCCGTCGGGCAAGGACGAGAGCCGGAAATTGCTGACCGCCGAGGAAATCGACCAAAACATCGCCTCCATCCGCCGGGTCTTCGAACGCTTCCTTAAATTCGGGGACGGTCCGACCGATGCGATAATCGTCAACAACGCGGACTGGCTCGACAAGCTCGAATACATTCGATTTCTGCGCGAGGTTGGGCGGCACTTCACGATCAACCGAATGCTTTCGTTCGACAGCGTGCGTCTTCGTCTCGAGCGCGAGCAGCCGCTGACGTTCCTCGAATTCAATTACATGATCCTTCAGGCCTATGATTTCCTGGAGCTTGCTCGGCGAGTTGGCTGCCGGTTGCAGCTGGGCGGCTCGGACCAGTGGGGCAATATCATCAACGGCATCGAGCTCAGCCGTCGCATCGACGGCACGGAATTGTTCGGGCTCACAGCGCCTCTCGTCACGACGTCCGACGGCGCCAAAATGGGCAAAACCGCAAAAGGCGCGGTCTGGCTCAACGCCGACCGACTAAGCCCGTATGATTATTGGCAGTTCTGGCGCAATACACAGGATTCCGATGTTGGACGCTTCCTGAAGTTTTTCACCGAAGTGCCGATCGATGAAATTGCGCGTCTCGAGAAACTCGATGGATCCGAGATCAATCAGGCGAAGATCGTTCTTGCGACAGAAGCGACAGCCATGCTGCACGGCCGCGAGGCCGCACTCGCCGCGGCAGAAACGGCACGCGCGACCTTTGAGCACGGTGCGTCGGGCGAGGACCTCCCGACACTCTCACTCGGTGCGGGAATGAATATCGCGCACGCATTGACGGCGATCGGTTTCACGCCATCGAACAAGGAAGCGAAGCGCAAGATCGCCGAGGGAGCGGTGAGACTTGGCGACGAGGTTATCAGCGATCCCTCGCTGGTTATAACGGGCGGCCATGAGCCGCTGAAGCTTAGTCTCGGCAAGAAACGACACGCGCTTCTTGTGCGCTAGCTCCGCCGCACGAGAATCACTCCGGCAACGACAAGCAAGGCGCCGGCGGCACGGCCAAGGTTGAGTGGTTCCCTCGGCAGCCCAAGCGCGCCGGACTGGTCTAGCCACAGCGCCATGGCGATCTGACCGGCAATCCCGATCGTGATTAGCGAAGCGAGCCCGATACGCGGAGCGGCGTAGGCAGCAACGGCAACGTAGGATGCACCGTAGAGCCCACCCAGCCACGCGTACCAGCGCAAGTTCGTAAACGCCCCAGGCGGCGGGCGATTTGCGCTGCCCAGCCACACGATGAACAAGGCGAGCGTTCCGACAGCGAACGAGATCAACGCGGCAAGCACCGGTGAGCCTCCGGCTCGAGCCAGCAGGGCATTGGTCGGCGCCTGCATCGCAATGAAGCCACCAGCAGCAAGTACGAGAAGGATCGGCAGCAGTGCAGCGGGGTTCATCAGCGGGGGTTCCTCATCCAGACCTGAGCAGAACCACGGCCTGGTCACGCTCGAAAAGGTACAGGCAGATACGCGCGGCCTGCCCTCGAGGTCCGGCGAGGCCGCCGTCCCGGTCGAGAAGGAGCGTCGCATCGCTCCGCGCAATGGGCACAAGAGCTTCAACGTCCTCAGCAGTGGCGACGCGAAAACCCTCCTCTCCCGACTGGCGCGTTCCGAGAATTTCGCCCGGGCCACGCAGGCGCAAATCTTCTTCCGCAATCCGAAAACCGTCGTTTGTCTCGCGCATAAGCGCGAGCCTGGCGCGACCCACATCGCTCAGCGCCTGCCCGCGAATCAGGAGGCAGGCACTTTTGCGGGAGCCGCGGCCGACGCGTCCCCTAAGCTGGTGCAGCTGTGCAAGCCCGAAGCGCTCGGCGCCCTCGACAATCATCAACGAGGCATTGGGCACATTCACACCCACTTCGATAACGGTCGTTGCGACAAGAACCGCAATTTCGCCTGAAGCAAAGCGCGCCATCACCGCATCCTTGTCTTCTCCTTTCATGCGCCCATGGACGAGACCGACCTTATCGTTGCCATAGCGGAGACGAAGCGTGCGAGCTCGCTCCTCGGCTGCCGCCGCATCGGTCTTTTCGCTCTCTTCGACGAGCGGGCAGACCCAGTAGCCCTGTCCGCCCGTTGCGAGGTGACGGCCAAGCCCCTCGATGACTTCGTCCAGACGCCCTTCGCTGATCACGCGTGTTTCAACCGGCGTTCGGCCTGGCGGCATTTCGTCGATCCGGCTGACGTCCATCTCTCCATATTGCGTCAGCGTCAGCGTGCGCGGGATCGGCGTCGCGGTCATGACCAGCAAGTGCGGCGGATGCTCTGCCTTTGCAGCGAGCAAAAGTCGCTGGGAGACACCGAAACGATGCTGCTCATCGACGATCGCGAGCCCAAGTCGCCGGTAGGCGACTTTTTCCTGAAAAATCGCGTGGGTGCCGACGAGGATATCGATCGAACCGTCCGCAAGGCCCATGAGCACACCGTCGCGGGCTCTACCCTTCTCCCGGCCGGTAAGAATTGCGACCCTTATTCCAAGGCTGTCGAGCTGATTGAGAAAGGTTGAGTAATGCTGTCGCGCAAGAACCTCGGTCGGCGCCAGCAAAGCCGCCTGCGCGCCAGACTCGACGGCGGTGAGCATCGCAAGAAGCGCTACCAAGGTTTTTCCCGATCCGACATCGCCCTGGAGAAGACGGAGCATCGGCGCCGTTTGGCCCATGTCGTCGCGGATCTCGTTGAAGACTCGCCGCTGCGCGTCCGTCAGCTCGTAAGGGAGCTGAAGTTTCGCGATCCGTTCGCCCGTACCAGGAAGAGGGATGGTGCGATGCCGCCGCTGCGATTGGCGAAGAAGGAGAAGTGCGAGCTGATTAGCGAAAATCTCGTCGTAGGCGAGCCTCTGACGCGCGAGATTCGAGCCGGGCTCACGGTGGACGCGTGCGAGTGCCATTTGCCATGGCTCCCAGCCTTCCTGCATCAGCAGTCCCGGTTCGATCCACTCCGGCAACTCGGGCGCGCGCTCGAAGGCCTCACGAACCAGCTCTCCCACGCGCCGGTTGGTGAGGCCTTCCGTCAGGGGATAGACCGCTTCGCGAACCGCAGGTTGTGCGCCCGTTCCGGGCTCGCTGACCTCCGGGTGGATGATCTGCCATTCCTGGCCATAGGCTTCGAGTTTTCCCGAGACCGTGCGCTCCTCGCCAATCGGCAGCGACCGCTTGGCCCAGCCAGGATTGTTGAAATAAACCAGTGCGATCCGATTGTTGGATCCGTCCGCTGCATAGATTCGGGTCGGGCCGCGGCCCGGCCGACCGTCGCGCCGTTCGAACGGCCGGACATCAAGAATGACATTGCGGCCAAGGAGAGCCGGTGATGCTGCCGGCGCCCGTACCCGATCGATCGAACCGGTCGGAATGTGATAGAGAAGGTCGAGGGCACGCGTAATGCCGAGCTTCTTCAACAACTTCGCGACCTGTGGGCCAACGCCTTTCAGCGCCTCGACTTCCGTGAACAAGGGGTTGAGGATTTCGGGCCGCATGATTGATTGTTAGCGGCTGTTCTGGCGCTCGCAATGAGCAGGCGCGATGACTACATGGCCGCAATGCCTACCGATCCGGACCTTAAGCGCCTCGCTTGGCGTGCCCATCATCGCGGGACAAAAGAAGCCGACCTTTTGGTCGGCGGATTTTTCGACGTACATCATCAAAGCTGGGATCTGCGCGAACGTTCGTGCTTCGCGCAACTGCTCGACGAGCAGGACGTCGACATTATGGCCTGGGCCCATGGAACCGCCGAGCCGCCAGCACGCTACGTGGGCTCAATGATGGAAGCGTTGCAGAAGCTCGATTACGTTCGGATCGCGCGATGAGCGAACCCTTGCAACGCGTCCTTGCCACGGAACGAGCACTGACTCTTGCGGGTATTCCAACGGGCTTCCTGCCGTGGCTCGCCGCCGATCTTGCCCGCGCTGCTTTTGGGAGCAGAGGTGCCCGCGCGGTAACCATTGTTGCTGACGAAGCGGCGATGCGGGCACTTGCCGAAACAGTCCCGCTGTTCGCGCCCGAAGTGCGGGTGCTGACCCTTCCCGGCTGGGACTGCCTGCCTTACGACCGCGCGTCCCCTGCGCTGCGGGTCATGGCGGAACGTCTGGCAACCTTGAACGCGCTTCAGGCGAAACGCGACGAGCCGCAGCTCCTCGTGACGACGGCGAGCGCTGCGTCGCAACGAATGCTCACCCCCTTTCGCATCCGGCAGCTTACGCGCCGCGTGGCGGAGGGCGAGCGGATCGAGCGCGAAGCGCTCATCGAGCAACTGCACTCACTTGGATATCAACGTGCCGATACGGTCGCCGAAGCGGGCGAATATGCCGTTCGGGGTTCGTTGATCGACCTGTTTCCGGCGGGTGAGGAACTTGCGCTCCGCCTCGACTTCTTCGGCGACGAAATCGACAGCGTGCGCCGCTTCGATCCGGTCGACCAGCGCTCGACCGACAAGGCGAATGCTTTCACGTTGCTTCCCGCGTCCGAAGCGCTGCTCGACGTCGAAACCATCAAGAGATTTCGCTCACGTTACCGCGAGAAGTTCGGCGCGACTGCAACCCAGGACCCGCTCTATCAGGCGTTGTCCGATGGTCGCCGGATGGCGGGAATGGAGCATTGGCTGCCGCTCCTCGAAGAACGACTTACGACACTGTTCGATCATCTTGGCGAAAATGATCTTATCATCCGCGATACCGCAGCGGACCAGGCGCTCACCAGCCGCCGGGAAGCGATCGAGGATTATTACCAGAACCGGCAGCGGGCGATGGAAGGCGAACCGGGCAGCTACCGGCCGGTAGAGCCGAGTTCTCTCTACGTGATGGAACGCGAGTGGGTTGAGCTTGCGACGGAACGGCCGATTCATCTTGCCTCGCCCTTCCCCGAACCGGAGTCCGAGCTCACCCTCTCCTTTGGGGTGCAGACCGCGCGCGACTTTGCTCCTGAACGCGCGCAGCAGACGAATGTCTACGAGGCGGTCTGCAAGCACGTGGCGGACCTTCGGCGAAGCGGCCACAAGGTTGTGCTTGCGAGCTACACGCGCGGCGCGCGCGAGCGCCTCATGGGTCTTCTGGAAGACCATGGCCTCAAGGCGCACAAGCTGGCTGACAGCTGGCAGGAGGCGTTAGGCGCCAAGACCCAGACTTCCCTTCTCGTCCTTCCACTGGACCATGGTTTCACCACTCCCGAAGTGGCCGTGCTCACGGAGCAGGACATCCTCGGCGACCGTCTCGTCCGGCGTCGCAAGAAGCGCAAGGCGGCCGACGCGTTCCTCGCAGAGCTCGCGACCCTGTCGCCGGGCGACCTCGTGGTACACGCCGATCACGGAATTGGCCGCTACGAGGGCCTGACCCAGATCAAGGTCGGCAATTCGCCGCACGACTGCGTTGCGCTCGAATATGCGCGGGGCAACAAGCTTTACGTTCCGGTCGAGAACATCGAACTCCTGACACGTTACGGAAGCGAAAGCGAGAACGTCGCACTCGACAGTCTCGGCGGCGAAGCATGGCAGCGCCGCAAGTCGCGCATGAAGGAGCGCATCCGCGAAATTGCGGGTGAGCTTATCAAGGTCGCTGCGCTTCGGGCAACGCGTCCCGGAGTGATCGCGGAAGCGGATGCGAGCTATCCGGCCTTCGTCGATCGTTTCCCCTACGAGGAAACGGACGATCAGGAACGCGCAATCACTGAGGTTCTGAGCGATCTCGAAGCCGGGCGTCCGATGGATCGGCTTGTGTGTGGCGACGTCGGCTTTGGGAAGACGGAGGTCGCATTGCGCGCCGCTTTCGTGATGGCAATGTCGGGAAGGCAGGTCGCTCTGGTCTGCCCGACTACCCTCCTTGCCCGCCAGCATTACCGCAATTTCGAACAACGTCTTCAGGGATTCCCGCTCAACGTTGGGCGGCTGTCGCGCCTCGTCCCCGCCGCTGAGGCGAAGAAAACCAAAGAAGGACTTGCCGACGGTACCCTCGACATTGTCATCGGTACCCACGCGATCCTCGCCAAGAGTATCGAGTTCAAGCGACTTGGGCTCGTAATCGTCGATGAAGAACAGCACTTCGGTGTCGCTCACAAGGAACGGCTCAAGGCGCTGAAGGCGGACGTTCACGTGCTAACTCTTACCGCCACGCCGATCCCGCGGACATTGCAGATGGCGATGAGTGGCCTGCGGGAACTGTCGGTGATCCAGACCCCGCCCGTCGATCGCCTCGCCGTGCGTACCTACGTCACTCCGTGGGACGGCGTCGTCCTTCGCGAGGCGCTCCTTCGTGAACACTATCGCGGCGGGCAGAGCTTCTTCGTCGTTCCGCGCGTCGCGGACCTTCCCGACATGGAAGAATGGCTTCGCGCACAGGTTCCTGAGGTGAAATTCATCACGGCACACGGCCAGATGAGTGCGACCGAGGTCGAAGAGCGAATGAGTGCTTTTTACGACCGTAAGTACGACGTTTTGCTCTCGACGACGATTGTGGAGAGCGGTCTTGATATCCCGAGCGCCAATACACTCATCGTCTACCGCTCCGATCGGTTCGGTCTTGCGCAGCTTTACCAGCTTCGCGGCCGGGTCGGCCGCTCAAAAACGCGTGCCTACGCTTACCTGACAATGCCTGCGGACCGCACGATCACCGAAAGCGCGAACAAGCGTCTTCAGGTGCTTGCCGATCTCGACAGCCTCGGCGCGGGATTCCAGCTTGCGAGCCACGATCTCGACATCCGCGGCGCCGGCAATCTGCTTGGCGACGAACAATCCGGGCATATCAAGGAGGTTGGTTTCGAACTTTACCAGTCTATGCTCGAAGACGCGATTGTCGAGGTAAAGGCAGGCGGCGTGCCGCAGCAGGAGGAATTCACACCGCAGATCAGTGTCGATGCGCCAATCATGATCCCGGAAACCTACGTGCCCGACCTCGACTTGCGCATGGGCCTTTATCGACGCCTCGGCGAACTCGTCGACCGGCCGGCAATAGACGCGTTCGCGGCCGAGCTCATTGATCGCTTCGGTGCGTTGCCCGAGGAAACGGCGAACCTGATGAAGATCGTGGAAGTGAAGCTCAACTGTCGCGAGGCGTGCGTAGCCAAACTCGACATTGGTGCGAAGGGCGCCGTTGTGACGTTTGCTGAAAATGGCTTCCCGGACGTTCCAGGACTTCTCGCTTATGTTGATCGACTAAAAGGCGCTGCCAAGCTCCGCCCGGACAGTAAGATGACCGTCGCCCGCGACTGGCCGGTTCCAGAAGCAAGGCTTAACGGCGCGCTTCAGCTTTCGCGCGGCCTTGCACGGGTCGCTGCAGCGGGAGAAAAGAAAAAGGCGGCTTAGGCCGCTTGTGAATTCGCCGCGGCGACGAAACGCGTAAGTTCACCTTCCGTGAGGGCTCCTGCGCCAAGGAATCCCTGGTAGAGATCACAGCCCCATTCGGCGACAAGCTGAAGCTGCCCGGCCGTTTCCACGCCCTCGATCACAACCCTTAGCCCAAGCTCACGCGCGAGATGGATCATGGCCTTCACGACAATACGGTCGCGTTCTCCGCCGACTATGTCGGTAACGAGGCCGCGATCGATCTTGATCGCGTCGAGCGGGAGAGAAATAAGATAGGCGAGGCTCGCATAGCCGGTCCCGAAATCGTCAACGGCGATGCTGACGCCGGCATCGCGCAGGCGCGCGAGGCGATGCACGACGGCTTGTTGATCGACGAGAAGTGCATTTTCGGTGATCTCAGCGGTCACTCGCCTTGGATCCATTCCCGCGGCCTCGATCTCGCCAAGCAACCAGACATCGTAACCTTCGCGCGAAATATCGTGGGGAAGAACGTTGATCGAAAGGCCAAGGCCCGCGAGCGGTCCGTCCCATGCGGCCGCGGAACGCAGCGCCTTGCGTTGTATCAACCTCGACAACCGTTCGTTGAGACCACCCGCCGCTGCACGGGCGAAGAGCTGTTGTGCATCGGCGACGATGACCGACCGCACCAGGGCTTCCGCTCCTGCAATGCGTCCGCTGGAAGGCTCGATCAGCGGCTGAAACAGAACATCCACCTGCCCCTGCGCAATGGCGGCCTCGAGCTTGGGGTCCCGTTGGAGTTTGGCGGGCATCGTTGCCCCGTTATCGGACGCCCGCCGTCCCCACTGACTGATGTCGTCCCAGGTCAACATGGAGATTGCGTACTGATGCTGGCCGCAGCTTTAAACCGCGAAGCCGGGCTCCGGTTCGAAACGGGACAGTGACGTTCCAGATTGTAGCTCCTATCTTGCCGTCACGAAACTGGAGAGGAGCAGTGGTTTGAACGCAGACTCCGCGAGTGCGGACATTCCTGCTGCGGAAGACCTCCGGCCGTTGGGCATAGGATTACTCTCCTCGCATACGGATGTTGCACGGGCCGCTGAAGCGCTCCTTCGGCGCCGCTATCGGTTCGCGCATGAGGAAGACGCGCAGATATTCGTTGCGCTGGGAGGGGACGGGTTCATGCTCCAGACCCTTCACCGCATGCTGCAAGCGGGCAATCCAAAGCCAGTGTTTGGCATGAACCGGGGTACCGTCGGATTCCTGATGAATGAATGGCGGCTCGACCGTCTCCGAGAGCGTATCGCCAGCGCGAAGGAAATTCGGGTGGCGCCACTCGAGATGTCGGCGAGAACCGTCGGTGGCGACACTTTCACCTACGCGGCGATCAATGAAGTCTCGCTTTTGAGGGAAACGCGACAGACGGCCAAGATCGAGATCTCCGTTAACGGCCGTGTGGCACTGCCCGAACTCGCCTGCGATGGGGTGCTGGTGGCAACCCCCGCTGGCTCGACTGCCTACAATCTTTCGGCTCGCGGGCCGATTCTGCCCCTCCAGGCAAAGATGTTGGCGCTCACGCCGATCAGCCCGTTTCGTCCGCGTCGCTGGTCGGGCGCAATTCTGCCCGACGATACTGCCGTTTGTTTCACGATCCTCGAAGCAAACAACCGACCGGTCTCGGCGGTCGCCGACCAGATCGAGGTACGTGACGTAGCCAGGGTTGAGGTTCGCCTCGACCGGCAACGGTCGCTTACCTTGCTGTTCGATCCGGAGCATGCGCTCGACGAGCGCATCGCCATGGAGCAATTTGCGAGCTGATCCCGATCCAACACTTGCCTTTAAGGAACTGTCCGCTATCTAGCGCCTGCCCGTTGAGGGACCCGTGTTCGGGCCCTAGGGATGCTCCCCGATAGCTCAGCGGTAGAGCTCTCGACTGTTAATCGAGCGGCCGTTGGTTCGAATCCAACTCGGGGAGCCATTTAGCAACGGGTCTAACCCGAGAACATGCTTTACGGATTATTCCGGAGACATGTTTAACGCTTTTGCTCCGAACCGGTTAGGGACCGAATCGTACCCGGGCAAATCTCGAAACACCCTGGCGCGACTGTTTTCTCTGACCAGCAGAAATGCTCGCGCGTTCGGTATTCGCAAGCATCGTCGCAGCGCGATTGAAATCCATTGCCTTGAGGTCGGTGACCTCCTTCTGCGACCACTCTAATAACCGCGCGCTTACATGAAATTCTGGTTACCGGAACATGAACTGGGCAACCGGAGTGTGGCGGTATCGTTTCACTTCCGATCCCCGAGCCCTCGTATCGTACCGGCTCGCATGTCTAGGAGAAGATTATGAGAACGCTCTTCGCGCTTGCTGCAGCTTCGGTCGTGGTAGCGGCAGTGCCTGCCCAGGCCAGAACTTACTCGGAAATTGTCCAGTGCGTGAAAGTGGTCGACGGTCGCTGCAATAAATGGGACCGTTTGACTGATGAGCAAGCCGCCAAGGCGCGCTGGAAAATGGGTTATGTATTCGGTCCGAGCTACAGCTATACCGCGATCAACACGATCCCGCAGAACTACGTAACCGAGTACGGCCTCGATCCGAATGGCCACTACGTCTACCAGGACGGCTACATTTATGTCGTCGATCCCACGACCTACGCGGTCAACAAGATCATCTATACGGCGCCGCGTTAATACGCCGCCAAACTCACGCTGACGTCATGTCAATCGTGCTAATTAGGGCTGTCACCGACAGGTGACGGCCCTTTTTGGCAGACGCATGCCGACCGTCACCCAAGGGGACGTCGCGTTTCAAAAATTGGTGGGATTTCATGAACACTGATCCCGCGCATCCCCAGAGGCTTCAACGAGAATCGTCACGCATCGGTTATGGCTTGAGCATTGCGCTCAGCGCCATCCTCGGCGCGCTTTGCATTCTTCTTTTAACAGGCCGTCACCAGGGCTCCAGGAGCGACCCTGGCACGGCGGTCTGGCCGGCAATGATGGTACCGGTGTCCCAGACCGGCGTCGTCGACGATCGCGGCCGATTTCGGCAGATCTTCTGCGCACTTGATGCCGAGCACGGCGCTCAATTTTCGATACAGCGTCCCTGTAACGCCGCCCTGCAGCGGCTCTCCGGCGAGGCCCTCCCCACTACGCGCCCCCTGCCCCAACCTCCGCCTGACCGAGCGAAACGCTTTCACATCATAATCATCCCGGGGATGTTCGGGGAGTGCGTGAGGAGTTCGGCAATGCCTCTCGAAGATGCGGCGGCCTACATGCGAGCGCAGGGCTATCGCGTCGATACGATCGACGTCGAAGGCCGCTCAAGCAGCGTGCGAAACGCCGGCATCATTGCGCGTATCCTTCCGAAAATGCTCAAACCGGGCGAGCGTCTGTTAATCATCGGCTATTCGAAAGGGATGAGCGACATCTTGGAGACGCTTGCCCTCCACGGGCAGGCAATCCCGGCCGGGTCGGCGATCGTCAGTCTTGCCGGCATTATTTCTGGAACGCCGCTCGCGGATCACCCCGCTGATCTCGATCGCATGGTGTCGCGAATTCCGATGACAAATTGTGGGCCAGGGGATGGAGGCGCCGTCAAAAGTGTCAGCCGACAGCACCGGATCGCCTGGCTGGCAGCCCACCCCCTGCCGGTCGACCGGACGTATTTCTCGGTTGCAGCCTTCACGGATGAGGCAAACATTTCATCGCCCCTGAAGCGAACGTATAGCAACCTATCGAAGGTCGACCCGCGTAACGACGGCCAAGTTCTCTATACCGATGCAATTGTCCCAGGCAGCCATCTTCTCGGCTACGTCAACGCAGATCACTGGGCCGTCGCCCTTCCGTTTGCTCGTAAAGCTCCGGGTCTTCGCCGATTATTTGC
The DNA here is from genome assembly GCA_035944075.1 of Sphingomicrobium sp. Taxonomy (GTDB): domain Bacteria; phylum Pseudomonadota; class Alphaproteobacteria; order Sphingomonadales; family Sphingomonadaceae; genus Sphingomicrobium. The sequence continues at coordinate 35,030 of DASZBO010000118.1, forward strand.
TGGTCATAACGACTATCCAAGGGAGATCTTGCTCGAGGCGATTGTTCGCTCGGTAGAGGATCAACTCGGACCGCCAGATCCCGCAAGACACTGAAGCTGCTTAGCAGCTCGCGGTTCGCAACGCGTAAGCCCTGACTTGACCGTCGGTGATGTATCGGTCGCCCCCTCCGTTCCGTCGCCAACGAAACGGCCGAATGTGTGACGGCTCACTTCCAAGATATTCGGCGCCGGCACGCTGAAGCATGGCTCCAAGTGAATCGCGCTCGGTGTCAACATTGGGACCAATGTGGTGGGTTACTTGAAGCGTGAACAGGGCGAACCCCACGCCGCGATCATAGGTCGCAGCGCCAAACCAGGATCTCGGGCTTATCTGCCACAACCGGACGTGATGCCGCCTGTGCGCGGATCGCCCTTCATCCTTTTCAAAGGCGAGGTCCTGAAGCCTGTTTTGAAAATAGAGTGAGCTGACGGGCGCCTGCGGATAGGGGCGCTGCAGAAGAACGCTTGTAACAATCCCGACGGCGGATCGAGCGGACAGTGGATCGGCCAACGACCAGCCAGCACGTTGGAACGCGCATCGCACCGATGACGAATCGCCGGTGAGGCGCAAGTTGATGGGGTCGGCCGGTATATCCTGCGACGTGTAAGAGACGATCTCCTCGCGTGGCCCCACTTTCTTATGCTCGTGCTTGCTCCAGAGACGGGGAAGCTCGCCATACGCAAGGGCCAACCACAAGCTCAGCAAGAGGATAATGCCGAACCCGCTAAGTGCGAGCCAGTGCCAGAATCTCATCGACAACCTTTCATGAGAGCGAGCTCAACAGCCGGCATTCGATCGCGGGGCGCCAGTGAAGGGATCGCCAGAAGCATGCGCGGCCGCGCGCGTCGCCCCGATGATGCTTCCTTGAGTTCACCACCGCTCCGTCCGCTGACCCAACTACGAGCCTGCGCAGAGCAGACGTTTTCGACTATCTGCAAGGCCTTTCAACAGCAGCGGCTCAATCAGGCTTTGTCGCTCAAAGGTCCATCGGGCAAATGAGGCGCGCACCCCAGACCAATCCGGCAGAAGCTCCCCGGGTTCCGACTGATTCGGGAGCCCTTGATCAAGCGGATCGCAAATCTGCTCTCGGGCGGGGTGACACCGGCAGAAGCGTCAATCTTGGAGAAGCTACGCACGTCGCACTATCGATTGCTTCAAATCGCGGCGGTGCACACGAACAAATGGACACTTGAGGCCCATCGGCAAAAACTGGACTCACTATCGTCGCGAAACCCGCGGATTTTTTGCGCGAGTGGGCGACGCAAATTCACCCGATCGCCGAAAATCAGTGCAGCGCGGCTAAGATGCTCGCTTCAATCGCC
>DASZBO010000119.1:0-31989 GCA_035944075.1 Sphingomicrobium sp.
GCGGGTTCAGGATCATATGCAATTGGCGTGCGTCGCAGTGGGTGCATTCCTCGCCGGAAGCTTCGCCGACGCCCAGAAGCAAGCCATCCGAGAGATCAATCGCCGGGACCGACTCTTGCTGCGGGCCGAGCGGCTGAAGACACTTCGCGCGATGTCGCTCGCCGTGATTCATGAAGTCAGCCAGCCACTCTCGACGCTAGCAATTGAAGCGCGCGCAATGGTTGACGCCAGCCGTTCGACAAACGTCAAAACGGACGAACTCGCCGAGATTGCGGCGCTGATTGCGCGCAAGACTGACGACATCGCCGAATTGATTCGGCGTTTACGAGGGTTCGGAAGCGGCGGTAACGAAGGACGTGCCCTGCAAAGCTTTCGCCAGCTGGTCGCCGATGTCATTGCAATGGCCGCACCTGAAGCAAAAGATGCCGGCATCACAATTGAAGAGACGGGCGGTCCCGATCTCACCGCAAACGTCAACGATGTCGAGTTCAGGCAAGCATTGCTCAACCTCGTGCGCAATGCTCTCGCGGCCGCGCCGAAGCCCGACGGCATTATCCGAATCGGTTGGTTGAAGATCGAAGGTTCGGTTCGCGTTTGGGTTGAAAATGACGTCGCGGGGCGCCCCCGCTCCCACGACGGCATGGGGCTCGGACTGATTATCGCGCGGACGATTGCGCAGGCCCATGGTGGCCGGCTTCGCATCGAACGGACTGCGGCTGGCGGCGTACGAGTTGGCCTCGATTTACCCGTTGACGAAGGATCTGTGGAATGATCTCGCCCGAACTGATTTACATTGTCGACGACGATCGCGACTTGGCTGCTTCTGTCGCCCGCCTCTTGCGCCGCCATGATCTGCAGGCCGAACCTTTCCACGACCCCGCAACCCTGCTCGAGGCTTATCCTGCCGCGCCTGCAGCGTGCGTGCTGACGGATGTCATGATGGAAGGGCTCGATGGCTTTGCATTTGTGCGCCAGCTGCGTCAGCTCGATCCCGCCGTTTCCATTATTTTCATGACGGCCTGGCCAACAACTGCCCACGCGGTCGATTCCATCCGCGTGCATGGGGGAGTCGATTATCTCGAAAAGCCCATTGATGAAGAGCGGCTCCTCGCAAGCATAAGACAGGGACTGAACTGGGCCCGAGGATCGCGTGAGTTTGCCGCTAGAACAGCTGCCCTCACTTCACGTGAACGCGAGGTCCTCGCGCTGCTTGCCCGTGGCTACTCGACCAAGGCGATCGCCAGCGAGTTGAATATCAGCGCCCGGACAGTCGACGACCACCGAGCGCAGATTTCAACCAAGACGGGTGCCAACAGCCTAGCGAAATTGATCGCTCTCAGCGCCCTCGAACGAGGCAGGTGAACAGCAGGCCCTCGGAACGCAAGGCTGACAAACGAAAGGGGACTCGCTCCTTTTCGCTCATTCATATCTCAAGGCGTGGATCGGATTGGCTCTCGCGACTTTCACGGCGTGACCAACGACCGTGGCAATCGCAATACCGAGCGCTATCGCCGCGGCGATCAGGAATGGAATTGGCGTCAAGGCAATGCGTTGATCGAAACCGTTCAGCCAATCGCGCATCAACCACCAGGCGATGGGCCAAGCAATGACATTGGCAATAATCACCGGGCGACTGAACTGCCACACGAGCAGTCTTACGATATCGCGTGTGCGCGCGCCAAGGACCTTACGGATGCCGATTTCCTTTGTCCGGCGCTCCGCAGTGAAGGCGGCAAGCCCGAATAGTCCCAGGCAGCCGATGATCACGGCGAGAAGGGAGAAAGCCGCGAAGATCCGCGCCCGCGCATCTTCCGCCTTGTACAACTCGCGCACGATATCTTCGCTGAACTTCGCTTCGAACGGAACGTCGCTGGTAATCTGCTTCCACTGCCGCTCGACGGCCGCCTCGACGGTCGCCGGGTCGCCCCGATAGCGGATCATCATCCAGCCGGGGCCCTTGCGCACATTTTCGAACATGATCGGATCGATGGGAGTCCGAACCGAGCGGAACCGGGAGTCTTTGACCACGCCGATCACGTTGATGCTCGCCTGGCCAGTGCCGGGCTCGAGCAATTCGCTCGTAATGACTTTCCCGACGGCATCCTGCGGTGATTTGAAGCCGAGCTTCTTTACCGCATATTGGTTCAGCACGACGTTCATGCCACGGCGAGCGAGCGCAATTTCCTGCTCTTTCTGCAACGGGAAATCGAGCGTCGAATCGTCCATCGGCCGGCTCGCGTCGAACCAGCGGCCAGCAATGAGCTTGAGGCCCATGGCATCCATGAAACCCTGGCTGACATTATAGTTGCCGATGGTGACCTGCCGGTTGCTCCCGGGCGGGATCAGCCCAGCATTGTTGTTGTTATCGGTCGCAACACCAATGTCCGTCAGCCCGACTGCGACCACACCCGGGATCCGCTTCATCTGGTCGACAATAGTCTCGGCCTTCGACAGCAGCTGGTAGCGGTTCATGTTGTCGACTTGCAGGAGATGGTCCCGGCTATAGCCCGGGTCGACCGAGCGTGCGTACGCCGTTTGGCCGTAGATCACGGCAGTGCAAATGATCAGCCCGATCGAAACCGCAAATTGCCCCACAACGAGCACCGCGCGGACCCGCCCAGACCCGGGAGTTTCCGTCGCGGACCTGTTTGCTTTTAGGACCTGCGCCGGCTGGAACCTCGAGAGAAAGAACGCCGGATAAAGGCCGCTTACAATGCCTACCATGAGCGTCAGGCCGATGGCCGGCAGGAGGATGCCCGCCGACCCGAAGTAATCTAGCTGAAGATCGGCGTTGAGGAATGCTGCAAACGGCCTCACGAGCAACTCGACGAGGGCCAGTGCCAACACCATTGCGACCGTCGAGATCATGACCGATTCCGCGACGAACTGAACCACCAGCTGGCTCCGCGTCGCGCCGAGCACCTTGCGGAGTGCAACCTCGCGAGCACGCTGCGCGGCCCGGGCCGTTGCGAGATTGGTGAAATTCACAACCGCCATCCCGAGAATTAAAACTGCGATCACCGCAAACGTCGCGATGGAGCGACGGTCGTTACCCGGAGTCATCGCGCCGCCTTGCGCCTTGCCGAGATGGACGTCGGTAAGGTTGATGAAGTGCCAGTCCTCATCGTCGCCAGCATTGTAGCGAACGTTGCCGTTCGGCTCGTCGGGGATGTTGCGCTTCTCCCATGCAGGCATCTGCGCCTCGAGCTGCTTCACGTCCGTGCCGGGCCTCATCTTGAGAAAGACCCAGCCCGACTGGCAACTCCAGCAGGTGAGGAAGTTGGGCTCCTTCGCGAAGAAACTGTTGAAATCCATGCGCAAGATCGCGTTGATCTTCAGGCTGGAGTTCTTCGGGACGTCCTTGAGAACACCAGTGATCTTGAAGTCGCGCGTAATGCCCTTTGCGACGGTCGTCAGCGTACGGCCGATGACCTGGTCGGTGCCGAAGCGGTTGATTGCCTCGGTGCGGGTCAAAACGGCCGTTTGCGCGGCCCGCAAGCTCGTGCCAGCAAGAAGCGGGAGGTTCACAACCTTGAGAAAGTCGTCGTCGGCAATGAGATAATCTTTGCTCGGCGAGGCCTGTCCATCCTTGATGATCACCGGCTGGGTGCTGAGCGCGTAAACGGCGTTCGTCACCTGAGGGAAATCTTTCCGGACGTGATCCTTGGTCGTGTACGACGTCATTTGCAGGAAGATCGGTTCAGAGTCCTGCGGATGGGGGTACCAGGCCTGCAATTCGTACGTGTTTTCGACATCCGGTAGCCATTTGTCATAGCTTTCCTCGTACCGGATATAGAGAAGGATCATGACGCAGGCGGCCATGCCAATGGCGAGACCGACAATGTTTATGATCGAGTAGGTGCGGTTCTTCGCCAGCGCGCGAACTGCTACTGTCCAATAGTTTCGCCACATGGTGACTGTCCTTTGCATGGATTGTTCGCGTGACGGTCAGGCGGCGCGCCGCCGCTCCTGAAGGATCCGTCCGTCGAGCATGTTCACGACCCGGTTTGCAAAGTCAGCATGCGCCGGCGAGTGAGTGACCATGACGATGGTCGAGCCTTCCTGATTGAGCTGGCGGAGCATGCGCATGACTTCCTCGCCGTGCGCAGTATCGAGGTTCCCAGTCGGCTCGTCGGCAAGAATCAACTTGGGTTCACCCACGAGAGCGCGGGCGACAGCAACGCGTTGTTGCTGACCACCCGATAACTGGGTCGGTCGATGCTTCGCGCGATGCGCAATTCCGACCTTGTCGAGGACCCGTTCGACGCGCAACTTGCGCTCGGACCCTGGAAAATTGTGATACAAAAGCGCGAGTTCGACGTTCTCGCGCACGGTCAGCTCGTCAACGAGATTAAAGCTCTGAAAAATGAAGCCGATGTTACTTTTGCGTGTGTCGGCAAGCTGGGCCTCGCCGAGTCTGGCGACTTCATGCCCGTTGAACACGTAGGAGCCGCTCGTTGGGCTATCGAGCATTCCCATCACGTTTAGCAGCGTCGACTTCCCGCAGCCCGACGGACCCATAATCGCGACGAACTCGCCGTCCGCGATGTCGAGATCGATGCTGTCGAGCGCGGTCGTTTCGACGGTGTCAGTACGATAGGTCTTGGTGAGGCCAGTCATGGTCAGCACGAGTGGTTCCTTTCTTAATCGCCGGAACTGAAGGTGAGATGGGCTTTGTCGGTTAGCCCGCTGTAGGATGAGGTGATCACGCGCTCGCCCGGTGACAGCCCGCTAAGCACTTCGATGAAGTCGGCGTTGCGGCGGCCGAGCTGGACCTGGCGCCGGCTCGCGCCATTGCCGCTCTTGTCGACCAGGAAGACCCAATTGCCGCCGGTGTCGTTGAAGAACGCGCCGTTCGGGATAAGCAGCGCCTTTGCAGGATCGCCAAGCGTCAACTTGGTCTGGAGCGTCTGTCCGCGCTGCACCGAACCAGGCGCTGGCCCGTCGAATACGAGATCGATTTGGAACTGGCCGTTACGAACCTGCGGATAGACCTTCGCGACCTTCAGGCGGTATGTCTTTCCCTCCGCCTCGGCCGTCGCCGTCTGCCCGACATGAACGCGTCCGAGATAATATTCGTCGACGTCGGCCTGCAGCTTGTTGCCGCCGGCGCTGTCGATCTGGCCGACGCGCTCACCCTGCTGGAGCGATTGACCGAGCTGAATGTCGAAGCCGCTGAGCGCGCCGGTGACCGGCGCGCGGATGCTGAGTTGGCCAAGGTTGCTCCGCGCAATGCCCATGCTGCTATTGAGCGACGAGGCTGCCGACCGAAGCTGACCGAGCTGACTGATCTGGAGGGCTTCGGACTGCGAGACGCTTTGTTTCAGAATTCGCAGGCGGTTCGACTGGTAATTCATGTCGTCCCTGGCGTCGTTGTACGCCTTCATGGCGACAAAACCCTTGTCAGCGAGCGGCTTGTAGAGGTCGTACTGGCGCCTAGCCTTGGCGAGGTCGGTCTCGGCCTGATTGAGATCGCGCAAATTGTTGTTGCGGCTCTCCGTAAGCGCAAGCTCCTGGCTGCGCATGTTGTTTAACTGCTGCTCGACCTCCGCCTGTTTCTCGAGCGTTGAAAGTTGCAGCTCTGCATTCGAGAGAATTGCGAGCGTCTGACCTGCGGTCACTTGCGCGCCGTCCTCGACGAGCTTCTTGTCGACACGCCCGCCCTCGACTGCATCGAGGTAAACTGTGACGAGCGGGGTCACCTTTCCTCTTAGCGGCAGGAAGTCATCGAACGTGCCGGCCTGCGCCGTTGAGATGGTCAGTCGCTCGCGCGGCACGGCCATTGAATCGGCGCGCGGAGCAAACAGCCAGAACAGAGCGATCAGCAGCAGGATCGAGCCCGCGGCGGCGCCGAACAACAGGCGTTTGTCGATCCGCTTTCGCTCGACAACGCGGTCCATGGCACCGCCGGTAACCGCGTCGGAATGACTGGACTGACGAAGCTCGACGAGGCTCACTGTCCATCTCCGGGCAGTGATTGTCCGAAACCGGACAGATCAAAAAGCCGAATGCGCGGGCTTCTCTCAGGCAGGCATGTGCTTGGCCAATTGGTCATGGCACTATCACTGCAAGGCTCATGCCAATTGACAGCTGCCTTAGTCAAACAAAACACTGTTCACTATTGGACAGTTTCGCTACATAAGTAGCGTGGAGCCGCCGTTCAGCCTTGCAGTCGTCATCGATGACGATCCTGACATTGCACTCGCCGCACGTCTCGCATTGCGGGAGCAGTTCGCGCGAATTGAGACCCTTAGCTCTCCCAAAGACCTGCTTCCGTTGCTCAAGAAGGAGAATCCGGACGCGATTCTGCTCGACCTCAATTTCGAACGCGGTGCGACTGATGGACGCGAAGGCCTGAACTTCCTCGGCAAGGTAATGGAGATCGATCCCGATGCGGCCGTCGTGATCATCACTGCCCATGGCGCCGTTTCGGTTGCCGTCGAAGCCATCAAAGCGGGCGCAAGCGATTTTGTGGCGAAGCCCTGGAGCAACGAACGCCTCGCTGCGACGGTACGCAGCGCCGCGGCTCTCCGTCGTAGTCGAATTGATGCGCGAACGGAGCGCGGGCGCGCTTCGGAGCTCGCGCCGACTGGCGAAACACCCCTGCTCGGAAACTCGCCGGCGATGCAGCGCGTACGGATACTAATTGACCGAGCGGCGCCGACGGACGCGAACGTGCTTATCCTGGGCGAGAACGGTACCGGCAAGGAAATCGTCGCGCGCGAAATTCACCGATTATCGCGGCGAAGCGGGAACCCGATGGTCTCGGTCGACCTTGGGGCAACGAGCGAGACCCTATTCGAGTCCGAGCTCTTCGGCCATGTGAAAGGTGCGTTCACGGGAGCCGAGAGCGACCGCATCGGACGCCTCAAGGCCGCCGATCACAGCACGCTTTTCCTCGATGAAATTGGCAATTTGCCGCTCCATCTGCAACCCAAGCTGCTCACTGCGCTCGAGCAGCGCGAGGTTGTGCCGGTCGGCTCGAACAGGCCGATCCCGATCGACGTGCGTGTGGTCGCAGCCACGAACGTTGCCGCCGAAAAGCTTGGTGACGAGAAGCGCTTCCGCCAGGACCTCTTGTTCCGACTCAACACGATCGAGATTGAGCTTCCGCCGCTCCGAGAGCGGCGGGAAGACATCCCGGCCCTCCTTTCGCACTATCTGAGCCTCTACGGGCGCAAATATAATAAACCGCAGCGATCGCTCCCTCAGCACGTGCTCGACGTGCTCTGCTGCCACGACTGGCCGGGCAACGTTCGTGCGCTCCGCCACGCTGCCGAGCGCGCCATCATAATGGCGGACGGAGACCGCTATCACATTGAAGACTTCCCGCTTCCGCAGCGCTTCGAGGCAGCGTCGCTGAGTGTTAGTGGCGACACTCTCAATCTCGACCAGCTCGAACGACAAATGATCGAGCGGGCACTAAGAATGCACCACTTCAATGTCTCCCTGGCCGCTTCGGAGCTGGGGCTGTCGCGCGGCGCGCTTTACCGGCGCATGGAGAAGCATGGACTTTAGGCGCAAGTTCGAGTTCGGGCTCGCGTGGCACACGCTCCTCCTAATCGGCGCGATCCTGCTGATCGAGAAGGCAGCTACCACTCCTGGAGTCCGGGCGGGTTTGGTCGTAGCCGCGCTGATCGGCGTCGCGGCGCTCGCGAGCCTTTGGAATTTCATCCGGCGGACCAACTTTCTCGTGTCCCGCTTCATCGAGAGTGTGCGGTTCGAAGATTATTCGCAGCGATTCTCGGACCCGTCGGGCGGAGGTTTCGACGTATTGGGAAGAACGCTCGATCACGCACTGAAGGCGCTTCAGGCGCGCAGTACGGCGGAGACGGCAGAAGCCCGTTATCTTGCGGCAATCGTTGACGATGCGCCGAGTGCCTTGCTTACGGTCGACGAGAACGGGCGGGTTGAAATGCTCAACAAGGCCGCCCGACAACTCTTCGGGAGGGTTGCGCTTAACCGGGTCGAGGATCTCGAAACGCTCGGTCCAGAGCTATGCGCTGCCGTTCGCCTCCCGCCCGGCACGCGCAAGATCACGCGGTTAATACTTGATGGAGTACCGCAAAAAGCGATCTTCGCCTCGGCGCAAGTCGCTCGGCTCGATCAGCCGGTCACCGTGCTCTCGATACTGCCGGTGCAGAGCGAGCTTGGCGCGCTCGAGGTCGCCGCTCAGGCCGATCTCGTTCGCGTTCTTACCCACGAGATCATGAACTCGCTGACCCCCGTAACGTCGCTTGCGCGCACGGGGGCGGATCTCGTCGCGGTTGCGGCCAAGACAGATAAGTCCCTTGGCGACGCGAAGACGGCTACTGAAACCGTTGCACGCCGTGCGGAGGGCATCTTGCGCTTCGTGGAAAGCTATCGCGAGTTCGCCCAAACGCCGGACGTTCACCGGCGGCAATTTAAGGCGAAACCCTGGGCCGAGGAGATCATGCGCCTCGCGCTCGCGAACGCATCCGAGCGCAAGATCAACGCACGCGTCGATGTCGAGCCAAGGACATTGAGCCTGACGGCCGATCCGGAGTTGCTCGCCCAAGCGCTGCTCAACCTACTGCGCAATTCGATTCGCGCGACCGCCGCACTCGAGCCGGCGATCGTCATCCTTGATCTCTCTCGGGAAACCAGCGGACACTTCCGCATCGAGGTGCGCGACAATGGTCCGGGCATCCTCAAGGAGCGGCGCGACGACATCTTCCTGCCGTTCTACACGACCCACAAAGGGGGCAGCGGGGTCGGGCTGAGCTTTGCCCGGCAGGTTGCGCTTGCGCATGGCGGCTCGATATGCGCGTTGGACGCAGCCGAGGGCGGCGCCAATTTACGAATGGTGATCTGAATTGACAAAGAATGCGCCGCCGAGCGCGCGCTTGAGGATCGTTCGCCGGCTGTTGTGGTCATTGGTCGCGCTCGCGCTCGTCGGAACCGCGGGATTTTTCGTCCTGAGCCAAGCGAAGACGCGGGACCCGCAAACAGGCGGCAGCGCCGTTAAAGCCGGCTTCGGCGGCGCCTTCACGCTTGTCGGCGCTGACAGCAAGCCGTTTTCAAGTCAGGCGCTCTCCGGCAAACCCTATGCGATCTACTTCGGCTTTACGCGCTGTGGTGACATCTGCCCGACGACCCTGTCGCGGCTCGTGAAACTACGACGTGAAGCCGGGAACGACCTGTCCATGCGCATCGTATTTGTGACGATCGATCCGTCGCACGATGGTCCCAAGGAAGTCGGTCAATATGCTTCTCTCTTCAATGCCCCAATCATCGGGCTTACCGGCAGCGAAACACAGATCGAAAACGTGAAGAAGAAGTACGGCATTTTTGCCGAACCCGTCGCCAATGCGCCGATGGGCAAAGAGATGGAACACACCGCAACGGTCCTTCTGTTTGATCGCAACGGACAGTTTGCTGCAGCGATTTCGCCCGACGAACCTGATGCGGATGCCCTAGCAAAGATCCAAAGTGTTCTTGCCTGAACTGTTGGAACTCTCTCGACCTCGCACGGCTTAAGCAGGAATGGTGAGTTACCGGCCCGATCCCCGGATCCTGACACTCGGGCCGGACTTCTACGACCGTGTTGATCGGGCGACATTCCCCAATTGTATCCCGCGCTTCATCAATGACCGATGGGCAGCGCGCGTCGGGCTCGCGTTCGACCAGACCGACTGGGCGAAGCATTTTTGCAGATTCACGGTGCTACCCGACAACCTCGGCTCACCGATCGCGCTTCGCTATCACGGGCACCAGTTTCGCGTGTACAATCCCGAGATTGGCGATGGCCGTGGCTTCACGATGGCACAGCTGCGCGATGACAAGGACCGGCTTCTCGATCTTGGCACCAAAGGGTCCGGACAGACCCCTTACAGCCGATTTGGCGATGGCCGCTTAACCCTCAAAGGGGGTGTTCGCGAAGTTCTCGCAACTGAGATGCTCGAAGCGCTGGGCGTGAATACGTCCAAGAGCTTTGCGTTGTTTGAAACAGGCGAGGCCCTCGAACGGGGCGACGAGCCGTCGCCGACACGGTCATCGGTTCTGACGCGACTTAGTCATGGGCACATTCGCATCGGTTCCTTCCAGCGGCTCGCTTTTTATGGGCAGATCGAGAATCTGAAAAAGCTCACCCGCTATTGCCTCGAAAATCTCTATTCCGATGCCGCGTCCGGCGATGATCAGGAAAATGCCGAGACACTCTTCGATCGTGTAAGCAGTTCGACCGCAAGCCTCGCCGCGAGCTACCTTTCAGCAGGCTTCGTCCACGGCGTTCTCAACAGCGACAATATCAACATCACCGGCGAAAGCTTCGACTACGGCCCTTGGCGGTTTACGCCGCACTTCGACGCGACGTTCACGGCTGCCTATTTCGACCATTACGGCCTGTACGCTTTCGGGCGTCAGCCTGAAGCAATCCACTGGAATCTCGCACAATTGGCGGGCTGCCTGTCATTGTTTGCCGAGGCTCGCCCCCTTGGGGACATGCTTGCCCGCTGGAACGAGCGCTTTGAAGACGCGATGGTCGGGTCGTTGCTAACCCGCCTCGGTATCACCCGCCGCGGCGACGATCGTGAAATTACTGGCGCACTGATCCGGGCCCTGAAAGCGGGTCCACACACAATCGATCAGATCTTCTTCGATTGGCGGGGCGGGCACGACCCTGGACCGGAGTCTTATCCGGAGGAACCGTTCCGGAAGCTCGCACAGTTACTTGCCGGGCGTGAACAACCATTGTTCCATCTCTATTGGTCCGATCGTGCCCCCTGCTCGATGCATATCGACGAAGTGGAGTCCATCTGGGAGGCCATCGCACAAAGCGACGACTGGCAGCCGTTTAACAACAAGGTTAAGGCAATTCGTCGAATGGGCGACGCCATGGGCCAAGATGCACCGCGAGGGTAAGAACATTACGAGTGCAGTGGAACATGGGAGTTTGGGCGCGCCCCTGATCTCGACCGAGCCGGCGACGGGCGACGAGCTCTGGTCGGGCACGATCGGCGATGCTGCTGCTGAAGTTGCGACCGCGCGATTGGCCTGGGCGGAATGGGCGGCGCATTCCAATTCGTATAGAATCGAGGCCCTTCGCCGCTTCGCGAACGTCGTTCGCAGGAAAGAATCCGAATTCGCCGAGCTGATCGCCCGGGAAACAGGAAAGCCCCTGTGGGAAACCAAGACCGAAGTCGGTGCAGTCGTAAACAAGGTCGAAATCTCGGTTGAGGCCTACGCGATGCGAACGCCCCAACGGAAAATGGAAGCCGATCTCGGAAACCGGATTGCCGTCAGACACAAGCCGCACGGCGTTCTTGCCGTGCTTGGTCCCTACAATTTCCCGGCCCATCTGCCGAATGGGCATATTGTCCCGGCGCTCATTGCCGGCAACGCCATCGTTTTCAAGCCGTCAGAGAAGACCCCTGCGTCGGGCGAGTTTCTTGTCCAATGCTATTACGAGGCAGGAATTCCCGAAGGGGTGGTCCGCTTACTTGTGGGGGGCCCGGAACAAGGCCGAGCGCTGGCCGGCCAGTCCGGCATCGATGGGCTATTGTTCACCGGCTCCGCTCGCGCGGGGATGGCATTGCACAAGCAGTTCGCCGAAATGCCGAACAAAATTCTTGCGCTCGAGCTCGGCGGCAACAATCCGCTTGTGGTCTGGAATGCGAAGGACATTCAGTCTGCCGCGGTCGTGGCGGTTCAGTCCGCTTATCTTTCGGCAGGTCAGCGCTGCACTGCCGCCCGTCGTCTGATCGTTGAGGACGGGGAGCATGAAGCGCTAATTGCCGAGATCAGGAAACTCATCGACCGAATTATTGTTGATCAACCGTTCGCCGATCCGCAGCCGTTCATGGGACCAGTCATTGACCTTGCGGCGGCCGACCACGTCCAGGAGCAGTGGCTCAACCTCATGATGAAGGGAGGCAGGCCGATCGCCAGGCTCGACCGACCGATGAAGGACAAGCCGTTCCTGACGCCGGCCCTCATCGACGTTACAGAGATCAAGGACCGGCCTGACGAGGAAATCTTCGGCCCCGTTCTTCAGGTCGTTCGCGTCAAGGATTTCGACGCTGCAATTGCCGAAGCCAATAACAGCCGGTTCGGCCTTGCTGCGAGCCTGGTCGGGGGTAGTCCCGAACAATATGACAAGTTCTGGGCGAATGTCCGTGCCGGCGTCATCAACTGGAACAAGCCGACCAATGGCGCTCCTTCGAGCGCTCCTTTCGGCGGTGTCGGCCTGTCCGGCAACCACCGGCCAAGCGCCTTCTATGCCGCCGATTATTGCGCCTACCCCGTCACCAGCAGCGAAGCCGATCGCGCCCGCGCGCACATCGGTGAGGGACTGCGCGACACGAGAATGCAGGAAGACTGAAACCGTTCGCTATTGCCTTGCCGCGGTTTCTTCCACCTTAACCCGGGAAACAAGTTCGCGCTGACAGCCGTTCAGCCAGCGATGATGAAAAGCAAATGGACCGGCAAGGCCGTTGGCCTAGCCCTGTGCAGCGCAGTTTTGGTGGGTTGTAATTATGGCAGCCAAGGCGCGAACGAGACCAAAGGCAATGCGAACGCCACGACGGGCAGCCTCGACAATGCCTGGAATTCCAACACTGAAAAGCAACTGCGCGAGGCGATTGCAAGCGCCCCGACAAACGGGCTCAAGCCCGAGCTGTTTCTGAAGGGCGGCGAGAAGGGGGCAGCGCTGACCCAAGCCGCGCTGAAATATGCGTCGGCCCTCGCGAACGGCTATTCTGATCCAAACAAGCTCCACGAAGTCTATACCATTCCCCATAAGGTCGTGGACGTGCGTCAGGGTTTGCAGCAGGCGATCGAGAAAGGTGACATCAAGAGCTGGTTCAACTCGCTCGTACCTCAGACGGATGAATATCGAGCCCTTAGCCAAGCGCACCTTCATTTCCTTCAGCTTGCGAGCAAGGGCGTTTTCCAGCCCGTCCCCGACGGCAAGCCGATCAAACCGGGAAGCCATGACGCCCGAATTCCGGCCGTGGAAGCGGCTCTTCGCGCAGTCGGCTACCTCAACGGGCAGGCGCCTGAAGATAATTTGTCCACGACAGCGGCCAAGCCGCCGGCCCTGCAAGCCAGCCACTCCGCTTCTTATTCGCCGGCGCTCGTGGCCGTCGTGAAGCAGGTTCAGGCCGAGTGGGGATTCAAGCCCGACGGGATCATCGGCGGCGACACGCTCGACGCACTAAATGCGGGGCCGCGCTACCGGGCAAGGCAGCTGGCCATCGCCATGGAACGATTGCGTTGGCTTCAGCGTGATCCGCCCGCGACCCGTATCGATGTCAACACGGCAGCGACGTTCCTCGATTACTGGCGCGACGGGCAGCATGTTGATCATCGCAACGTCGTCGACGGCGAACCCGACAAGCCTACACCACAGTTGCAGGCCCCAATCGTGCGCCTCGTCGCGAAACCAACGTGGACGGTGCCGAAGGGAATTGGCGAAACGGAACTTGCCAAAAAGAGCCAGAGCTGGCTCGACGACAATCAGTTCGCGATAAAAGACGGACTGTACGTGCAGAAGTCCGGCCCGAAGAACTCGCTTGGTCTCGTCAAATTCGACATGCAGGACGATGAAGCAATCTACCTGCACGATACGCCGGCAAAGGCGCTGTTCGCTCTGCCCGATCGCCATAGGAGCCACGGTTGTGTCAGGGTTGATAATGCGGTGCAGTTCGCGAGCGCGATCGCGCAGCAGGAAGGCATTGGCGACCAATTTCAGGAGGCAATGCAGAAGGATGATGAAACGTTCATCAAGCTGGCGCAGCCCATCCCGGTGCGGTTGCTTTATCAAACCGCATTCTGGGACGGGTCGAAAGTGCAGTTTCGGCCCGACGCATACGGCTGGGACGACAATCTTGCCAAGGCACTTGGTCTTGAGCCGGGTCCGCCACGCCGATTGCCGCAGCCCGAGAGCGACAACGACGTTGGGCCTTAAGGCAAACGCATGAGCTGAGGGCGCCGAACTCCGCGGCGCCCTCACCCCCTCCCCTCGCGCGGACCTCGCGCCCGCGCAAAATTCTTCTCAGCCGCGCATTTCGGGGATGTACCCTTCGTCGACGAGGTCACTGAACTTGGTGATCCGGCTGTCGAACTTAACCCGGACCTTGCCGGTCGAACCGTGCCGCTGTTTGGCCACGATGATTTCCGCAAGCCCATAGGCCCTCGCCATTTCGTCTTGCCACGCCGCAAAGTCCGGATGGTCATCGCTCGGCTGCTTCGCGGCGAGGTAATAATCCTCTCGATAAATGAAGATCACGATATCCGCGTCCTGTTCGATCGAGCCCGATTCACGAAGGTCGGACAGCTGCGGTCTCTTGTCCTCGCGCTGCTCGACCGCACGGCTAAGCTGTGAAAGCGCAATCACCGGAACGTCCAGCTCTTTCGCGAGCTGCTTGAGTCCCCGGCTGATCTCCGAGATCTCCTGCACCCGATTATCTCCAGAGCTCCCCTTCCCTGTCCCCTGGAGCAGCTGGAGATAATCGACGATGACAACACCGATGCCTTTCTGGCGCTTGAGCCGTCGAGCTCGCGCCCGAAGAGCCGCAATCGTCAGGCCTGGCGTGTCATCGATGTAGAACGGGAGGCTCTGCAGCTCGGCCGCAGCCCGCGCAAGCGAACGGAACTCCTGCTGACTTATGCGTCCCATTCGAAGGTTTTCGGAACTTATCCCCGATTGTTCCGCGAGAATGCGGGTTGCAAGCTGATCGGCGGACATTTCGAGACTGAAAAGTGCGACCGGAGCACCGGCGGACTTCGCCTTTTCAATCCCGTCCTCCTGATCCTGCATCAGCCGCTTTGCGGCGTTGAAAGCGATGTTCGTTGCAAGCGAGCTCTTGCCCATGCCCGGTCGGCCCGCGACAATGATCAGGTCCGATTTATGGAGACCGCCGATCTTCGTGTTGAGGCTATCGAGACCGGTGGTGAAGCCCGAAAGATGACCTCCACTGTTCAGCGCCTTCTCAGCAAGCTGCAGCGCTTCCTTCGTCGCCTCGCCGAAACTCTTCGCCTTCCCCTCGGCGCCGCCTTCCTCGGCGACCCTGTACAATTCGGTCTCGGCGCGCTCGATCTGAGCGAGAGGGGCAACGTCCTCGCTCGTATCGAGCGCGCCTTCCACGAGGTCGCGGCCCACGCCGACGAGGGCGCGGAGCAACGCGAGATCGTAGATTTGTCCTGCAAAGTCGCGGGCGCCGATGACGGCGGCGCCCGAACCGGTCAATTGAGCAAGATACGCGGGCCCGCCAACCTGCTGAATTCCCTCGTCGGTTTCGAACAGGGGCTTGAGCGTTACCGGATTGGCAATCCGGTTGCTGTCCGTTAGCCGGAGAATAGCCTCGTAGATCCGGCCGTGCAGCGGCTCGAAGAAATGATGAGGCCGAAGCTTCATCCCAATATCCTCGACCAGCCGGTTGTCGATCATCAGCGCTCCAAGAAGCGCAGCCTCCGCCTCAACGTTCTGGGGGAGCACGGGATTGACGGCCGAATCGACCGGCTCAGCGATACGCACGACTTCAGCCATGCCGAGCCCCTTACGCCTTCAGGCGCACCTTACCCAAGCAGAACATAAGGTGCACGATTGTGGATAGCTTGTGCACGAATCGGAACGACGTTCGCAGGAATTGGCGAAATTGCCGCGCGCGCCCCATCCACAGAAATAATCATCGCCAAATTGAAGCCTCCGGTTCGGCTCGTTACGCACTCGCCATGGCAATTTTGGCTGACCGCTGGATTCGTGAGCAGGCCCAGAATCACGGCATGATCGAGCCGTTCGTCGAGGCTCAACGCCGCGAGGGCTGCATCAGTTACGGTCTCTCCTCCTATGGCTATGATGCAAGGGTTGCCGACGAGTTCAAAATTTTCACGAATGTCGACAATGCGCTCGTTGATCCCAAGGATTTCGCGCACAACAGCTTCGTCGACCGCAAGACGGACGTCTGCATCATTCCGCCCAACAGTTTCGCGCTTGCAAGAACCGTTGAGTATTTCCGGGTTCCACGCGACGTGCTGGTAATCTGCCTCGGCAAATCGACCTATGCTCGGTGCGGGATCATCGTGAACGTCACTCCGCTCGAGCCGGGCTGGGAAGGCCATGTGACGTTGGAATTCTCGAACACCACACCGCTCCCCGCAAAGGTCTATGCCAATGAAGGCGCGTGCCAGTTTCTGTTCCTCAAGGGTGATGAGCCGTGTGAGGTGAGCTACGCCGACCGTGCAGGCAAATATATGGGCCAGAAAGGTGTCACATTACCTCGGCTCTGACCTCCTTACCGATGCCGTTGACTGTGCTGCCAATTGAAAGCACCCGGCCCCCGACGTGAGGGTAGTCGGTGCCTGACCCCGCGGCACTCGATGCTGCTGATCCCCTCGCCTTCGCACGGGAGCGCTTCCGGATACCGGACGGCATCATCTACCTTGACGGCAACTCCCTTGGCGCAATGCCGGCGGCGGCGCCTGCCTCCCTTGCAGATGTTGCCACGCGCCAATGGGGCGACGACTTGATCGCCAGCTGGAACAAGCACTCCTGGATCGACTGGCCGACACGAATTGCTGCCAAGCTCGCGACAATCGTGGGCGCGAGATCGAGCGAACTGTTGATCGCCGACTCCACCAGCGTCTCGCTGTTCAAGCTGCTCGCGGCGGCAGTTCGCGCTCGTCCCGGCAGACGCATCATCTTGACGCAACGGTCGAACTTTCCGACGGATCTTTACGTAGCAACCGGCCTCGCCGACATGCTCGGTTTGCAGCTGAGAATGGTCGAGCCCCACGACATCGTGAGCGCGATCAGCGAAGAAATCGCGGTCGTAACGCTGACCCACGTTGATTATCGCTCATCGGCAATCCACGACATGCGCGCTATAAATGAAGCAGCTCACGCGGCGGGCGCGCTCACGCTCTGGGACCTGTCGCACAGTGCGGGCGCGATCGAACTCGCCTTAAGTACCACCGGCACGGATCTCGCCGTGGGCTGCGGCTACAAATATCTCAATGGCGGCCCGGGAGCCCCCGCCTTCATCTATGTTGCGGAGCGGCTCCAGGACGAACTTCGAAATCCTCTGCAAGGCTGGATGGGTCATGCCGAACCGTTCGCGTTTTCGGACCATTACCACGCCGCAAGTGGAATACTGCGCTTTCAGTCGGGAACTCCGCCTATCATTGCGCTCGCAGCGCTCGAAGCCGGTATCGACACGTTCCAGGGGATCGCGATGGAGCACATCGCGGCGAAGTCCCGATCGCTATCACAGCTCTTCGTCGATGAAGTTGAAGGTCGCTGTGGCACATCGGTGCGGCTCGCTTCGCCGCGGGAGCCGACGGCACGAGGTAGCCACGTCGCGTTCGCGCATCCCGAAGGTTACGCCGTGATTCAGGCGCTCATCGCGCGCGGAATTGTGGGCGATTTTAGGGCTCCCGATTTGATGCGGTTCGGCTTTGCGCCGCTTTACAACACGCACGCTCAGATGGTCCGTGCCGCGCAAGCCCTCGCGGCTATCCTTGCGACCCGTGAATGGGACCAGCTGCGCTTCAAGGAGCGAGCGAAGGTTACCTGATTGGCGCGCTCTTTAGCCGCGCGCTGTCGATGCTCCAAGCTCCAGCACCAGCTGATGCTATGTAGAGAAAGATGAAGCAGAACAGGATGGCGGCTTCGCCCTTGTTGATCCCCGGCCAGAAACTTTTGGGGAAATGGTTCGTGAAATAGGCAACAGCCATTTCGCCCGACGCAATGAACGCGGCCAAACGCGTAAACAGTCCAATCAAAATCAAAAAGCCCGTGACGAGCTCGATGATGGCCGCCGCAACGAGGATCGGCGGTAGCGGTCCGGGAATTTGGGGCGCCGGAAAATGGAACAATTTCATCAGTCCGTGCTCGAGGAAGAGCAGCGCCGCAATGATACGCAGGATCGCCAGCAACTGCGGCTGGAAGCGCGAAATCCAATTTAAATCCATCTTGTGATCCTCACTCGCAAGCTTCGTGCGACAGTTATGAAGACGGTTCCGCATTCGCCAAGTGTCAGACGTGTTCCCTTGTCGGCGCGGATTGCGTCGCATGCGCGGCATCTTCGGCAAGGAGCTGACGCGAACGATGAATCATTTCAACCCAGTCATGGAAAGCGTGCGCAAGCGACGCGACCAGCTCGCCAAGAGGCCCAGCCTTGAGCGAACCGCTCTCATCGAAACTGTCGTCCGTTACGTGCCCGAGATAGGCTTCGGGCTGTTGCATAACCGGCATGTTGAGGAAAACGCAGGACTGACGGATCTGGTGGTTCGCTCCAAAGCCACCAATCGCGCCGGGAGACACGGTGACGATTGCAGCCGGCTTCTTGTCGAACACGCTTTGTCCGTAGGGCCTCGAGCCGACGTCGATCGCATTCTTCAGCACTCCCGGAATGCCGCGGTTATATTCCGGACTGACGAACAGAACGCCGTCGGCTTCAGCTACCTGCTCGCGAAACCGGAGCCATTGCGCTGGCGGACGAGCGTCGAGGTCCTGATTATAGAGTGGCAATTCACCGATCTCCACAATCGAGCAGTCGAGATTGTCTCCCCGGATCTTGCAGATTGCACGCGCCATTTTGCGGTTGAGACTTGCTTCGCGAAGGCTGCCGACGATGATTGCGATCTTGTACGCCATGGGATCAGCTCCTGTAAGGATGTCTGCCCAATACGCGCCCAGCGGGAAAGTTGCGACGGCCCATGGGAAGCGCCCGCCTTTCGACGCGCGCTCCCTCATTCGCCTCAGCGCGACAAGTCGTCCTCGACCTGCCTCCATTCCTTGGCCGTCAGGCATGCACGGTTCGGAAGCCGCGAATTGCTCGAAGGAAGCTGTCTGCAGATTTTCTTGTCTTCAGCGGCAACGGATCTCGCAGTGGCGCCGCCCCCCGTCGGCAAATTGACCGCGGGCTGAACATCGGCCGGCGCGATTTGGCTCGTGACGGGCGGCGGGTTGGAGGAAACAGGAGCGGCAGCGGCGAGTAATGCGAGGGAGGGCAAATAGATCAGCTTGCGCATAGTCCATCTCCTTTTTGGAGAATAGAAAGCTACATCTGTAGCGGGTCAATACGCCATCCGCCCCCTGTCGGCTCAACGACAGGCCAAGCGCCCCCGTCGAAGTGCGCGTCGATAAACGGCGTTCGTCGATAAACGACGACTAAACGGATCGGTTCAGCGGCGTCGACTCGAATGGCGGATGTTCGCGGGACGGCCGCGGCGGCCGGTTCGGACTCGATCACGGCGGGAAGGTGCGGGACGGCCACCATAGCTGCCCTCGGGGAGTTCGAAGCGAAGCGAACCGCTAACCGGGTTCGCTTCGGCAAGGCGCAATGTCAGGCGTTGGCCGACGCGGTATGTGTCTCCGCTCTCGTCGCCGACGAGTGCCCGCGCCGCTTCGTCATAGCGAAAATATTCCTGACCGAGATCCTTTGCGAGGAACAGCCCGTCGCCGCCAAGATCCTCAACGGTCGCAAAGAAACCGAAGGGTTGAACGCCGGTGATCCGGCACGGAACGAGCTGTCCAACCTGGTCCGCGAGAAATGCCGCCACATAGCGATCGACCGTCTCACGCTCTGCCTCCATCGCGCGTCGCTCCAGCATGGAAATCTGCTCGCCAATACGCTCGAAATGCTCCGCATCCGCGATCGGCAGACCACCTTCGCCAAGCCGGTAGGCAGTAACGAGTGCGCGGTGAACAAGAAGGTCGGCATAACGTCGGATCGGAGAGGTGAAATGTGCGTAAGTGGCCAGCGACAATCCGAAGTGCCCGAGCCGATCGGGGGCGTACCGGGCCTGCATCTGTGTTCGAAGCAGTTGCTCCATGATTTCCTCGCGCCCTTCGGCCTCGCCGAGCTGCTCGATGATGCGATTGAAGGTGCCCGGCTTGATTACCTGGCCAAGCGCAAACGCAATCCCGAACGTCGAGAGATAGTCCTTTAGTGCCACAAGCTTCTCGCGGCTCGGCGCCTCGTGGGCTCGGTACATGACCGGAGCTTTCTTGGTCTCGAGCGCGCGTGCCGCCGCAACATTGGCTGCGATCATGAAGTCCTCGACCAGCCGATGGGCGTCCAGGCGGTCGCGCGGGGCAATCGAAGTGATCCGCCCTTTTTCGTCAAGCACGACACGCCGCTCCGGCAGATCAAGCTCCAGCGGCTCGCGCTTCCGGCGCGCCGCAAAGAGCGCGCGCCAGCAGCCCCAAAGTGGTTTGAGCGCCTTGTCCACGAGCTCTTGCGGCACGGTCCCGCCGAATTGCGGCATGAAGCAGACCGGTGATGAAACCTCGACGCGATCCTCTTCGGAAGCATCGATCGCGGCCTGAGCATGCTCATAAGCAATATTTGCTGCTATACAAACCTTCGCTCGCGTGAAGCGCCAACTTGTAACGTTTCCTCGGCCGTCGATCTTGAGATGACACGCCAGCGCCGCCCGCTCCTCGCCTTCTTTGAGCGAACAGACGTCGGCGGAAAGCTCCTCCGGCAACATCGGGACCACCCGATCAGGAAAATAAACGCTGTTCCCCCGTGACCGCGCTTCCCGATCGAGTTCGGAGCCCGGTCGCACGTAAAAACTGACGTCTGCAATTGCGACGATCGCGTTCCAGCCGCCCTCGCCGTCGGCCTCTGCCCAGATCGCATCGTCATGATCACGGGCGTCTTCGGGGTCGATCGCGACGATTGGCAGGTGGGTCAGGTCCTCGCGCTCACCCAGAAGCGTTTTCGAAACCCTGTGAGCTTCCTCGATTGCCTCTTGCCGGAACTCGTGGGGAAGGCCGTGCTTATGGATCGCGATGAGGCTGAAGCTTCGTGGCGCAAACGGATCCCCAAGCACCGCATCGACGCGGACACTTACCCGGGGGGGTCGACCGGTGACTTCGCAAAGGACCAGATCGCCCGCTTCCGCGTCCTTGAGGTCGGAAATTGCCAGTTCGCGACGCTCGCGCTTGTCGACCGGCGAAAGCCAGAACCTGTCTCCATCCTGCCGTATGACGCCAAGCACCAGCTCTGCTGCGCGCGCGAGCTTTTTCATCGCATGCGCGATGATGCCGTTTCCCTTTTCTTCCGTCCGCGCGAGAATTCGATCGCCGATCCCAAGTGCGCTGCGCTTCCCGCGCTCAACGACGCGCAGTCGCGGCGGCGCGGTTTCAGCGTGCCATTGCTCGGGAACGGCCCAGACTGCCCCGTTGTCATCGACGGACTGGACACGGAGCACCGTGACCTTGGGCACACCGCCACTTTTGTGAAACGCACGGCCTGGCGCGCTGTCGATCAATCCTTCGTCGGCCATGTCTTTCAGCAGACGTTTCAGATCGATTTTCATCTGGCCCGACAATCCAAAAGCGCGCGCAATCTCGCGTTTCCCTGCCGGCTGGTCGGACGAGGCGATGAAATCGAGAATCTGCTTGCGGCTGGGTAGGCCTGCGGAGAGCTTGCGCGGCATCGATGGACTACGAAACGCTCGGCACGATGTTCATGCGGCCAAGCCCGTGCGGAAATCCCAAACGTCGCCGGATGTCCGCCAGAAGTCTTTTCAGGGCCCGTCTCGCGATGAGCGCACCAAAATTCGGATCTTTGCGGAACTGCATCAAGGCCGGACTAGCTACCAAAGCCGTCGGGCGTTCATTCCGCGGCGCGCAGCGGGCCAACTGCCGAACGAACCGCTCTTCACCCCCGCGAAAGACCTTCGTCAAAAAGGATGCGCGGATGATTGCAACGGGATCGTTGAGGCGGATCATTGACGGCATGAACTGCATTGCGTTCTCCGCGTAACCGGCGCCGTGATGAGCGCGTTCCATCCATTCCCTCGTAACAGCCTTCACTTCAGCCTGTGAGCCGGACTGAATGACTTTGGCAAGACGTGCGACCGCATTGATTTCAGCTGGATCGATGCCGCCTCGCGTCCTTGCGGCGTACGGCCGGGTCCCCGAACTCTAGTTCGCCGGAATTTCCGGGTCGCAGCGAACGGCCCTGCCCGGTCGCTTGCACCTTTGCCCATTGTTGCCGCTGCAGCGCTATTAATCCTTGCATCGAAAAGCAAAACATCGGCCGAGCATGAAGCCCGGTGGGCCGTTATGCGCCGTCGGCTGGACTTTTGCGGGCAGGCCCTAGCGCAGCTGGCTATCCTTGCTTCCGCGGCGATTGATCGTCGAATGGACCACGTGCTTGTCGCGCTCGGCCTGGCAAGTAACGCAGGTGCGCACACCCGGCAGGGCCTCCTGGCGCTTCCGCGGAATTGGATCGCCACAATCGTCGCATTCCGTTGCGCTATCGCCTTTGGGTGTCAGCGCGCGGGCACGAAGGATCGCGTCCTTCACCGTGTCGTCAATCTGGTCCTGAACCGCGCCGTCGCGCGTCCATCCGCCGGCCATGGCCACTCCTTTTCGGGAAGGATAACGCGCAAGGCGCGTCAGGGCTTCCTTGAAGGAGCAATATAGGGATGGAAGGCGCCGCCCGGTACTGCGGACGCGACGGGACTTTCAAAGCCGTCCTTGCTCACCGACGATACGCCAAACACCCAATCATCGACGCGGACGTGAGGCAGTTTGCAAACGTCTGTAAGGACTTGCGTTCCTGTCGGAATGCGCGCGTCCGCGTAGACCTTGACTTCGGTCTTGCAGTTCGGTCCGCTCGCTTCGCGCGCCTCTTCCCACTGATTGGAATCCGTGCGGCGCCAATGGATCCGATAGTTCCATTTGTGCGGCCCGACGGGCCAGCTGACCGTCGTGTCGGTGCTTACCCCGCCTTCTACCTTCGGCTCCGGCGGCGGGGGCGCGCTGGCGATGGCCGCCAGCGCAGCGACGTTCAACTTGGTTATCTTCGCAAGGTACGGGAAATCGACATGGTCGATCGTATCGCCGTAACGAATGCCATTCTCCGTCCTCAAGTCCTGATGCTGCCAATTGTAATTCTCGATCGCGACGCTGATGCGGGCAGCGGGATAGCCCATTTCAAGGAAGGGGATATGATCCCCGCCACGCTGGAAACGGTCGGTGCGCCAGATCTGCCGGACATCGAGCCCGATCTTGAGACGGTCCGCAAGGCTGTCGAGATAGCGCGAGATGTTGCGCGACGGTGCGTCATTTTCCCCGCCAAGACTGTGCGTCGCCGCCATCAGTTCGAGCTGTCCCTGCGATCGCGGACCTTCGGATAACACGCGCGCATGCGTCGAATCACACATTCCGTCCGACGAGCAGCTGTTGCCAATTATGTCGTTGTTGAGGACCGTGACCACGTTCCAGCCTTGTGCCTTTGCATAGTCGGCAAGCACTTTGCCGCCGTAGAGACCCTGCTCTTCGCCCGAGAGCGCGGCATAGACGATCGTCCCTGGAAAGCGGTGCCTTGAAAGCACGCGGGCGGCTTCGAGCATCGCCGACGTACCGGAGCCGTCGTCGTTGGCTCCAGGAGCATCTGAAGTTGCATTCATGACATCGGTGACCCGGCTGTCGATGTGGCCCTGAATGATGACGACGTCGTTGGGACGCTCGGTACCGCGCTGGATCGCGACCATGTCGCGAATGCGTGTCGGGGTCGGAATGCGCGAACCCGTGACCACTTCCGACGGATCAACGATGGTCAGGCAATTGCCGCAGGCGACTGAGTACCGGCCAAACTCGCCACGTGTCCATTCAAGTGCCGCACCGATGCCGCGCTTGGGGTCCGTCTGCGACGAAAGCGTATGGCGGGTCCCGAAACTCACCAATGTCTCGATCGTGTGTCTCATCTGCGCCGCGCTGACCGGCGTGATGATCGTGCGCAACTTCGCATCCGCTGCCGAAGGTGGCGGCGCCGCCGCAATCAAGGCCATGCTGCTAACGGCGATCAAATTACGCATGTGATTCTCCCCGCTGTTCGTCTTGCGGCAACTGGCATTTGCTCGATGCCAGGTCTAGGGGAGCCCCGACCCACACAGCGCAGACTTAAGGACGCGTACCATGCTTCGCAGCATCGACCATTTCATCGCCGGTTCCACCTTCGCATCGGGCGAGCGCCAGGGGGACGTATTCGACCCCAACCAGGGACAGGTTCAGGCCAGTGTTCGCCTAGGCACGGCGAAGGATCTCCAGAAGGCCGTCGATGCGGCGAAGGAAGCCCAACCAGCCTGGGCCGCGACGAACCCGCAGCGTCGCGCACGAGTCATGTTCAAGTTTCGCGAACTCGTTGAGAAGAACATGAACGAGCTCGCGCATTTGTTGAGCTCCGAGCACGGCAAGGTCATTGCCGACGCCAAGGGCGATGTTCAGCGCGGACTTGAAGTCATCGAATATGCCTGCGGCATTCCGCAAGCTCTTAAGGGCGAATATACGCAGGGTGCCGGCCCCGGAATCGACGTTTATTCGATGCGCCAGCCGCTCGGCATCGGCGCTGGAATTACGCCGTTCAACTTTCCGGCGATGATCCCGATGTGGATGTTCGGCATGGCGATCGCCTGCGGGAACGCCTTTATCCTGAAGCCGTCCGAGCGTGATCCGAGCGTCCCCAATCGCCTTGCCGAGCTGATGAAGGAGGCCGGTCTTCCCGATGGCGTGCTCAATGTCGTCCATGGCGACAAGGAAATGGTCGACGCGATTCTCGACCATCCGGATATCGCGGGCGTGAGCTTCGTGGGCTCGTCGGACATCGCGCAGTATATTTACTCGCGCGGTACCGCGAACAACAAGCGCGTACAGGCGTTCGGCGGCGCCAAAAACCACGGCATCGTCATGCCTGACGCCGACCTCGACCAAGTCGTCAACGACCTTGCCGGTGCGGCATTTGGCTCAGCAGGCGAGCGATGCATGGCGCTGCCCGTCGTCGTGCCGGTCGGCGAGGAAACCGCAAATCGCCTGCGCGAGAAGCTCATTCCGGCAATCCAAGGACTGCGCGTCGGCGTTTCGACCGACCCTGAAGCCCATTATGGCCCGGTCGTCAGCAAGGCGCACAAGGATCGGATCGAGCACTACATCGCGATGTGCATCGACGAGGGGGGCGAACTCGTCGTCGACGGCCGCGGATTTACGCTGCAGGGCCATGAGGAAGGCTTCTTCATCGGCCCGACCTTCTTCGATCACGTGAAGCCGAGCTTCAAATCGTACAAGGATGAGATCTTCGGTCCGGTGCTGCAAATGGTTCGCGCAAAGGACTTCGACGAAGCGGTCCGGCTCCCGTCCGAGCACGACTTTGGCAATGGCGTCGCGATCTTCACGCGCAACGGTCACGCGGCACGTGAGTTCACGGCCCGCGTCAACGTCGGGATGGTCGGCGTGAACGTGCCGATCCCGGTTCCTGTCAGCTACCACAGCTTCGGAGGGTGGAAGCGCTCAGGTTTCGGGGACATCGGTCAATATGGCCAGGAAGGCCTGCGCTTCTGGACCAAGAACAAGGTCGTGACGCAACGCTGGCCCGACGGCTTTGTCGATGCCGACAATAAGAATGCCTTCATGATCCCGACAATGGGATGAGCTTGGCTCGGCAGCCCATTCCACAGTAAAAGCGCACCCGTCGTTCCGCCGAGGGGGTGAGACATGATACTGATTGCGCTTGCACTCGCTGCACAGGGTCAGTGGACCGGTCCGCGAACAGAAGCCTATGACGGCCCGGGCTATTTCTGCGGCGGAGGCTACGCGATCCGCCTTTTGCGAGGCGACCGCGCTCTTGTCCTGCCCCAATCGCCTTCGGCCGGAGTTCAAGGCGTGCGCATCGTGCTCTCGGGGCGCGAAGTGAACATATGGTCCGGAGCGTCGCGCGCGCCGGGGCGGGTCGTGGTTCGCTACGGCGGAACGGCGGTAACAGAAGAGCGTGACGGTTCTACCGTTGGCTATACTGTGTCCGATCAGACCGACTTTGCTCTTCGGCTGACGAGCGACGCGTTCCGGGGGTTCAAGCCCGATGCCTGGTTCTTCACCAAGGCGAACTTCAGCTCCGCAGCCGAGAACCGCGTTCGCTGCCTTGCCGCCGTCAGTAATTGATCTGCCGGCTGACGACGAAAGATGGTAATGTCCCGATCAGGGGCGCTGCAACAAGTTGGAGGGCTAAGCGGTTGAGACCTCATGTTCCGACTGCCTTTTATCTCCTGTTTCGTCCTGCTGACGATCGCGGCATGCAGCTCCCGCAGTCCGGTCGATGCCCAAGCGAAAGCCAATTCCCCCGTCCCCGACCTCAATCCGACCGCGCCGACGGCCATCGGCGAGCCGCACGGCAAGACCATGCCGGCTGAGGCCATCCCGACGCCATCGGCAAAAATCCCGCTTGCACTGCAGGGTCGCTGGGCACTCGCTCCGAGCGACTGCAGTTCAGCCGAAAGCCCGGCAAGAGGGCTAATGACCGTTACGGCCGACGGTTTGCATTTCTTTGAGTCGCGCGCGGTGCCCGCATCGGAAGTGGGAGTCGATGACACGTCCATCGGCGGCAACTTCGCCTTCACGGGCGATGGGCGAAGCTGGACCAAGTATGAAGCGCTGAAGTTTGCTAACCATCGTCTCACGCGAACCGAAATCAATCCAACGGCGAGCTTCAGCTATGCGAAATGCAGTTAGTATCCTGATTGTGGCGTTCGGCATCGTGGCGCTCGCTGCGTGTCACAGGCAACAGCAGGCCGAGGCCACCAGCCAGGACATGTCGATCGACGACAATGTGTCAGTGAACGGCGCCGATTCCAACGCCGACATCGAAACCCTGCCGCCCGACGAGAGCAGCACGACGTCCAACGGCGAGCTGAACCAAGGAGATGATAATCCCGACGTCAACGACGACGGGAACAGCAATTGACCGTGGGAGGCGATGGATGAAACTCTTTTATTCGCCCGGCGCCTGTTCGCAGGCTCCGCATATCCTGCTTCACGAGATGGGTCTTGATCATGACGCGGTGCGCGTTGACCTTAAGACCAAGAAGCTCGAGGACGGCACCGATTATCTGGCCATCAATGCAAAGGGCGCAGTGCCAGCCCTGCAGCTCGACAGCGGCGAGGTGCTGACCGAGAATGCGGTGATCCTGCAGTTTCTCGGTGACCGCGCCAACTGGCCCGAAGTCCTTCCGCCGCTCGGTGATTTCCGTCGGTACCGTGTGCTCGAAATGGTCAACTTCATCACGACCGAGCTGCACAAGAGGTTCGGCTTCCTCTTCAATCCAAAATCGACCGACGCAACCCGCCAATTGGTAAGCGAGGAGCTTGGAACGAAGCTCGACTATGTGAACAACCGGCTTGGGGAAGGATCCTTCCTGTTCGGCGATGACCTCACTCTTCCGGACGTATATTTGTTTGTTATTGCCGGTTGGACCGAAAAGATGCTGGGCGGTCTCGAGCGCTGGCCCAACCTCAAGGCGTTCCGCGAACGCATGCTGCAACGCGCATCCGTCCGGACCGTACTGCACTTCGAAGGATTGCTAGAGGCGCAACCCGCGGGCTAGAGCGCCCGCGCAATGACCCAATTCGATTTGACCCAAGACCAGCTCCAAATCCAGGAGATGGCTCGCAAGTTCACCGCGGACGCAATCACTCCTTTCGCTGCTGAATGGGACGAGAAGCACATCTTTCCCAGAGACACGATCCGCGAAGCCGCCGAGCTCGGATTCGGGTCGATCTATGTCAGCGAAGAAAGCGGTGGAATCGGCCTTGGACGGCTCGACGCCGCGCTCATTTTTGAAGCTCTGGCCTATGGCTGTCCGTCCACCAGTGCGTTCATCTCGATCCACAACATGGCGAGCTGGATGATCGACCGCTTCGGATCCCTTGAGGTCAAGCAGAAGTACTTGCCGACGATGATCACGATGGAGCGGATCGGCAGCTACTGCCTCACGGAGCCTTCTTCCGGATCGGATGCAGCAGCGCTCAAGACCAAGGCCGTGCGCGATGGAGATTATTATGTCGTCTCCGGTTCGAAGGCCTTTATTTCGGGCGGGGGCGAGAACGAGATTTACGTGACCATGGTCCGCACCGGAGAGGAAGGACCAAAGGGCATCAGCTGCCTCGTCATTGAAAAGGACATGCCAGGGGTCAGTTTCGGCGCGCAGGAGCGCAAGCTCGGATGGCACTCGCAGCCGACGGCGCAAGTCAACTTCGATGAGGTTCGCGTGCCTGTCGAGAACCGCGTCGGCGGCGAGGGCGAAGGCTTTCGCATCGCCATGATGGGACTTGATGGCGGGCGGCTCAACATCGGCGCCTGCTCGCTTGGCGGCGCCCAGCGCTGCCTCGACGAAGCCGTCAAATACACCAAGGAGCGTAAACAGTTCTCTCAGCCCATTGCCGATTTCCAGGCGACGCAATTCACCCTGGCCGACATGGAGACGGAACTCGAGGCTTCGCGCTATCTCCTTTACGTCGCCGCGGCCAAGGTAACGGCGAATGCGCCCGACAAGACCCGATTTGCGGCGATGGCGAAGCGGCTTGCGACGGACACCGGCTCTGCCGTTGTCGACCGGGCGCTCCAGCTCCACGGTGGCTACGGTTATCTCATGGATTACCCAATCGAGCGCTTCTGGCGAGACCTTCGCGTGCATTCGATCCTTGAGGGAACAAACCAGATCATGCGGGTGATCGTCAGCCGCGACTTGCTCCGCCAGTGAGCGACGTTCTGATTTCGACCCAGGATCGGGTCGGCCGGATCCGTCTCAATCGCCCCAAGGCGATCCATGCGCTCACGACGCAGATGTGCGAAGTGATGAGCGAGGCCCTGCTTCACTGGATTGATGACGAGCGCGTTGAGGCGGTTGTCATTGATCACGCCGAAGGCCGCGGTTTTTGCGCCGGCGGCGACGTTGTAATGCTCGCTCGAAGCGGTAACGAGGACGCCTCCGACGCGAAGCAGTTTTTCTTTACAGAATATCGCCTCAATCATCTCCTTTTCACTTATCCCAAGCCCACCGTCGCCATCATGGACGGCATTACGATGGGCGGCGGCGTCGGCATTTCGCTTCCCTGTGACTTTCGGATTGCGACGGAAAACACGCGCTTCGCCATGCCCGAGACCGGCATCGGACTGTTTCCGGACGTGGGCGGCGGCTGGTATCTTCCTCGCCTGCCCGGCCGCGTCGGCGAATTCATGGCACTTACCGGAGCACGGCTGGATGGCGCAGAATGCTGCTATCTGGGGCTTGCGACCCACTATGTGGAGCAGGCTTCGCTCAGTGCCATGATCGAACGCATCGCAACGACGCCGCAGCGTGTCCAGGGAGCGATTGGCGCCTTCACAACCCCGCCGCCCGACGCGAAAATCGAGCAGAACCTTCCCCACATCGGGAAGTTGTTCGCCTCCGATCAGCTCGAAGACATCCTGAAGGCGCTTGAAGCGGACGATAGCGATTGGGCGCAGACCGAGCTTGCGACGCTGCGATCAAAGAGCCCGCTGTCCTGCAAGGTCACGTTACGCCTCCTCGCGGATGGCGCGAAGCGCGCGACGTTTGCCGATGAAATGAGCACGGAATATGCACTTGGCGGACGCGTGGTCCGAACCCATGATTTTCGGGAGGGCGTTCGGGCGCTACTGATCGACAAGACGGGCAACCCGCAATGGGACCCGCCAACGGCCGAAGACGTCACTGACGAGATGCTTGACGTGCTGTTTGCGCCGCTGCCCCCAACCGAGGCGTGGACACCATTCCCGGAGACTCAAGAATGAGCGAATACAACACTGTTCTGGTCGAAAGGCGTGGAGCTGTCACACTCGTCACGTTGAACCGTCCGAAAGCTCTCAATGCACTGAACAGCGAGGTGCTGCGGGAACTGATAGAGGTGTTTGGTGCGTATGATTCGGACAGCAGCCAGTGCTGCCTCGTTCTAACCGGCTCCGAAAAGGCGTTCGCTGCCGGCGCAGACATCAAGGAGATGTCGAGCCAAGGTTTCGCCGACATGTACGCGTCTGATTTCTTTGCCGGATGGGAAAAGGTAACCGCCACACGTAAGCCCTGGCTTGCTGCGGTCGCGGGCTATGCACTCGGCGGCGGCTGCGAGCTCGCAATGATGGCCGACTTCATCATTGCCGCCGACACGGCCAAGTTTGGACAGCCCGAGATCAAGCTCGGAGTGACGCCCGGCATGGGAGGATCCCAGCGACTGACGCACGCGGTAGGCAAGGCCAAGTCCATGGAGATGTGCTTATCGGGCCGGATGATGGACGCCAGCGAAGCTGAACGATCGGGGCTCGTCGCGAGGGTCGTTCCGGCCGATCAGCTGCTTGATGATGCGCTGAAGTCTGCCGAAGCGATCGCGGCCATGCCTCCCCTTGCCGCAATCGCGGCGAAGGAGATGGTGAATGCTGCCTTCGAAATCCCGCTCGGCCAAGGCATTCGCTTCGAGCGGCGGCTGTTCCATGGCCTCTTTGGAACGGAAGATCAGAAGGAGGGAATGGCGGCCTTCGTCGAAAAACGCCCAGGTAATTGGAAAGGACGCTGAACATGGCGCGAATCGCCTTCATCGGGCTGGGACATATGGGCGGCGGCATGGCACCCAACCTTGCCAAGGCTGGACACGATGTTCGCGCCTTCGATCTCGTTCCCGAGGCCGTGCGGCAAGCGCAGGAAGCTGGCTGCAAGGCCGCTTCATCGGCCGCCGACGCGGTCAAGGATGCCGATGTCGTCATTACCATGCTGCCTGCGGCGAAACACGTCCGCACCGTTTACCACGATGATGTCGCCGCCAATGCCCAACCCGGCACCCTCTTGATCGACTGCTCGACCATCGACGTCCAGAGCACCCTTGAAGTGGGTGAAGGCCTGAGCGAACTCGGTTTCGAGTTCCTGGACGCGCCGGTTTCCGGCGGCATCGCCGCAGCGGCGGGTGGTGCACTCACCTTCATGGTGGGCGGCACCAACGGCGGCTTCGAACGAGCAAGGCCGATCCTGGAACCCATGGCCAAGGCGGTGATCCATGCCGGTCGCCTTGGTGCCGGCCAGGCAGCCAAGATCTGCAACAACATGATCCTTGGAGCGACCATGGCTGCGACCTGCGAGGCGTTCGTCCTTGCCCAGAAGCTCGGCCTCGACGCTTCGGTCTTTTTCGACATTTCCTCCATGGCCTCGGGCCAGAGCTGGTCGATGACGAGCTACTGCCCGGTGCCGGGCGTCGGACCCGAGACCCCCGCCGACCGAAATTACGAGGGAGGCTTTGCCGCGGCGCTGATGCTGAAGGATCTGAAGCTTGCCGCCGATGCTGCGCGGCAAGTGGGCGCCTATACCCCGATGGGAGCTCAAGCCGAGGAACTCTATCAGCGCCTTGTCGATGAGGGATGCGGGAACAAGGATTTCTCGGCCATCATCAAGATGATCGGCGAAAACGCCAGATCCCCCGTTCAGCAATAGGAGAACCCATGCGTTCTGTATCGTTCGCTCTTGTCGCTCCGTTGGCTCTGCTCGCGGCATGCGGCGGTCCGCAGACTAGCAAGGACAATGCCGGCAAGGTTTCGCGGGCCGCTGACGGCGCGGTGAACTCAAAACTCGAAATGCGCTTATCGCTCGGCGATGCGGCGAACGTGATGCACCAGCGCCATGAGGGCATGAAAGAGATCGGCAACAACGGCAAGTTGCTCAATCGCGAACTGAAAGGTTCAGCGCCCAATCTCGAAGTTGTTCGAGCCGGCGCGCAACGCATTGCGGCGCTCTCCAAGCAGGCATCGAACTGGTTTCCGGCGGGGACCGGCCCCGAAGTCGGTAAGACCGGTGCCAAGCCCGTCATCTGGGAGAAGCCGCAGGACTTTGCCGCCAAGCTCCACAATTTCCAGATCGCTGCGGCTGCGTTTAACGCGGCTGCCTCGGGCGGCGAGGTGCGAACAATCACGGCGCGGTTCAGCGATCTTGAGGGAACCTGCAAGGCGTGTCACGACACGTATCGCGCGGAGATGCACCACTGAGCGCGGCCGCCGGCGATACCCAGCCCGTCTGGGATGCGCCGATCCGCCTGTTTCACTGGCTGCTCGCTTTGCTAATCCTGTTTAGCTGGTGGACGGTTCATCATCATCACACCGACTGGCATATCTGGTCGGGGTGCGCGGTCCTCACGCTGCTGATCTTTCGGATTTTGTGGGGCTTTGTCGGAAGCTCGACGGCGCG
>DASZBO010000120.1:0-31210 GCA_035944075.1 Sphingomicrobium sp.
AGGAAGCGCTGAATCTTGCGAGCGCGGCTGACGGTGAGCTTATCCTCTTCGCTAAGCTCGTCCATGCCCAGGATCGCGATGATATCTTGCAGGCTCTTGTAGCGCTGCAGCGTCTCCTGAACGGCGCGTGCGGTTTCATAATGCTCCTGGCCGACAACCGCCGCTGTCAGCACGCGGCTTACAGAGTCGAGCGGATCAACAGCCGGGTAGATGCCGAGCTCCGAGATCGCGCGACTGAGCGTCGTCGTCGCGTCGAGGTGGGCAAACGAGGTTGCCGGAGCGGGGTCGGTCAAGTCGTCGGCGGGCACGTAGATGGCCTGAACCGAAGTAATAGAACCTTTGTTGGTCGAGGTGATACGCTCCTGCAGCGCGCCCATGTCCGTCGAGAGTGTCGGCTGATAGCCCACGGCCGATGGAATGCGGCCCAGTAGCGCGGATACTTCCGAGCCCGCCTGGGTGAAGCGGAAAATGTTGTCCACGAAGAAAAGCACGTCCTGGCCTTCCTGGTCGCGGAAATACTCCGCCTGCGTGAGGCCCGCGAGCGCGACGCGTGCGCGAGCGCCCGGCGGCTCGTTCATCTGGCCAAACACAAGAGCGACCTTGCTGCCCTCGGGTGTCGGGTTGCCGTCCGCATCTTTGGCGATCACGCCCGCGTCGAGGAACTCGTGATAAAGGTCATTGCCCTCGCGGGTACGCTCGCCGACGCCGGCGAACACCGAGACACCACCATGTCCCTTTGCGATGTTGTTGATGAGTTCCTGGATCAGCACCGTTTTGCCGACACCGGCACCGCCGAACAGACCGATCTTTCCGCCCTTTGCGTAAGGCGCGAGGAGATCGATGACTTTGATACCGGTGACGAGGATCGCTGCTTCAGTCGACTGGTCGATGAACGCGGGAGCCTCGGCGTGGATCGGCGCCGACATGTCGCTGCCGATGGGGCCGCGCTCGTCGATCGGTTCGCCAATGACGTTCATGATACGACCCAGCGTCTTAGGGCCGACCGGTACGCGGATTTGCGAGCCGGTCGAGCGCACTTCCTGGCCGCGCGTAAGGCCATCGGTCGAATCCATGGCGATCGTCCGAACGACGTTCTCGCCAAGATGCTGAGCAACCTCGAGCACCAGCCGGATTCCACCGTTATCGGTCTCGAGAGCCGTTAGGATCGGCGGAAGCTCGCCTTCGAACGCAACGTCGACGACGGCGCCAATCACCTGACTGATCCGGCCAACGATGTTGCTCGGAGAGGTGACGTCTGCAGGAGTGGAGCCAGTCGCGCTCGCTGCGGTATTGCGGCTGCGGGGCTTGGTTTCGGCGGCGGTGGCCATGTTGTCGTTCCTTGCCTTTGGGTCTGCCTAGAGCGCCTCGGCGCCCGAGATGATTTCGACGAGTTCGGTGGTGATCGCGGCCTGTCGGCTCCGGTTGTACTGGATCGTCAGTCGGTTGATCATATCGCCCGCATTGCGCGTCGCATTGTCCATGGCGGTCATCTGCGAGCCGTAGAAGCCTGCCTGGTTCTCGAGCAACGCGCGATAGATCTGCACCGCGATGTTGCGCGGCAGGAGGTCGGCGAGGATTTCTTCCTCGTCGGGCTCATATTCTACCGCGGCAATGTCCGCCGAGCCGCGCGGTTGCTCCGCGACAGTTCGGGAAGCAACGGGGATAATCTGTTCGATCACCGGCTCCTGGACCAGCGTCGAGCGGAAATTCGCATAAGCAAGGTGGACGACGTCGATTCCGTCCGTCGTGTAGCGATCAACGATGTCCTTCGCGATCGCCTGCGCTTCTGCATAGGTGGGGTTTTTTACTTCGCTCGTGTCGTACTGAGCGATGATCGAACGAGGATAGAGGCGCTGGATTACCGGGCGGCCCTTGCGGCCCACGATGTAGAAGAGAACCGTCTTACCTTGACCGATAAGCTCGTCGGCGCGCCGCCGAACGGCGCGTACGATGTTGCTGTTGAACGCACCCGCAAGACCACGGTCGCCGGTTGCGACAATGATCAAATGGACATCGTCCTTGCCGGTGCCGCTCAGAAGCTTCGGGCTTTGCGGGCCCGGCGTGATTCGCGACGCGAGTGATGCCACGACTTCGGTCATGCGCTCCGAATAGGGGCGCGCGGCGGTCGCATTCTGCTGGGCACGGCGAAGCTTCGACGCTGCGACCATGTTCAGCGCCTTGGTGATCTTCTGCGTCGACTTCACCGAGCCGATGCGGATCTTGAGGGCCTTCAGGGACGCCATTTAGGCAAACTGCTTCCCGAACTGCGTCAGCGCGTCCTTGAGCGCGGCGGCGGTGTCATCGTCGAGCTGCTTGGTATCGCGGATCTTGGTCAGGATCTCCGGCTTTTCCGAGCGCAGATAGCTCAGCATCGCCGCCTCGTAGCGAACGATATCCTTCACCTCGACGCTATCCAGGAAGCCCTGTGTGCCGGCGAAGATCGAGACAACCTGGTCCTCGACGGGCATCGGATTGTACTGGGGCTGCTTCAGAAGCTCGGTCAGCCGTGCACCGCGGGCAAGCAGCTTTTGCGTCGACGCGTCGAGGTCCGAGCCAAACTGCGCGAACGCGGCCATTTCGCGATACTGCGCGAGCTCGAGCTTGATCGAGCCGGCGACCTTTTTCATCGCCTTCGTCTGCGCGGCCGAGCCGACACGGCTGACCGACAGGCCCACGTTAATCGCCGGGCGAATGCCCTGGTAGAAGAGATCGGTCTCAAGAAAGATCTGACCATCGGTGATCGAGATCACGTTGGTCGGGATGTAGGCCGACACGTCGCCTGCCTGGGTTTCAATGACGGGGAGGGCGGTCAGCGACCCGGCTCCAAGAGCGTCATTCATCTTTGCGGCTCGCTCGAGAAGACGGCTGTGGAGATAGAAAACGTCGCCCGGATAGGCTTCGCGGCCCGGTGGGCGGCGCAGAAGCAGGGACATCTGACGATAGGCGACGGCCTGCTTGGAGAGATCGTCGTAGACGATGACGGCGTGCATGCCGTTATCGCGGAAATATTCGCCCATCGCACAGCCGGTGTACGGCGCCAGGAACTGCAACGGCGCCGGCTCTGACGCCGTCGCTGCAACGACGATGGAATATTCCATCGCGCCATTCTCTTCGAGTGCACGGACGATCTGCGCGACGGTCGAACGCTTCTGGCCGATCGCGACGTAGATGCAATAGAGCTTCTGGCTCTCGTCGCCGCTCTTGTTGACCTCCTTCTGGTTGATGAAGGTGTCGAGCGCGACGGCCGTCTTGCCTGTCTGACGATCGCCGATGATCAGCTCGCGCTGACCCCGGCCGACCGGAACAAGCGCGTCGAGCGCCTTGAGGCCGGTCTGCACCGGTTCGTGCACCGACTTGCGCGGGATGATGCCGGGCGCCTTTACTTCGACGCGGCGACGCTCAGTGGATTCGATCGGGCCCTTGCCATCGATCGGATTGCCAAGGCCGTCAACGACGCGTCCAAGGAGGCCCTTGCCGACTGGAACGTCGACAATCGCGCCCGTTCGCTTGACAGTCGAGCCTTCCCTGATCTCGGAGTCGGAACCGAAAATGACGACGCCGACATTGTCCGCCTCGAGATTGAGGGCCATTCCCTTGGTGCCGTTGTCAAACTCGACCATCTCGCCCGCCTGGACGTTGTCGAGCCCGTAGATGCGCGCGATGCCGTCGCCGACGGAGAGAACGGTCCCAACTTCGGAGACCTGCGCTTCGGAGTCGAAGTTCGCGATCTGGTCGCGGATGACCCGGGAGATTTCAGCGGCGCGGATGTCCATCGTTCAATTAGCCTTTCATCGCCGAAGCTAGTCGGTTGAGTTTGGTGCGGATCGAGGCGTCGATCTGCTGGCTGCCCAGCTTGACGACGATACCGCCAAGAATGTTGGGGTCGACGGTCGCGTCGATAATCACGTCGCGTCCGGCGCGGGTACGAAGCTGCTGCCTAAGTTGGGCCAGCTGATCGTCGTTCAAGGGCCGAGCCGTAACGATTTCCGCGGTGGTCTCGCCGCGATGTTCGGCTGCGAGACGCCGGTAGGCGCGGATAACGGCCCGAAGCTGGTTCTTGCGGCCATTGCGAGCAAGGACGCCGAGGAAATTTGTGGTCAGCGAATCTAGTCCGAGCTGCGGAGCGAGCGCGTCGAACGCCTTGCCGGCCTCTTCGCGCGAGACGAGCGGGCTCGTTACGAGAGCGCTGAAGTCCCTCGAATCGGCAAGTGCCTGATTGATGGCGTCGAGGCTATTGCCCACCGCTTCAATCTTACGTTCGTCACGGGCAAGGTCGAACAGCGCGGACGCGTAACGCCCCGCTAAGCTGGCTCGAATGCCGCCGGATGTCTCCACGCGCGAAGTTCCCCAGAACTGGAATTGCCCCGATGCGAAAAACGGGGCGTGAAAACGGGTTACCCCGCACGCCCCCATCGGTTCGCGGCGCCCCTAGCAAGGGGTTCGCGGCGATGCAACCGCTCCTTTGGTTTGGGCGCAACCTCGCGGAGGTCATGGCGAGGCTCGTTCGGTAGACGGGCCCCGAAAGGAGCCGATTCGATGACTTTCGTCGTTCGCGGACTAAACCCAGCGCCCTTCGAACCGCTGTTCGGCCTCTCCGGCAAGGAGCTCTCCGACCGAGGGGTTTTTCGCTTGCTCGTCTCGAGCAAGCCGAACTTTCCCTGCCGCGTCGGCCTTGCCGATTGCGACGTCGGGGAGAAAGTATTGCTGCTCAACCACGTCAGCCATGACGTTGCGAACCCATACCGCGCGAGCCATGCGATCTTTGTGCGCGAGGGAGCATGCGAGCAGGCCTGGTATCATGACGAAATCCCCCCGGTGTTCGCTCATCGAATCCTCTCGCTGCGCGGCTTCGATGCCGGGGGGATGATGGTCGAGGCGGCTCTTGCGCAGGCCGGAAACGCCGATGCCGAGATCCGCAAGCTTCTTGCCAATCAGAAAATCGCCACGATCCATGCGCACAACGCCATCCGCGGCTGCTTCGCGGCAAAGATCGAGAGGAGCTGACATGGCTATGCTTGCACC
This sequence comes from Sphingomicrobium sp., assembly GCA_035944075.1. Taxonomy (GTDB): domain Bacteria; phylum Pseudomonadota; class Alphaproteobacteria; order Sphingomonadales; family Sphingomonadaceae; genus Sphingomicrobium. The sequence goes on from DASZBO010000120.1 coordinate 5,023, forward strand.
CGCCGGTGAGGCGCCTAGAGCAGACTTGATGGACACGGTCGCGCGCCTCGACGCGGACACCGCCTGGGCTGCCTTCGTGCGTCGAGACCGCGCATGGGATGGCCGTATCCTGGGCGCCGTCAAAACGACGGGCGTCTACTGCAAGCCGAGCTGCCCGGCTCGGCGCCCTAAGCGCGACAATGTGCTGTTTTTCGCCAGGAGCGAGGACGCGCGCGCCGCCGGATTTCGGGCGTGCCTACGCTGCAAGCCCGACGAAGTTGGACGAGACCGGCAGGCGGTCGCGCGCGCAGTCAAGCTCATCGAACGTGCGGACGCGACACCAACGCTCATGGAGCTTGCCGCGGCGGTCGGCTATGCTCCCCATCACTTTCAACGCATCTTCAAGCGCGATCTTGGCATCTCGCCGGCCGAGTTTGCGCGCGGACTTCGCAATCGCCGCACGGAAATGGCACTGAAGACAAACGAGCGCGTAACCGATGCTGTCTATGACGCCGGCTACTCGGGGCCGAGCAGTTTTTACAGCGACGCGAAGGAAAGGCTTGGGATGACTCCATCGGCATGGCGTGACGGCGGCCGAGGCGAAACCATTCGCTGGACCCATTTCGACAGCCCGCTCGGGCAGATGTTCATTGCCGCAACGAGCAAGGGAATTTGCCGACTGACGTTTGACGATAACGAACACACGTTGCATCGTTTTTTCCCGAACGCCGCGATCGTCGAGGATGATGGCGCACTGAGGGAATTGGTTGAAGGCGCGCTCAGGGCCATTGAACAGCCGCTGGCGATGCCGGATCTTCCCATCGACGTCGGCGGTACGGCCTTCCAGGAGGCTGTATGGCGTGAGCTACGGAAAATTCCTGCCGGCGAAACGCGCAGCTATGCGCAGATCGCTGCGGCCATCGGACATCCCAAGGCGGTTCGGGCGGTCGGATCTGCAAACGGCGACAATCATGTCTGTGTTCTGATTCCGTGTCACCGCGTGATCCGAAGCGATGGTTCGCTGGGCGGCTATGGCGGGGGTATCGATCGGAAGAAGAAACTGCTCGCCGCCGAGGGCCATGCACCACGCGCTCCAGAGTTGCCGCTGATCGACTGAGGCATTGCAGCGCCTGCGTTCCTCGGCAAAGAGCGGCAGATGGGAGAGGAACAGTTCGGCCCCGAAGGAATGGGCTCAACGGCGCGGCCACTGCTCCAACATCCGCTCGTGGCGATGCTCGTCGCCGTACTCGTTTACATCTTCGCGGCAGCGTTCGGAATTGCCTTCGGCAGCGCCGTTACAGCGGGTCAGCCTGCAACCGGCATCGTGCAGACTGCGATCAACGTCGGGCTTACACTCATCGCCTACAAGCTCGTCGTCACCCACCTTGGCGCTAATCCGCGGGACGACTTGCCCGCGGCCGACGCTGTGGCCAATCTCGGGAAAGGCCTAGTTGCAGGAGCGCTTCTGTTCAGCGCAATCGTCGCTGCGGCCGGCCTTCTTGGAATCTACCGCATCGTCGGCGAAGGCCATTGGCGCGAGCTCGTCCTGCCGCTGTTTGTCACGGCCGTCGCCCCCGGGTTCATGGAGGAAGTCCTGTTTCGGGGGATATTCTTCCGCTGGATCGAAGAGTGGGGGGGGAGCTGGGCGGCCCTTGTCGTCACGTCCGCACTGTTCGGGATCGCGCATATCCTGAACCCTGGCGCGACGTTATTCTCGTCCTTCGCAATCGCGGTCGAGGCTGGCGTGCTTCTGGGCGGGGCCTATATGCTCACCCGAAGCCTTTGGATGCCGATCGGGCTCCACGCTGCATGGAACTTCACACAGGGCGCCATTTTCGGCGTTCCGGTATCCGGAATACCCACAGCGGGCATCTTCAAGGGCAAGTTGTCCGGTCCGCAGATCCTCTCGGGAGGGCGCTTCGGGCTCGAGGCCTCCGTGATCGCCCTCCTGATTGCAACGGCTAGCGGAGCATGGTTCGTTCGACTCGCGCTTCGCCGCGGCGAACTGGTGCGGCCTTCTTGGGTTCGAAGGGCAAGCGCGTGTTGACGGAAGGGAGGTTTAACGCCCGATGCGCAACGCGCCCCGTCAGTCCGCGAAGATGAGCCGCGGTGATGCGTGCAGGGCTTAAGATCTAGAGAAAGCTGTAAGGATCAACGTCCACATTCACTCGAACCTTGGCGCTCCATTCCAGTGCTGCGAGCCAGTCGCGAATGACGTCCTGCACATCGAGGCTTCGCCGAGCGTGCACGAGGAGGCGTTGTCGATGACGTCCGCGGAGCATGGCGAGCGGCGCGGGCGCAGGACCAAACACGGCCAGTCCTTCGATTTGCGGCGCCGCGTAACCGATCCGGCGGGCAACGGCCTCCGCTTCACCAGCCTCTTCCGCTGATATGATGATCGCAGCAAGTCGACCAAACGGCGGCATTGCGGCCTCCCGCCGGGCGTCGGCTTCGGCAGCGTAAAAGCCGGCAACATCGCCCTTCACAAGTGCGGCAATGACGGGTGCGTCAGGATCATGGGTCTGGACGAAGACGCGACCAGGCTTGTCGCCTCGGCCCGCGCGGCCGGCTACCTGCTGGATTTGCTGGAAACTGCGTTCCGCGGCGCGGAGGTCGCCGCCGGCAAGGCCAAGGTCCGCATCCACGACGCCGACGAGCGTGAGATTGGGAAAGTGATAGCCTTTGGTAATCAGCTGCGTGCCAACGACGACATCGATTGCGCCGGCCTCCATCGCGCCGACAAACTCTGCGGCCCGCAGCGGCGACCAGATTGTGTCGGAGGTGACAATTGCCGTTCGCGCGTCGGGAAAGAGAGCGGCAACCTCGTCCGCGATACGTTCGACGCCAGGCCCGCACGCGACGAGACTGTCTTCTTCCCCGCATTCGGGACACACCTTGGGTGGCGGCATCACGTGACCGCAGTGATGGCAGGCCAGGCGATGCATCAGCCGATGCTCGACCATCCAAGCCGTGCAATTGGGGCACTGGAATCGGTGTCCGCAGTGCCGGCACAGCGTTAGCGGAGCAAATCCCCGCCGGTTCAGGAACAAGAGCGACTGCTCGCCGCGGTCGAGATTTTCCTGAAGCTCGTCAACGAGTCGGGGCGCAAGCCACCGCCCCCGCGGCGGTGAATCTTGAGTGAGGTCGATCGCGCTGATCTTGGGAAGCGATGCTCCAGCGAATCGTTCCGGAAGGCTTACTTCCCGATAGCGGCCGAGTTCCACCATGTGTTTGCTTTCGATTGGCGGCGTCGCCGTCGCCAATATTACCGGGATGCCCTCGAACTTCGCGCGCATCACGGCCGTGTCGCGCGCATGGTAAAGAACGCCTTCCTCCTGTTTGAATGAGGGCTCATGAGCTTCATCGACGACGATGAGGCCTAGCCGCGAATACGGGAGAAACAGTGCCGACCGAGCGCCCACAGTAACCTGCGCCTCACCGTTCGCGATGCCGCGCCAGGCACGCCGCCGCTGCGACGAACGAAGGTCGGAATGCCACGCAACGGGCTGATGTCCAAAGCGCGCTTCAAAACGCTTGAGGAACGGCTCGGTCAGGGCGATCTCCGGCAGGAGCACCAAGGCTTGCTTATCCTGCCGCAGGCACTCCGCGATTGCCTCGAAGTAGACTTCGGTCTTTCCAGAGCCAGTAACGCCGTCGAGAAGGATCGGGTCGAAACCCTTGTTGATCGCTGACGCGAGAATAGCCGCTGCGCCGGTTTGTTCGGAATTGAGCTCGGGCGGCGCATGATCAGGGTCGGGCAGCGGGAACGGGCGGTCTGCGGTAACCGCAATGCGTTCAAGCGCACCCGCATTGGCGAGCCCGCGGAGCACGGCGTCGCTGACATCGGCGTAGCGTGCGAGCTCCCGGATCGTGCCCTGACGACCCTCGAGTGAAGCGAGCGCTTTTTGCCGCTGTGGTGTGAGTCGCTCCGGGATCTCCCCCGTGGGTCGGTATTCGATGAGCTGGCGCGGTCCGTCGAGCGCTGCCGAGGAGGGCAACACCATGCGCAATACTGCTGCAAGCGGCGCGAGGTAATAATCGGACGTCCATTCGCAAAGCCGGCGGAGCGCCGGTGCGATCGGGGCGACGTCGAGAACGCTCGCGAGGGGCCGGAGGCGGGCATCGGGAATTTCGTTCGTTGGCAGTCGATCCGGTTCCCAAGCGACACCCAGCAGTTGCCGGGGTCCAACGGGCGCGATGACGATCGAGCCCGGTTCGACGGGGCTGCCGTCGGGAACCCGATAATCGAGCGGCCCGAGCGCAGCATTGAGAGTGACGACACGGGCACGACGCATGGGAGCGCTAGATCGAGTCTGTTGGGTCGAAAGGCAACCGCTGTTCAGTTATGATCGGCGGCCATGGACGCGGCGCGGCAGCAGCTCGACGACGCCTTTGGCGATTTTGCCCCCGACATCGCGAACGCCGGCCGGACGCTCCTTGAGCATTTGGGCCATCGCCTGCCGGGCGCGACGATACTCGTTTACGACAACTACAATGCCCTTCTGATCGGCTTCGCGGCTAACGACCATGCCGGCAGCGCCGTCCTCTCGATTGCGCTCTATCCAAGATGGATCAACCTGTTCTTCATGCGCGGCGTTGAGCTTGATGATCCCCATCACTTGCTCAAAGGCGAGGGCGTTCGCGTCCGGCACGTCCCCAAGGTCGGCCCAAATTGCCTGGACGACGAGCGCATCGAATCACTGATCTGTCAGGCGGTTGCAATCGCGCAACCGCCGATTGACCGGTCGGCTCCCGGCGCGCTGATCATGAAGTCCGTCTCGGCGACAAAGCGGGCCAGGAGGCCGCTTTAACGGCCTCGCTTCTTGCGATGATGATCAAAATCGAGAACCGCCGATTCGTCTTCGGGCTGGAGCAAGCCGAGGCGCCGCGCGACTTCCTGATACGCTTCCTCGACCCCGCCGAGGTCCTGCCGGAAACGGTCCTTGTCGAGCTTCTGGTTCGTTTTGATGTCCCACAGGCGGCAACCGTCTGGGCTGATCTCGTCAGCAAGAATCACGCGCGCATAATCTCCGTCCCAGACGCGGCCGAATTCGAGCTTGAAGTCGATCAAGCGAATACCGATCGCGGCAAACATGCCAGACAGGAAGTCATTCACGCGGATTGCCATATCCGCAATGTCGTTCATTTCGTCCTGCGTGGCCCAACCGAAGCAGGCGATATGCTCGTCGGCGATCATCGGGTCGCCGAGGGCATCATCCTTGTAATAATATTCGATAATGGTCCGAGGGAGCTGAGTTCCTTCCTCTATCCCGAGCCGCTTCGAAAGTGAGCCTGCGGCGACGTTTCGAACGACCACCTCGATCGGGATAATTTCAACCTGGCGGATCAGCTGCTCACGCATGTTGAGGCGGCGGATGAAATGCGTCGGGACGCCGATCGCAGCGAGCGAGGTGAAAATGTGCTCCGAGATCCGGTTGTTGATGACGCCTTTGCCGCTGATCGTGCCGCGCTTCTGCGCGTTGAACGCGGTTGCGTCGTCCTTGAAATATTGGATCAGCGTTCCGGGCTCCGGACCCTCGTAGAGGATCTTTGCTTTGCCCTCGTAAATCTGGCGGCGGCGAGCCACGATGCGCGTCACTCCAACATTAGTGGGAAGGAGCGGGCGCTATAAGCGAGGAGGGCGGTGCGTGCTAGCCCGCCCTCCTCTTTGGGTATCAATTGCAACCGGCGTGGTTTCGGGTGGACGCCCATGGCGCTGAATATTCAATGCGGTTCAGGACCTTGAAGGCGTTGCTGAAGCCCGCGGCGAAGCGGGCTGCGATCTTCGCGATTTCGGTGTTGAGGGCCTCGCGACCCTCCTGGTAATCGCGGTCGAATAAGTCGTCGATCATGATTTTCATCCTTCCTCGCTCGTGGAGGTCACAGGGTGATGGGAAACCCGTCGAACCGGTCGTTGGCAGCGCGTAGCGCCTGTTCGATTATTTCGAAGCGGCAGGACGCGCTCAGCGCCTGCCAGGACCGCGCCGTCGACCGGCCAGAACTCACTTTGGCGACCTGCTCGACAGGGCCGTCTTCGATGAACGCACGAGTGCTAAGGCCATAAGCCATTGCAAGTCTCCTTCCCTGTTGCTTGTCGCCGGCGAGGCAGGCTGTCGAGGGGAGGGATCTTCCCCGCCGGCGACTTGATTTCCAATTAGATATTCCGCATTCGTTCCGCCAATCAAACGCTTCGCGGCACCGATAAAATGGACTTATGAGTCCGCCATTGAAGTGATCCTTCGCGGCGGCTCGATTTTGAGAAAGTAAGCTCATGCGCCGGCTTCCACCCTTGGCAGCAATCCGGGCCTTTGAGGCGGCCGCCCGAGCCGAGAATTTCACGGCCGCCGCGGCGGAGCTTGGAATGACCCAGGCTGCGGTCTCCTATCAAGTGAAGAGCCTCGAGGAACGGCTCGGCTCCCCCTTGTTCGTGCGTGAAAAGGGACGGGCGCGCCTGACTCCGCTCGGGCAGCGGCTGTTGCCTCCCTTGTCGAGCGCGTTTGATTCGATCGAAGCGGCGTTTGCGAGCCACCGCGAAGAGGACGAGTCTCTCCTCACCATCACCACCACGCACACATTTGCCAATACCTGGCTGGCGTGGCGCCTGGGCGTCTTCCAGATGGAACACCCAGACCTTGCTGTTCGGATGACGACAAGCAACGAACTTTGCGACTTGCGCGGCGGTGATGCGGACGTTGCCATCCGAGCCGGAAACGGCGGTTGGGAAGGTCTGGAGGAATATCGCCTTTTCGAATCGGCCTTCACACCCATGGCAAGCGCTGAATTCATCGCCGACGTTGAGCGCAAGCTCGGCCGTAAAATTCAGCCGCACGATATTCCGCACCTGCAGCGGATCAATCCAAGCGACGAATGGTGGCAGCAATGGTTCTCCGACAACGGCGTTCCGGCCGATGAATCCATCCTTCGGCGAGCGGGAATACGCCTCGAGAACCAGGCAAACGAGGGCCATGCCGCAATGGCGGGTCTGGGTTTTTCGCTCCTCACACCCTTGCTTTGGAAGGGTGACGTTGCCGCTGGCCGCCTGTGCGTACCCTTCGCGGATCGCGTGTCGACCCGCGGCTGGGCCTATTGGCTGGTCTATCCGCGCGAGCGACGGACGGTGCCAAAGGTGAAACGGTTCCGTGAGTGGCTCGTCGCCGAGACGCGCAAGGCGGTCGAAGAGCTGGACGGAGGATGGGCAAAGTCCGGGCGGATCCCATCAGCGTTGCGGCAGGCGACTTCGGGAACTCGCTGAGTGGGACGGCCGCGCTGATCGGATCGCGTAGGATCCAGTGATTGTCGTCGAGCGCCGACCTTACTCATTCCACGATGGTGGTGAGGCGCCGGCGAACAAGGGAAGCCACCGTTCTGCGATACTTGTCGTTACGAGAATTTACAGGGCTCTCGCTGGAACTGCTGGCGAAGCTCGGGGACGCTTGGTAGCGAGAAGGAATGGCTGATCCCGACACTTCGTCCGTAATCGAGACACCGTTCGACGCGGCGCTTTCGGAACGCTATCTCGTCTATGCACTTTCGACGATCACGGCCCGATCGCTGCCCGATGTCCGCGATGGGTTGAAGCCCGTTCACCGACGACTCCTGTGGGCGATGCGCCTCCTGCGCCTCGATCCTTCGGGCGCATACAAGAAGTCCGCACGCGTGGTCGGCGATGTCATCGGCAAGTATCACCCGCACGGCGACCAGTCGGTCTATGATGCGATGGTCCGCCTCGCGCAGAGTTTCGCGCTTCGCTACCCGCTCGTCGACGGACAGGGCAATTTCGGCAATATCGATGGCGATAACGCCGCGGCGTATCGCTACACCGAAGCACGCCTGACACCGGTTGCAATGCAGCTGATGTCCGGTCTCGACGAAGGCACCGTCGATTTTCGGCCGACATACAACGGCGAGGAAGAGGAACCGGAGGTCTTTCCCGGACTTTTCCCAAACCTGCTCGCCAACGGAGCCAGCGGCATTGCCGTGGGTATGGCGACATCGATCCCGCCTCACAATGTCGCAGAGCTGATCGATGCTGCGATCCATCTCATTGACGACCCGAAGGCCGAAGAGCGCAGCCTGATGGATTTTGTCGCTGGCCCGGACTTTCCAACCGGAGGGGTTCTCGTCGACAGCCGGGAGACGATCGCGGAGGCTTACGCGACCGGTCGCGGCTCCTTCAGGCTTCGTGCGAGGATCGAGGTCGAGCGCGAAAAGGGCGGGGGGTGGCATCTGCTGGTCAGCGAAATCCCCTATGGCGTCGCCAAGGCGAAACTGATTGAGCAGATCGCGCAGTTGATTGCCGACAAGAAGTTGCCAATTCTCGCCGACGTCAAGGACGAGAGCGACGAGCAGGTACGCCTGATCCTCGAGCCCCGGGCGCGGACGGTCGATCCTGAACTTCTTCTCGAGAGCCTCTACCGGCTGACCGACCTCGAAATCCGCTTTCCGCTCAACTTGAACGTGCTTGACGCGAGCCGCACGCCGGGCGTGACGAGCCTCAAGCAGGCACTTGCCGCCTGGCTCGCATTCCAGATCGAGGTGCTCGTTCGGCGCGGGCAGGTTCGCATCGGCAAGATCGACGATCGAATCGAGCTCCTCGACGGCTTTCTGGTCGCCTATCTCAATCTCGACCGGGTAATCGAGATCATTCGCGGGGAAGACGAGCCCAAGCCCATCCTGATGGCCGAATTCACGCTGTCCGATCGCCAGGCCGAAGCCATTCTCAACATGCGCCTCAGGAGCCTGCGCAAGCTTGAGGAAATGGAGATTGGCCGAGAGCGCGCCGCCCTTGCAAAGGAACGCGAGGAGTTGGCGAAGCTCGTCGAGAGCCCAACTCGGCAGCGGAATCGACTGAAGAAGGATCTCGAGAACCTCAAGGCCAAGTTCGGCGACGAGCGCCGGACACGGATCGACCAAGTCGCCCCGGCGCGCGAAATCGACTGGACCGCGATGATCGAGAAGGAGCCGATCACGGTCATCCTCTCCCAGCGCGGCTGGATTCGCGCGATGAAGGGACATCTCGCGCTCGAGCAGGTTGGTGACCTCAAATGGCGCGAAGGAGACGGGCCCTTCATCCATTTTCACGCGCAGACCACCGATCGCCTGGCACTTTTTGCGTCCAACGGGCGAGTGTACACGCTTTCCGGCGACAAGCTGCCGAGCGCGCGGGGCTTTGGTGAGCCGGTCCGACTCTTCATCGATCTCGAGGCGGAAGTTGATATCATTAAGCTTCTGATCGCTCGCCCGGAGATGAAGCTGCTGATCGCCTCGTCCGACGGCAAGGGTTTCGTCACAAGTGGCGACGCTACGCTGGCCGAGACACGAAAGGGCAAGCAGCTCGTGAATATTCGTCCAGGCGCGAGGCTTGTTGTTGTTCGGCAGATCCCGGAGAGCGCTGACGTCGTCGCGGTCATCGGCGAGAACCGCAAGATGCTCGTCTTCCCGCTAGGCGAACTTCCCGAACTTGGGCGAGGGCAGGGCGTCACGCTTCAGCGATACCGCGACGGTGGCCTCGCCGACGCGATCGCGTTCCGCTCCTCGGAAGGGTTGAGTTGGGTCCTTGGCGGCGAAAGCGGGCGCGTGCGGACCGAAGTGGATCTCTCGCCCTGGCGGGCGGCGCGGGGCGCGGCAGGACGAATGCCGCCGATTGGATTCCCCCGAACAAACCGTTTCGGCTGAGCCGCTGACGATCCATCATTAACAATCCGGGGGCCAGGACAAAAAGATACCCGGAATTAACTCCTTCTTCCCATAGAGGGCCTCATGCAGGCTGCAGCGACCCGCCGCGCAGGAGTTCAAAAGCTCCGCCGGACGGACAGATTGAACGTGACTCCGCAGCTCGGCGCGGTGGATGATCAAGGCTTGCTCAACGCACTTCCAATTGCCGCGGCGGTAATCGAGCATACGGACGGGGGTTTGTACCGGGTCGCGGCCCATAACAGCCGCTTTGTCGATGCGGTTGAACGGTCGAATTGCACGGCCCTCGATTGGGATGAGGCCGAATGCCTGAAGAGCGGGCCGATTGCGGATTTGCTGCAGGACTATTTCAGCGGAGCGGATGTCGCCGGCGAACTGGACCTTAAGCAGGGGGAAGGCGTCGCCTCCCATTTTTTTCGGCTAAAGCTCGCGCCACTTCCGAAATTAAAAGCGTCCTCGCCGCGCGTTTTGTTGAGCGTCGTTGACCGCACCGTGGAGGTGCAGGCCGAGCGCACGCTTCGCGCCGAGATGTTGCGGGACAGCCTGACGGGTCTACCCAACCGTCTCGCCTTCACCGAAGCGATCGAAAGTGCAGGGGCAACCGTCGCACGAGACGTCGAGCATGCTGTTCTCGTTGTCGACATGCTGCGATTCAGCCGGATCAACGAATCGATGGGAAGCCTCGCGGGCGACGAGCTGCTGATTACCTTCGCACGGCGACTCATTCTCGCCCTGCGCGCCGGCGATGTGCTTGCTCGAACCGGCGGCAATGAGTTTGGCGTGCTCGTCTCGCTTCGGCGGGGCGTGGAGGACGCGCTCAAGGCCGCGGAACGCATCCAGCAGGTTATGGCGAGCCCCTTCAAGTTGTCCGAGCTCGAGATCCGTGTCGATTGCGCAATCGGCGTTGCCCTGATGCACGGCGGACAGGATGCGGAGGAACTGTTCCGCAATGCGCAATTTGCGGTCAAGCAGGCCAAGGGTGCCGGACGTCCCCAAGTCTACGAAGCACGCCAGGCGACGGAAGCCCGCCGGCGCTTTTCGATCGAAACGGAGCTTCGCCGAGCGCTCGACAAGGACCAACTCGATCTCTTCTATCAGCCGCTGATCAATTTAAGGTCCGGTGAGGTTGCGGGCTTCGAGGCCTTGGCTCGCTGGATGCACGAAGAGCGCGGCGAGATCAGCCCGACCGAGTTCATCCCGGTTGCCGAGGAATCGGGGCTGATTCTGCAGCTTGGCCGGTGGGCGATGGACAAGGCTGCGCATACGCTCGCCGACTGGGACAGGCAGAGCGGCGAGAAGCTGCCGCTTTACGTCGGGGTCAACCTCTCGGCGATCCAAGTGGCCCGAGACGACATCGCGGGGATGGTCGAAAGCTCGCTGCGATCGGCAGGACTTAGCGGCGATAGACTTACGCTCGAACTCACCGAGAGCGCGATCGTCCAGGACCCTGCCCGCGCAACCCGCGTGTTCGATGCCCTAAAAGCGCTCGATGCAACCGTTGCGATGGACGATTTCGGGACCGGTTATTCCAACCTTGCCTATCTCCAGCGCCTCCCGATCGACATTCTCAAGATCGACAAGAGCTTCGTGTCCGGCATGATGGTCGATCCCGATGCAATCGCAATCGTTCGCGCGGTCCTTAGCCTTGCCGAAGCGCTCGGCATGTCGACGACCGCGGAAGGAATTGAAACCGTCGAACTGGCGACGACACTTGCAACCTTGGGCTGCGCCTCGGGCCAGGGTTTCTATTACGCCAAGCCTCTCGCGGCCGACGCCGCCCTCGAATATTGGAACTCGCGGCGCCGGTAAGGTCAGGCCGGCAGCAGATCCGAATAGCGTCCAACGCGCCGGCTCGAAGCCGCGCTTCGAAACGTCTTCGTGATACTTCCTACGAGGGCCGGGTGACGGATATCGGGCGGATGAACGCCGATACGCAAGACTTTGAGCGGAGCATGCCTGAGCGCCGAGGCAGCAGCAAGCGACGACAGCAGGCGCCACCGGGTACGGCTTGCCCAAGTGATCACCGGTCCGCTTGCAAGCTGTTCGCCGGTTGCCGGCGACCACACCCGCAAGTGATCTTCGGCGAGCGGAATCCCCGCCTCGTGCAGCGCATCCAGGGCACCTCGACCATAGAGCCAGGCAGGCGCAACGAACCCGTCTATATCGCGGCCAATTACCTCTTCGAGGAGCCGGCGCCCGCTTTGCAGCCGATCGGCCGCTTCTCCGCGCGAAAGCCCAAGGAACTCGCCTTCCCCCGCCGTCATGAAGCGCGCGCGGAGGCGATCGCCCGTTCGCGCGTGCCCGGCATCATCGCGATGGTAGAAGCCGTGGAGGAAGATCTCGATCCCGTTCGCTGCCCAATTGCGGAGACGCGTTGCAAAGGGCGAGCCCGGAACGATCGGCGCATCGCCCCAGTGGTTGGGGACGACAAGCATGGCCAGGCGCGTGCCAACATGAACCCCAAGCAGGTCGATAAGCCGGTCCACTTCGCCTTCGAAGCGTGGCGAAACGTCATGAATCGATGCTAAAAAGAGCCGTTCGGCCGGGTTGGACATGGTCGTTATTTGCTTCACAAACCTGCTGAATTCCACCCCATTAAAAAAGCTTCACTTGAACTTTACAGCCTTAAGCACTCTCTTATAGCCGATGCGTATCGCCGACGTTTGCGCTTTCTACACGCCCGCCGGCGGTGGTGTTCGCACCTACGTCGAGGCCAAACTGCGCGCTGCATCGCGGTTCGGGCACGAGATGATCGTGATTGCTCCTGGCGAGCGTCACGAAGTGATCCGCCGCGGCCCTGGCGCGGTTTTGGTAACGATACCCTCGCCCAAACTCGCGGTTGATCGCCGGTATCGTTATTTCCACGACGAACGTGCGCTCCACAATGTTCTCGATGCGTGGCAGCCGGACCATGTAGAGGCCTCGTCTCCCTGGTCCAGCGCGACGATGGTCGGGCGTTGGCAGGGGAACGCAAGCCGCTCGCTCGTCATGCACGCGGATCCGTTGGCGGCTTATGCCTATCGTTGGCTGGGCGGGTTCGTTTCCACCAAGCGGATCGACCAGCTGTTCGGGTGGTTTTGGCACCATCTGCGTTCGCTTGGACGCATGTACGATACGGTGATCTGCGCCAACACGCATCTTGCTGAACGGCTCCGCGTGGGCGGTCTTGGAAATTGCGAAACGGTCCGGATGGGCGTGGAGGGTGGCATTTTTTCACCGTCGCTTCGTTCGTCGTCCGTACGCGCTCAGGCCCTTGCTGCGCTTGGTCTCGATAACGACGCGACGTTGCTTATCGGGGTCGGCCGCTTCTCAGCCGAGAAGCGCTGGGGCATGGTTCTGCGCGCCGTCTCCGAAGTGGCACGCCACCGAAAGGTCGGCCTGTTGCTCGTTGGCGACGGGTCCAAGCGGGCGCGGCTCGAACTTCAGGCCGAGCGCATCCCTACGGTCGCCGTGCTTCCAAGGATCACTGACCGCGACGAACTGGCGCGTCTGCTGGCGAGTGCCGATGCGCTCGTGCATGGGTGTGAGGCCGAGACTTTCTGCATGGTCGCCGCCGAAGCGCGGGCCAGCGGGATTCCACTCATCGTTCCGGACCGCGGTGCTGCCGTTGACCAATTGGTTCCTGGCGGCGGGAAGACGTATCGGGCAGCCAACCAGATCTCGCTTGAACGCACCATTGGTCGTTTCATTGATCGCGGCCCCGAATTTCAGCGCGCAATTGCTGCCCGTTCCTGCCGAGTGCGAACCATGGACGAGCATTTCGCCGACCTTTTTGCCCGTTACGAGACGCTCGTGCCGCAGCGCGCAACCAATCCCGCTGCGCGTCTGGACATCGGCAGCAGTGAGGCGGCGGAGCTGGCGCTTGCCCGTTCCGTTGCCGGCAGGAGCTGACTAACCTTCCCTCAAGTGACGTTAAAGCTTGCAAAACAAGCGGAATGTCTTGCGCGAGTGGCACGCCCTTGGCCACAAGAGGGGGAATGGGACCTGATGTCAGCATCGAACAATCCGTGGCCGCGAGCCCGCTCGCAATGGTGATCACGAACCCGCGACGGGCCGACAATCCGATCGAAATTGCGAATGAAGCTTTTTGTACTCTGACCGGCTACTCCGAACAGGAGGTCGTTGGGCGCAACTGCCGATTCCTTGCTGGCGCGCAAAGCGAGCCTTCCGTCCAGGCACAGATCCGCTCGGCAATCGCGAACAAGCGACCGGTGCTCGTCGATATTCTCAATTACCGCCGTGATGGCACGCTGTTTCGCAATGGAGTGATGATCGCGCCCTTGTTCGATGAGGCGGGCGAACTCGCTTATTTCCTCGGATCGCAAGTCGACCTTGGCGGAGACGATATTGCCGCCATGTCGGTCCGCAGGGCACGCGCTGTGACGCTTGTCGAGGGACTGCCTCAGCGACAACGGCAGGTCCTGGAGGGAATGGCCAAGGGCCTCTTGAACAAGCAAATCGCCTATCAGCTGGGGATCGCCGAAAAGACCGTCAAAATGCACCGCGTGCTGCTGCTGGAGCGAATGGGCGGTGTCACGACCGCTGAAGCCATTCGAATCGCGGTCGAAGCCGGGCTTTAGCGCTGCGCGCACCGCCAGGTTGGCCGGGACCTGCCGAGTGAACCTTGGTCGCCTTCGCTAGGTAGCCGACCGAAGCACCGTCTCGACGATCTGATCGAAATCGCGACCCGACGGGAAACCGGCCTCGACCCAGTGCATCTCGATATTCCGCAAGGTTCGGGCGACGATCGGTCCCGCCGGCAGACCGCGGCTGATGAGCGTACCGCCGCTGATCGGCAGGCGAGGCGGAGACCATGACACGACGGACGCGACTTCGGTCGCTTTGCCGGCAAGAAGAAGACGGTCGACAGCGCCTTCGACGCCTACGCGATAAGCGAGACGCCTGGGTTCGGGTCCGAGCGACGGCTCCACGGCGCATGCGATCCGTTTTCGCGCTTTGTTCGAGAGCCGCAACCGCGCCGCAACGTCCTCGGCCACCGCCGTGTTGCCCGGTAGTAGGGCAGCAAGGCGCCGGAGCGCATCCGGCTTGATGCCCGCGCGCCGCTCACTTTCGACGAGCGCCTGAAGGTTGCTTACGCGCTCGCGGGTTATCTCGGGAAGGACCGGTTTCAGGATGGAACCGTCGACCATGATTTCAAGCGTGCTTGACGGATCTGGCAAGGCAAGGAGCTTCAGCAACTCGTCCGCGATCCGCTCGCGTGAGAGCGCCATCAGGTCGTTGGCGCGCGCCTGACATGCCGCGAGCGCTTCGCCGTCCGGTTCGCCCCCATCAAAGCGCGCATGGAACCGGAAGAAGCGCAGAATTCGGAGGTGATCTTCGGCTATCCGCTGGAGCGGGTCACCAATGAATCGGATCTGACGAAGCTCGAGATCGCGAATGCCATCGAAATAATCAAAAAGCTCGCCGGTGAGCGGGTCCGCAGACAGCGCATTGATGGTGAAGTCGCGGCGTGCCGCATCTTCCCTCCAGTCGTCGGTGAAGGCGACCACTGCACGGCGGCCATCCGTCGTAACATCACGGCGAAGAGTCGTGATCTCGAATGATTGGCCGTCGCTGATGGCCGTTACCGTGCCATGCTCAATGCCAGTCGGAATGGCCTTAAGCCGCGCGCCTTCTAGACGTCGGACCACTTCGTCGGGCGAAATGCGGGTTGCGAGGTCGATATCGCTGATTGGGAGATTGAGGAGGTCGTCGCGCACGCCTCCGCCAACATATCGCGTAAGGCCCTCATTCGCGCCCAAGGCGTCGAGGAGCCGCTTCATTCCGCGCATTTTCCGCCATTTGTCGGCGTCGAGCTTCAGTGCCACTGGAGCCGTCGCGCGAGGTTGACGATCATTGCCGCCGTTGCACCCCAGATCCGTCGTTCGTTCCACATGATCTCGTAATAGTGGCGCGTTTGCCCCTGGAACAGTGCACTGACCCGGCGGTGGTTCGAGGGGTCAATCAGGAAGCTAAGAGGCGTCTCGAACCAGTCCGCAACCTCTTGTTCGTGAGGTTGAAGCGGAAGGTCTGGCGGGATGATTCCAATTATTGGCGTAACCGCGTAGCCCGTAACGGTGCGATAAGGTTCGAGTGCCTCAATCACGTCGACAAGCCTGGGATCGATCAGGATTTCTTCGTGCGCTTCGCGCAGGGCCGCCTCGACGGCGCTCTCGCCAGGATCGATGCGCCCGCCCGGGAAAGCAATTTGGCCCGCATGCGTTCGCAAGTGCTCCCGGCGGACGGTCAGAATGACTCCGGGTTCTGTTCGCTCCGTGATGGCGATGAGGACGGCCGCCTTGATCTCGGCTTTGGCGCGCAGCTCCGGGAGGTCGCCAAGGAGCGGAGGGACGAGCGGCTTGCCCGCGAGCGCTTCCCGCAGGCCTTCGGCAAGCGCAGATTGGAGGCTCATTGTTCGACATCCAGTGGGAAGTACGCTCCAGCGCTCCAGACTCCCGGCGGGTCCTCGCCGCCCGCAATCGCAAGGTCGGCGAGCTCATAATAGAGTGAGCGTGTGAGCTCCGCCTCAAGCCCATGCCTCACGAGCAGCCGCGGCGATGGACCCGTGTCGGTTTCGACGATCCGAAGAGGGTGATCCCGCCCAAGAATTACTGCGTCGCCGGTATCCAGGCCAAACGCAATCTCTTGAGCTCGGCCTGATCCTTCGCGCTTCATCATCACGGCCCGGAATGCTGTCCATTCAACCAGGATGTCGAGCTTTTCCGCGGGCGTGACGAGCACGTGCGTTCCGTCGGGTTCACGTCGAAGAACGGTGGAGAAAAGCCGGATCATAGCCGGCCTGCGGATCGGCTCACCTTCATGATACCAGGTCCCGTCGCGGGCAATCCGCATGCCCGAATGGCCGCAGCGTTCAGGATTCCACTCGTCGACCGGCGGCAGTCGACGCTGTTTGAGGAGCATCTGAAGTTCGGCGAGGCTGCTCCCCACGACGTCGATCGGCTTACGGCTGTCCGGCACAAGACGGTCATTGGATTGCTTCGCGGCGCGGCTCAAGGCAGGAGTTCGCCATGGTTGATCGGACCGCCATCGTAACCGGAGCCGGCAAGCGCGTCGGAGCGCAGATCGCGCAGGCGCTGCTTGGCGCCGGTTGGGCGGTCGTGGCCCATGTTCGCTCGTCGTTCGATGAAGTGCCTCCGGGCGCGACCAAGGTCGTAGCGGATCTTTTGGATGCGGGAAGTGCTCAAGCAATCTTTGCGGGAGCCGAGGGTCTCCCGCCGGTGCGACTTCTCGTGAACAATGCTGCAAGGTTCAGCTTCGATGGCTTCGGGGAGTTCAGCTCGGGTGAGTTCGAGCAGCATATGGCGGTCAACGTACGTGCGCCGTTGATGCTGATCGATGAACTTGCTGCTCGACATGAGGATGGTGACCGCTGCGTTGTGAACCTTCTCGACGCGAAGCTAGCGTCGACCAACCCCGACTTTCTCAGTTACACCTTGTCAAAGCACGCCCTCGCGGGAGTGACGGAACTCGCTGCAAGGGCGCTTGCGCAACGCGGCATCCGGGTGAATGGGGTAGCGCCGGCGTTGATGCTGCGTTCCAATGGACAAAGCGACGAGAATTACCGAGCCATGCACTCCAATAATCCTCTGCGGCGCGGCGTCGAACCCGGCGATGTCATTGCCGCAATTCGCTATCTCGCCGATGCCCGTGCAGTTACCGGGCAGGTAATCACGATCGATTCGGGGCAGCATTTCATGGGTCTGGTTCGTGACGTTCAGTTCCTGGAGGAACAATGAGCCGGCTTGAACCGACGCTAAGCGGCCTTGTCCCGCGCAATCTCAAGGTTCGCTCCGCGCGGATTCTTCTCGAATCACTCGAGGTGAACGCCGATATCGGCTTTCACGATTTTGAAATCGGCACGCCACAGCGTCTGATTGTGACCGTCGAGGTTTGGCTCGAGGACACGGCGGTCCCGGCCGATGACGACCCGTTGCGCGCCTGGAATTACGACTTCCTCAGGACCGAAGTCGATGCGATCGCCGCGTCGCGCCGCTGGAATCTGCAGGAGACGCTGGCGCACGCTATTTTTGAAAGAGTGGCGGCTTTCCGCGGAATCGAAGCGCTACGTGTCCGGCTCTCGAAGCCCGATGTCTATCCCGAGGCTCACGGGGTGGGGGTCGAAATCGCGTCCTTCGCTGGTCTCTGGCCCGAACGGTAGGGCAGGTTCGGCATCAAAAAGTTTCCGACCTTGCGCTGGTGGAACAAATCCGTTGCACGGCCTTTGAGGCAGTTATAAGGAGGCGCGCCTGCCGCCGGTGTAATCTTAGTACATGGGCGGATTAAACGGAGTGGCGGGTGGGCTTCCAACGCCGGGTCTGACCGTGGATTTCACCACGGCGTGTCGAGGAGAACTTTGGGTTAATGTCATACGCCCAACGCAAAGAGATCAGCGGTAACCGGACGCTGGCGATCATCCTGGTCGCCTTGATCCAGTTTGGTCTTGGTTACGCGATCGTCACCGGTCTTGCGTACAATGTGATCAAGAAAGCGAGCGAAAACCTCAAGACGTTTGACGTCGAGGAGAAACCGCCGCCACCCGAGCCGCCGCCACCCCCGCCCAAGGACATGCCGAAGGTTCCGCCGCCGCCGGTTCAGCCGCCGCCACTGGTGCGGGTGAACACGCCGCCGCCGCCAACGATCCAGACGGTCGTATCGCCGGTGGTGCCGCCGCAGATTCCGCCGGTCGTCGCTCCACCTCCGGCTCCGCCGGCCCCCCCACCGCCGCGTAAGGTCCAGTCGGCGCAGAGCGCGAAGGGCGACCTTCGCACGTTGTTCAGTGCTGACGACTATCCGGCCGCCGCACAGGCTGCTGGTGCCGAAGGCACGGCTCAAGCCGAGCTCACGATCGGTCCCGACGGACGCGTGGTTGGGTGTAATTTGACCCGATCAACGGGAAATAGCGCGCTCGATTCGGCGACGTGCAACATCCTTCGTCGCCGAGCCAAGTTTACGCCTGCGCGCGACAGCAGTGGTAATGCGACGACGGACACGATTACAACGCCGCCAATCGTCTGGCGATTGGAAGGCTGATCCACTCAATTTTTGAACATTAGGTTTTCAAAAGGAACGCACAGCATGCAAGCAGCACCCGCCGCAGCCGGATCAAATCCATACGGCCTGATCCCCGCCCTCCAGCAGGGCGGCGTCATCGCCATCTCGGTATTCTCGATCCTCGTTTTGATGTCGATTTTCTCCTTCTACATCCTCTTCACGAAGCTGATGCAGCAGCAGAAGATCATCAGCCAGGGCCGAAAGGTCCGCTCGAGTTTCTGGAATTCGCCAAACCTTCGCGAGGCTTCGACCAAGCTCGAGGGTCGCAGCGCCTATCGTTCGATCGTTGACGATGCGCTGCTGGCTCAGGACCAGCACGGCAAACTGACCGATCCCATCGATCAGCACGACTGGATGGCAAACAGCCTGGCGCGCAGCCAGGGTGCAATCGGCGCCCGTCTCGGTGAAGGTCTCGCCTTCCTCGCGACCGTCGGTTCGACGGCACCGTTCATCGGTCTGTTCGGTACCGTCGTCGGCATCTATCGCGCGTTGATCAAGATCGGCGCTGCCGGTCAGGCTTCGATCGACGCCGTCGCCGGCCCGGTCGGTGAAGCGCTCATCATGACGGCGCTCGGTCTTGTTACCGCCGTCCCGGCCGTGCTTGCCTACAACTGGCTGATCCGCCGCAACAAGTCGATCATGGAGGACCTCGCGGCCTTCACGAACGATCTCCACGGCTACCTCATGTCGGACGGTGCCGTTAAGCCCCGCATGGGCGGAGCTACAGGCCCGGCCGTCAAGGGCAGCGCACAGACCAAGAGCGGCGCCGCGCCGACGCAGCCGGGCAGCGAACCGCTTCGTACCGGCCGTACGCCGACCGGTGCCCAGGCGAGCCCGACGACTGCCAAGTGATGACCAGCGGGCCAGCCTTCGGGTTGGCCCGCGACGCCCCGTCGAGGGGCAAGGAGAATGTTTAGCCCATGGCCATGAGCGTAGGACAAGATTCGGGTGACGAAGACGTCCCGATGTCCGACATCAACACCACGCCTCTCGTCGACGTGATGCTGGTGCTCTTGATCATCTTCCTCATCACCGTCCCGGTCGTTATTCAGACCGTGCCGGTGAAGCTGCCGAAGGTGCGCTACGAGCCGACGACAACCAAGCCGGAGAACGTCTCGCTCAGTGTCAAGAATGGACCTGGCGGAACGTGCGCCGTCTACTGGAACCTCACGAAGATCAATCAGCAGGATTTGCTCAAGCGGGCAGTCCAGAAGCTTGAGGACCAGATCAAGAAGGTCGGCGGCGTCCAGAACATCAACGAAGAGAATATGCCAGAAGCGCATATCCGCGGTGACATCAACACGCAGTACAAGTGCATTGGCGCCGCGATCATCACCATGCAGGAAGCCGGTTTCCAGCGCGTTGGCTTCATTTCTGAGCCCCCGCCGAACACCGGCATCCGCGAATAGGAGTACCGCCTGATGGCAATGCAGACCACCGGCGACAATGCCGAAGGCGAGCCCATGATGGACATCAACACGACGCCGCTCATCGACGTCATGTTGGTTCTCCTCATCATGTTCATCATCACCATCCCGGTGCAGACGCACGCAGTGAAGCTTGATCTCCCGGCGAACAACCAGAACAATCCTCCGCCCATCAACACGGTCAAGAATATCCTGTCCGTGAATGCGAGCGATCAGGTGCTCTGGAACGGCCAACCGGTCACGATGACCCAGTTGCGCCAATACCTCGACACGACTCAGCAGATGAACCCGATTCCGGAGCTTCACCTGCAGCCGGACGCAACCGCCCGCTATGAGGTCGTTGACGAAGTGCTCGCTGTGACGAAGCAAGCCCACGTCCAGAAGATGGGCTTCGTTGGAAACGAATATTATATGAACGTTTTCTAGGGCATTACCGCTCGGGAAACGCTCAAAAGGCGGCTCCGATCGGGGCCGCCTTTTTCGTTATGCAGTTCTCGTCACTTGCTCGACCGGCAGGAATCCCTGCGCCTTAACTTTCTTTAGCAGTCGGAACCAAAAGGCCGATTGGCGGTTCGCACCCTGTCACCGCTTATCCCCCTTCGCGGTGCGTTCTAGGGGCGGCCTGGCGCGATGGGCCGCCCCATTTCATTTGGTCGCATTTTCTGGCGCTCGGCCATGTGCCATGGCATTGCAGCCACCCATGAATGACCAGTCACGCTTCGCCGTAATCATCCTTGCCGCGGGCCAGGGAACGCGCATGCGCTCCGCCACGCACAAGGTCCTGCACCCGATCGCCGGTCGATCATTGCTGCTCCACCTTCTCGATCGCGTGGACGCTCTTGGAGCCGAACGAAAGATCGTCGTCCTCGGCAAGGGACGTGAGCAGGTAGAGCAAGCCTTGGTCGGTCGAAACGTTACGATCGCAATCCAGGAAGATCAAAAAGGTACCGGCCATGCTGTCCAGCAGGCCGCGGAAGCATTGACCGGCTATGTCGGTCCCGTGATCGTCCTCTATGGCGACACGCCGTTCGTTGAAACGGCCACGTTGAAACGAATGCTGGATCGCCTCGATGGACCTGCAGGTCCAGGTGTCGTGGTCCTTGCCTCATCCCCAGCCGATCCGTTGAAATACGGCCGCATCATTCTCGCCGCGGGCGACCGGATCAGCAAAATGGTCGAATTCAAGGACGCGACGGAAGAGGAGCGGGCCGTGCGCCTGTGCAACTCAGGAATGATGGCGGTCCGTTCAACAGACCTCTTCCGCTGGCTGGAGGAGGTCAGCAACGATAATGCCGCCGGGGAATATTACCTTCCCGACATCGTCAAGATCGCTGCCAAAGAAGGCCGCGAAGCGGTAGTGATCGAAGCCGATCCGTACGAGGCGGCAGGCGTCAACAGTCGTGCGGAACTCGCGCAACTGGAGCTTGAATGGCAGCGGCGGCGGCGCCAGCAAATGCTCGATGAAGGGGCAACGCTCATTGATCCCGAAAGTGTGTGGTTCGCCTATGATACCAAGCTTGGACGGGACGTGACGGTTGAGCCACACGTAGTCTTTGGTCCGGGGGTCGCGGTCGCCGACGGTGCCACGATCCACGCTTTCAGCCACATCGAGGGCGCAACCATTGGGCCGCAAGCGAAGGTCGGCCCGTTCGCACGCCTGCGACCGGGGACGGAGCTTGCGGCAGATTCGAAGGTCGGCAATTTTGTCGAGCTGAAGAAAGCGAAAGTGGCGCGGGGCGCAAAGATCAATCACCTGTCTTACGTTGGCGATACGTCGGTTGGGGAGAGGGCCAACATCGGCGCCGGCACGATCACGTGCAATTACGATGGCTTCAAAAAGTACGGTACGGTCATCGGCGAGGGTGCCTTCATCGGATCCAATACGTCACTCGTTGCACCGGTGACCATCGGCGAAGGAGCAATCGTTGGCGCGGGCTCTGTCATTACGCGCGATGTCGAGCCCGAAAGCCTCGCAATTGAGCGCAGCCAGCAGAAGGGGATTGCCGGCTGGGCGCGCCGCTTTCGGGAGCGGATGAGCCAAAAATCAGCGCATTAGCGCCGACGGCTTGCCCGGCGCGGTGCATCTTATATTCAGCCCATTGTACCGAAAGGGCGGCCAGGCCGCTGTCGGCGGTGTTGCTCGAGGACCTTCGAACCATGTGCGGAATTGTCGGAATTGTTGGGAAAAGTGATGTTGCGCAACGTTTGTTCGATGGGCTGAGACGGCTCGAATATCGCGGCTATGACTCGGCCGGGATCTGCACGATCGAGAATGGCGAGCTGGTCCGGCGTCGCGCCGAGGGGAAGCTCGACAACCTCGCGCGCGAGCTCTCTGCTCATCCGCTCCACGGCTGCACTGGAATTGCGCATACACGTTGGGCGACGCATGGTGCACCGACGGTCGGAAATGCCCATCCCCACATCGTTGGACCGATTGCGCTGGTGCACAACGGGATCATCGAGAATTTCAAGCCGCTGCGTGACGAGTTGATGGCCGAGGGTCGCAAGTTCGAAAGCGAAACGGATACGGAAGTGGTCGGGCACCTTGTTGCGCGGGAAGTCGAACGCGGAGCAACACCCGAAGAGGCGGTTGCAACGGTTCTTCCGCGTCTCGTCGGCGCCTTTGCCCTTGCCATCTTGTTTCGTGATCATCCGGACCTCATCGTCGGTGCCCGTCGCGGCGCACCGCTCACGGTCGGCTATGGCGAAGACGAGAATTATCTTGGATCCGACGCGCTTGCCGTTGCGCCCTGGACTCAGCGCATTGCCTATCTCGACGAATGCGACTGGGCCGTCGTCCGGCGCGACAGCGTCCAGATCTTCGACAAGGATAATGAGCCGGTCGAGCGGGAAATCGTCGAATCCGGCGCGTCCTCGGCTCCCGTCGAGAAGGGCAATTACCGCCACTACATGCAGAAGGAGATCTTCGAGCAGCCAATCGTCGTTGCGCAGACTCTGCAATCGTATGTCCGCCCGTTCGAGGGCGAGATCGCGCTTCCTGTCGCCGACGCTGAACTTGGCGATATCAAGCGGTTGACCATCGTTGCTTGCGGCACCAGCTATTATGCGGGCCTTGTTGCAAAATATTGGATTGAGCAGTTCGCTCGCCTCCCGGTCGACATCGATGTCGCAAGCGAGTTCCGCTATCGCGAGCCGGTGCTCGAACCGGGCGGTCTTGCCCTTTTCATCAGCCAGTCCGGCGAAACTGCCGATACACTTGCTGCCCTCCGTCATGCGCGTTCGCAGGGGCAGCGAATTGCCGTTGTGGTCAACGTTCCTACCAGTTCGATGGCCAGGGAGGCAGATCTTCTTCTCCCGACACACGCGGGTCCCGAAATCGGGGTCGCATCGACCAAGGCGTTCACCTGTCAGCTCGCGGTGCTCGCGGCACTCTCGGCCAACCTTGCTCGTGCAAAAGGCCGATTGAGCCACGACGAGGAGCGCGAAATCGTGGGCCATCTTCAAGAGGCGCCTGCCGCGCTAAACGCAGCGCTTGGTCACGACGATGACATCGCCGCAATGGCCTACCTCATCGCGCCCGCTCACGACGTTCTCTATCTTGGGCGCGGCCCCGACTATCCGATGGCACTTGAAGGGGCATTGAAGCTTAAGGAAATCAGCTACATCCATGCCGAAGGTTATGCCGCCGGCGAGATGAAGCACGGCCCGATCGCGCTCATTGACGAGCAAACGCCGGTGATCGTGCTCGCGCCCTCCGGACCGCTCTTCGAAAAGACCGTCAGCAACATGCAGGAGGTTCGGGCCCGCGGGGGAAAGATCGTTCTGATCAGCGATGCCAAGGGAATTGCGGAGGCCGGTGAAGGCTGCATGGCAACAATCGAAATGCCCCAGGTGCATCCGCTGATTGCGCCGCTCGTCTATGCAGTGCCTGTTCAGCTTCTGGCCTATCACGTGGCGGTCTTGAAGGGCACGGACGTCGACCAGCCTCGCAACCTTGCAAAGAGCGTGACAGTTGAATGACAGCTTCACACTCGCTTCAAATTTCTCGTGAAGCCGAGAGTCAGCTGACACTCCCGTTGAATAAGCAAAACGCAAAAGTGCCTGACCCAAGTTCATAATCGTGGGACCGGCGGTCACTGTCTCCGATTTTCCCCATCGAGCTTTGGACCCCGGGCGAGCCGACGCCGTGGCAGTGGACGGACTTAGTGCCGTAATCATTCGAGATGGCGGGCAGCACGGTCGTGAGTGTTGCATTTGATTACTGCACGCAAACAGAAGCTAAATGCATCCTCAGTGCCTTGAGGCGGGAGAACGGTGCCCTTGCCAGCTTCCGCAAATCCCTGTGCCGCGCCGGCGGGGTCAAGCGAACCGTAGGGTTTCTTAAACCATCTTGTGCATAAGGATCGACGCCCTTTGAAAGTCTATCCAATGCCACTGAGAGTGGAACCGTCATCTCAGAAGAATAACGTCTCAGATCGCCGGCTGATGCTCGAGTTTGGTGTGATCGCTATCCTCGCTCTGCTCGGAGTCCTCCGCGAGGTCATCGACAGGGGAGGGTTTATTCCGAGCTCTATGAGGCAGTATTCGTCGCTGTCGGATCTCGGCCTCGACGTTTTACTTGCGCTCGCCGTCTTCGGCGCATCGCCCCAGTTCCTTCGTGAAATGCGCCGACGCACGAGCACAGCAATCGA
This sequence comes from Sphingomicrobium sp., assembly GCA_035944075.1. Lineage (GTDB taxonomy): Bacteria > Pseudomonadota > Alphaproteobacteria > Sphingomonadales > Sphingomonadaceae > Sphingomicrobium. Next base: position 29,846 of record DASZBO010000120.1, read on the forward strand.
GGCACAAGAGTCGAGAACACAAATTTCGCGCATGTTCAGAATGACGGATATGCTTCAAAGCGCTTTAGGCCACGAAGACGCAAATTCCGTCCTTCGTTCGACCGCGATATCGCTAATGCCTGAGTTCGCGGGAGCATTATACATCTTCAATAATTCAGGCGACCGGCTCGAGTTATCGACTTCATGGCACTGGCCGGAAGGTGCTCCGCTTCCAGAAATTATCTCACCGCCAGACTGCTGGGCAATGAAACGCGGCAAGCTTCACCTGAACCAGGTCGAAGAGGACTCGCTTTGCTGCGAGCATCAGCAATCGAGGGTTGCAACAATGGAAATCCCCGTGGTGGCGCGAGGGGAAATATACGGGCTCCTTATCATGCAGCGCGATGGACCGGACGCTGTAGAAGATCTCAGTGCTATGACAGATGTAGCCAATGCCTTGGCAGACGCGATGTCGCTATCGCTATCGAACATATTGTTGCGTGAACGGCTGCGGACGCAAGCTCTACGCGACGCGCTCACCGGCCTTTACAATCGGCGATACATGGAAGACGCTCTACAACGGTACGCCGATCAGGCACATCGGACCCAGTCCCCATTGTCGCTCATCATGATCGATCTCGACCACTTCAAGAAAATCAATGACGAACACGGGCACGCAATGGGCGACGCGATCTTGGCGGAAGCCGCGTCGAGCATCTTATCTCTGATAAGGCCGTGTGACATTGCGTGCCGCTATGGCGGTGAAGAATTAGTCATTCTCTTGCCTGATTGTTCGCTGGAAAGTGCCGCTGCGAAGGCGGAAGATCTCCGAAAAACAATTGAAATGTTGTCTGATCGGCACGGCATCGCCGTTACAGCGTCGTTTGGTGTATCGACGATCCCCGAGACCTCCAAGGCCGAGAATGCACTAACTGATGCCGACAAGGCTCTCTACTGCGCAAAGCGAGCGGGTCGAAACCGGATCGAGTCTAGCGTTCCTCTTGTTCGAGAGATCAGGACGAAGTCGTCCAAAGCTGCCTGATGGCGGGAGCCCAGTTTTATGCGGGCGCATTTGGAAATGACTCGTACCGGAAGGTGAGATTTTGGGGCACGCGCCTCTCGCTATTCAGGAACAGCACGAACCTTGTCTCATGCCATCCAAAGGCAACCGGCATCGAATTCCATAGCCGAAAATGGCCGTCTCATCAGGATTGCCTCAGTCATACCCTTCCCGATCGCCTAACAGAAGTCGACGAATTGACGACTCTATAACCTTTTCAGTCGACTCAAAATTGGCGCGCTCGCTCATGTCATCTCGCCTGACTTTTTCGATTGAGTAGGCGCGATTAACTTACTGCTAAACGTTGCGGCCATAGACGTTGGCAA
>DASZBO010000121.1:0-3926 GCA_035944075.1 Sphingomicrobium sp.
AAACTCCACTGCAGCTTCGGCAGCAAGCCGAGCATTGCCGCCATCTAGCCCAAAGCCAGTTTGACGAACGAGTTCGGCTGATTCTGAACACAATGGCTGACGAGTTCGAGCAACAGGCACACGATCACGACCCTGCCTCGAAATTTCCCAAGGGGACGTGACATCTTCCGCGGGTGACGGACTTTTTCAAAAAGTGTGAGCTAGAGCGCTCCAAACAGTGAATCTTTGGCGCGTCACAGGACTGCGGAAGGCACCTTCTCAACCCACTCTGGAAAGAAAACAGCCGCGCGCGTGCGCCAGCCCGAGGCGGTCATGTCCCTTGCGTCAAGGGACTGTAGGAGCTCAGCGCGCAATTCAGGGTGGACACATGGCATTGCTGCGGCGGCGCAAAAAGCGCTCATGAGCCAGGGACGCACTCCTGCTCCGAACAGTCTCTCGTACAAAAAACGGTACGCAGCGAAGCTTGTGAGCTTACCCTGATGCAAGTCGAATGCAGAAATCCTGATGAGTGGAGCAAGCAAGGAGCCGGGATCATCGGGCTCGACGTCCTCGGGTACCAACGCCGCGATCTCCTCGATGGCCTCATAGGCTTTGGCCTGCAGACCAATGGCCGCGGCTTCCAGGATTCCCCGCGCCCACTGATCGGTCGCGTCGGGGCCAGCCAACGCTACGTCGAGGGACCGTCGGATGTATCTCTGTTCCGCCGATTTAAAGCTTGCGAACTCCGTGAGTTCGGCAAGCATCTGCATTGAGCCCCGTCCTGACACTTGCCCCCCCCTTGGCTTAGCCGCTCTTGCGAGCAAAGGACTGCGACGGACACGAGGTGTGACCATCGCACCGGGCGCGATAACATATTTTTGCCCTTAGTGCGCCACCTGGAAGCGGGTAAATGACGGTTCTGGTGCATGTGCCCAGGCGAAGTTCCGGCGACAGGAGCCGGGGAACGATCCTGAAGGAAAAGATTTCGTCCAAGCGTGCTTGACCATGCGATCGTCAATCTCGCCGGCGGGATATCCGGGATTGAAAGGCTCACCCCGCGCCCAAGCTTTGTCGCCAGATCGCAGCCATGAACGCGGTCCCCGATTCGGCGATTTCACTCTTCTTGAAGCGGCTCAGGCGCCGGTCAGCGCTGACGGTCGAAGAGCAAGCCGCTATCCACAAGCTCAACGGCCGCAAACATAGCTATGCTGCCCACACCGACATCGTCGCGCCGGGGGAGACTGTCGAAAGTGCCTGCCTCGTCGCCAATGGGTTTGTGGGGCGCTACGATCAAAGGCTCGACGGCCAGCGTCAGGTGACGGCACTGTATGTCCCCGGAGACATGTGCGACCTGCATTCCGTGGTCGCGCCGAAAGCAAGCTGGAGCATCACCGCGGTCACGCCGGCCACTGTCGTTCGTGTACCGCACCGCCAATTACGAGACCTGTGCGTGAAGTATCCCAGCATCGCGCTCGCCTTCTGGCGAGATGGAACGGCCGACGCTTCAATTTTTGCAAAATGGGTCGGTAACCTTGGCCGCAAGAGCGCCAAGGAACGTATTACGCACCTGTTCTGCGAAATGGGATTGCGACTGGAGGCTGCGGGTCTGGGCAGCCGCACGTCGTTTGAACTTCCCATTACCCAGTCGCAGCTAGGTGACGCGACCGGCCTCACCGGCGTACACGTCAACCGAACCCTGCAGGATATTCGCACCAAAGGGCTGATGTCTTTCAGTCAGGGACGTACGGATATTCCCAACTGGGATGCCTTGGCAGCGACTGCTGAATTCGATCCAGCTTACCTGATGCTGGAGGGTCCTCCGCAACGGATCATTCCCGCTGCTGGTGGTGAAGACCGGGTTGAGCTCCTGCGTGAGGGACGCACCTAAGCGAGACCTCTGGGAGATGAGCGGCATCGCAGCGATCCGCTCCTCGTCAAGCGCAGCCGATCGGCCCCGTCATCGCTTTCGGCTCGATGGATCGAGCTTGCTCGCCTGGTCGTCGAAATGATCGCCCAGTTCGGACAACGCCTTCGCCCCAGCGCGAGTACGCGATTGTGCCGAAAGCCGACGGCAGGAAGCGGCCTGCCCCCGCAGGCTTTCAGCCGTGTCGCCGTGCGCCGGCGGTTTGGGCGTATCAGTGCCGTCCACAAAGGCCGTCCGATCTAGGGATGCAGCGGCTGCTCCGCTTTGCGTCTCGTTTCGGCCTCGCGCATCAGAGCGGAGCGTTCCGCTCTGTGCGCAAGCGCCGACCATGCGGCTTCGGACCTGCGGCAACGATCGCGCACGTGCTCGAGCGTCGCCGCATCTGCATCCGCCCGCGCTTCATCGGCGCGGGCAAGCAAGAATTCCAGGTTCGAGGTTCGAACGACCGGCGCGGCCAAGACTATTCAGCCTGCAACTTGTTCGCCGGCTCAACATCAGCATCCGCCGTTTCCGGCTGCGGCGAATCCTCAGCAGACTTAAGATTTACCGCGCTCATCTTGCCGCGGTTGTCCTGCTGGAGGTCATAACTGACGCGCTGATTCTCGCGAAGACTGCGCATGCCGGCTCGTTCTACGGCCGTCATGTGGACAAAGGCATCATTTCCGCCGCCATCTGGCGCGATAAATCCGTAGCCCTTGGATTCATTGAAAAATTTTACGGTTCCGGTGGTCATTGCAGAATTTCCTTCTTTGGCGAACCGGACGACGGTTCGCTTCGTGGTAGGAGCGAAAAGAGAAGGAAAAGGAGCGGAAAAGCGCCTGTACCCTACCAGTTTGCGACTAGTACCTTCAAATCAGATAGGCTTTAAAGTCGAAAATTGTAAGTCGATCAAAAAATATGTTTTGCGTTAGGTAAAATAATGCTCACGTGGTAAGTTGAATTATTCCTGCAAAATTATTTTGGTCGATCCGATGAGACTAAAATACGGTTTGCGTTTTTACGAAGAAATGGAGCTTTTTACGGCTCTCAATTACTGCTTGCGGCATAATCAATTTTGGCAGTCGATGACGCAGTCAGAGGCTTTGCCCAAGGCCGTCGGGTACCTGCGGCCCCGAGGCATGCAGGCAGACACGAGGCCGGTCTCCGGACCCCTTCGCAGCGACGCGATGCAAGAGCCCGGGACGTGAGCTGCCGAAACACAACATGCTCCCGATTTATCGTGCGCCTGTGGGCCGCGGAGCCGGATCGCAGGTCAAATCGACTATGGTGCACGCTGAATCACCCGAAGACAGAAGGACGAGGGACTTATGACAACTTTCCCCAACGAGATCGTGCTGCAGTCAGAGCTGGACCGCTATGGGATCGAGCGCGTGCCCACGGAAACATTCCACTGGGGCGGGTACAAATATACCAATGCTCGTGACGCTCTCGCGGCTGCCAAGCGAAACGCCAAATGAGTGCGCTGCGGCATAGGCCCGAAGACTCGGCCGAGGGCTGCCGCGCATTCGCGGCATCAGATCGTGAACGAGCAACGGCGGCTTTCAACCCCCAAATTCGCGCAACCTTCGAGCGAAGCGCGGAGGCCTGGACCGCCCGGGCAGGTCTACTCGATCGCCTGCAAACAAGCTTTCTGGCGCGAGGCGGCGGACTGCGGGATGGAAACCATCCGTAGTTAGCCGGCCAAACGACCACGGGCTCGTCGATGCGGTCAGCCCAAACCACAATCAAGAAGCACTGGATGTCCAGAGCTCGATCGGTTGCCGACTAAGGCGCGCGCCTCACGCATTTAGGCGGCTGCGCTACGCTCCAGCATTTGGATGCGCTCGAGGCAGACGTCCTGGACGATACGGCCAAGCTCCTCGACCCGCTCGCCAAGCCAGGAGAGCTCTTCGTTGGAGATCCGGTAGTGCTTGGAATAGCGGGCCTTCACGTACGCGTCCTTGAGCTTCTCGAACATCGCGCGGTCGCGGCGCGTGTCCATCGGCCAGACATAGGTGAGACGACGGTCGATGCGCTCGGCCTG
>DASZBO010000122.1:0-2646 GCA_035944075.1 Sphingomicrobium sp.
AGTTGTTCGCCGCCTTGGTCGACCTGGCCGCACTGGACAGGACGATTGAAAACCGGCGGGCAGGGGGCGCTATTCCCCAGCCGACTTTCAACGGCGACCTGCAAGCGTTGCCACGCCAACTGGTTCACCCAGTGTTCGCGCCCCCCGTGCCGGGAGCGGAACGGCTTGCCGACCAAATTCGGCAGGCGGCGGACACTTACATCGGTGAACTCTCTTAGTCCCGGTCGGCCAACCGGGAGCGGCAATTCCGAGAGTGCCGCGAAACAACCTCGGAAAGCCCGCGCGGTTTCAAACTTCCGGCCGGCGGCGGGCATCTTTCTTCATGGGCCGCGTATGTATCGCCTGAACTTTCGATCAATGACGGGCTACGGCTGCACCTTTGCGGAGTGGCTGGACGCTCTTGGAGGCATCACCTTCCACGGTCAAACTCTCGCTCGCACGGTGCCGGATCGCGACGGGGAGGCAGCGCCGGACATCCCGTCCGATGTTCTCCACGTGCTTGGCCCGACAGACGTAATAATTCACCCGGATGGCCGGCTGTACATGCGCGAGAGCCTGTTTAAACGGCTTGCGCCGCAGCTCCCCGGCGTCCAGCGAATCCAGTGAGGCTACAATGGCGCTAATGTCACTTGTCGAGATGGCCACAAAGTGTGCGGTCATGATCGAGAAGATCGAAGCAGAGAAACGCGAGACGCTGGAAATTGCGGCCGAGATGATAGAGGCGGAGGCAAAGCGCGTCATCGGTTCGTATGATTACGAATGGCCGCAGCTCGCAGAGGCGACGCAAGATGATCGCGAGAAGCGGGGCTTCAGCCGCAACGAGCCCGGCCTGCGGACCGGCGAAATGCGTGAGTCCATCGAGCATACAATCGTCAGTAAGGACGAAGCGGAAATCGGGTCCAATGACGACAACCTCGTCTATTTCGACCTCGGGACAAAGACCCAGCCGCCGCGCCCCGTCTTAGAGCCTGCGGCGATCCGCAAAGCGCCGGAGATTGCCGCGATGACCGGCGAGGCGGTCGTGGCGGTCATGACAAGCAACGAGTCGCGCATTCGGAAGCATCTCCCGAATTCAAGCTAATCAGGATTGGCTTCTGCCTCGCGAAAAATTGATTGGGGGGCGGCCTAAAACGCCGCTCGTTATCACTCCACCAACGGTTTCGGCGCGCGTCGTTCGATTACCCGAATGTTTTCGAGCATGAACGGGTCAACGACCACTTCACTCTCTTCGTAATAGCCGGGTACGTTGTCGCGGATCATGATTACGCCAGCGGGCGGAACAACTGCGGAGAGAATTACGCTACCGCTTGGCCAATGCTGATACTCATCGGCAAAAGTTCTGGCCACCGAGGGATCGCTTGTCCAGCACACTCCATATGCCGCGCGTTTGCGCTCAAGCGCGCCCGCTCCGCGATACACCTGAAGAGGGACAGTCGGGCAAGCCGAGGCCGGAAAAAGTAAACGAAGGGCATGGACCAGTGTCTTTCGGTCGCCGGCGGTTAGGCCCATCAATTTAGACTCGACCCACACCTGCATGAATTCATCTTTGACCGCGCTTTGGATGCTGGATAGGCGGCTAATCCGTGCGAACGCCTTTGGCCATGCTCCATACTCGTTGATTCCATCGACAGCGTGCAGAAAGGCATTTATATCGCCGCCCTCGCAGGCACGTTCAAACATGCTGACGAATTCTGCTCGCTTGCGCCGTTCGCTGGCGCGGTGCTGCTTTATGTCGAATTCCATCCTTACAATCCGGAAGGGCTAGGGGCGGCCGAAGCCGCCCCGATTTTTCTAGAGCAGATATTCGCGGATGTTCGCCGTGATCCGCCTGATTGCCTCGAACGCCTCGACGCGTTCGGCTTCAGCCACTGGCTCGTCTTCGATGAACTGCAATCGTTCTTCGAGAATGTCGAGCAGGCTTCTTAATTCTCCCGGCGAGTTTGGGATGCAGTGGGTTGCCAGTGTTTGAGTGGCGAGGCGCTTATCCCAGAGACGGTCTTGAACATCGCCGTAGCCGGGGCGGTCGCTGGCAGCGATTCCAAGGTCAATGGCTTCGATTTCCCTACGAAGGATAGAGACATTCATGTCGTTGTTGTCCTTTCAAATCAGCGGCAGCTCCACGCGGCCGATGATTTGAGGCTCACGGCTATATGTCAACAAAGTAATGGCTATCGATGTCGATAGGTTTGGCTATCAGTCCGCCTCAAGCCTCTATGGAGTCGTGGATCGGCCAAACCTCATCCTCGCATTTTGCTAGACCAGCGCGCACTGCGTACACGGTTCCGAGAGCGATGATCGCGGCGAGGGGTTGCAACCACGCGGGTAAATTTACGCTCTGAAGTACCCATTGCGTAAGGAGATCCATGTTTAGTTCGGCGGGCGCGTTTGCAGAGAAGTAGGCATTCGAATGGCTGCGCTGTTGCCTATGGCAGATTGAGCGCGCGGTGATTCGCGGCGCAGCTTCAGTGCCGCGCGCGGCGTCTAGATGAGAGAGCCATCCGATTGACAACTCAGACTTCGATTGGTTCGGTAGAGGTAGGCAAAGGGTTCGGCGCTCGTGTTTAACGTGAAGACGATGAAGATGGTGTGGTCGTACAATGGGCAAGGAATGCTAGGAATCAAGGGTGAAACGGTACTGTTCCAGTG
>DASZBO010000123.1:0-7649 GCA_035944075.1 Sphingomicrobium sp.
CATGACGCTCAAGACTGAACTCGTAAAACAGCGCTTCCTGAGCCACGGTGCGCTCACCCATCATCAGCAACTCTCCCGCTAAGCACGAATGCTGAATCAGATCGGAGTCACGGCTTCAAGCGCGACTTCTTCAACACAATCCACCCTTCTCGGACATTCACTTCGGCCAAGCGATTATGACTGCAACTATGAGCGGCACTGCGGACAAAACCGCGCCGCCCATCGCCCATCTGCCCCTCCGATCTCCGGCCCCTGTCCTTTGAAGCGTTGCGCCCGCTCTGAGCGTCCAGAGCCAGCCGGTCAAAACGAGAAACGGCAGTAAGATCGTGTTGATGTTCATATCTTCTTTTCCGTGAGCGTTAGCACGAGGCTATCGGCACTCCTGTCCGGTTTCCACCGATTCTGTTGAGCAAGGCCCTGCCTGGAATGCGGGACGGAAGCTTGGTGCCAAGCGACCGCTTAAGCCAAAAGAGATTTGGGAGATCCGCTTCATGCTGGATCGTGAGCAGCTCTTCGACCTGGCGATCGACAGTAAACTTCGCGGCTGTGATCTGGTGAAGCTCAGGATTGGGGATCTCGTCTCGGGTGGTCGCGTCCGCAACCGGGCGACGATTATTCAGCAGAAGACGAAGAGGCCCGTGCAGTTCGAACTGCTCGAGCCAGCCCGTTCAAGCATCTTGGCTTGGCTCGAGCTTAGGGGCGGCTCGCTTGAAAACTTCGCCTTTCCTAGCCGCGTCGATCGATTGGACCACCTCAGCACGCGCCAATATGCTAGGCTCGTCGAAGAATGGGTCAGTGGAATCGGTCTTCACAAGGAAGACTATGGAACCCACTCCCTTCGACGAACCAAAGCAGCGCTAATCTACAAGCAGACTGGCAACCTGCGGGCAGTCCAGATCCTGCTCGGGCATTCGAAGATCGAGACAACCGTTAGGTATCTTGGCGTCGAGGTTGAAGACGCGCTTACCTTGGCTGAAGCGACGGAAGTGTAAGGCTTTGCAGGTAGCCGGCCCCGGTCGGCTCACCGTGCGCTTCCAGGCGGCCTCGAGGTGCTTGACAAACCTTCGATCCGGACCGATCTTACATTAATCTTACTAAGAAAGAATTACGTCATGCCGGCCGCAGAGAAACTCACGACGATCGTGTCGACCAAAGGCCAGGTCATACTGCCGAAGGTCATTCGCGACCGAAGGCATTGGGAGAGCGGCACCAAGCTCGTGGTTGAGGAGACGGACGATGGTGTTCTCCTCAGGCCCATCCCACTTTTTAAGGTGACCAGCATCGCTGAGGTCGCGGGGATGCTAGCCTACCAAGGCAAAGCCAAGTCCATCGAGGAAATGGACGACGCGGTCATGCGGGAAGCCAAACGTCGTGCGGGCCATTGATACCAATGTCCTCGTTCGTTTCCTGACGAAGGACGATCCAGAGCAATACGTCAGGGCAAAAGCGCTGATCGAGGGAGGCGATATCTTCGTCGCCACTACCGTTCTGCTCGAAGCTGAATGGGTTTTGCGTAGCGGCTACGCGTACACTCGCATGGACATCGTGAACGCTCTTCGAAGCTTTGCCGGCCTGCCAGGTATCACCCTTGAAAATCCCAATGTCGCCGCTCAAGCGCTCGCATGGTCCGAAAACGGTATGGATTTCGCGGACGCTCTGCACCTCGCATCGTCGAGCCCACACGGTACCTTTCACACATTTGACACGAGGCTCATCAAAGCTGCACCCGAAGGCACGGTCAGCTTGTCCTAGGGGTAGGGTAGGACAGGAAATTGGCGCGCCCGGCAGGACTCGAACCTGCGACCCCAAGCTTAGAAGGCTCGTGCTCTATCCAGCTGAGCTACGGGCGCGTCAGCGAGCCACTAACGGCAATTGACGCGACAAGGAACCGCGCTACGCATCATTTACATGAAAGCCGAAGGGGAGGGGCTGCCACACGTCGAAGCGCGCAAATTGCACGGCGCGCACTTTCGATACTTCGACTTCGTGATGGTCGCGATGGTCGTGCTGTTGCTGCTTTCGAACGTTATTGGCGCCGAAAAACGCTCGTTTGTTAACCTGCCGGTCATTGGCCCGTGGCCGTTCGGCGCTGGCATTCTTTTCTTTCCGGTCTCGTATCTCATCGATGACGTCCTCACGGAGGTCTACGGCTACGCCCGGGCCCGTCGCGCCATTTGGGCCGGCTTCGTCGCACTAGCCTTCATGGCGCTGATGGAGTGGACGGTCGTTCATCTGCCGGTCGCTTCGGGATGGACGGGCCAAGAAGCCTACGAACGGGTCTTTGGCTCCGGTTGGCGGATCATCGTGGCGTCGATGGCTGCCTTCTTCGTTGGAGACTTCATCGAGTCCGCGACTATGGCCAAGCTCAAGATCTGGAGCGCGGGACGGCGCCTTTGGCTGCGGTTTTGGGGGAGCACAATCGTCGGGGAAGGTGCGGATAGTGTCATTTTCTATCCGCTCGCCTTTTACGGAATGACGGACTGGCCCGCGAGCGCGCTTTGGGAAGTAATGATCAGCCAATTCATTCTGAAGGTAGCGTGGGAGATCCTGCTAACCCCGCTCACCTATGTCGTGGTCGGGTGGCTGAAACGTAAGGAAGGCCTCGATGTCTACGACGTTGGGACCAACTTCACTCCGTTCTCGACAGCCGTCTAGTCTCGCTCGAATGTTCGCTTCTCGCCCCATTCAGCTGTTCGGCTCCCCCGCTCAGTAACCGGGGGAAGTGCGGGAATCGGTCGAGACCGGTCCGTCGGCTTCCGTTAGTCAGTTAAGCATTTCTGCCGTTGCCCGGAATGCATACCGACAGGACAATAAGCGATCCGGCTATCAGGGCTCGCACACTTCGATGTCATCGGGAGCGGAGCTGATAAGTCGCGCATCAAAAGTGTGAATGGAGCCATACCGGCTCGACGATGCGAGAACTTAATCGAATGCGCCCGCTCACACCTACGCAAACGGCGTGAGCGGGCGGATAGGCTTTTGTCGATCGACTAGCGCACAATTGACGAAAGCTAAGTGCGTCTTTCACCTACTACTACGTTCGCAGCTTCTTCGTTGTCGCCTCAGCCACTCCGAGGAGCGTGACCTGGTCGTCATTAGCGTACCGTTGTTACTCAGTTCGAATTTGCCAGCCGTGCTCGCGCTGCTGGAAAGCGGCGCGAAAGCGGCACTTTCAGCCCTCCTTCGAGTGTGATTTCGCAATCACCAGCCCCTAAGGCATGGAAGCCTCGGACAAACTGTAGGTTGACGAGCCAGCAGCGATGCGTTCGGACGAACCCTGCGTCGCCGAGTTCGCACTGTGCCGACGAAAGCGATTGTCGCGCTAATGGCCGGCGATCGTCGACAAGTATGTATTCTACATAATTGCCGGCCGCGCGGACCGCCGCAATGTGCTGGGTCGGGACGCGTAGCAGCTTCTTGCCATCGCGAATATCGATCGTGCGCGGCGTACTGGTTGCAACTGCTGGCGTCTCCGACTCTGTCGTGAAAAACCAGAAGATCGTTGCAATAATGACATAGCCGACCACGTCCTTGCCATATTCGTAAAAAAAGCCGCTCTCGCCGAATGGGTAGTGATGACCAACGACCCAATAAATGGCCACGCGCAGTGCATTCATCACCAGGACATGAATGGACGAAAAGACGAGTGTTGCCGCGACATGCACAAAGGCGAATTTCCAGAACGGCCCGCGGCTTGGCGGCGCAAGGCGCAACGCCGCGTACGCGATCCCACACGCCAGCAGCATGGCGAGGAAGCTGGTCGATTCCCATATCGCCGGTTCCCAGATCGCTAGGCGCACCCCACGCTCGGCGGCGTCGTGCATCGCGGTGAAAACGTTGATCGTATCGACCAGAAGGCCGAAGGCCGCGATTACGAACACGGCCTGCGCAAAACCGCGCAGGCGCGTCCGTTTCGTCACGGCTGAGGCGCCGCTCATCCCGTCGCACTCCCGCTCGTCACTCGACGCACGCCGCTCATCCCTTGATCAGTTCCACTCGCGCCGATTTCACAGCAATTGGGCTCCGTTCCAAGAGCGAGGGCGCAACAATGATCGTGAAACTTTCCCGTAGGAGCTTGCTCGCGTCAATGGCAGCCGTGCCCGCATCGGCGGCTGCGCGAACGCTTCCGTTTGACGCAATGCAGCTGCGCCGAGTGCGGCCGGGGATGGCCGGCTGGCCGAACGCAAGCGAGTGGGCTGGCCTCAAACGCGAGGTTGATGGGCGGCTCATTCCGGGCGCTCGCCCGGAAGCGCCGCCGCCACCACAGCTTCTTTCGAATCCCTTCTTCGTGGGCGATCAGGTCGGGCTGACCCAAAGCTCGGGCTGGCTGGGGGCATGGCGCTCGGCACCAAGCGTCTATGCCGTGAACGCGGCCAACGCGAGAGACGTCGCGGCCGCGGTTCGCTTCGCCGCCAGCCATAAGCTTCGTCTCGTGGTGAAAGGCGGCGGCCACTCATATCTAGGGGGCTCGAATGCCCCGGATTCGCTGCTCGTCTGGACCCGCGCGATGGATCACATTGAGCTTCATGATGCATTTGTTCCCAGCGGATCTCATGCATCGCCAGTGCAGGCTGTTTCGGTCGGCGCAGGCTGCATCTGGGGGCGAGTCTATCGCGCAGTCTGCGTCGAGGGCAATCGCTATGTGCAGGGCGGCGGGTGCACAACTGTAGGTGTCGCCGGACTCGTACAGGGTGGCGGATTCGGCAGCTTTTCGAAAGGTTTTGGAACAGCCGCGGCGAGCCTGCTGGAAGCAGAAGTCGTGACTGCGGATGGCAAAGTGCGGTTGGTAAACGCCGCACGCGACCCGGAACTTTTCTGGGCGCTGAAAGGTGGCGGCGGGGGAACCTTTGGAATAGTCACAAGGCTGACTCTCAAGACGCATGACTTGCCGCCAACGCTGGGCGGCATGGGTCTCACAATCCAGGCGCAAAGCGATGAAGCGTTTGAGCGGCTTCTTGCCGAGTTCCTTTCGTTTAGTCGTGACGCTCTCCTGAATCCCAATTGGGGCGAGCAGGCCCGCGCAAAGCCCGGCCGACAACTGGAGTTCGGAATGGCTTTCCACAGTCTCAGCGCCGATCAGGCGCGAGCAGTCTGGCGCCCCTTTCTCGCACGCATCGAAGCCAACGCTGCCGAGTGGAAAATCGTCAAGCCATTTGTGGTTCTCGCGGCGCCCGCCTCGCAATATTGGGACGCGGACTTCCTGGCAAAGGTCATTCCGCAGGAGATCATCCGCAATCAGGCGCCGGGCGCTCGCGCCGGTGACTATTGGTGGGCCGGCGATGGTGACCAGGTCGGCGCGTTCTGGACTGGTTACGCCTCGCGATGGCTGCCTAAAACTCTGCTTTCAGGCTCGGGTCCGAAACGTCTTGCGCGAGCCTGGCTCGAGGCATCGCGTAACCGAACGGTTTCGTTCCACTTCAATAAGGGCCTCGCCGGCGCCTCGCGCGAGACGATCGCCGCCAGCCGGGACACCGCAACCAACCCGGAGGTGCTCGATGCCTTCGCGCTGGCCATCATCGGCGCTGGCGAGGACGCGGCCTATAGCGGCTGGAGCGAACCGGATCTTGCCAAGGGCGGAGCGGGCGCCGCGTCGGTTCGCGCTGCCGATCAAGCGCTCAGCGCCGCCGCTCCCGGAGCCGGCAGCTATATGTCTGAGTGCGATTATTTCCTTAGGAACTGGAAACGGGCGAGCTGGGGCCATCACTGGGAAAGGCTCGAGGCGGTCAAGCGCAAATATGATCCCGATGGGCTCTTCATCGTCCATCATGGTGTCGGAAGCGATCGCTGGAGCGCGGACGGGTTCGTTCGGTTGAAAGCATAAACCATCGGGATTGAACCGTTCAGGGAGGCACGATTCCGGATGTCGCTCAGGTGGAGCTTTCCTCAAGATTGCGGTCGCGCCGGTACGTTTTGCCTTGGCCAGTAACGCGCATCACGTCGCATTTTACGCCATGAGCGCCTATGCAATCAGAAGAATGACTGCCTTTCGATTCAGGCGATCGCTCCGCGAACGGGACTTCATGGCCGATGGCGGAAGGGGGCGTTAGCTCTAGGCGCTCACCATCTCGAGCAATCCTTCAAACAGCCGCCGACCGTCGGTTCCCCCATGCGCGGGTTCGACCACCCGCTCGGGATGCGGCATGAGGCCAAGGACATTGCCCGTGTCATTGAGGATACCCGCGATCGCGCGGGCCGACCCATTGACCTCCTCGAGATAGCGGAGCGCCACTCGGCCCTCGCCTTCCAGTCGATCGAGGGCCGCCTTGTCGGCCTGGAAATTTCCGTCGTGGTGCGCAACCGGGAGCACGATGCGTTCGCCCGGGTCATACTGGGCGGTGAAGAGGCTCTGGCTATTCTCAACGCGAAGCGCGACGTTGCGGCAGACGAACTTCAAACCGGCGTTGCGCATCAAGGCGCCGGGCAGAAGGCCTGCCTCGGTCAACACCTGAAAGCCATTGCAAATTCCAATGACCGGTACCCCGCGGTTTGCTGCCGCACTGACGGCTCGCATGACCGGCGACCGCGCCGCCATCGCGCCCGAGCGCAAATAGTCTCCGTAGGAAAATCCGCCCGGAACACCGATGAAATCGGTGCCGTCCGGTAGTTCGGTCTCGCGGTGCCAGACCATCGAAGGCTTGCGGCCTGTGACCTGCTCAAGCGCAACCGCCAGGTCGCGATCGCAGTTCGAGCCCGGGAATACGATGACCGCGCTTTTCACGCTTCGGCACCCTCAAGTCGCTCGATCCGAAAATTCTCGATGACCGTATTTGCCAAGAGCTTGCGGCACATGTCCTCGATCGCCGCATCGCTCGTTCCGTCCGCAAGGTCGAGTTCGATCAGTTTGCCCGCTCGGACATCGTTCACCCCGGCGAATCCGAGGCCCTCGAGAGCATGATGGATCGCCTTCCCCTGAGGATCGAGGACTCCGTTTTTCAAGGTGATGAACACGCGCGCTTTCATGTGGTTCAGCCTGCTGGTTGGTGCGTTTGTGCCCCTATGCCACGGGTGCAAACGGGGGCAAGCTTTACCGTCTGTTTACCTTGCTAGACGATGATGGACCACTTGCCGGTCAATCCTTCACCGGCGTTCGGAGGAACCCGATGGTCGGCGCTATCGCCATCGCCATGTTTATTGCTCTTGTCGGTTGGGGCTCACGATACTTCGGCTGGGAAGACCCGGACGGAAAGGTGCAGCTCGCCCTCATTACTTCGTTCATTCTGGGCATCATCGGCGGTTTCAAGGCTCGGAGCTGACGATCCCTCACGTGGCCCAGATGCCGATCAGCGCGGCAAGGGCTACGAGCAGCATCGAGATATTCATGGCGACAAGTAGAGCCCGGGGCACGGGCTTGAGCTCGGGGCCCGGGTCACGTGGAATTCCATGAACCTCGCGCCATACGCCGGCGACAAGGCAAAAACCGGCGAACACGATCAGGATCGAACCACTCACCTGGCCGACCCACGCCGGAAGGATATTCCGCGCCAATGCTCTTGCCCCGATTCCTCCGGCAAGCGCGGCGAGGGCCGTTCTCACCCAGGCAGCATAGGTTCTTTCGGCGGCAAGAAGTGTTCGATCACTGGCAAGTTGCGTACGGCGATCGGCGCTATCCGCTAGCTGTCCGGCACTGCGTTCGACAGCCTTCGCGCTTT
>DASZBO010000124.1:0-9395 GCA_035944075.1 Sphingomicrobium sp.
AGAACGCGTGCTCGGGGCGCCCGTCGAACCCCATGCGACGGGTATTCGGAGTTCGGGCAAGTCTGTTGCGACCAGCTGAATTCAATGCTTGGGGATGGTGAGCGCGCAGGGACTCGAACCCTGGACCTACTGATTAAAAGAACGTTTTTAGGCTATTGGCCAACCATTTGAGATTTCACGCGAAATAGCAGAATAATAGCATAAGCTATTGAAACTAATAGTCATCCGTTTGACAACGGCGGAAAACGGTGGACACTGCCTACCGTCCGGACACGCTCAATTGGACGGACATAGTGCGGACACGGGGACTCGCTGATTATGGCTCAGTTGATTACGGACACGATGGTCAAGGCGTTCGAAGCGCCGAAGAACGGCAACAAGATTGTCTATGACGAGAAGGTCAAGGGCTTCGGCGTTCGGGTCACCGCAGGCGGCTCGCGCTCCTTCGTTCTCAACTACCGCACGCGTGGCGGCAGGGAGCGCCGTTTCACCATCGGCCAGTATCCGGACTGGAAGACCGTCGCGGCCCGTAATGAGGCCACAGAGCTAAAGAAGCGGATCGACCGTGGCGAAGATCCATTGGCCGATATCGAGGCGGACCGGGAGGCTAAGACGGTAGACGACCTTTGCGACCGCTTCATTGACGATTTCCTTCCCAAGAAGCGGCCATCGACGCGGCGCGATTACAAGCGCTTCATCGAGAATGACGTTCGGCCGGTGATGAAGCATCTCAAGGTTGCCGACGTGAAATTCGACGATATCGACGGGCTGCACCGGAAGATTACGAAACGCGGCTCGCCGTACGCCGCCAATCGCGCGGTTGCCCTGCTTTCCAAGATGTTCGCTCAGTCTATCAAGTGGGGCTGGCGGTCCGATAATCCCGCGAAAGGAGTGGAGCGGAATACCGAACAGAAACGGACCCGATATCTCACTGCCGAAGAAATGAGCCGTCTGACCGGGGCCTTGGCCAAGCACGAGGACCAACAAGCGGCCAACATTATCCGCCTTCTGCTTCTGACCGGCGCTCGCCGGGGAGAGGCTCAGGCGGCCCGGTGGGCTGACCTAGACCTCGCAAATGGGGTGTGGACGAAGCCGGGGGCCACGACCAAGCAAAAGACAGAGCACCGCGTCCCGCTTTCCGCTCCCGCACGTCAACTGCTTGTCGAGGTACACGCAGCCGCCCAGGCGGAGGCGAAGAGCAAGAACCCCGACATTTCGGAATACGTATTTCCGGGGCGGGGTGGCCAGGGTCACCGGCTCGAAATCAAGAACGATTGGGCTGACCTCTGCAAGGCGGCGAAGATCACCGGCGCGCGAATTCATGACCTCCGGCACACCTATGCCAGCATGATTGCGAGCGGGGGAGGCAGCCTGCCGCTAATCGGCGCGTTGCTTGGCCACACGCAGCCCGCCACCACCGCCCGATACGCGCATTTGTTCGACGATCCGCTTCGAAAGGCAACAGAGCAAGTCGGCGCGCTCGTCATGAACCAGCCTAGCGGGGAAGTCCTGCCTTTGAAGGGCGGGGCGCGGTGAACGGGCAACCGAACCCGCGCGCTAGACTGCTCGCGGATGCAGTGCTCGCTAGTCTTTTCGGTGTCGATGTGCGCGAGGTCGGCTGGCAGCAAAGAATGTTGCAGGGACTCGAATCGGCCTACCGCGAAGGAGACAACCCGGTGACCGTCTTTTTCGCGCTAGATTTCGTAGCTAAGCATCACCTTACAATTCCGCCTTGGGTCGCGGATTATGTAAGCGCCAGCGCGCAAAACATCCACACGGTTGCGCAGCGTAATCAGAAAGGTAAGCGTGCGCGGTCGGCGCGGAAGGACCGTGGCGCAATGAAAGGTAATGAAACCGAAGAGATCGGTCGCGCGCTTGGCTTCGGCCCGAGCAGGCGAGGCGGAACGGCGGCTGCAAAGGAAGCTCAAGAGATACAACGAAATCTCTTTCTTGCCCTGCATGTAGCGTTGCAGATGGGGCTGGATGAAGAGAAGGGGCGACCGTCGAAGCTTGACGGCATAGCCGCCATGGTTGGCGAGCGTCAGCGCTGTTCCGTAAGCACAGTAAAGCGGGCTTATGCAGCGTACAGAGACCATGCGGAAGCAGCCCTAAGGGCCGCTGTAGAAGCAGTCGGTCAAGAGTAGCTCCACTGTTGAAAACGGAAGCTTTTGGCGCGGCACGCAGTATGTGCTGAATGGCTTGCTGTGTCCCAGCTCAATCCAGAGCTGACATGGATGCGGCGAGCGGAATGCTGCTGTGTCCTTATCGGTCCCGGGGACCATGGAGACAGCATCAAATGGATTCCTCTGCCAACATCCTCGAAGGCTCCGAACCAGAAGCGGCCTTCGCCGCAGCCAATAAAATATCTCAGCGAACTAGCGCTCGCTACCGCAATCAGCCAAATGGGATGCCGTGGTTTGAATGGGGTGGACGGGTTTACATCCCAATTGAGCCCGCGAGGGAATGGCTGAAGGCGCGAATTCGCCGCCCGAACCCCCGCCGCAAGGCCGCCTGAACCCGCCCGTTTAACGCCCCTCCCGCCGAGGCCATACAAAAATGGCCCGGCGCGGGGCCGGGCCAAAAGTCAATAACATGCAAGACATCCGACTATCCGAAGCTGCGCAGCCGCGCAACCCCGAACTTCTTCCCGCCGAATACGCGATTACAAAAGTAGCTGATCGCTTTCACCTCCAACGCGAGTTCGCGCGCGTCGTCGCGCGGCTCGCCGGCATCGGCCCGCAAGACGAGGTGGTCAAGTGAAGCAGAGACGATCTCGCGTGCGTGATTGGGACGAAGCGAAAGGCGATTTAGTCCCTTACGAGCATTATCGCATCAATGGCGAATTGGTTCGCGTTCGTATCCCACCCGCCGAGTGTGTCACGATCATCATCGGAGATGGGCAATGGAATATCGCCAAGGGCTGGCTGTCGCCGCAGCTCTTTCCGATTGAAGACACCGACGACTGGGCCCGGAGAGCAGCAAGGTTTCTTCGTAAAGAGATGCCGCGGAACCGTTGGCGTAGTTCGTGCGAAGGGCCATGGACGGAGAGCCGCGCATGACCGAAGGTCCGTATTCCAAGGTCGGGGCGCGTTTAGTCGAAAAGGGCTATGCGGCAATTCCGATTATGCCTGGCACAAAGAGGCCGGGAGAATTGCGTAAAGGTGAGTGGGTTGGAAAGCAGAACTGGCGAGAGGAATACACGCGACGGCTCCCGACCAAATGGGAGCTTCAGCTTTGGGCGACGTCCGAAGCTGGAGTGGGGGTGGTCTGTGGTCCGGCGTCCAATCACCTTGTGGGTGTCGATATCGACACCGATGACAGAAAAATTAAAAATGCAATCGTTTCGGCTCTGCCGGGAACGACGTACATCAAACGCGGCGCTAAGGGTGAGACGCATTTCTACCGCGCGCCAAATGTCAAGGTTTCGAAGTCTTGGAACCTGCCAAAGCCGGACGGCAAGAAATATCGCGTTTGCGACCTAATCGGTCCCGGCCGGCAAACCTTGCTGCCGCCGACCATCCATCCCGACACGCAACAGCCCTATGTTTGGCTTGCCGGAGACGCGCTGGAAGATATCAGCCCGGACGAGCTACCGGAGCTGACGCCGGAGCACGTCGAAGCGATAGACGTGGCGCTGGCGCAATTCGGCTATGAGGAAGAGCCGGAGCGCCCGAAAGCCAAGCCGGCGCGCTTCGGCGGCTCCGTGGACACTGAGCGCCCGGTTCACCGGCAGCTCAATGACGGGGCGATAGCGAACCTTGACGCATGGGTTCCGCTTCTGCCGGCCGTCATGCAAATCAAGAAGCGCCCGCAGGGCTATGAGGCGGTCGCCGTCTGGCGCGCGTCGAATACCGGGCAGGCCATCGCCGCGCGCAAGCTGAACCTGAAGTTCGACAGCAAGGGCATTCAGGATTTTGGCGACGGGCCGCGCCCGTACACGCCGCTGAATCTGGTCATGGCCGCGTTCGATATGGGCAATGATCTTGAAATGGCCTTCAAATGGCTCACGGACGCGCTTGGCTGGAACGCCGCGCCTGTGACGCCCCTAAAGTTCAAGGGTCCGTCCAAGGTGCCGTCGAAGATGGAGGCCTCGGTCGAGACCGCCGCTGCAAAGGTCCCGCCCGTCGCCGACAACGACAACGATTACGATGCGAAGATCGAGAGGTTGACGCACTGCGAGGGCCTTGTCGGGGACATTATCGACTGGATCGAGAAGTCCGCCCGTCGGCCGAACCGGGCGCTCGCCTTGGGCACCGCCGTGACCGTCATCGGCACGCTTATCGGCCGCCGTGTCGCCGGCCCGACCGGATCGGCGAGCCACGTCTACGTTGTAGGTGTAGCCCCGACCGCCGCCGGCAAGCAGCACCCGATCGATTGTCTCTCGCTTCTCATGCGTGCCGCTGGCGCTAAGGCGCATATCGGACCGTCCGAGTTCATTTCATTCCCTGCAATCATCAATATGATGCTCCGGCAGCCTCTCGCCTTGGCGGCGCAAGACGAATTCGGCGCTTACCTGAAGCGCATCAACAGCCGGAAGGCGTCCACCTACGAGCAGGGCATCAGCAAGACGCTGCGGTCGCTGTGGGGGATTAGCTTCGGGGATTTCCAGAGCGCTGAATATGCCGGTAAGCCGTCGACGACCATTTGCGCACCGGCACTTTCGATTTTTGGGCTGTCGACGCCGGATGAGTTTTATTCAGGATTGCAGGACGCGGAACTGAAGAACGGCTTCCTTAATCGCTTCCTCGTCATCGCCGCTGGCAGGGGGAAGAGAGTGGCCGAGCCGGCCTGCGACAAGGCCGTCCCTGATGACATAGCCGGGGCGCTTGGCGAAATCTACCGCTGGGGTGGCGCTCCGGATTCACTCGGCACGAGCCGTTTAAACGACTCCAGCTATCTGCCCACGCCTTTGACGCTGAAATGGACGGACGAAGCGAAAAACTGTTTCAGCGAGCTTGAAGACTATATGGATCAGCGGCTCAGCGGGGACGAGGGCGCGGAGCACTACATGGGCCGTACCGCCGAAATTGCAATCAGGCTTGCGACCATTCGTGCTGTTGGTCGTTGGGGTCCGAGCGAAGCCGGCCCGACCGTCGATCACAGTGACGTGGAATGGGGGCGGGACATCGCCCTGGCGTGCGGCGAGCGCTTGGCCAAAGACGCCAAGATGTTCATGGCCGAGAATGAGCGACAAGCATGGGCGAACAAGATTCTTGCCATCGTCCGGGAGAGGGGTGCAGCAAAGCCGCGAGACATTCAGAGAAAGATCAAATGCGCGCTCAAGAGCAGTGAACTGCGCGACCACCTCGATAACTTGGCGGAGGCCGGCTTCATCGAGCCGATAAAGGGCGAGGTCCGAGGGAGGGCGTGCGTAGTCGAATACAAATTTAAGACAGATAAGTAACTACAAACACTGGAGAAATGTGAAGTGTATCCTCTGTCTACTGTCTACATATGTAAGTATGGAAATTTTGTATAGACCCTACGAAGTTTCTGCCATGACCCACGAAATCGAGACCGCAGTTGATAGGAGACTGGAGACAATGGTGACAATGGTGACAAAGGGGACAACGGACGAGCATCGGTGCGAGCTTCCATCCGAGCACGTCCTTGCATGGCTCGACAGGTGGGACCTGACCGACACGAACGCCGGCAAGGTCTTGGCCGTGACGGTACGCACCATTCAGGAATGGACGAAGCACGGAGCCAAAGGCGCAGGTGGCAGGCACCTGCGGGCGCTGGTCGCGCAGGAAACCTCGCCCTATTGGTTGGCGCGGGAGCTAGGCGTGCAACTGTCAGCGTTCAAGCGGTCGCAGTTCGACCGGAAGCGCGCTGCTGCCGTTCCTCAGGATGTGGCCTCCACCATGCCGGTGAAGAGCACTTATCGCTGGGCGGGGCGCGAGCGGCAGGCTGCGGGGTCAATGGAGTAGGTCAATGCAGGCATATAGGCCCTTGAAGAAGCACCAGGCGGCATAGCCGTACAACGCAACGAAAATTAGAAAGCTCACAAACCAGGTCGAAAATCTGGTTAGGTCGCTTGTTAGTTTTTCGAGCGATTCAACGCCCGCGATCCCTCGCTGCAGCCGGAACGCGACGACTTCGGTCGTCAGAATAGTGATGCCAAGAGCTATGACGGACGAAATTGCGCCATGGACGAACCAATAGAATGGCACGGCTAGATCGGCGGGAGAGTGCTGCCCCCTGTAGTCTTTGAATGCCAAGGCCACTGCCAGCATCGCGCCAACGTTGCCAGCTAGGGTGAATGTTATGATCTTAAAATGCCTTTCAATGGCATCCTCGGTGGTTTTAGAGATGAACCCGAAGTGCTTGAGACGGGTATCGTCGATCATGGCGTCTGTCTCCCCGATCTTATCTCCGGTTCGTTCTCTAGGCTCCGGCGGCACGGCTAACACGGTCGCGTAAGTATAGAAAAATTTCCATGCCTACCAATAGCCGCTCTCGGCGACTGCGATTCGGGCTGCTGGCTCTTAGTGCGGTGTGACGGCGGAAACCGGCCATGACAACGGTGGACACTGATTGACTATCAGTAGACAATCCACAGCACCTGACTGACAACAAAAGACAATTTGTATTTTCTGCTTTGTGTGTCCGCATTAGGTCCGTAGTTTCGCGCTGAAAGGACAGCGCGACCTAATGCCCGTCAGAAGCCCCGCCAAAGCCGCCACTAAGCCGCAGGGTAAAAGCCGTGTTTCGAATGGTTCAGCACTGCTGTCCGGCGCGGACGGACGCAGCACGTGGGCACGGCGCTTCCGCGACCTGATTAGCCTACACGTCGCGGACCTTGGTGGCGCTGAGGTAGCGTCTGTTGCCGAAAAGAGCATCGTTCGCCGTGCCGCCGCCATTACGGTCGAGCTGGAACGGCTGGAAGCGAAGTTCGCTAAGGATGGTCAGGCTTGTGTGGAGGACTTGGACCTCTACCAGCGTGCCGCTGGCAACCTCCGTCGCCTTCTCGAAGCCGTAGGCCTTGAGCGCAAGCAGCGGGACGTGACGCCATCGCTTACGAGCTACTTAGCCAGCCGGGCCGCAGCGCAGCCCGCTGGCTGCTTTTCAGGGGATGCCGCTGCACAACAGCCGGCGCAGCGCGAGACGCCGACCAGTGACGCGCAAAAACGATTGTCTTCGCGCGATGATCGCGGCGGGGAGAGGGACGGTCACCCCCCGGGGGGGCAATCGACTTCTGACCACGAACGCGCGCGGGTGCGTACGTAATGCGCACGATTTCTCTCAGAGAAGCGATTACTGACCCGAATTTGCTGGGCAACGTGATCGCGGGAAAATCTTACGCTCTTTGGCGCAAAGCTCTGCTCGCCGTCAGAGGTGAGTTGACCCTCGAAGAATGGATGGAGCTGCGGGACAAGACCGGCGGACGCGAGAGCCCGCCACCGGCTGCCGTTATGGAGGCGCTATTTGTAATCGGACGGCGTGGTGGAAAAGATCGCGCTATCTCGGTACTAGCCGTATATCTTGCTGCGTTGGTCGATTACTCGCATGTGTTGTCGCCCGGTGAGCGTGGCGTTGTCCTCGTCATCGCGCCCGATCAGCGGCAAGCACAAATCCAGCTCAGCTACGTGAGGGGCGTACTGGAATCGTCGCCGGTTCTATCGAAGGAAATTGTAAATCAGACAGCCGACACCGTCGAGCTTCGGAACGGGATCGTAATCGAAGTACGAGCCGCAAATTTTAGAAGGTTGCGTGGCATTACTGCCGTGGCGGTGATTGCTTCCGAAGCCGCATTTTTCTACACCGAAGACACATCGGAAAACGGTGATACCGCTATCCTAAATTCGGTGAGGCCGTCCCTTGCGACCACAAATGGTCCGCTGATTATCATCACTTCGCCATATGCGCCGCAAGGCGAGGTATATGAAATCTTTCGGCGGCACTTCGGCCCGGACGGCGACCCGTCGATTCTCGTGGTGCAAGGAGCATCTCGCGATTTTAATCCGACCTTGCCGCAAAGCCTCGTGGATCGCGCGCTAGAACGTGATCCGGCAGCGGCGAAGGCGGAATTTCTTGGAGAATTTAGGTCCGACGTATCGGCCCTGCTGACGCGGGAGGCTGTTGACGGTGTGACCATCCCCGGCCGCTTCGAACTGCCGCCGGCACCGGGCATCTCCTATAGCGCCTTCGTCGATCCTTCCGGAGGCTCCGCCGACTCAATGACTCTCGCAATCGCCCACAAGCAAGGGCAGATCGCGATCTTGGATGCCGTGCGCGAGTGCAAGCCGCCGTTTTCGCCGGAGGCCGTGGTTCAGGAATTCGCAGAGCTTCTGAAGCGGTACGGCATCCGCCGCGTCAGAGGCGACCGATATGCCGGCCTGTGGCCCCGCGAACGCTTTCAGGTGCATGGCATCACCTACGAAACCTCCGACAAGTCGGCGTCAGACCTCTATCGAGAATTCTTGCCTATCGTGAACGGTAATCAGGCCGAACTTCTCGACCTCAAACGGCTCTTCAATCAGCTCGTCTCGCTCGAGCGGCGCGTCTCTCGCTCGGGCAAAGACAATATCAGCCATCCCCCGCAGGGCCACGATGACGTCGCGAACAGCGTTGCCGGCGCACTGGTCGGCGTGACTGCGCCCGCGAGCGTTCTCAGGGTCAATCACCAATTCTGGGGCGACATTCTCAACAATGAAAACAGCGACGCTCACCACGACATGATGCTTCGCTCCGGCGGATTAAAAGGCCAGCAGCTTCGCTGGCACCAACGCCGACCTATCAAATCTCAATCTCAAACAAGGAGTCACTGATGAACCATGCTGCTTTAGAATTTATCAAACGGCTGCCAGAAGGCGCAAAAGCTGAGCGGGAGCTAATCGAAACGGCCTTCCGATTTCCAGACGCCATGCGCACAAAAGCCGCCGCCGTTCGTGCCGACAGAAATCTTTCGGAAGACGGAAAGTCCCACGCGCTAAGAAAGCTCGTGTCCGAAGGCGGCATGGCTGAACACTTCGGGCAGGTGAAAGCGCAAGCCAAGGCATGGCAGGCCGATATCCAGAATGCTCGCGCCGCGATGAAGCCGAAGGCTCCCGACAAGGGCGACCTCGGTGCAGCGGTCAGGGATTGGGAAATCCGAGAATTCCTGAGGGGCCTGCCGGACGCCCAACGCATGCGTGCCGCACTGGAAACGCCGGAATTTGCCGCCGCGGTGGTCAATGCGCCTCCGATTTTGTCCGCACTTTCATCTGAAGTGCATGACCTTGTTGTCGAAGCGGCAATCGAAAGGGAGCTTGGCCCCCGCGTCGAAGCTCTCCGGCAACGCGAACAGATTGTCGAAACCGTCGCCGCCGCGCTGAAAGTGGCCGAGGGCCGAATTTTCAGCGAGGCGGGACTCGAAGCAGGAGAACTTTAAATCATGACTTCCGTGACTCAGT
>DASZBO010000125.1:0-33966 GCA_035944075.1 Sphingomicrobium sp.
GAGGAAGACAAACCTCGTCGCCAAGGACATCGAAGGGTGTGCAGAGACAGCCGGTGACGGTGACTTCCTCTTCGGCCGGAGCTGCAAACCGTGTAGCAAGTGCCAGTGGGTAGTTGGCGTTGGCTCGCTCTCCAAGTCCCCCGGTTGCGCCGATCAGGTGATGTCCACCGCCGTCGGTTGTCACGTAAACACGTCCGAAACTCTCCGTCCGATCGACGATCCTCGTCAGGTAAACGCCGCATTCCCCAACCAGCCAGCAGCCGGGCTCGATCGTGAAATGCGTCGTCGCGAGCAAGGGCGAAGAGCTGCACAGAGTGACACTGAGCCTCCTCGCAACCCGATCGATGTCGAGGGGCTCGTCACCGGGACGGCATGCGACATCGAAGCCGCTGCCGAGGTTCAGTTCCGCTATAGGAGTTCCAATTGCCTCGGCGATTTCGCCGGCTTGTGAGACGGTTAGTCGATGGACCTCACATATTGCGTCAGCATCGAGGCATCGCGCCCCTGCAAACATGTGCAGCCCTCGCCAATCCACACCGGCTTCGACGAGGCTGGAAACGAGCGCGGGCACTCGCTCGGCATCGACGCCGAAGGGGCTGGCCGAGCCGCCCAGCCGGACCTGTCCTCCCTCGATGGTGAACGGCGGCGTCACCCGAACAGAGATCTTGGGAACGATCCCGACCTTCTCGGCGGCAGCGATCGCGCGGCGTGCCTCCCCCTCGCTCTCGATGCTGATTGTTGCGCGCGCGCGGATCGCGGCTTCGAGCTCGACATCGCGTTTGCCGGGGCCGGCGAAGGTCATCGGAATGCCGGCAAGCTTCGCCTCCTGCAGTAGCTCCAACTCCCCAAGAGACACGATCCGAAATCCGTCGATGTATCGGCCCAGAAACTCGAGCAAAGGTTGGTAAGGGTTGGCCGTCACCGAATAGAATAAAGAGATCCCGTCGGGCATCGCACCCTTGAACCGTGCGATCTGCGCGCCGACGATGTTGTTGTCGTAGACGAATAATGGCGTGCCACCCGCCTTCGCGACATGTTCCTCGGCGGGACTGCCTCCAATCAGCAGCTGCCCATTTTCGTCGCTGATGAAATTTTTGGGGATGGGTCCGACTGGCTTCATTACCGATCCCCCTTTTTCGCTGCGCCTATTCGGCGGCTATTGCCTCATATTCCTGGGCGGCGAGATATTTCTCGGCGTCGAGCGCTGCCATGCAACCCGTGCCTGCAGCCGTGACCGCTTGGCGGTAGGTCTTGTCCATGACGTCACCACACGCAAATACGCCCTCGATGCTCGTTCGGGTCGTTCCTGGAGCGACGATGATGTACCCCTCGTGGTCAAGCTTCAGCTGACCCTTGAATAGTGCGGTCGCAGGCTGGTGCCCGATGGCGACAAAGGCTCCGTCGCACTCGACCCTGCTGATCTCACCGGTTCGCTTGTTGCGGATATCAAGGCCGATCAAGGCCTCGGGCTCGCCGCCGCCGACGAACTCGACGACTTCGCTGTCCCAAATGACGTTGATGTTCGCATTCGCGAACAACCGCTCCTGAAGAATCTTTTCGGCGCGAAGCGAATCGCGCCGATGAATCAGCGTGACGTCATGGCTATGATTGGTGAGGTAGAGCGCTTCCTCGACCGCAGTATTTCCGCCGCCAATTACTGCGACCTTCTTGCCCCGGTAGAAAAATCCATCGCAGGTCGCGCAGGCTGAAGCGCCCCTGCCCTTCATATGCTCTTCGGACGGGAGCCCCAGCCACCGTGCTTGCGCTCCCGTCGAGATCACAAGTGCGTCGGCAAGGTACTGTGCGCCGCTGTCGCCCGTCAGTCGAAACGGTCTGCGTGAGAGGTCGACCGAACTGACGTGGTCCCAGACGACCTTTGTGCCGACATGTTCGGCCTGCGCCTGCATTTCTTCCATCAGCCACGGCCCCTGGATGACGTCACGAAACCCGGGGTAATTTTCAACGTCCGTGGTCGTCGTAAGCTGACCGCCTGGCTGGATGCCCTGGATGACAACCGGGTTCAGACCCGCTCGCGCGGCGTAAATGGCGGCGGTGAGGCCGGCCGGACCAGAGCCAAGCACGGCCACACGCGTCGAAATGCTGTTCGTCATGCCAAGCACTTAGGGCGCGCGGACGCGCGTCGCAACGCTTGGCTTTAGCGCCGAATCAAACCGCGCGGCGACCCGCGATAAAGTTCCAGATCAGCACGATAATGCCGATCACCAGCAAAAGGTGAATGAGTCCGCCGGCAACGTGGAATGCAAAGAAGCCAAGTGCCCACAGGATCAGCAGAATGATCGCGATTGTTAAAAGCATCGTATTTCCTCCCTAGTGTCGCCCGCGTAACGGTCTAGCGCCGGGGGCGTTCCCGAGACGAAAATTAAACGAGCCGGCTTTGCTTGACGGCCGCTTCGATAAACCCGGCAAATAGCGGATGGGGCTCGAACGGCCGGCTCTTAAGTTCGGGGTGGAACTGGACCCCGATAAACCATGGATGTTCCGGTCGTTCGACGATCTCGGGAAGCTGACCGTCCGGTGACATACCGGAAAAGATGAGCCCCGTTTTCTCGAGCGATTCTCGATAGTGGATGTTGACCTCGTAGCGGTGCCGGTGTCGCTCGCTGATCTCGTCCGTTCCGTAGATCGAGCGCACCTGGCTGTTGCCGTCGAGTCTTGCGGGATAGGCGCCCAGGCGCATCGTCCCGCCGAGATCGCCGCCGGCGGCTCGCTTCTGCAGGCCTTCCTCGCTCATCCACTCGGTAATCATCCCGACGACCGGCTCCGGCGTATCGCCGAATTCCGTCGTCGATGCTTCGACGATGCCGGCGAGATTACGCGCGCCCTCGATGCAGGCCATTTGCATCCCAAGACAAATGCCGAAGAACGGGATCTCGCGCTCACGCGCGAATTTCACCGAAGCAATCTTTCCCTCGCTGCCTCGCTCACCAAAACCGCCGGGAACAAGGATACCGTGCAGGGGCTCGAGCTCAGCGACGATGTCGGACTGCGGATGTTCAAAGATCTCGGCGTCGATCCATTCGATCTTCACCTTCGCACGATTGGCGATGCCCCCGTGAACCAAGGCCTCCCGCAAACTCTTGTACGCATCGGGAAGTCCGACGTACTTGCCGACGACACCGATCGTGACCTCGCTGTCATAATGATCGATGCGGTGCATGATCTCGTTCCACCGACCAAGTTCCGGCGCGCGAGAATCCGTGATTCCAAAGGCGTGCAGCACTTCATCGTCGAGTCCAGCCTGGTGATACTGAAGCGGCACATCATAGATGTTTCGAGCATCGAGCGCCGGGATCACCGCTGATTTGCGGACGTTGCAGAAAAGCGCAATCTTCTCCCGCTCGGCCTCGGGAAGCGGCCGGTCACAACGGCAAAGAAGGACCTCGGGCTGAACGCCAAGGCTTGAAAGTTCACGCACGGATTGCTGGGTTGGCTTGGTCTTGAGCTCGCCGGCCGCCGCAATCCAAGGCACCAGGGTCGTGTGCACGCTTACCGTCTGGTCACGGCCAAGATCATTTCTCAGCTGCCGGATCGCCTCAATGAACGGCAGGCTCTCGATGTCGCCGACCGTTCCCCCGATCTCGCAGATGACGAAGTCGCAGCTATCGGTGTCGGCGAGCGCAAACTCCTTGATCGCATTGGTTACGTGCGGAATGACCTGGACAGTTGCCCCAAGATAGTCACCGCGACGCTCCTTCGCGATAATGTCACGATAGATGCGCCCCGTGGTGATGTTGTCCGACTGGCGCGAGGAAACGCCAGTGAAGCGCTCGTAATGACCAAGGTCGAGATCCGTCTCCGCACCGTCGTCCGTCACATAGACTTCGCCATGCTGGTATGGGGACATGGTCCCCGGATCGACATTCAGATACGGATCGAACTTCCGGATGCGGACCTTATAACCGCGCGCCTGGAGGAGAGCCCCGAGGGAGGCTGAAAGAAGACCTTTACCGAGCGATGAAACCACGCCGCCGGTGACGAAAATGAACCGCGCCATGGGATTCGGGGCTTAGGGGGACAACCGCGGCCCGCGCAAGCGGGGGCCGCGAAAAAATTTCTGTTCGGACCGCCGCAGCCGGTTACTGGGCGAGCGGGACTGCCGGAGCCTCGCGGTTCTGGTCGGGACTCTTGGCCGGAGCGGGGACGGTCTGAGCCGGAGCAGCCGGAGCCGGCGTCGGCTGTGTCTGTTCGATCGGCGCACTCGTTTTTCCAGCGAGGGAAGTATCGATCTTCGTCGGCGTACGTGTCGCGCCGGCAATTGCCGCCATCACTATCGAGAGAACGATGAAGAGGCCCCCAAGGACCGCCGTGGACCGCGTAAGAAAGTCCGCCGCGCCCCGGGCGGTCATGAACCCTGACGAACTGCCGCCAACGCCCAGCCCGCCACCTTCCGAGCGCTGCATGAGGATGACGCCAATCAGCGCGACGGCAATGAGCGATTGAACGATCAGCAAAAAGGCGAACATGCAGAAGGGCTTTCAAAAAAAGATGCGCGGCGCGACTTAGTCGGCGCCGCGCATCCTTTCAACCGTGGGTTACTTTCCCGACGCGGGTGCTCCGGTCGCGCCAGCAACGAGGGCGTCGAGCTGGTCGGCGGTATAACCGACGGTCACGGTACCGTCCGTGTTTCCGCGAACGCCGGCCGCCGGCATCTGGAGCTTCTTGCCGGACGTGAGGCTAATCGTGACGTTTCCGCCCTCGACGGCGTCGATCTTGCCGAGCGGGGTTCCGGCAGTTCCCTTGACCGTGGCGCCTGCCACAATCGCCTTGGCGGAGGCCGAGTCCGCCTCCTCGATCTTCTGGTCGAGCTGCGCCTGCGTCATCCCGAAAAGCAACTTGCCGTTGCTTGACGTAAAGCTCGATTTCGGGAGCAGCGCGTCATGTTTGTCGGTCTTGATCTGGACGTTTCCGCCCTGGATCGCTGTTACGGTACCGACCAGCGCGCCGTTAGTGTCAACAATCTGCATTCCGACAGCCTGCGCATCCCCTGCAGAAGCAAGGCCAGTGATGATGCCGAAAGCCGCAATTGTACCAAGAATCAGTCGCATAAGTCCTTCCTGAGCTGAATAACGATGATAGGCGAATGAACGTGATCGCCAACTGAATGGATCGTCAAACCGAATCTGCGGCAGCAGCGACGATCGGTACGAAATCTGTTGCCTTAAGGCTCGCCCCGCCGACCAGTGCTCCATCGACATTCTTGATCGTGAAAATCGCTCGTGCATTGGAGGCTTTTACCGAGCCCCCATAAAGGATCCGAAGCTGCTCTCCGGCGGCGCCATAACGGTCCTTGAGTTTCTGCCGGATTGCCGCATGCATCTCCCCGATCTCTTCGTTCGTCGGGACCTTGCCGGTTCCGATGGCCCAGATGGGTTCGTAAGCGATGGCAAGCTCGGCTTCCGCGTCGACCCCCTCGGGCAAGGACCGGTCGAGCTGGCCCATTACGAAAGAAATCGCGTCTCCCTGCTCGCGGATCTCGAGCGCCTCTCCAACGCACAGGATGACAGCCAGCCCAACCGCCAGCGCAGCCTCGGCCTTGGCTTTGACCTCAGCATCATTCTCGCGCTGCGCCTCCCGGCGTTCGCTGTGCCCGACAATTGTCAGGCTTGCTCCGGCATCGAGCAGCATCAGCGCCGACGTACATCCGGTAAACGCACCCTTTGTCGCATGATGAACATCTTGTCCGCCGATCGCCAAGCCGGGAACGGAACGTACCGCGCGTTCAATCAGGATCGCGGGCACGCACAAGGCGACATCGACACCCGGAATTTGAATCAAAAAAGCGGCGATCGCCCGGATCTCTTCAAGATCTGATGAGATACCGTGCATTTTCCAATTTCCGGCGACAAGCTTCTTCAGCGCCATTCCACTCCCCCTCGTGTTTTCAGCCGGCGCCCTAGCGGCGCGGGTTGATGGAAGCCAGTGTGCCCCCTAAAGCGCGGTTCAATTCCAACCGCACCGGGACCCCGATGCTTTCCTTTTTTAGACGCCTCGCAAATTCCAAGATCGGCACGTGGGTTGTTGCCGCCATCGGACTGGCAATTCTCGCCGGCTTCGCGCTCGCCGACCTGTCGAATTTTGGGACGGGCAATCTCGGTTTCGGAATGAGCAGCGGAACGTTGGCGACCGTTGGTGATCAGGTGATCGACGAGCGCGAAGTCAGCGATGCAATGCAGCGGCGCCTGCAAACCGCGCGGCAACAGCAGCCCAACGCCGATTATGCAACCATTATGGGCGACTTCAATCCAGTGCTCGACGCACTGATCGAGGACAAGGCACTCGTAGCCTTCGCCGACAAGAACAACTTCCCGCTGTCAAAGCGGCTGATTGACGCTGAGATCGCGACAATCCCGTCGACCAAGGGCTTGAACGGGCAGTTCAGCGAGCAGGCCTATCAGGCGTTTCTCGCGCAGCAGCGTCTATCCGACGCGCAGGTTCGCGAGATCCTCGCCGGTGGGTTGCTCCAACGCCTCCTGCTAACGCCGGTAGTAACAAATGCGCGCGTTCCACTGGGAATGGCCAAGCCCTACGCCTCGATGCTGCTTGAGGAACGTGAAGGCGAAGGCGCCATCGTACCGATCGAGGCCTTTAAGGCGGGCCTTAAACCGACCGATGCTCAACTCGCGCAATTCTACGCTGCCAACCGATCCATTCGCTATATGGTCCCCGAGCAGCGCGTCCTTCGAATTGCAAGGATCGGCCCGGACCAGGTCAACAGCATCAATGCTTCCGACCCGGAGATTGCGGCTTACTACAACCAGCACAAGGATGAGTATGCGCCAAAGGATACGCGTACGCTAAGCCAGGTGGTGGTCCAGGATCAGGCGACTGCCAATGCGATTGCGCAGCGGGCCAAAGGGGGCGCGACTCTAGCCGCCGCTGCGGCGCCCGCAGGGCCGAGCGCCGCTGTCACCGCTCTTAACGACCAGACCCGCACCGCTTATGCAGGCGTTGCCGGCGACAAGGCGGCTGCCGCAGTCTTTGCCGCTCCCGAAGGCGCGATCGTTGGACCGCTTCAATCTCAATTTGGCTGGCTCGTCGTGAAAGTCGGTTCGGTGAAGACTGGAGGGGGCAAAACTCTCGACCAAGCTCGGACGGATATTGCCGGGAAGCTCAACACCGACAAGCGCAAGGCCGCCCTCGAAGACCTCGTCGACAAGGTGCAAAGCGCGCTTGATCAAGGCAGCAACTTCGAGGAAGCGGCAAACGCCGCAAAGCTGCAGGCGATAAGCACGCCTCTGATCAGCGCAGCCGGCACTTCGCGCTCCGATGCCGCATTCAAGCTGCCTCCTGAACTCGCGCCGGTTCTCAAGACAGGCTTCGATATTGCGCCCAATGACCCACCCGAAGTCGTGACGCTGCCGGGTAATGCCGGATACGCAATGGTGTCGCCGGGCCAGGTCGTACCAGCGTCTCCGGCCCCCCTGGACGGCATCCGCGACCAGGTCGCAACCGACTGGATCAACAACCAGGCAACGCAACGCGCACGGGCCGCGGCGCAGCAGATCGCGGACAAGGCGACCGGAACCGTATCCCTCGCAGAAGCGATCAAGGCAATTGGCGCCAACCTTCCGCCCCCGCGCCCAATCTCGGCACGCCGCATCCAGATGACCGACCAACAGGGCAATACTCCCCCTGCTCTGAGGATCCTGTTCGGCACCGGTCCCGGCAAGAGCCGAATGGCGCCGAACCCCCAGGGCGGAGGTTATTTTGTCGTCAAGGTCGACAAGATCACGCCCGGCAACTCCATCGCACAGCCGGGCCTCATCAGCCAGGTGACCACCCAGCTGAACCAGGCTGCCGCACAAGATTACGCTCAGGAGTTCGTCGCCGATCTCAAGCGCGACATGAAGGCCAAGCGCAACGAGAGCGCCATTCAATCCTTCCGTGCACGGCTTCTTAGTGGCGGCAGCTGACAGGGTGGCTTGACGTCACTCGGTTCGTTGCTTAAAAGTTCCCCGTTCGTTCTCATCCGGGGGAGTGATGGCCAATGCTCACCGTCAAGCAACGGGAATTGCTGATCTTTATCGATGACCGCCTCAAAGAGAGCGGCGTCAGCCCCAGCTTCGATGAGATGCGCGAAGCGCTCGACCTTAAGTCAAAGTCTGGCGTGCATCGACTGATCTCGGCCTTGGAGGAGCGCGGGTTCATCCGTCGGCTCCCGAACCGTGCTCGTGCCCTCGAAGTCGTCAAGCTCCCTGAAACGCGACCGTCGGCAACCGTAACGCCAATCCGGCCGTCAACGCCCGCACCCGCAAATGACCAAGTGGAAATCCCGCTTCACGGTCGTATCGCGGCCGGTACGCCGATCGAGGCCTTGCAAGGCACTGAGTCTTTTGCGGTGCCCGCGGCGCTGCTTGGACCCGGTGAACATTATGCGCTTGAGGTAGCGGGAGATTCCATGGTCGACGAGGGCATTCTTGACGGCGATTTCGCCCTGATCCGCAAAGTTGACAGCGCGCGTGATGGTGAGATCGTGGTCGCGCTGATCGACAATGAGGAAGCGACCCTCAAGACGTTTCGGCGCGAGGGACGGATGATCCGCCTCGACCCTGCCAATAGTCGTTACGAGCCGCAGCGTTACGAGGAAAACCGAGTCCGGATCCAGGGTCGGCTCGCCGGGCTTATTCGGCGCTACTAGCTACTGCCGCTAAACAGGCGTTCCGTCGGCTGAGGCGATCGAAATCGCTCGGCGCGTCAGGCGAACGTGGCTTCCTCAGGGAGTGCGGTTGAATCCGGTCCCTGGCAAACCGGCCACCGTCGGCGCCTGTTAAGGCGATTTTTGCAGATGCTGGATAACCGTTGAAGGGATTGACTGGGGCGCTGTGGAAGAGCCGCCTTCCCTATGTTAGGGCCGCCCGGCCATTGCATTGCACAAGAAAAGAAGAGGAAAGCGCGCTTGAGCGCAAGTGATATGTCGCGGCCGGTAGTCACCCGGTTCGCCCCCTCGCCTACCGGGTTTCTACATATTGGCGGCGCGCGGACGGCCTTGTTCAATTGGCTTTACGCCCGTCATACCGGCGGGAAGTTCCTGCTCCGGATCGAGGATACGGATCGCGCTCGCTCGACGAGCGAAGCAATTGACGCGATCCTCGATGGGATGCGCTGGCTCGGCCTCGATTGGGACGGCCACGAATATTATCAGTCGCAATTCTGGGCGCGGCACGCCGAAGTCGCGCACCGGTTGCTTGAGCGCGGTGCCGCCTATCGTTGCTACATGACGCAGGAGGATCTTGCGCAGCAGCGCGAGCTCGCCCAGCGCGAGCGCCGTCCTTTCCGGATCAGCAGCCCTTGGCGCGAGGTTCGTGACGAGCAGGGCGATCGGCCGTTCGTCATTCGCCTAAAGGCTCCGCGGGAGGGCGAGACCGTGATTGAAGACCAGGTACAGGGTCGCGTCACTGTCCAGAATGCGGAGATCGACGATTTCATCCTGCTCCGGTCAGACGGAACGCCGACCTACATGCTTGCGGTGGTTGTCGACGATCACGACATGGGCGTTACGCACGTGATCCGAGGTGATGATCATCTGAACAATGCCTTCCGCCAGTTGGCGATCATCCGCGCCATGGGCTGGCCGGAGCCTACCTACGCCCATGTGCCGCTGATCCACGGGTCGGACGGCGCCAAGCTCAGCAAGCGCCACGGAGCCATGGGAGTTGACGCTTACCGCGATGAACTTGGCCTTCTGCCTGAGGCAGTGAACAATTATCTGCTGCGACTTGGCTGGGGCCACGGCGATGATGAAATCATCACAAGGGAACAGGCCATTCAGTGGTTTGACTTGCCGAATGTTGGAAAATCACCGTCGCGCTTCGATTTCAAGAAACTTGAAAACCTCAATGGGCACTACATTCGGGAGGCTGACGATGCTCGGCTTTCGGACCTTGTGGCACCAAGGCTCGGGCTGTCATCCGAGGCGAAGCAGCTGCTCGTTCGCGCGATGCCCGAGCTCAAGCCCCGCGCAAACACAATCGACCAGCTCGCCGATGGAGCTCGGTTCCTTTTTGCCGATCGACCGCTCGCGATCGACGAAGCTGCGCTGGCGCTGCTGTCCGCCGACGCACGCGCGATTCTTCACGCCGCACATGAGAAGCTCAGTGGTCTTGCCGACTGGCACTTGCCCTCGTTAGAGGCAGCCATCCGCGAGGTCGCGGAGGGAAGCGGCGTCAAGCTTGGCAAACTCGCCCAGCCTCTACGCGCGGCCCTCACGGGGCGCACGACATCTCCGGGAATTTTTGATGTGCTCGAGTTGTTGGGCCGGGACGAGAGTCTTGCCCGCATCGCCGACCAGATGGAGCCGAAGTAATGACCGACCAAACTGCCGTACTCAAAACGCCCGGAGGCAATCATGACTTCCCGGTGCTCGACGGCTCCTGTGGCCCCGAAGTCGTCGACATCCGTAAGCTCTACGGCGAAACCGGCATGTTCACCTACGATCCCGGCTTCACATCGACCGCGTCCTGCAAGAGCGCGATCACCTACATCGACGGGGAAAAAGGGATCCTGCTCCATCGCGGGTACGCCATTGACCAGCTCGCCCAGGAATCGAGCTTCATGGAGGTTGCCTATCTCCTGCTGCACGGCGAGCTTCCGACGAGCCCAGAGCTCGACGAGTTTGTCTACACCATCAGCCGCCACACGATGGTCCATGAGCAACTTGCGACCTTCTTCCGCGGTTTCCGCCGCGATGCACATCCGATGGCGATCCTGTGCGGAGTGGTTGGTGCGCTGTCGTCCTTTTATCATGACAGCACGGACATCAATGATCCCGAGCAGCGAATGATCGCGTCACATCGGCTGATTGCGAAGATGCCGACACTCGTCGCCATGGCGTTCAAATATTCAATCGGTCAGCCGTTCATGTATCCCCAGAACAGCCTCAGCTACACGGGGAACTTCCTCCGGATGACCTTTGGCGTTCCGGCCGAGCCCTATGAGGTCAATCCGATCATCGAAAATGCGATGCGTCGGATCTTTATCCTCCATGCCGATCATGAACAGAATGCATCCACCTCGACGGTCCGGCTGGCAAGTTCGTCGGGCGCGAACCCGTTCGCCTGCATCGCCGCTGGCATCGCCTGCCTCTGGGGGCCGGCACATGGCGGCGCCAACGAGGCCGCGCTCAACATGCTGCGCGAGATCGGCGACGTTAAGCACATTCCCGAATATATCGCTCGTGCTAAGGACAAGGATGATCCGTTCCGGCTGATGGGCTTTGGTCATCGCGTCTACAAGAACTTCGACCCACGAGCGAAGGTCATGAAGGCAACCGCGGATGAGGTGTTGAAGGAGCTCAATATCTCCGACCCGGTGCTCGACGTGGCGAAGGAGCTCGAACATATTGCACTCAACGATGAGTATTTCATCGAGAAGAAGCTGTATCCGAACGTCGACTTCTACTCAGGCGTAATCCTGAACGCGATTGGCTTCCCAACGGACATGTTCACGGCGCTGTTTGCGCTCGCGCGAACGGTGGGCTGGGTTGCGCAGTGGAACGAGATGATTGCGGATCCGGACCAGAAGATCGGACGTCCGCGCCAGCTCTACGTCGGTGCGACCCAGCGCGACTACGTTCCGGTCGACAAGCGCTAGAGCTTGCCTCTTTGAGTATGGTGCTCGGCGGTTTGCGAACCAGCTGATCGGTGATTGAGCGTGCGTTAGCGCCGGAGTGGCGAACCGATCGGCAGTTTGCCCCGAAGCGCTTTGCCAATGCGGCGGACAGGGAAGTCTGATTACGTCGGACTGGAATAGGATCTAGGCGGCAGGAAGCGAAAGCGTGAAACGCGCGCCTTTCCCGGGCGCGCTGTCGAGCGTCACGTCGCCACCCATCGACCGCGCGAGCCTCCGGGAAATGGCGAGTCCGAGTCCCGTCCCGGTCTCTTCAGAATGGGCGCGCTCGAACCGTTCGAAAATTCGCTGCTGATCGGCCTCGGCAATACCAGGCCCCTGATCCTGAACAGTCACCGATGCGGTAGCGCCGTCGCCATTGAACCTGACGTCGATCCTGCCATTTTGCGGCGAATAGCGAATGGCGTTGCCGATAAGGTTCACAAGGATCTGGATCACTGCGCGGGTTTCGCCCCGGGCAGGAAGGGCTCCAAACGATTCCACGTCGATCGTCGCATGGCGTTCCTCGACACTGGCATCGAGCATCACCACCGCCTCGCCGGCGAGCGCCGCGAGGTCGATCGACTGACCCATTGATGCCGGTTCTTCGCTAATCGACTTCAGAACCGAAAGGAGATGCCGCGCGGCCGCCGCAATGTCATTTCCATAGCCTGCATAGTCGCTCCGGAGCGGGCCGTCCGCCCGTTCAACGATGCGCTCGGCGCTCTCGATGATGCGATCGAGCGGAGATCGGAGCACCTCCTCGAGGGCGAGATCGAAGGTTGCGGCGGTATTGCGACGTGCTGGCGGTTCAGGCCCGTCCGCCTGAACGGACCCCCGAAAGCCCGCGAAACTCCCGTCAGCCGCCGTGACGACCTCTCCTGCCATGACGACAGCCCGCGATTCGCTTGACCGGCTGCGCGCGCGCTGGCCGGAAAACCCGCGGCGCGCGGCAAGAGCGCTGATGAGCGGCATCTCGCCGGCTTCGTCCTCGTCGAGGCGCAAGATACGCGTGAGGGCGTGGCCAGCGACCTCATCCGGGTTGACGCCGAGCAGTTCGGCAAGGTCGGGAGACAGAGAAATGATGCGAAGCTCTTCGTCCGCCGCCCATTCGTTGCGTTTCCCTCCTGAGTCCTCTGTGCTTCCACCAAGAAGTGCCGCCAGGCGAGGCGGCGCGGGAGGGTGTTCGGTCCATCCCTCAAGCGACAGTGCGACATCGTCACCCTGCGGGGTTGCACGCACCCAAAGTTCGACATCATGGTCAGCCGAGGCAGCAATTGCCGGGCGCGACACCGATGTTCGGAGCTTGCGCGCAAGCTGCGCCACCGCCGCAATCTGCGGCAATGCAAGTGGCTCTCCAAGACGTGAGCCCGCATCGCGTTGAAGGGCTTCGAGCTCCGGATCGGCGAATACGAGCCGCCCACGGGCATCGATTCGGCCGAGGACTGGCCGGGGCTCAGATGGCGCACTAGCCACGACCTTGCCCCAGACGTGCCAAGGCCGTGCGGTAGGAGGGCGCGGTCAGAAGCCAGGCGCGCGCCGCTCCGACCTCGGTTTCGCCCATCGATTCGAAAAAGGCGATCGCCTCCCCGGCGTCCGCAATTCCCAGAATATCGCCGATCCCGGCAAGCAGTCCCGCGGCGAGCTCATGCGAGGACCGACAAACGCGCAGCAGTGCCATGACATGTCTCGGTTCCCCGGACAAAAGCTCATCCATCGCAGCCTCGGCCGCGAGGCCGCCGCGACGCGCGAGCACTTCGGCAACGAATGCCACCTCACCCTCGTTGGCGGCGGCGAGGACAAGCTCGTCGTTCACAGCGCCCGCTTCCTCGAGAAAATGGACAAGCGATGCTGTAAGCGTATCAATCCCCCGTTCCTCGTCGCGATGTTCAAGGACGCGCTCCGACGCTTCAGCAAGCTCGAGGTCGGCGCGTGGAATACCGCGACTAAGGGCAAGTTCGCGGCGCAGGCCCGCAGCGACCGTCTGCACCAACGCCTCGGCTGCCAAGGGCGCAAGATCGTCGAAATCCACAAGGCACTGGCCAAAACGATCGCGGCGCCGCCCTCTGCCCAAGATGAGTGCCATGGCCGCTGCGGCAGCGGCGCCATATTCATGGCTCACGAGACTTTGAAGTACACGCGCCTCACGCCGTCCGCTCCGCGCGCGCGCCGCCATCCCGATCCTCTCTTCATCGGCTTTTCGCAGAAGATGGGACATCAGCTCGGGCTGATCCAGCAGCCCGGACACTGTCAATTGTTCGACAAGCGAAGCATCACCTTCGTCATTTGCCGCAAGACGCCCCCCGGGAAGAGCCGCACGAACCGCAGCAGCAACGTCGCCAACGAGGCAATGGAGCATAGCGGTCATGAGCGCCCGCTCTTGTTCCGTAAGGCGCTCAGCAGGATCAAGGAAAAAATCGCGCCGAACGGTTGCCAGCCGCCCTCGTCCCGCTGTGCGCGAGGGCGCGTTCCCGTCTGCTGCTACCGCAGCGATAGGCCATTCTTCCGGCGTCATTGGCCGGGAGTTATCCGATCTCAGTTAACTTCGCGTCAACTGGAGCGGGATGACGGACCCGCTGGAAAATGAAAAAGGATATGACGGCATAGAGGAGTATCCCGACGAGATACGCGGTCCACTGCCCAATTAGAGCGAAAGGTGTTGCAAGTAGTATCGCGTTCCGGCGTGACAGCAGCCATATTTCCTCGCCGGGAGGAATGGCGGCACGTTCAATGCGCATCGCCTCGGCAAAAGCGCACGCGGCGCCAGCGCTTACCAATGCGCCCCAGCCCGTCCCATGACGCGTCTCCCACAGACCGATTGCAGCAAGAGCGAGGCCCGCGGCCGGCCAAAGCAGCGTGCGGCTCCACAGGCGCGCCGGCAACGGCCGTAGTCGGAGGCTCGCGAGGCGCTCGGCGATGAGGTCAAGCGGCGTCGACAGGAGAAGCAGCACCAGCCCGGCGCCGAGCCAGCCGCGCGTGAAACAGATCGCGCCAGCTAGTGTGAGACCCAGCGCCGCCCACAGCATTGACGCTGGATGCAGCGCGGTACCCATCAAATGTTCGGTCGCGAAATCCTCGACCATCGGAAGGACGTAACGGCTCGCGGCATCGTCGCGCTCTGCCCGCGAGGAACGGACGAGATGGCGCTGGAAAGCCGCCAAATCCTGCGCACCATTAACCAGCAGGGGCTCGCCTCCCGCTTCTGCCGCGTGCACCAGGCGAGCATGCTCCTGGATCGAACGGCGCAGAAGGGTCGATTGCAGGTCCCAGTCGCCAAGCATCGCTGCCGTTGAACCGAGAAGAGTGGCATTGACGAGTGCTATACCCGCCCAGCGCGATTGCCCATCGATGCGTTCGAAGGCTTCATGAGCCTCGTCGTCCGGCACGGTTGCGACCGCGTTTTCAGCCTCGCGTGTGAGCGACATCACCAGATTGAGCGGCGGTGTAACACCATCGGCGATCAAGAGAATCAACGAGCCTGCCTCGAAACGACTCACTGCCTCGTTGACGTCGCTCACCGGAAAAACGCCGATTCCCTCCACGCGCAGGCGTTCGAACGCATCCTGAAGTGCCTGCGGAATCCGTTCCACGACGACGACGATCGGGGCAGCCCCTGCGGCAGAGGCGCAACGAACCTGATATTCAACGAGAGTTCGCCCCGCGAGAGGAAGCAGGGCTCGAAGTCCTCCGCTGTCGTCCTCCTGATAGGCCCCAATAAGGGCGCCAATCGCCATTTCTGCTTTACCCTCCCCGCGTTCCAGGCACCTTCTCTAATCGCTTTCGCGTCCGGTCAAAGATGATAAACTGCCTGTTGAGATGACACCCACCCCCAAGCGCGCCGAACACCTGCCCCCGGCCGATGACGCGGCAGAGTCCACCAATCTGCTTGCGAGCAGCATCGACTTCGTCGAACCCGCCTTCGACCAT
Organism: Sphingomicrobium sp.; assembly: GCA_035944075.1. Lineage (GTDB taxonomy): Bacteria > Pseudomonadota > Alphaproteobacteria > Sphingomonadales > Sphingomonadaceae > Sphingomicrobium. The sequence goes on from DASZBO010000125.1 coordinate 15,553, forward strand.
CGCGAGTGGCAGGAACAAACTGCCGAAGAGCGCGGCGCCGGTGGCCGCCAGGTACTGGGTGGCGCGCTGACCGCACTTGCGGCTCTTTGGCTCGCTTATACCGCTTGGGCCGCTGGACGTTCCCTCGCGGGTCAACCGCTTTCTTCGCCGCAGCTTGCCCAATGGCTCGCGATTGCGGCCGGTCCGCTTGCGCTCATGGGTCTTGTCTGGCTGATTTTCGGCCGCACGAGGCGCAAGGAAGCGGAGCGGTTCACGCGCTCCGTAATAACCATGCGCAGCGAAGCACGGAGCCTTGAAGCGCTGCTCGAAGTTCTGTCGCGGCGGATCGACGACAGCCGATCCGAACTGACCGGGATGTCGCAGCACCTCATGAAACTCGGCGACGAGACCACAACCAAGCTCGGCAATATCACCCGCGAACTCGAAGGCAGCAGTGAGAAGCTCAAGGTCCACGGAGACGCACTGGACCGGGCAACGGATTCGGCACGCAATGATGTTGCCGTTCTTCTCGAGGATCTTCCCAAAGCAGAGCAGACCGCGCGCGCGGTGGCCGAGGAGCTGCGGTCGATAGGCCGCGAATCAGCTGACAAGGCCGCGCTGCTAGCCAATGAAGTCAGCAATCTTAGCGAACGTTCAGCAAGCGCCGATCAACAGATCACCGACGCTGCCGGTCGAATGACGGCTCGCCTTTCGGAGATCGAAAACGCTGGAGACATCGCAGCAGAGCGACTGCGCGATGCCGAAACGGCCTATGCCAGCACGCTCGACTCACTCCTAGTTCGCACTGCCGAAATGCTCGACCAGATCCGCTCGGGCATTGACGTCCAAAGCGCTGCAGTCACGGCACTCGTGACACAAGCCTCGGCGGGAATTGGCAAGGCGGGTGCGGATGCCGCCGAATCCCTCGCAACCAATCTTGATCGCGCGACCGGCGCGCTCGAGGGACTTTCGACCCGCGTCGCCGAGCAAGATCGCGCCTCGCAACATATGATATCGGAAATCGAGCGTGGGCTCGCCTTGATCGACCAGCGCTTCACGGAGCTCGCAGCCAATGGCGACGAGCGTGCCAATCGTTTCCTTGAGTCACTTGGCCGCGCGCGGGCCGAGCTCGATACGCTCGCGGCGAACGCTACAAGCCAGGATGATGCAATCGGCTCCCTCGCCCACCGGACCGGGTCATTGCGAGCCACCATCGAAGAGTTGACAACCGAGATCCGCGAAAGCCTTGGTGTGGCAATTGGTGAAGCCCAGGGGGGCACGGACCGCCTCGCCGAATCCGCCGCCGCAGCGAAGCCAGATATCGGCTGGCTGAGAGACGCAACCGATGAAGCGAGCCAGAAGCTTGCTGCAACAGGTCTTCACATTGCCCAGCAGCGCGAGCGGTTTTCCGAACTGCTCGCAAGCCTCGACAGTGGTGTCGAAGAAGCGCAGTCGAAACTTACGGACTTCGCCTCAACTCTTGTGCAAGTTGAACGCGAGGCAGCGAGCCTCAGCCGGGAAACGGCTCCCGCGCTCATCGCTTCGCTGGTCCAGGTCAAGGAGGCCGCCGCCCACGCCGCCGAGCGTGCGCGCGAGACAATTGAAGCCGCCATTCCCGAAGCTGCAGGTAGGCTTTCAGCCGAAACGGCCCAAGCGGTCGAACGCGTGATCCGCGAGACAATCGAGGATCGCGTCCGCTCGCTTGAAACGGTCGCTTCTCGAGCGCTCGAATCAGCCCGATTGGCCTCGGATCGTCTGACTGGCCAAATGATGACCCTCGGGCAGACAGCTTCGGCGCTCGAAGCACATATCGAGCAGACCGGGAAGGAACAGCGCGAGAAGGATAGCGAAGCTTTTGCCAAGCGCGTGGCCCTGCTGATTGATTCCATGCACTCTGCGGCGATCGATGTCGGCAAGATCATGGCGGATGAGTTCGACGAGAAGGCTTGGAACTCGTACCTCAAGGGCAACCGTGGCGTATTCACGAGCCGCGCAGTCCGCCTCATCGGCGGTAGTGAAGGTCGTGCAATCCGGGTGCACTACGAGAGCGATGTCGAATTTCAGCGCTCGGTTAACCGCTACGTGGCCGATTTTGAATCGATGCTTCGGCGCGTGCTCGCCGAACGCGACGGCGGAATGATTGCGGTGACTCTCATGTCATCCGATATGGGCAAGCTCTATTCGGCGCTGGCACAGGCGATCGACAAGCTTCGTTGACAAGTTCCCCTTGGGCCATGGGGCGGTTGTTCTAGTGGCGATGAAAGAAATCGAGCTCGTCGGAAGTGATCCAGCCGTACGTCCAATTGGCATAATAGATTGCAAAAAGGACCGCTGCGACCATTGCAGCCCTTAGCAAGTGCCTTTTGAGATTGAACATGTGCGGAGCGCTATCGGCCTGGCCGGGAACCTTGGCAGTGCCGGCTTCTTCATCGGTCCGCACCCCGAACGGCAGCAAGATGAAGGCGCTAAAAGCGAAAAACAGCAGATAAATGGCTACAATGGACGTGAATTGCATCGCTGGCCTATACCGCGACGTGCAGCATCATCACTTCGACGAGCGGCTTTTTTCCAGTCCATAGAGTGGCGCATCGGCGGACCGCCAGCCGGACCGCCTCGCGCACGGTCTCTTCCTCACCGCGCGGTGTGAAGGCACGTTTTGCGGCGTCCGTCGCATCCGCGATGAAGTCGTCGCGATCCTCTTCAACGGGGACGCCAAAGGGCCGGACCAAGGGCGACCCGGCAAGGGCGCCGTCCTCGCCGACGGGCAATGCCACGGTAATAAGCCCGCCGTAGCCGATCCGACGACGCTCGTTCACCGTTGAACCGTCGGCTGGCAGAATTATGTCTCCGTCGAGCACGAGTTGCCCGACGCGAACTTCGTCAATCTTGCGCGGATCGCCGGGCGCAAGGCGGATTACGTCTCCATTGCGTTGCACAATGGCATGCGAAACTCCGTGACCCAGCGCAAGCCTTGCCTGCTCAGCCAGGTGGCGCGCTTCGCCATGGACGGGAACCACGACCTGTGGCCGCACCCAATTATACATCTCGATCAGCTCGGGCCGACCCGGGTGGCCCGAGACATGGACATGGGCTTGGCGCTCGGTCACGATCCGGACGCCGAGATCGGACAGATGGTTCATGATTCGCCCGATCGCGATCTCGTTCCCCGGGATGATCCGCGACGAAAAGACTACCGTGTCACCCTCACTAAGCTTGAGGTCGTGATTGCCTGCTGCGATCCGGCCTAGCGCCGCACGAGGCTCGCCCTGCCCACCGGTTGCAATGATCAGCAGTTCCTCGCGCGGCAGGCGAACCGCCTCGTCAATCGATACGGGAGGCGGAAAGTCCTTCAAATAGCCCGTCGATTGGGCAACGCGCAGGATACGATCGAGTGATCGTCCGGCGACACAGACCCGACGGCCGGTCTCGACCGCGACCCGGCCGATCGTCTGCAGGCGAGCGGCGTTGGATGCGAAGGTCGTAACAAGGACTCGGCCTTTGGCCTCCGCGACTTTCGCAAGCAGTCCCGCGTGAACGCTTTGTTCGGATCCCGATGGCTGCTCCTGAAAGACGTTGGTCGAGTCACAGACCAGCGCAAGAACCCCGGCATCGCCGATCGCACGAAGCGTGTCGGGGCTCGGCACTTCACCAATCACCGGCGTCTCGTCGATCTTCCAGTCTCCGGTGTGGAAGACGTTGCCAAATGGGGTTTCGATAAGAACGCCGTTGCCCTCAGGAATGGAGTGGGAGAGTGCAATGAAGCTCACGCGAAACGGCCCGAGCTCGACCGTGCCCCCACGTTCAACCGTGTTGAGCTCGACCTGTCCGGTTAACCCCTCCTCTTCCAGTTTGCCCGCAATCAAGCCAGCCGTGAACGGAGTGGCGAACAGCGGAGCCTTGAGCTCATCGGCAAGATAGGGGAGCGCACCGATGTGGTCTTCGTGGCCGTGAGTAAGTACGATGCCGGCGAGCCGTTGTTGCTGATGTTCGATGAACTCGAGATCCGGCAAAATCAAATCGATCCCGGGATAGGTAGGATCGGCGAACGTCAGTCCGAGATCGATCATGATCCACTGGCCCCGGCATCCGTACAGATTGACGTTCATGCCGATCTCGCCGGAGCCGCCAAGGGCGACGAAAAGCAGCTCTTCTCCGGGAATCATTTCGCGCCGCGCATCGCCATGTCGTATAATAAGCTCAACCCCTGGATAGTAAGATCGGGTTCAATCGCATCGAACACTTTCGTGTGCTTGTCGAACAGCGTCGCTAGCCCGCCCGTTGCGATGACGGTTGGTGTACTGCCAAGCTCGGCTTTGATTCGCTCGGCAAGACCCTCAATCATTGCGACATAGCCCCAGTAGATGCCGATGAGCATCTGGCTCGGGGTGGTCCGACCAATCACACTGTTGTTCTCAGGGGCTTCGATCGCGATGCGGGGCAGCTTGGCTGTCGCATTCACCAGCGCATCGAGCGAAAGGTTTATGCCAGGTGCGATGATACCCCCGCGATAGGAGCCCGTGGCACCGATCACATCGAAGGTCGTGGCTGTTCCGAAGTCGATGACCAGCAGGTCGCCCGGATGTTTCGCGTGCGCGGCAATAGCGTTCAGTGCTCGATCGGCCCCGACGTTCTGCGGCTCGTCAACGTCGAGCTGAAACGGCCACGAGGCACGTCCCTGCCCCGCAATCAACGGAGCCTTGTTGAAGTACTTCTCGGAAAGCACCTGAAGGTTGTGCAACGCTCGCGGAACAACGGTGCCAATGATTACTCCTTGGACCTCCTCGCGCGAGAAGCCTTCGAGTTCGAAGAGCTGGTGCAACCAGACCGAGTATTGATCAGCCGTGCGGCGGGCATCAGTTGCGATCCGCCAGCGGGCTTTGATCTCGCCCGCATCGACGAGCGCAAAGACCAGATTTGAATTGCCGACATCGACCGCCAGGATCATTGCCGGGCCCTAGCTGCGTCGGTAGAGCTTCACAACTCGACGTCTCCCGCGCGGATGATCTCGAGCGAACCATCTGCTCGCCGAAGGCGCAGCGCGCCGTCCGGTTCGATGCCGTCGAACCGACCGGACACCTCTTCCTCTGGGGAAGAGTGCACCTTCAGAGGGGATCCGACGGCATGGGCACGTGCAAGCCATGCCTGGGCGAGTGCTGCGGGGTCAGTTTGACGCCAGACCGTGACAATCCGGCCGAGGCTCGCAGCAAGAAGTGGCGCGAACGCTTGGGGGAGAATTGCACCGTCGAGGGAGGCCGCCGTCCGGTCGACAAGATCCGGGGCACCGGCGAGATTGACGCCAAAGCCGATCGCGACGCGGTCGCCCGAACGCTCGAGGAGGATCCCGGCGAGCTTTCTGCCCGCGAGCATCAGGTCGTTTGGCCATTTCAGCATCACTGCCTGCATCGGAACAGTGACGTCGATCGCCTCGATCAGTGCAAGACCCGCCGCTAACGACAAGGTTTGCGCAGGCGGATCGCCGGCGCGCAGCTGAACAAGAGTGCTGCCATAGAAATTGCCGTTTACCGAAACCCAGGTCCGGCCCTGGCGTCCTCTTCCTGCTTCCTGGTGCAACGCGACCAGCCAGTCGCCTTCGATGGCGTTTGGGTCGGCAAGAAGGTCGGCATTGGTCGAGCCCGTGCGCTCGATAATTCGGATTCGCGTCAGAACAGCGATCCCGCCGCTTTGTCCGTGTAGGACTGAAGAAGTCCGATCAGCAGATAGCCGGCCGGAGAGACGAACAGCGCCGCGAGAAAGATCAAGATACCCTGCACCGGCTCACGCGGACGCGCATACGGCTCGGCGGGCTCGTCCATGTACATTACCTTGACGATCCGCAGATAATAATAGGCCCCGATCACGGTTCCGAGGATGCCGGCAACGGCGAGTGCGATGTAGCCGTTGGCCACGGCCGCGTTGAACACCATCCACTTGGGCCAGAAGCCGAACAAGGGCGGGATTCCGGCAAGGCTGAACATGAAGATAGCAAAGGCCGCGGCAAATGCCGGTCGGGTCTGCGCAAGCCCGGAGAGGCTGGAGATACTCTCGACCGGGCGTCCTTCCGCGTCGCGCATCCACATGACGCAAAGGAACGCGCCGAGGGTCATGACAACGTAGACGGCCATGTAGAACAGGACGGACGACGCACCCTGCGGTGTCCCCGCAGCAAGGCCGATGAGAGCGAAGCCGACATTGTTGATCGATGAGTAAGCGAGCAGTCGCTTGATATTTGTTTGCCCGTACGCCGCGATTGCGCCGAGAAAGATCGACGCCAGTGCAGCAAAAATCATGATCTGTCGCCATGCGTCGGTCGCGGGGGCCAGCCCCTGGAGACACAGGCGCGTGGCAAGAAGCACTGCAGCAGCCTTCGGTGCTGAACCAAAGAAAGCCGTGACCGGCGTCGGGGCCCCTTCGTAGACATCCGGTGTCCACATGTGGAACGGCACGGCGCTCGCCTTGAAAGCCAGTCCGGCAAGCACGAACACGAGACCGAACAATAATCCGAGCGAGGGAGCTCCGCGCGCGAAGGCCGCGGCAATCCCGGTGAAGCTCATCGTCCCTGTGAAACCGTAGAGCAGCGAAATGCCGTAAAGGAGGATGCCGCTCGCAAGGGCGCCCAACACGAAATATTTCAGGCCCGCTTCCGCCGAACGCTCATCTGTCCGCCGGTAGGAGGCAAGGACGTACGAGGCGAGACTCTGCAACTCGAGGCCGACATACAAAGCGACGAGACTGGTCGCGGAAACCATCACGGCCATGCCGACCGCCGCGAACACGATCAGCACCGCATATTCGCTCGAATGCTCATGATCGCGCTCGAACCAATAATGCGCAGCAATGATCGCTACAGCCGCTGCTGGGAACATGATCGCCATCCCGAAGCTCGCGAACAGATCGGCTGAGAGCATGCCCTCAAAAACCGGTCCGGTGTGGGAAGGCGGCCCGATCAGTGCGACCGTTGCTCCAAGAAGAAGCGCGACGGCGATCCAGCTCGTAAGGGCTGCGCCCCGCCTTCCGGTGAAGGCGGCGACGAGCATCAGGATTGTGCCCCCGATCGAGAGGATCAACTCGGGAAGGAGGGGAGCGGTAAAGCGCGGGATCAATGCATGGCTCCCATGTTCATATGCGCCGCGGCCTTCCCAAGGGTCAGGTGGGAATCTCCAGCGGGCGCGACCTGCTCAAGGCGATCCAGCAAGCGGCCGACATCGTTGCGCATCGGACGAATGAGGCTCTCGGGATAAATTCCCATCCAAAACACGGCGACCGCGATTGGCGCGAGCAACCACCATTCGCGGGGCGACAAGTCGGGCATTGCGGCCGCATCGGCGTTGCGCTGCGTGCCAAAGCAGATGCGCCAGTAGAGGTAGAGCATGTACGCGGCACCAAGAATAATGCCCGTCGTTGCAACGATCGCCGCCCAGCTCGAGGCGCGATAGGTGCCGATCAGACTAAGGAACTCGCCGACAAAATTGCTGGTCGCCGGCAGCCCGACGCTCGCCATGGTGAAAACCATGAACAGCAGGGCATAACCGGGCATATTGTCGGCAAGACCACCGTACCGGTCTATTTCGCGTGTGTGCAGCCGGTCGTAGACGACGCCAACGCAAAGGAAGAGCGCACCGGACACGAGGCCGTGGCCGAGCATCACCAGCATCGCGCCCTCGATGCCCTGACGGTTCATCGCAAAGAGGCCGAAGGTCACGAACGCCATGTGGGCGACGGACGAATAAGCGATCAGCTTCTTCATGTCGCGCTGCACCAGTGCGACAAGGCTGGTGTAGACGACCGCGATGCCGGAGAGAACGAACACGAGGGGCACGAACTCGAGCGACCCTTGCGGAAACATCGGCAGCGAAAAACGGATGAACCCGTAACCGCCAAGCTTCAGCAGAACGCCCGCTAGGATCACCGAGCCCGCAGTTGGCGCCTGAACGTGAGCGTCGGGAAGCCATGTATGAACCGGCCACATGGGCATCTTGACCGCAAAGCTTGCGAAAAAGGCAAGCCAAAGCCAGCGCTGCGCTCCAACCGGGAAATTGTACGCCATCAGCGCCGGGATTGACGTCGTGTGCGCAGTGCCGGCCATGTAGAGCATGGCGATCAGCATCAGTACTGAGCCGAACAAGGTGTAGAGGAAGAATTTGTAACTGGCCTTGATCCGCTCGACGCCGCCCCAGATGCCGATGATCAGGTACATCGGAATGAGACCGCCCTCGAAGAAGATATAGAAAAGGAACAGGTCCTGCGCTTCGAAGGAGCCCATGATGAGGGCTTCCATCAGCAAGAAGTAGGCCATGTACTCGGGCACGCGCCGGGTAATTGAACGCCAGCTGGCGCCAATGCAGATCGGCATCAGAAACGCCGTGAGGACAATCAAAAGAAGCGCGATTCCGTCGATGCCCAGAGACCAGCTAACCCCGCCCCCAAACGCATAATGTTCGACGAACTGCCATTGAGGCCCGTCCGGATTGTACCCGGCCCAGAGCAGGACGCTGAGAACCAGGTCGATCAGTGTACCCACAAGGGCAATCCAGCGCGCGCCTTCGGCCTTTACGAACAGGCACAGCACGCCGGCGACGAGAGGAACAAGGATAATCAGGCTTAGCAAGGGGAGTCCGTTCACTTGGCCCACCAGATCGCCCAGGTCGCGGCGCCGATCAGACCCAGAAGCATCACGAGTGCGTAGGAATAAAGATAACCGCTTTGGAGGCGATAGGTGATGCGGTTTCCAACGCCGACCGCGTAGGCTGCTCCATGCGGACCGAAGCGGTCAATCGTCCCCTCGTCACCCGAATGCCAGAAGAGCCGACCGAGCCAAAGCGCGGGACGCACGAAAATGACATCGTACAGCTCGTCGAAATACCACTTGTTGGCGACAAAGCGGTAGACGCCCGGGAAGTAGGCAACCAACCGGTCGGCGGAGCCCGGGCTCTTTATGTAATTGTGCCAGGCGATCCAGAGTCCAAGCAACATCACGATTGTTGGCGTGAGCTTGACCCAAAGAGCGGAGGATTCCGCGGCTTCCGCGAGTTGCCGGCTGAACGCGATGATCCCATGCCAGTACCCGGGAGCTGTTCCCGCGCCGATGAAGACCGGATGGAAGAGCTGCCCGGCCAGCACCGCTCCAACGGCCAGAAGGACGATCGGGACGAGCATCGGAAGAGGACTCTCGTGCGGGTGATAGCCACCGCTTCCGACGGCCACATGGTGCGGCTCGTGGGAGCTGTCGCCATGCTCGTCGTCGGGATGATCGGCATGATCTCCATGAAGCGCGTGCTGGATATGCTCCGATGCCGCCCAGCGCGGTTCTCCAAAGAACGTGAGGAAGATCAGACGCCAGCTGTAGAAGCTGGTTAGAAGGGCTGCGAGCGATCCAAGCCAGAAGGCAATCGTTCCCGCGACGCCGCCGCTTGCCCAGGCACTCTGGAGGATCGCGTCCTTCGACCAAAAACCCGCAAAGCCCAAGCCCCCGCCAACGTCGACACCAACCCCGGTGATCGCGAGAGTGCCGATCACCATTACCCAGAAGGTAATGGGGATCTCCTTACGGAGCGCTCCATAATAACGCATGTCCTGTTCGTGGTGCATCGCGTGGATCACTGAACCTGCGCCGAGGAACAGCAACGCCTTGAAGAACGCGTGGGTGAACAGGTGGAACATTGCCGCGCCATAGGCGCCGACACCCGCAGCAAAGAACATGTAACCAAGCTGCGAGCAGGTCGAATAGGCGATCACCCGCTTGATGTCGTTTTGCGCGCAACCGACAGTAGCGGCGAAGATGCAGGTCGCCGCACCAATGTAAGTGACGACGTCGCGCGCCGTTTGGCTGACGTCGAACATGGGCGACAGGCGGCAGACCATGAACACGCCGGCGGTCACCATCGTCGCCGCGTGGATGAGCGCACTGACGGGCGTCGGACCTTCCATTGCATCCGGCAGCCAGGTGTGCAGGGGCAGCTGTGCCGACTTGCCCATCGCTCCGACGAACAAGAGGAGACACAGGACCGTCATCGTATCGGCGCGCATACCTGCAAAGCCGATGGTCGATCCGGCCATCCCAGGTGCAGCCGCGAGGATCGCGGGAATCGAAACAGTCCCGAAGACGAGGAAGGTACCAAAGATGCCGAGACTGAAGCCGAAATCACCGACGCGATTGACGACAAACGCCTTCAGCGCCGCCGCGTTCGCCGAGGGCTTGTGATACCAAAAGCCAATTAGCAGGTAGGATGCGAGACCGACACCTTCCCAGCCAAAGAACATTTGCACCAGGGTGTTCGCCGTCACCAGCATCAACATAGCGAAACTGAACAGCGACAAATAAGCGAAGAACCGCGGCTGGCTCGGGTCTTCTTCCATATACCCCCAGCTGTAGAGGTGGACGAAGCTCGACACGGTCGTCACGACCACCAGCATCACGGCCGTCAGGCTGTCGACGCGCAGCGCCCAGTCGACCGAGAGTGTTCCGGACTGGATCCAGTTCAGCACCGGCACGACGACCGGACCGGCATGCCCGCTCATATACTGAAAGAAGATGGGCCAGCTGAGGATCGCGCCAATGAAAAGCGCGCCGGTGGTAACAGCCTTTGCTGCCGTCTTGCCGATGATGCGGCCAAACAGGCCGGCAATGATCGCGGCGATCAGCGGCAGGAAAACGATGATGAGTACAGGGTGCATCAGCCGTGCATCCGGTTGACATCGTCGACCGCGATCGAGCCGCGGCGACGGAAAAAGATGACAAGGATTGCAAGGCCGATCGCGGCTTCCGCAGCCGCCACGGTCAGGACAAACATCGCAAGCACCTGTCCGGTGAGATCTCCGAGATAGGCGGAGAAGGCGACGAGGTTGATATTCACCGCGAGCAGAATGAGCTCGATCGCCATCAACATCAGGATGACGTTTCGACGGTTGAGAAAGATGCCGAGCACGCCAATCGTGAAAAGGAGGGCGCCGACGGTCAGGTAATGGGACAGACCAATCATAGTTTCATACCTTCGCCCACGCCCGGATTGACGGTCTTCACCGCCTCATCGGGGCGGCGGGCAATCTGCCGCGAGATATTCTGCGGACGACGGTCACGCCGGCTACGGTGGGTCAGCACGATCGCACCAATCATCGCCACCAGAAGGATGAGCCCGGCGATCTCAAACGCGAACAGGTATTTGGTGTAGAGCAGCTGCCCCAGCGCCACGACGTTCGGGACCTTTGCTGCCGGGATTTCGCGTCCGCCAAGTGTCGGCCCCGCCTTCCAGGCGCAGTCCGCGACGATCACCTCACCAAGCAGCACAAGCGCGATGATGACTCCAAACGGCAGGTTGCGCGAAAAGCCCGATCGCAGTGACGCAAAGTCGATGTCGAGCATCATCACGACGAACAGGAACAGCACCGCAACCGCGCCGACGTACACGATCACCAAAAGCATCGCGATGAACTCGGCGCCGAGAATCAACATCAGGCCAGCCGCGTTGAAGAAGGCGACAATCAGCCACAACACGCTGTGAACGGGATTGCGCGCGAAAATAACCGCGATCGCCGAAGCGACCGTGAGCACCGCGAAAAGGTAAAAGGCGAGGATGGTTATCAAGCTGGGGACCCTGTTGCGGCGCGCTTATCTATAGGGCGCGTCGGCGGCAAGATTGGCAGCGATCGCCTGCTCCCACTTGTCGCCATTGGCGAGCAATTTTGCCTTGTCGTAGAGCAATTCTTCGCGCGTTTCGGTCGCGAACTCGAGGTTCGGGCCCTCGACGATCGCATCGACCGGGCAGGCCTCCGCGCACAGGCCGCAATAGATGCATTTCACCATGTCGATGTCATAGCGGGTCGTGCGCCGGCTGCCGTCTTCGCGCGGCTCGGCTTCGATCGTGATCGCAAGCGCCGGACACACGGCCTCGCAAAGCTTGCAGGCAATGCAGCGCTCTTCGCCATTCGGATAGCGGCGAAGCGCGTGTTCGCCCCGAAAACGCGGGCTCTGTGGCGTCTTCTCGTAAGGGTAGTTGATGGTTGCTTTGGGCTTGAAGAAATATTTGAGCGTCAGCGCGTGACCGCGCAGCAGATCCCACAGCGTGAAGGCCTTGAGCCAAGCAATCATGCGCCGGCTCCATAGCGGGTTAGCATCAACCATCCAGAGACAAGAAATACGAAGACGAGCGAGAGGGGCAGGAACACCTTCCAGCCAAGGCGCATCAGCTGGTCATAGCGGTAGCGCGGAACCGTGGCCTTCACCCAGCCGAAGCAGAAGAAGAAAAACAGCATTTTGGCGAACAGCCACAAAATACCCGGGATGAGGTAGAGCGGCGCCCAGTTCACCGGAGGCAGCCACCCGCCCCAGAACAGAATGGCGTTCAGCGCGCACATCAGGATGACATTGGCATATTCGCCAAGCCAGAAGAGCGCGAAGCTCATCGACGAATATTCCGTCTGGTGTCCCGCTACGAGCTCGCTTTCCGCCTCGACGAGGTCAAATGGGGTTCGAAACGTTTCGGCCATCGAACTGATGAAGAACACCACCCACATCGGGAACAACAGCAAGTTGAAGCCGAACGCATTGACGAAGCCGAGGCCGTGACCGGTCTGCGCGACGACGATCGCGCTGATGTTGAATGTCCCCGCGTAAAGCACGATGCAAATGAGGACGAAGCCGATCGACACTTCGTAACTCACCATTTGGGCGGCGGCGCGGAGAGCCGAAAAGAAAGGATATTTGGAGTTCGAAGCCCAGCCGGCGACTATCACGCCGTAAACGCCAAGCGAACTTGCGGCGAGTACGTAAAGAAGGCCGACGTTCACGTCAGCGAGCACGACACCAGGCTGGAACGGCACTACGGCCCAGACAATCAGCGCGACGGTGAACGTCACGATTGGCGCGATGAGGAACAGGCCCTTGTTGGCGTTTGTCGGAACGATGGTCTCTTTAAGGAAGACCTTGAGGCCGTCCGCGAAACTCTGAAGGAGGCCCCAAGGCCCGACGACATTTGGTCCGCGGCGAAGGGCCATCGCCGCCCAGATCTTGCGCTCGGCATAGATGATCATTGCGACTGCAAGCATCAGCGGGAGCGCAATCACGAGAATCCCGATGATCGTCGCGATAAACCACGCCCAACCATATTCCATGCCATAGCTGACGAAGAAGCCGGTCACTCGGCGGCCTCCTCGTAGTGCAGGCCCTGGACGAGCTCCTCCGAGCAGCGACGCAATGTCGGGCTGGCACGGCAGATCGCATTTGTAAGGAAGAAGTCGCCGATCGGATAACGGATTGAGCCTTCCGCCTTTGCGGGTAGCTTCGGCGCCGCCCAAGGCAAATCAATGAGACCATCACGGCCAAGTTGCGGATAATCGGCGATCATCGTCGAACGCAGCTGATCAAAAGTGTCAAAGGGGAGCGCCTTGCCGGCCATCTGCGATACGGCCCTCAGGATCGCCCAATCCTCGCGGGCTTCGCCCGGCGCAAAGGCGGCCTTCTCACCGCGCTGAACACGTCCCTCGGTGTTGACGTAAGTGCCGTGCTTTTCGGCATAGGCCGCACCTGGAAGCACGAGATCCGCCATCCTTGCGCCCTTGTCGCCGTGGTGGCCGATGTAGACCTTGAAAGCACGCTTGAACTTATCGGTCGGGACCTCGTCAGCTCCGAGAAGAATGACGAGTTCTGGATCGGCGGCCTCGATGTCGCCAAGTCCGCCCGGCTGGGCGAAGCCCAGGATCAGGCCCGCCATCCGCGAAGCGGACGTATGGAGAACGTTGAAGCCGTTCCAGCCATCCTTGATGAGGCCAAGAGGGCCGACCAGGGAAAGCGCTGCCCCAAGTCCCCCTGCAGCGAGCGCTCCTGGACCAACGATCACGGCCGGGCGCTCCGCCGCCGCAAACGCGTCGGCGACGTCTTTCGGCAGCTTTCCGAGCAGTTTCAGGTCATCGCCGAGCCACTCGACCTTGATGCCGAGGTCAACCTCGGGACCGATTGCGAAGACCCTTCCGCCCTTGCGCGCAACCTTGCGAATGCGGGTTGCGATGAGCGGCGCTTCCCAACGCACGTTGGATCCGACAAGCAGCACGGCGTCGGCCGTTTCAATGCCTGCGATCGTCGAGTTGAACGCGACTGCCGAAAGACTGCTCGTCTCGTAGGTAAGACCGGTCTGGCGGCCCTCAAGCAAGCTTGATCCCTGCCCTTCGAGCAACGTTCGCGCAGCGTACATCGTTTCGGCGTCGAGGAGGTCGCCGGCAATCGCTGCGACCTTGCTTCCCGCCTTCTTCAGCCCCTTGGCAAAGATTTCCAGGGCTTCCTGCCAGCTCGCCTCGCGCAACTTGCCTTTTTCGCGGACCCACGGACGATCAAGCCGATTGCGGACAAGTGCATCGACATGATGGCGCGTCTTGTCGCTGATCCATTCCTCATTCACGTCCTCGTTGATGCGCGGGAGGATGCGCATCACCTGGCGCTGGCGGATGTCGAGGCGGATATTGGAGCCAACCGCGTCCATAACGTCGATGCCTGGAACGTGGCGCAGCTCCCACGGCCGCATTTCGAAAATCTGGGGCTTCTGAAGGAGGGCCCCAACGGGACAGACATCCGCGAGGTTGCCCGCGAGTTCGGTCGAAATCGTTCGCTCGAGATAGGAACTGATCTGGCTGTCTTCGCCACGGTAAAGCATGCCGATCTCCGGCACTCCCGCAACTTCCGACGAAAAGCGGATGCAACGTGTGCACTGGATGCAGCGGGTCATCGCGGTCTTGATGACCGGGCCCATATATTTGTCGTCGATCGCCCGCTTGTTCTCCTCGAAACGGGAGAAGCTGCGGCCATAGGCCATCGCCTGGTCCTGGAGATCGCACTCGCCTCCCTGATCGCAAATCGGGCAATCGAGCGGGTGATTGATGAGGAGGAATTCCATCACCCCTTCGCGTGCCTTCTTCACCATCGCCGTGTCGGTTCGGATTTCCTGGCCGTCGGCGGCAGGCAGCGCGCAGCTAGCCTGGGGCTTGGGCGGCCCGGGCTTCACTTCGACAAGGCACATCCGGCAATTTCCGGCGATCGACAGGCGCTCGTGATAGCAGAAACGCGGGATTTCCTTGCCCGCTAGCTCGCACGCCTGAAGGACGGTTGCGCCCTGCGGAACGTCGATTTCGACCCCGTCGACGGTGACCTTGGGCATTATTCAGCGGCCTGCAGAAGTTGGCGCCCGGCACGCTCGGCGATGCGTCGCTCGAGCTCAGGACGAAAATGGCGGATCAATCCCTGGATTGGCCAGGCAGCAGCATCGCCAAGGGCGCAAATTGTATGGCCCTCCACCTGCTTCGTGACATCGAGCAGCTTGTCGATGTCCTGGACCTCGGCGTCCCCTTCGCGCAGGCGCTCCATCATTCGCCACATCCAGCCGGCACCCTCGCGGCACGGAGTGCACTGTCCGCAGCTCTCGTGCTTGTAAAAATAGCTGATCCGACTGATCGCGCGAACCACGTCCGTCGACTTGTCCATAACGATGACGGCCGCCGTCCCAAGACCGCTGCCAACTGCCTTCAGGCCATCGAAATCCATCGGGGCGTCGAGGATTTCCTCGGCGGGTACCAAGGGCACCGAAGACCCGCCCGGGATTACGGCCAGGAGATTGCTGAAGTCGTCTGGACCCTTGCCGCCGCGAATACCGTGACCATGCCGACTGATCAGCTCGCGAAAGCTGATACCCATGGATTCCTCGACGACGCACGGCGTGTTCACATGGCCCGAGAGCTGAAACAGCTTGGTCCCTTCGTTCTTCTCGCGACCGATGCTCGCGAACCACTCGGCGCCACGTCGCAGGATAGTTGGAACGACAGCAATCGATTCAACATTGTTGACGGTTGTTGGACAGCCGTAGAGCCCCGCTCCTGCCGGGAAGGGAGGTTTGAGGCGCGGCTTACCCTGCTTTCCTTCAAGGCTTTCGAGCATCGCGGTTTCTTCGCCGCAGATGTACGCGCCCGCGCCGCGATGCACGAACAGGTCGAAGTCGTAGCCCGTACCGCTGGCGTTCTTGCCGATGAGACCGGCTTCATAGGCCTCCGCAACAGCACGCTCCAACACCCTGGCTTCCTGAATGAATTCGCCTCGGATGTAGATGTACGCAGCCCGCGCCCGCATCGCGAAGCTCGCGACCAGTGCTCCTTCGATGAGCTTGTGCGGATCGTGCCGGATGATCTCCCGGTCCTTGCAGCTTCCGGGTTCGGATTCATCGGCGTTAATGACCAGGAAGTTTGGTTTTCCGGGTTTCGGCTCCTTGAGCATGAAGCCCCACTTCATGCCGGTCGGGAACCCCGCGCCGCCACGCCCTCTGAGGCCCGAACCTTTGATCCGATCAATGATGGCGTCTTGTCCGATTTCGAACAGGCCCTTGGTGTTGTCCCAATCACCCCGTTGCCTCGCCGCCTGCAAGAAGGGCGACTGGAAGCCGTAGACATTGGTGAAGATGCGGTCCCTGTCCGCAAGTGGTCCGGTGTAGCCCATCAGAACGCTCCCGCCAGGTGTGCGACGAACATGCCGAACAGCACAATCACGGCGAGCACCGCAAACTTGATCATGCCCTTGATGAACTTGAACGCGATGAACGCCAGGACGAGGGCGACAAGGATAGCAAGAACGGTCATTTGAGCCGCTTCGCTCCCAACTTGTTCTGGGCAAGCATGTAGACACCGGCACAAAGCGCGAGGACGATCGCGATCTTGATGAGCTTGAGCACGATGCCAATCATCAGGATGCCAAGAATGACGGCGACGATAAGGCCGATCATTACGCGCCCTCCTCTGCCGTTGCGGTCCAGAGCGAGCGGTAGTCGTAATTACGCTCAGCCATCTTCTTGAGCGTGGTTGGCCCACCCACCGGACAACTCGTCTGGCGGTCGACCTGTGGGCCGACCTTTGGCGATTTCCCTGCAGCGAGAGCGTCGAGGACCGCGCCCATGGTTTCTTCGGTGAGGTCTTCGTAATTGTCGTCGTTGATCTGGACCATCGGCGCATTGGCGCACGCACCGAGACATTCGACTTCGGTCAGCGTGAACAGTCCGTCCTTGCTCGTCTGACCCTTCTTCAGCCCGCGCGCATAGCACGCTTTGAACACGTCATCAGAGCCGCGCAGCATGCACGGCGTCGTTCCGCAAACCTGAACGTGAAAACGCCCGACGGGGTGCATATTGAACATGGTGTAGAAGGTCGCGACTTCGAGCACACGCATGTAGCTCGTGTCCAACTCCTTGGCGACGAACTCCATCACCGGGATGGGGAGCCATCCTTGCGTGTTGGTCTCCGCCCCGACCTGCCGCTGGGCGAGATCGAGCAAGGGAATGACGGCGGACACCTGTCGACCGGCGGGATAACGCGCGATGATCTGCTTGACCTTCCGCGCATTCTCTTCCGACCACCGGAAGCCCTCCCAGCGAGCACGCTGCTCGGCGTCATCAACGAAGGAACCCTGGCCGGCCATTATCGGTCTACCTCTCCGAACACGACGTCGATTGCCGAAAGCACGGCGGTCGTGTCCGCGAGCATGTGCCCCTTCATCATGAAATCCATTGCCTGGAGGTGCGAGAAACCGGTTGGACGGATCTTGCAGCGATAGGGCCGGTTGGTCCCGTCGGCGACAAGATAGACCCCGAACTCGCCTTTCGGGCTCTCCGTTGCAACATAAACCTCGCCCGCAGGCACGTGATAACCCTCGGTATAGAGCTTGAAGTGGTGGATGAGCGCCTCCATCGAGGTCTTCATCGACTGACGGCTTGGCGGAAAGACCTTGCTGTCTGCACCAATCGGGCCCGGCGGCATTTCGCGCAGGCATTGCCGAGCGATCTTCCAACTCTGTCGAACCTCTTCGACACGAACCATGAAGCGGTCATAGCAATCGCCGTTGGTGCCGACCGGGATCTCGAAATCCATCCGATCGTAGACTTCATAAGGCTGCGCCCTGCGGAGATCCCACGGAATGCCAGAGGCACGGATCATCGGTCCCGAGAAGCCCCAGGCAATCGCGTCGTCCCTGCCAACGATGCCGATGTCGACGTTTCGCTGCTTGAAGATGCGATTGTCCGCGACAAGGCTGATCGCGTCTTCGAAAAGCTGGATGCGGTTGTCGAGAAATTCGCCAATTTTGTCGAGCACGGCGGGCGGGATGTCCTCGCGGACGCCGCCAACACGGAAGTAATTGGCATGCATCCGGGCTCCGGAGACATGCTCATAGATCTGCATCAGGTCTTCACGAATCTCGAACAGCCACAAGTTCGGAGTCATTGCTCCGACGTCCATGATATGGCTGCCAAGGTTCAGCATGTGGTTCTTGATGCGGGTCAGCTCCGCCATCATGGTGCGGATGTACTGAGCCCGAAGCGGGATCTCGAGGCCAAGCAACTTCTCGATCGCGAGCACGAAGCTATGCTCCATGCACATCGGAGAACAATAATCGAGGCGGTCGAAATACGGCAGGGCCTGGGC
>DASZBO010000126.1:0-58100 GCA_035944075.1 Sphingomicrobium sp.
CGCGATCAGCGGCATTTCGCCGACGACCCCTTCCCCCACCACTTCATGGATGGTTCCGCGTCCGTCGATGATCGTCCAGCTGCGCGAAAGCAGCTGCACTGCGACTTCCGAGCTGTTCTCGATCCGCACGTGGTAGGACCAGAACCAGCGGTTGGTCGAAGGATCCGACTGTTCGGCGAGAAAGCTCACCGCGACACGTACCGCAATGCCGCGAGTCAACGCGACATTGGGAAAGAGCATGGCCATTGCGTCCGTTGTCACCGGGAGAACCTAGGCGAGACCACCGGCGCGACGCAACCGGTCGACGAGCCGGTCACGTGCGCCAATGATCGCGCGCGACCGATCATCGAGGACATCGCGGCCCAGAAAATGGCCAGTGAGTTCAAACCCCTGCGCGATTTCAGGCCAGGATGCGCGCCCCCCTTCAAGAACGAATCGGGGCAGTGGAAGAAGTTTACCGGCATAGGGCTCGGCCTCCCCCGCGCTCACGGCGCGGCCGGACCTGGGACTGACGGCAACAAGGTCCTCGTTCCTTCCGCTGATCGCGCAGCGATCGAGATCGAGGCCGAAACCCAGCTGCGCAAGAAGCAGAAGCTCATACCGGACCAGCGCCGCACCCCAGCCACTTGCCGACGGTGCGGCTTCTATCGCTTCGAGCAGACCCTCAAGGGCTTCGAACAAACGTGGATAGGGTTGCCCCTCGGGCAGGGCACTTGCTGTTAGCGCCGTAGCCCATTCGATTGCAGCGGCAGGCAAAGGTTCGTTGTAGAGCGGGCCGCGGCTGTGGATGAGCTCGATTGCGGCCTGGGGCAGCTGAGCCTCGGTCCGCGCTGCAAGCTGGGCCTGGACGACGTTCCCGGCCATCAGGACCGGGCGCATGTGGCGTCCTCGAGCTCCGCGCACGTATGCCGCAATCAAACCCTGTTCGGGGGTCATCAGGTGAACGATTGCGCCATGTTCACCGTGGTTGCGCAGCGCGCAAACGATCGCGTGGGTTTCGCTTCTCATCCGCGAGGATGGAAATAGTCGTAGAGATGACGAGCCATGGCCTTGCTGATGCCCGGCGCCTTCTCGAGATCGTCGAGCGCGGCTCCCTTGACCGCGCGCGCCGTCCCGAAATGCATGAGAAGGGCGCGCTTGCGATTTGGACCGATCCCCGGGACTTCGTCGAGGGTTGAGGTTGTCAGGCTCTTCGCGCGCTTCGCCCGGTGGGTGCCGATGGCAAAACGGTGCGCTTCGTCGCGCAAGCGCTGAAGGTAAAACAGCAACGCGGAATTGGGCGGCAGCGTGATCTCGCGTCCCCCAGGCATATGGAAGGTCTCGCGCCCCGCGTTTCGATCTGGCCCCTTTGATACGCCGACCACCGGAACGTCGTGGACGCCCATGCCTTCCATGACCTCGCACACGGCCGACAGCTGGCCCTTGCCACCGTCAATCAGCAGCAGGTCCGGCCATTCGCCGGTCTGGCGGTCTGGGTCTTCTTTTTCCAGACGGGCGAACCGCCGTTCGAGAACTTCGCGCATCATGGCAAAGTCGTCGCCGGGCTGAGTCTCGGGGCGCTTGATGTTGAACTTGCGATAATTGTTCTTCCGAAAGCCCTCGGGTCCAGCGACCACCATCGCGCCTGTCGCGTTCGTCCCCATGATGTGACTGTTGTCGTAAACTTCGATGCGCTTGGGTGGTTCGCCAAGCTCGAAGGTATCGGCAAGCTCGCGCAGGATCTTGCCCTGCGTGGTCGTTTCGGCGAGCCGTCGGTCCAGCGCCTCATCGGCGTTGCGGCGCGCTTGGTCGAGCAGGTTGCGGCGTGCGCCGCGTTGCGGGATTTCGATCACGACCTTCCGTTCGGCCCTTGCCGACAGGGCCTCCTCGAGGAGTTCGCGGTCACCGAGCTTGCGGTCGACGAGAATGCGCTTGGGAGGCGGCATGTCCTCGTAAAACTGGACGAGGAAGCTCGAGAGAACCTCGTCTTCCGGCACCTCGCTCGTATGCGCCGGGAAAAAGGCGCGGTGCCCCCAGTTCTGACCGCCACGAATGAAGAAAGCCTGGATCGACGTCGTTCCTGCCTTGCAGGCCAACGCAAACACGTCGGCGTCACCCAGGCCTTCGGCGTGAACAGTCTGGCTTCCCTGTATATAGGTCAGCGCTCTCAGGCGATCGCGGTAGACTGCCGCAAGCTCGAAATCCCGGCGATCGGCAGCTTCGGCCATGAGCTTGGACAGACGTGATTGGACCCCGGTCGATCTTCCGGCGAGGAACTCCTTGGCTTCGCCGACGAGCTCGCGATAATCGTCGTCGCTGATCCGGCCCACGCAAGGGGCTGAGCAGCGCTTGATCTGATAAAGCAGACACGGGCGTGAGCGGTTCGCGAAAAAACTGTCGGAGCAGCTTCGGAGAAGGAACAGCTTCTGAAGCGCATTAAGGGTCCTCGTGACGGACCCCGCGCTTGCGAACGGGCCGTAATATTGCCCCTTTATCCGCCGTGCCCCCCGATGCTTCTGGACGCGGGGAAACGGGTGATCCTCGCGCAGCAGGATGAACGGAAAGCTTTTGTCATCGCGCAGCAGCACATTGTACGGCGGACGGAAGCGCTTGATGAGCTGCGCTTCGAGAAGCAGCGCTTCGGCCTCGGTTCGCGTCGTGACGATGGTCATCGAGCGCGTCTGCGCGACCATTCGCTGCAAGCGCTTCGGTAGCCGCGCGACCTGAGTATAGTTGATGACCCGGTTTTTCAGCGTCCGCGCCTTGCCGACGTAGAGCACGTCGCCGCGGGCATCGTGCATCCGGTACACGCCTGGCCGCGAGGGAAGCGTCTTCAATACTTCGCGAATTGCCGCAACGCCTTGCTCGAGATCCGGCTGTTCCGAACCGCGCACGGCATGGGTCGCCAGGTCTTCGTTGAAGCGCTCGGCGGCTCGAGGATGGTCAGGGCGGTCGGCCGGAGTTCGGTCCATGCTGCCTATCTAGGCAGCACTGCGGCACCTATCCAGCGTCAAGCCGCAGCTCGGGACTGCTCTTGATCCGCGAGAATCCACTCGACGCAGGCACGGGCGTGGATCGCCGTCGTGTCGTACACCGGTAGAACATTGGCGCGAACATCGACGGCGAGCACCAGTTCGGTGCAACCGAGAACGACGGCCTGAACCTTCTGTTTGGCAAGCTCGGTGATGAGCGTTTTTAGCTTGCGCTGGCTGTCACGGACGACCTTTCCGGCTGCGAGTTCCTCGAAGATGATCCGATCAACTTCTTTCACCCACCCATCCTCGATCGGCGTCAGCACGATCCCGCGGGCTTCCAGGCGACTGCGGACATGGGGCTCGAGCATCGTGAAGCGCGTGCCGAGCAGGGCAACGCGCTTCCGGCCGTCGGCGACCAGGAAGTCCGCTGTTGCATCGGCAATATGCAGCATTGGAACGGCGAGCTTGGGCGCCACGGCGTCATAAACCTTGTGCCCCGTGTTGGAGGTAATGATCACCCCTTCAGCGCCGGCGGCCTCGAGCCTGCGCGCGGCATCGAGTGTCTCGCGTGCAACTCCGTCCCAGTCTCCGCTGAGCTCCATTTGGGCAAACGGAGCAAGGTCGAGACTATCGATGACCAGTCGGGCGCTATGAAGGCCTCCGAGCCGCTGGGCGACGCCGCGGTTGATATGCTCGTAATAGAGCGCCGTCGACGACCAGCTCGTCCCGCCGATGATGCCCAACTTGCGCAATTGAATTCCCCCTTCGCCGATCCTGACCGCGGCAATCGAGAATCACGCCGCGCAGGCGAATCATGCGGGAAACAAAGCTTCAGCGGCAAGCGGTAAATATCTGATTTACCGCAATCTTAACAGCAGTTGCGACGATCTGTTGATAGCCGGGACTAACCGAGGGCTTTTACGATCTCTTCCGTCATCTTCTTGGCGTCGCCGAGCAGCATCATCGTGTTGTCGCGGTAAAACAGCTCGTTATCGATGCCCGCGTAACCGACGCCGCCCATCGAGCGCTTTACGAAAAGAACAGTCCGGGCCTTTTCGACGTCCAGCACCGGCATGCCGTAGATGGGCGAACTCTTGTCGCTTCGCGCGGCCGGGTTGGTGACATCGTTGGCACCGATCACGTACGCGACGTCCGTCTGCGCGAACTCGCTATTGATGTCCTCGAGTTCGAAAACGTCGTCGTAGGGAACGTTCGCCTCGGCGAGCAGCACGTTCATGTGCCCCGGCATTCGGCCAGCGACCGGGTGAATTGCGTACTTCACCCGCACGCCCTTGGACTTGAGCAAGTCGGCCATTTCGCGAAGCGCATGCTGGGCCTGGGCAACCGCCATGCCATAGCCCGGAACAACGATTACCTGGTCTGCCTGGCTCATCAGGAACGCGGCATCTTCTGCCGAGCCACGCTTGTAGGGACGATCGATCGCGGTGGCGGTCCCGCCGGCCGCTGCGGCTCCTCCAAAGCCACCGGCAATCACCGAAATGAAGCTCCGGTTCATTGCCCGGCACATGATGTAGCTGAGGATTGCACCGGAGCTTCCCACGAGCGCCCCGGTGATGATCATGGCCCCATTGTGGAGGGTGAAGCCCATCGCCGCTGCGGCCCACCCCGAATAGCTGTTGAGCATGGAGATCACGACCGGCATGTCCGCGCCGCCGATCGGGACGATGAGCAGAAATCCGATCACGAAGCTGAGACCCGTGACGGTTGCGAACACCCAGGGCGCCTGGTCCTGCGTGAAATAGGCAATCAAGATCAGGATCGCCGCGAGCGTTCCCAGATTGATCACATGTCGAAGCGGCAGAAGGATCGGCTTGCCGGACATGTTGCCGTTCAGTTTCAGGAACGCGATGACCGACCCGGAGAAGGTGATCGCGCCGATGGCGACCCCGAGCCCCATCTCGATACGGCTTACCGGCAGGATGCTGATAAACGAGGGTGTCGCGATCGGTGTCACGCGAACCCCGATGCCGAAGGCCATCGGGTTGAGATAGGCTGCAGCGCCGACAAGCACAGCCGCCATGCCGACCAGACTGTGGAAAGCCGCAACCAGTTGGGGCATGGCCGTCATCTGGATCTTGCGGGCGGTGACGAGACCGATGCCGCCGCCGATGACCATCGCGGCGAGAATCTCCGGCAGCGAGGCGAACTCGTGGGTCGCAAAGGTGGTCACAATGGCGATCGTCATGCCGATCATGCCGGTGAGGTTGCCGCGCCGGCTGCTCTCGGGGTTCGACAGCCCCCTCAGCGCGAGAATGAAGCAGACCCCCGCGACAAGGTAGGCGAGAAGGACCCAGGCGGGCTGCGCGTGTGCGGCCTCAGCCATCCTTCCGCTCCCGCTTCCTGTACATTGAGAGCATGCGCTGCGTGACGGCGAACCCGCCGAAAATGTTCACACTGGCCAAGGCTACGGCGACGAGGCCGAGCCACTTTGAACCAGGCGAGCCGGCGGCTGCCGAGGCAATGAGCGCGCCAACGACGATAACCGAGGAAATGGCGTTGGTTACACTCATGAGTGGCGTGTGGAGCGCCGGCGTCACAGACCAAACGACGTAATAACCCACAAAGCAGGCGAGCACGAAAATCGACAGGATCGAAATGAAGTCCATGACCCCTCCGGGAGATGTCAACGGCTGTTGTGGCGGGTCGTTCAAAACCTGTCGAGTGCCAAGCTGATACTCGGCCGTTAATCGCGTTGCGGTTATCAATTTTCTAACCTTTGCACGCGCATGGGTGCGGCATCCTCTGAAGGAAGCAAAGGCGCAGGTGCGACAGCGCGGCGAAAATAACCTGGATCAAATTCCGCGGAAGCTGCTGCTTTGGACCGCACTGGCGGGGCTTATCTTCGGCCTGATCGGTTTTGGGGATATTCTGGAGAACTGGCTGCGCGTCTCGCGCAATTCCTTTCACCAGCACAGGGCCAGCGGCGACGTGGTCGTCGTGAAGTTCGACGACGCAACGTTGAAACAATATGGCAACTGGCCCTGGCCCCGACGAATGCAGGCCGTCCTTGTTGATAAGCTGAGCGCTGCACAGGCGCGCGCAATCTTCTACGACATCAACTTTTCTTACGCATCGAACCGATCGGACGATCAGGCTTTCGCGGCGGCACTCGCCCGATCGAACCGCGTGACGCTTGCCGCACGCTTTCGAGCCGGCGCCGATCATTCGACTGCGAACACCCGGATCAACGGGCGGCCGCTGGCCCTGTTCAGCGCCCATTCGAAGCTCGCCAGCCTCAGCGTCCGATACAATTATCAAAATGCGGCCTGGAGCCTGCCCTATGCGGTCAAGATCGACGGCGGAACAGTGCCGTCCTTCGCGGCGGCAATTGCGCGCAAGCCCGGGCCCGTCGGGAGTTCGTTCCCCGTCGACTATTCGACCGATGTCCGCAGCATCCCGAACTACTCGGCCGCGGATATTCTCAACGGCCGCGTCGGAAAGCGCGAGCTCGCGGGCAAGGACGTACTGATCGGAGTCGCCTCGGACATCCTTGGAGATACGTATTTCGTTCCCGGCTACGGCAGGAATTACGGCGTATACATCCACGCAATCGGTGCCGAGACACTCAAGAAAGGAACGCCTGTCAGCCTTGGCTGGGTCCTGCCGTTCCTGCTCGCGCTCGGAACGGTCATCTTCGGGGCAACTCGCAAGAAGATTGCATCGCAGTTCGCAACATTTGCAGGAAGCACATCCGCTCTCTTGATCGTGCCGGCCTTCCTCGAGGCACGCCTGATCTTCGTCGACATAACTCCGGGGCTCTTCGTCCTCCTTGTCGTGGCGATTTCCCTTGGATGGGGGCACTATCGGGCGCGCGGGTTTGTGAACCCGATCTCGAACCTCCCGAACCTCAACGCGCTCCGGCTCAATCGCGAAGGACACAAACAGGCCCTCGTTGCGGCGCGAATCCTCAACTACGAGGAAGTCGTCGCGACCTTGCCCGCAAGCCACGAACGGCAACTGATCGAGCAGATTGTTGCTCGTCTGAAAGTCGGCGCGCCCGAGCGAATTCTTTACCAGGGCGATGGCGGCATCTTTGCCTGGTTCGAGCAACCGGAGCAGCCGGTCGGCAATCATCTCGAGGCACTATACGCGCTCTTCCGGAATCCCGCCCGCGTCGCAGAGCTCAAGATGGATTTGGCGATCGCTTTCGGTGTCGAGCTTGGTAGCGGCCGGTCAACCGCGAACCGCCTCGCGAGCGCACTGGTTGCCGCTGACGAGGCTGCGCATGATGGCCTGAAGTGGAAGTATCACGATCCCGAAAGCCTGCAGAACGCTTCCTGGAAGCTCTCGATGCTGAGCCAGCTCGACGAGGCGATCGATCGCGGCGAGGTTTGGGTTGCCTATCAGCCGAAGCTCGATCTTGAATCTCGGCGGATCATCGGGGCCGAAGCCCTCGCACGATGGACCCACCCGGAAAAAGGCCCGATTGCGGCGTCGGAATTCGTCGCAGCAGCCGAGCAACACAATCGAATTGGCAAACTCACCGATTTCGTGCTGGACAAAGCTGTCGGCGCCGCTGCGCAAATCAACAAGCGTGGTATTAACTTCGAAATTGCAGTGAACCTCTCGGCACGCCTGTTGAGCGACAAGGGCTTCACTCTGCGGGTGTCGGCCTTGCTTGCGCGGCACGGCCTTGCTCCACATCAGCTGACGCTGGAGCTGACCGAGACGGCAGCCTTAACCGACAGCGGCGAAGCGCTCGACATGATCTCGCGGCTTCGCGACCTTGGCGTCAACATTGCCATTGATGATTACGGTACGGGCCTCTCGACCCTCGAATATCTGAAGAAAATTCCGGCCAACGAAATCAAGATCGACCAGAGCTTCGTCAAAGGCATAGCCGACAATCGAAGCGATCGATTGATGGTTCAATCGACAATCGGGCTTGCTCATTCGCTCGGCCGGAAGGTCGTCGCCGAGGGCGTCGAGCACCGGGACATCCTCGACCTCCTCATCGATATGAACTGCGACGTAGCTCAGGGATTTGCCGTTGGGCGCCCAATGAGCCTCGACAGCCTGATCAAGCGCATCGCTTCCGATCGCAAGCGCAGCGCCGCTTAACCTTCTATAATTGCCTGCTTTTTCTACCGCGTTTGGTCAAACGCGCGCAAAACATGGTTACTTGTTTGCTAACCATAACGATTAAGGTTAATAATGACCCCAGCTGCCGAATCGCAGTGGACAACGGGGTGATGACGATGAAAAAGGTTAAGACGGGTCGTTCGTTCTGGGACTGGCTCATGGGTTCGGGCTGGGATTCGGCCGGCGGTAACGGCTAACCTGGTTCGGTTCGACTTCGGTCGACCGTACGAATCACAATTCACGGAAGCGCTCGCCGCGAGGTGGGCGCTTTCTTTTTGGACCTGATCAACAACTTTGGTCCAACCTTCTGGCGAGCGATCTCGCGGCGCGTTAGGCGCTCCTATGCTTCGTCAGATAAGCGCCATTCTGCCGATTCGCGCGGAGCGGCCGGGCCTCTTCGAGTTCACCGGCTCCGTGCAATCCTTCATAGCAAAGAGTGGTGTTCGCGAGGGCTTGCTCACACTGTTTTGCCGCCACACCTCGGCCTCGCTGCTTATCCAGGAAAACGCGGCTCCGGCTGCCCGGCGAGATCTTGAACGTTTTTTCGCGCGGATCGCGCCGGAAGGTGGGACTTATGAGCATGACGATGAAGGTCCGGACGACATGCCCGCTCACCTGCGCAGCGCGCTCAGCGCGACCCAGCTCTCGATACCCGTACAGGAGGGCCGGCTTACCCTCGGGGCTTGGCAGGGGATTTTTCTGTTCGAGCACCGTCTCAGCACGCCCGAACGGCAAATCGCGCTGCATTTGATCGGCGAATGAGCCTCCAATCGGTCCGCGCCTGGCTTGCGAAGCACGCTCCAGACCTGAAGCTGATCGAAGTTCAGGACACGACTGCGACCGTCGAAGCGGCCGCGAAGGCACTCGGCGTTGAACCGGGCCGAATAGCCAAGACTCTCGCCATCCGCGCCGCCGACCACCTGTTCCTTCTTGTCGCGCGGGGCGATGCGCGGCTCGACAATCGCAAGTGCAAGGGCGAATTTGGCGCCCGGCCGCGAATGCTTGACGCGGAGGCAACGCTGGAGCTCACCGGGCATCCCCTGGGCGGCGTGTGCCCCTTTGGACTGAGGACCCCCCTGCCCGTTTACCTCGATGTCTCGCTTCAAGCCTATGAGCAGGTCTACCCCGCGGGCGGCTCGCTTAACACTTCGGTTGAGGTTCCAACCCGACGACTGTTCGATCTCGTTGCCGAACGCTGGGTGGACCTATGTGTCCTGGGAGGTGAAGCGAAGAGGGCTTAAACCCTGCTCCGTCACCTCGGCGGTCGGCCAGTCACTCCCCGTAATGAGTGACTTCGTGATTGCAGCCAATGCTGGCGAAGTCTGGAGGCCAAACCCGCCTTGGCCGGCGAGCCAGAAAAAGCCTTCCGCATCGCCGGCAAAGCCGACCGCGGGATGACGGTCGGGGGTGAATGTCCTCAGCCCTGCCCAACGACTGTGGATCCGGTTGACCGTGACGGTTGTCCGTTCTTCCATCCGGAAGGCGGCAAGTGCGACGTCATACTCGTCGGGCTGGGCATCGCACGGTTCCGTCGGCACCTCATCCATCGGAGAGGCGAACAGGCGCCCGCTTTCCGGCGCAAAATAAAGCTCGTCCCGGATTGTCTTCGCGAAGGGAAGCCGATCAAGGCTGGTGCCTTCGGGTGCGTCGAACGTGATGATGGTTCGGCGCTTCGGCTGGAGGCCGAGCGGCTGAACTGCGGCAAGTTTGGCTACTTCGTCCGCCCAGGAACCGGCGGCATTGACGAGGATCGGCGCGCCGAACCGCCGGCCCGTCGTGCTCGTCAGTGTCCAGGAACCATTGGCACGCACGATCTCACTGGCCCGCTCGCCGGTGTAAAGCTCGCCGCCGAGCCGTCGAAGCTGCCGCAGATTGGCCTGCAGGAGGGCGTGGGGATCAAGCCGCGTTCCATTCCGGTCGGCGATACCGTGAACAGCGTCATTCTTGAGAAGCGGACAAAGCTCATGAACGGCCTTCGCATCCAGTCGCTCAAGATCCGCAAACCACGACATTTCGCTCTGCAGTTTCTCGAGTGCGTCCCTTTCCTCCTCGCGCGCGTGAACGAGCACCGGCATTTTGTAGCCGAGGGGTAATTCCGTAAAACCGCTCGGCGGCGCATCGAAGAACGGACGGCTGGCGAGCGTCAGCGCCCGGATCAGCTGGTCGCCGAGCGCGTAGTGGACCATCGTCGCGCTTCGACCAGAGGAGTGGTAGCCAATCTGGTCCTCGGCTTCGACAACGGTTACCCGCGCGTGCTCGGCAAGTCCGGCGGCAGCCGAAAGACCCGCGATCCCGCCTCCGATGATGAGGATGTCGGAAGTGATCACCGCTCAGCTGGCGCTCAGTCGCTCGTTCACCATTTTGTTGCCCTTAGTGAGACGGATCGCCTTGATGATCTCGTCATCGTCGCCGAGCACCGGTCGTCCCTGTTCATGGTCCCAGAACGCGGCGAGAAAGTTATAGGCGTTGCGTGCAAAGAGGGCGGACGAGTCTGCCGCAAGGCTTCGAGCGAGGTTCACGGCGCCGATGATCGTGACACCATGCCTGACGACATGCTGTCCCGGAGCCGTCCCTTCGACATTGCCGCCGGCGTCCGCCGCAAGGTCGATGATGATACTGCCCGGGCGCATGGTTGCGACCTGCGCATCGCTGATGAGCCGCGGCGCCGGCCGGCCGGGGATAAGCGCTGTCGTGATCACGATGTCCTGTTTGGCAATGTGCCCGGAAACGAGCTCCGCCTGCGCCTTCTGGTATTCCGCCGACATCTCGGTCGCGTAGCCGCCCGCGCCTTCGCCTTCGACACCTGGCACATTTTCCACAAAGATCGGCTTCGCGCCGAGCGACTGGATCTGCTCTCGGGTCGCCGAACGAACATCGGTCGCGCTGACCTGGGCGCCGAGCCGCTTCGCCGTCGCTATTGCCTGGAGACCAGCGACCCCGACTCCCATGATGAAAACCTTGGCCGGACTGATCGTCCCGGCGGCGGTCATCATCATCGGGAAGGCACGCTGATATTCCGCTGCCGCGTCGACCACAGCCTTGTAACCGGCCAGATTCGACTGGGAGGACAGAATGTCCATCGACTGCGCACGCGTGATGCGCGGCATCCATTCGAGAGCGAGAGCCTCGAGCCCCGCGGAAGCATAGGCTTCGACCGCCTCGCGCCGTCGAACGGGGTCGAGCGCGCCAACCAGCAGCGCTCCGGCTTGTGCGCTGTTCAGCGTCTCGGGAGCGGGTCCGTTTACGGCAAGAATGATCCCGGCGCCGTTGAGGACCTCCGCACGCGATCCGATGGTCGCGCCGGCAGCCTCGAATTCCGCATCGGCAATCGATGCGTTTTCACCGGCGCCACGTTCAACGGAAACCTCCGCCCCGAGCGCAATGAATTTCTTCACGGTCTCCGGGATTGCCGCGCAGCGCGTTTCGTCGGGCGCCTCCTTCAGGACCGCTAGCTTCATCCGTCTATTTCAGAATGAGAAGCACGATGAAGCCCACGATCAAACACGCAATCGCGCCATATTTGATCATCCGCGTGAACCGCTCATAATCATGAACGTGCGCCGCCATCTCCTGCGTCGGCGGGCTCGCGAGCAGCGGTTCTTCTTCGTGGGCCATATTACTCCCTTTGTAAGCCAAGCTTCGCTGCTCCCATAACAAGGCATTTGGCGCGGCCCAAGTCCCTGAACCTAAGGCATCGAGCAGTTAAGGTGACCTTTACTCCTGCTCGCCTAGGTTGGCCCTCAGAGGACTGGCCAAGAATGCGTGAAGAACCAACACGTTCGCTATTGCTGCTGGATGCCAATCCGGAGGAACGCCGACTGATATCGGCGATCGCCGGGCGCGCCGGGTGGAGCGTCGTCGGCGCCGCCGACGAAGAAACGGCGATTGCGCTGCTTCAGGGACCGCACGGTCGGGAAGTGCAAGCAGTGCTCCTTGGCACCTGGGACGCTGACAAGGGCAACCAGCTCATCCACGCCCTGCGCGAACAGCGGGCCAATCTCCCGGTGATCGTTCTTTCGCACAGCGATACCGTCTCGGAGGCGGTTGAAGCAATGCGTGCGGGCGCTTCGGACTTCCTCGTACGGCCCGTTGCGCCCGAACGGCTGATGGACGCCCTCGCCGCGAACGCCGACCGCCGTCGCGCCGCGGGCGAACTTGCGCCCGTATCCGAAAAGCTTGCTCCGCCGCTTGCCCTTGAACAACTGATCGGTGCTGCGCCCGAATTTCGGGCAGCGCTTGCCATCGCGGCCAAATCGGCGCGGACTCGGCTCCCGGTCCTGATCGTCGGCGAGCCAGGAACGGGCAAGGAAACCATCGCACGGGCCATTCATGGCGCGAGCCTCCGGGCCAAAGGTCCGCTGCTGACGCTCGATTGCAAGGCGGTCGCCGCAAATATCGTCGACAGCGAATTGTTCGGGCATGAAAAAGGCGCGTTCCCGGGCGCGTTCACCGCCAAGGCGGGTAAAATCGTCAAGGCCGATGCCGGAACGCTCATCCTTGATGAAGTGTCTGTTCTCCCGGAGGAGACACAGGAAATTCTCGATCGCGTGCTCGCGACCGGTGAAGTCCGGCCCGTCGGTCTTAACGGCAGCTATTCCGTCGATGTTCGAATCATCGCGACGACCAGTCGCCCCTTGCCGGAAGAGTTCCACAGGGGGCTCGCCGAGCGACTCGGTGCGACGACCGTCAATCTTCCCTCGCTCCGCGATCGGAGCGGCGATATTCCAGCCCTCGCCCGCCACCTCTTGCAGCGCTTTGCCGAGCAGACGAGCCTTAAACCTCTCTCTATCGGCAACGACGCGCTGGCCGTGCTGATGCGCTATGGCTGGCCCGGCAACGTCCGGCAGTTGGCGGGCGTGCTTTTTCGCGCTGCGCTCCAGTGCGACGAAAGCTCGCTCACTGCCGAGCATTTTCCTCACATTGCGATTCAATCCCGATACAATGGCCGCCGCACGGACTTCGCTCCGACCTTGAGCGAGGCGCGAAGCGAGCAGGTTCTTGCCGGTGCACCAAGTGTGACCCTCTACAGTTCCGACGGACATTTGAGGCCACTTGAGGAAATTGAGGCGGACATCATCCGCCTCGCAATCGGCCACTATCGCGGCAGAATGACCGAAGTCGCCCGGCGGCTCGGGATCGGTCGTTCGACCCTCTATCGCAAGCTTGGCGAGCTGGGGATCGATACCGCCGCCTGATCTGGAGCTCGAGGCCGGCGCAGGCTACTCCCGTTCCCATGCGATTTTCTGACAAGACGGCACTCATCACCGGCGCCGCATCCGGCATTGGCCGTGCAACCGCGACGCTCCTTGCCCGCGAGGGCGCCCGAGAGTTGCTCCTCGTCGACCTGAATGCCGCCGGCCTTGCCGACCTTTCCCTCGAATGCCCGGCGCATTGCCACGTGGGCGATGTCTGCGACGAGGCGACTTGGCAATCGGACCGCTTCTCCGGCGCGATCGACCATGCCGTGGTAAATGCCGGCATTGCGTCGGCCGCTCCGATCGATCGACTGACGCTCACCGAGTGGCGACGCGTGCTCAGCGTCAACCTCGACGGCGCTTTCCTGACGCTCCGCGCAGCACTTCGCACGATTCGCAAGGGCGGCTCGATCGTGGTCGTTGCCTCCGCTGCCGGGATCAAGGCGGAAGCCGGCACTGGCGCTTATGGCTCATCGAAGGCGGCTGTCATCCAGCTTGCACGGGTGGCCGCGAAGGAAGCGGCTCCTCGTGACATCCGGGTCAACGTGATTGCTCCAGCGGGCGTCGAGACACCGATCTGGGATGAACTGCCGAGCTTTACGGCGCGCGCCAACGAAATCGGGCGGGAGTCTGCCTTCTTGGAGATGGCGGCGATTGCAACGCCGCTCAAACGTTTCGCAAAGCCCGACGAGATTGCCGAGCAGATCGCATTTCTCTTGTCAGATGCCTCCCGGACCGTGACCGGGAGCCTGTTCGTTACCGACGGCGGCTACACCCTTTAGCCGAAGCGCGGAGTAAGCGCCTGGTCGCGGATTCCTCGCCAGACACGAAGCGCTTGCACCGTTTCGAAAACATCATGCACGCGAACGATTTGAGCGCCCTGCTCGACGGCTTTGAGCGCAAATGCGATGCTGCCACCAATCCTCTTGTCGACCGCGGCTTCGCTTGAAAGCGCTCCGATCGTGCGCTTGCGGCTCGCTCCCAGCACCAACGGACATCCAAGCGAGTGGAAGAGAGCCAATCCATTCATCAACGCAAGATTGTGCGCGACACTCTTCCCAAACCCGAAGCCCGGATCGATCAGGATCTGTTCCCGTCGAATCCCGGCTTCGAGTGCCGCACCGATCCTCTCCTCGAGCCACAGATAGACCTCGACCAACACGTCGTCGTAGCGAGGATCATCCTGCATAACTTCAGGGGCCCCACGGTGGTGCATCAGCACGACCGGCACGTTGAGGCCCGCCGCCACCTCGAGAGATCGAGCATCATAGGTGAGGGCCGATACGTCATTGATCATCCGTGCCCCGGCCTCGACGGCTGCCGTCATGACGTCAGACTTGCGCGTGTCGGCCGACACTGCCGCGCCGCCGCCCGCGAGCTGGCGAATGACCGGCACGATCCGCTCGATTTCATCGCCTTCCCAGATGGAGCGCGCACCCGGGCGAGTCGATTCGCCGCCGACGTCGATGATCGCGGCACCCTGGCCCGTCATGCGCGCGCCGCCCTCCGCGGCGGCGGCCGCGTCGGCAAATTGTCCACCATCCGAAAAACTGTCGGGCGTCGCATTGATAATGCCCATCACCTGCGGTTGGTCGAGACGAACGGTACGCGGCCCAAGCTGGAGCGGTGCGCGCGCACCGGTCAGCACCTGCCACTGCGCATTCATGGCATCGTCGAACCGCTCAACGACGCCTTCCACGCTCACGAGTTCGGTCGCAACGCGGCTTTGTCCTTCGACTTCAATGAGCTCGACCGCGGCGAACCAGGTAAGTCCGCCAGCAAGTCTCGCGACCTTGCCATCATGGCCAAACGGAGAATCGACGAAGGCGGTCGGACGAATAAGGGTGCGCATCGTTCCGCGCTACAGGGCGGCAAGATGCTGTTGGCGCAAGGCGTCCAGCACCACCAAGGAATTCTCCCCGGCGACGTGCCAGAATGTCCAGCCATTGCACGACGGCGCGTCCTGGAGTGCCGCGCCTACCTTGTGGATCGATCCTGCGTGGCTCTCACAGGCGATTGATCCGTCCGCACGTACCGCTGCAGTCCAGCGGCGCTTTGCGTCCGTGAGTATCGATCCGGGCGGCACGAGTCCGCTCTCGACGAGAACGCCGAACGCGACACGCGGCTGTTCCCGCTTGTCCGGCACCGTTTGCATCGCGCTTTCGTCAAGCGGCAGGGTCGAGTCGATGCGTTCGCGTGCAACTTTCACGTAACTGGGTTCACGTTCAATCCCGATCCAGCGGCGGCCGAGGCGTCGTGCGACGGCGCCGGTCGTTCCCGTGCCAAAGAACGGGTCGAGAACCACATCGCCGGGCTTGGTGCAGGCAAGCAGGATTCGATAGAGCAAACCCTCCGGCTTCTGGGTCGGATGAGCCTTGGAACCGTCGTCAGTCTTGACCCGCTCGCCACCCGAGCAAATTGGCAAAAGCCAGTCCGACCGCATTTGAAGATCGTCGTTCAACGCCTTCATCGCGCGATAATTGAAGGTGTAACGCGCCTTCTCGTCCTTGGCGCACCAGATGAGCGTCTCGTGTGCGTTGGTGAAGCGCGTACCCCGGAAATTGGGCATCGGGTTCGCCTTGCGCCAGACGATATCGTTGAGAATCCAGAAGTCGGCGTCCTGGAGAAGTGCTCCGACGCGGAAAATGTTGTGATAGCTTCCGATTACCCAGATCGTGCCGTCATCCTTGAGGATCCGCCGAGCCTGCTCGAGCCATTCCCGAGTGAAGTTGTCATAGGCCGCGAGACTCTCGAACTTGTCCCATTCATCATTCACCGCGTCGACGCGGCTCCCCTCGGGACGAAAGAGATCACCGCCAAGCTGCAAATTATAGGGCGGGTCAGCGAAGATCATGTCGACGCATTTGTCGGGCAGGCGCGCCATTTCAGCGATGCAGTCGCCTTGAAGGATCGTATCGAACGAGAGCTCGCGCCCCACCGTCTTCGGACGACGAAACGATGCCGGCTGCTCCGCAATGCGGGCGATGAGATTCATGGACCCTCTGCCCCCTTACCCAAGGCGGCAAACCTGAGTCAGGCCGTGATGCGGGTCAAGGACACAAGCGTTAACGAAGAGCCGATGACTGGCCGCTTCCGGCCGCCGAACGCACCGTCGGCACAACATGTTGAGTCGACCGAGTCGCAATCGACTCAACTTCTAGTGGGTGTGACTCGAAAGACTCGGTGCCGGTGATTTCCAAGGCGACATCGACGGGCACGCGTTTTTCGATCGCCGCGCGAACCTTGGGGAAACTTCGACGATGAAGCGGTGTCGGGCCCAATGCGTGCAGCGCCCGCCAATGGTTGGGCGTGCCGTAGCCCCGGTTGGTTTCCCAGCCGTAGCCTGGATAATCGCAAGCGTAATCGGCCATGATCCTGTCCCGGGTGACCTTGGCAATGATCGATGCCGCGGCGATCGAACGACACTTCGCGTCCCCTTCGACAATGGCCTTCGACGGTCTCTGCCACTTGGGACAGGCATTCCCGTCAACCAGCACCCAGGCGGGCTCGAACCCGAGCGCCTCGACCGCGCGGGTCATCGCAAGCATTCGAGCCCAGTATATATTGATCTCGTCGATCTCCGCGACGCTCGCGATGCCGACCCCGAAGGCCGAGCATTTGACCAGCTTTGCATAGAGCGATTCCCGCTTTTCGATCGGAAGGTTTTTGCTGTCGTCGATTCCGCGCGGAAACTTGTCCCGGTTGAGAATGCAGGCAGCAGCAACCACCGGCCCGGCGAGCGGCGCGCAGCCGGCTTCGTCGACCCCGGCAAGGGGCTGGGGGAATTCGAGTTCGAGCTTGAAGGAACAGCGCCGCGGCATTTCCCGCCAAGCCTATGGAAGGTCTGGCTGAGTCGCCAGTCATGCGATGGAGAAAAATTTGTGCATCACGCCGCCCAAGCCGGAACCGATGCCGGAACGGTCGGCTCGGACGATCCTTAGGGCTGACCCATGCGCCATGGTGGGAAGCGCCGGTTTTCGCCTGCCTTGTAGAAGAAGATAATATTCCCATCGGGATCCCGCAGTCGGGCCTCGCGCCACATCCAGGGCTGATTGCGCGGCCCGTGTTCAAAGGCGATCCCGCTTCGCGCGAGCGCTTCCACGTGGTCGTCGAGATCGTCGCACTCGAAATAGACGGCAGTCGTTGCCAAGATCTTTTCGTCGGGGTCGATCTGGACCGAGAAGGTGACCCCGCCGGCAGTTTCAAATCGCGCGTAGCCCGTATCGGGGCTGTCCACGATCTGCTTCAGTCCGAGGCGCCGGTAGAATTCGACCGACCTCTCATAGTTGGTCCCCGTAATCGTCACCTGGTTGAGGCGCGGGCCCCGGCCGACATCGAGTCGGACGCTCGCATGCCCCATTGGCCCCGCTCCTTCGCCCAGATCCGGTGCGTCACGCAACGCAACGCGCACGAACTCCCGGGCTCGGGCGACCGCGTCGGCAAGGCTCGAGCCCTCGGCGAGGAAGAATGTTATTGCGCTGGCGAGAGTGCACCCCGTTCCGTGCGTACTCGTTGTGTCGATCCGCTGGCCCTGCCAGCTCGTCATATTGTCGGTCTCGATCAACGCATCCGCGAGAGCCTCGCCTTCCTCGTGTCCGCCCTTGATCAGCACGGCACAGCCGTGCTCGCCGACGAGATGAAGCGCGGCGGAAACGGGATCCTCCTCCGATGTCAGTTGCTTGAGTTCGGGGAGATTGGGGGTCGTGATCGTCGCGATTTCCATCAATCGGCCAAATGCGGCGATCGTTGTCTCGTCGGCGAGCGGAGCGCCGCTCGTCGCAACCATCACGGGATCAAAGACGATTGGAAGCCCCGGTTGTTCGGCCTTCAGCCGTTTTAGACGGCGCGCCACTTGATCCGCCGCGAAAGCGCCGCCGATCATCCCGATTTTTACGGCATCCACTCCGATGTCACTGACCACGGCATCGATCTGAGCAAGGATCATTTCCGCTGGCACGGGGTGGATTGCGACGACGCCGAGAGTATTTTGCGCGGTTACGGCAGTTATTGCGGTCATTGGGTGACCGCCAAGCATGGCTATGGTCTTGATATCGGCCTGAATCCCTGCGCCCCCGCCCGAATCCGAGCCGGCGATGATGAGGATTCGGGCCGTCGACGTCATACCCCGCGTCTTCGACCCGCTCTCGGGCGCGAAGTTGTCCATGTGCACGGTACCGTCATTTGAGCGACAATTACGAACAAATGGTTCACGCTGCGGTGCGTACAGCCTCGCAGATATCATCGACGAGCCGTTCGACGAGCCTCGGATCGTCTCCCTCCGCCATGACGCGAATGAGAGGTTCGGTGCCGGATTTGCGGATGACGAGCCGTCCCCGCCCCTCGAGCTCGGCTTCCGCCGCAGCGATCCGCTTCTGAACGCTGTCAGCCTGGAGAGGCTCGGCGTCTCCGTTGAAGCGCACATTCTTTAGGAGCTGGGGCAGCGGCTCGAACTGGCGCAGCAGCTCGCTCGCGGGCGTCTCCGCCTCGACGAGTGCGGCAAGGACCTGGAGACCGGCGACCAGTCCATCACCCGTGGTCGCATGATCCGACAGGATGATGTGCCCCGACTGCTCGCCACCGACGTTGCAACCGCTCCGACGCATTTCCTCAAGCACGTAGCGGTCACCGACCTTGGTGCGCATGAGCTTGAGACCTGCCTCGCCAAGCTTCCGTTCCAGCCCGAGGTTCGACATCACGGTTGCGACGACCGCATCGCCCTTGAGCTCGCCGCGTGCCTGAAGGCCAAGCGCGATGAGCGCCATCAGCTGATCACCGTCGATGATGTGCCCCTGTTCGTCAACGACAATCAGCCGGTCGGCGTCGCCATCGAGGGCGATGCCGATGTCCGCTCCACTCGCGACGACGGTCTCCTGCAGGAGTTGCGGCTTGGTCGATCCGCATTCCTCGTTGATGTTGAGACCATTGGGGGTAACGCCAATCGCGACGACTTCGGCACCAAGCTCCCAAAATGCCTCGGGAGCCACGTGGTAAGCGGCGCCATTGGCGCAATCGATCACGACCTTGAGACCGTCGAGCCGCAGATGTTCCGGAAATGTCGACTTGGCAAAGTGGATGTAGCGCCCGCGCGCGTCATCGATGCGGCGCGCGCGACCGATGAGCTCGGAACTTGCTAGCTTCGTCGGCTGCTCGAGGCGCTGTTCGATCGCCTTCTCGTCATCGTCGCTGAGCTTGTACCCGTCCGGACCAAAGAGCTTGATCCCGTTATCGGCGAAGGGATTGTGCGACGCGGAGATCATGACGCCGATGTCCGCGCGCATGGACCTCGTCAGCATCGCGACCGCCGGGGTCGGCATCGGGCCAAGAAGTACGACGTCCATGCCGACGCTGGTGAAACCGGCAACCATCGCCGATTCCATCATATAGCCAGAAAGGCGCGTGTCCTTGCCGATCACCACCCGGTGGCGATGTTCGCCTCGAAGGAAATGCGTGCCCGCGGCCTGACCGACGCGCAAGGCGGTCTCGGCCGTCATCGGTTCAAGGTTCGTGGTTCCGCGGATCCCGTCGGTGCCGAAGAATTTGCGTGTCATGCACGCCCCTTAGCGCCGCTGGCTCCGCGCCGCTACTTGACGCCGTGCATGATCTTTCGAAGCCAGGGCGAAATCGCCAGCAGGATGACCCCGGCGATCATCGTCGTTTCACCGCCGACCATGAAGGTGTGGCTGTAGGTTTGAAGGGCGAGCTGCGGGTTGGTAACCTCCCCGCCAACGGTCTGAACCGACGCGGCCTGTGCGGCAGCACCCGCAAGATACTCGCCGATCGAAATCGACAAGAACCACACGCCCATCATCATTCCGACCACCCGCGCGATCGAGAGCTTGGTGATCATGCTAAGCCCCACCGGCGAGATACACAGCTCGGCGATCGAATGGAGGAAGTAGGTGAGCGCAAGCCACCAGAGCGCAACGCGGAAGTCTCCGTTCGCTGTCGCGCTGCTCCAGGACAGAACCACGAAGCCAAGACCGACGAGCAGCAAGGCAATGCCGAATTTCACCTGGATCGAGGGTTCCCATCCCTTCTTGGCGAGCTTGATCCAAAGCCAGCTCAGGATAGGCGCGAAGATGACAATCGTAAGCGGGTTGAAGTTCTGCGTCTGCGGCGCCGATACAGAAATACCGAACAGTTCGAGGGTCGTGTTCCGGTCCGCAAACAGCGTGAGCGACGACGCTGCCTGTTCGAAGAGCGTCCAGAAGGTCACGTTGAACACAACCAGGATGACGGCCGCGAGCATCATCTGGAACTCGACCTTGTTGCCAACCTTGAAGGACCAGATCGGAATGCCGACGACCGCAGAAAGAAAAGTCACGAACAACACCTTGCCGAGGAACGGGGTCGCAAGGATGTAGCCCCAGAGACCGGAACCGGCTGCCGCCTCTGGCGTGTCCATTACGTTCCGGAAAATGAGCCAGAACAGGGGAACAGACACGATCGAGAGAACATAGATGATGAGCGCGCGATCGGGGCCGGTTCGCGCTGGAGGCTCGCCATAGCCCGCGAGCCGACCGCCATCGAACTGGACCAGGCAAAATCCGATCAGCATGCCGACCACGACGACAAGGAAGCCAGCCCACCAGCCGAACCAGGTAACGAAGATCGGGCAAAGCACTTGGCCGCCGATCGAACCAATGTTGATTCCCCAGTAAAAGATTGTGAAGCCGGCGTCGCGTCGGCGATCGCCCTGGTCGTAAAGAGCCCCGACGATTGTCGAGATATTCGGCTTGAAGAAGCCATTGCCGATCACGATCAGGCTCAGCGCGATCAACATCAATGCAAGGTAATAGGGTGAACGCTCGGCGCCCGGTTGAAAGGCGTTCTTGCTCACCGTCTGGGCAACCTTGCCACTGTCGGCGATGAGCTGGACCGAACCGTCCTGAAGTCCGTGGATGGTGAGGCGCTCGCCGTTTGCGACGACCCACTGCTTCGCGTCCTTGGTGTCGAGAACGGAACTGCCGCGCTCGACCTGGACCTCATATTTCTGGCCGTTGATCACGGCATAGGGGTTCGCCTGACTGCCGCCGAAGCAGAGCAGCAGATAGCCGACTGCCATCACCAGCGCGCCCCACTTCACCGAGCGCTTGGAGCCAAGATAATAATCGGCAAGCCAGCCGCCGATTACCGGCGTCAGATAGACGAGACTGAGATAGCCGCCGACGATGCCGTTTGCCTGGTGGTCATTGAGGAGAAAATGCTTGGTCAGATAGAGGACCAACAGCGCACGCATCCCGTAGAAGCCGAAGCGTTCCCACATCTCGATCGAGAAAAGCCGCGCGAGCTGGCGCGGATGACCGAGCCAGGTTTTCCCGCTCGCGGGTTGGACGTGCGTGATGTCCGGTGAAGACGGCGCTTCCGCGCCGGGCGTATCGACCATTATCTCTCCCCTCGCGCCAGCCTGCGCGTTTGGTCTCGACTCGTAACAAGCAATTTCCTCTTGTGAAGCACATTGTTGGGTGCCCTTGTCGTCCCTATTGCCAGCACCACCATGCTGAACGATCACTCCTCGACGCTCGCGCTGCTCGAAACCCGACGCTCGGCAAAACCGCGCGAGCTGGTCGGCCCAGGCCCCAGTGCCGAGGAGATGGCACGCATCCTGACGATCGCGGCGCGCGTGCCCGATCACGGCAAACTCCATCCGTGGCGCTTCGTCACCGTCGCCGACGACCAGCGCGACGCGTTCGGCGCCCTCCTCAGGCAGGCACTCGTCGAGCACGACCCGGGCGCAACATTCGCGCATCATGAGAAGGAGGACGAGTTCGCGAACTACGCCGGGCAACTGGTCGTCGTCGTCTTCGCACCCGTTGCGAACCACAAGATCCCCGTATGGGAGCAGGAATTGTCCTGCGGCGCAGCGGTCATGAATTTGCTGCTCGGTGCCCACGCTCTGGGTTACGTCGCCGGCTGGGTTACCGGCTGGCGGACGTACTCCGAACGGGTTCGCGAGGCATTTTGCGGGCCCGGAGAGCGAATCGCCGCATTTGTCTTCATCGGCCACCCGTCACGCAACCTCGAGGAGCGCGACCGGCCGCAGCTTGCGGACGTCTGGACACCTTGGCGCCCTCCGGCTTTGACCCGCGAGTAAGATATTGAAATTCCTCGCGCGCCGCTGTATTACTACAGCATGACGCTTCGCACTCATCACGACAAACCGGTCTACGTTCGCCTCCGCGAGACGATCGCCGAGGCGATCCTTGCCGGCAAATATTCGGACGGTGACCCGCTGCCGTCAGTCCGTGCGCTTGCCGCAGAGGAGCAGGCAAACCCGCTGACCGTCGCCAAGGCGTACCAGGGCTTCCAGGATGAGGGACTGATAATCGTCAAGCGGGGAGTCGGCATGTTCGTAGCACCCGGTGCCCGAGCTCGTCTTAGCGAGTCCGAACGCAGCCGCTTCCTCAAGGAAGAATGGCCCGAGATTCGCGCGCGCATGCGAACCCTCGGAATCAGTGCGACGGAACTACTCGAGGGTGAACGAGCCTAGTCACATCGCAAGCCAGTTTTACGCGATCCACGAAGCGGGGATTTGAAAGTTGGCGCCCGAGCGTGTTGATGGGTGCTAAAGCCCCCATCCATGAATACCCAAGTCCTTCCCTTCGATCCGGAAAACATTGCAAGAGCCGCGAAGCTTATTCTCGCGGGGGAGCCGGTCGCGATCGCAACCGAAACCGTCTACGGCCTCGCGGCCGATGCGACCAATGCCGAGGCCGTCGCGCGGATTTACGAAGCCAAGGGAAGACCGAGCTTCAACCCCCTAATCGTGCATGTTCCCGATCGCGCAGCGGCCGAAACCTTCGGCCGGTTTGATGAGACCGCGAAAGCCCTCGCAGCCACGCACTGGCCGGGTCCGCTGACACTCGTAGTGCCGCTCCAGGACGCTTCGCCGATCGCCTCCATTGTGACCGCAGGCCTCCCGACGATCGCTCTTCGTGTTCCCGCCCATCCAGCAATGCAGGCGCTCCTGTTCGCGACAGCACGCCCGCTCGCCGCACCATCGGCCAACCGGAGCGGCTCGATTAGCCCGACCCGCGCCGATCACGTGCTGAAGAGTCTTGGCGGCCGCATACCCTTGATCATCGATGCCGGGCCTACCGAGCGTGGAATCGAATCCACCATCATTGCCGCGTCTGGCGGCCCGCTTCGGCTGTTGCGGCCTGGTCCAGTCGACGTTGCGGCCAAGCCTGCGGAAAGCGAGCGGATCGAATCTCCCGGACAGCTTGCAAGCCACTATGCTCCATCGAAGCCGCTGCGGCTGAATGCCGTGGATGCCGATGCGGACGAATTTCTCATCGGATTTGGCTCTATTGGGGGCGAAGAAAGCCTCAGCCCCTCCGGAAACCTCGTGGAATCGGCCGCTCGGCTGTTCGATCTTCTTCACGCGGCGGACGCGTCACCTTCCCTCCGGATCGCGGTTGCACCCATCCCTCTCGCGGGAATTGGTACCGCGATCAATGACCGCCTCCGGCGCGCTGCACATCCGCGCTAGGAGAGCGCAAAAAGCGTTTGCGCAAACGAAAACGCGGTTGCGCTCCCGATAAGTATTCCACTCGCTCGCTCGACCATCCGGTAGCGAGGCAGCCTTCCCAGCCTAAGGCCGTCAGGTCAGTAGTACCGCGAGTGCGGGGATTTAAGCTGTGGCCGAAGCGCTTTTCGCGCGTTCCTGGAAACTCTTGCGCAGTTTCTGAAGCTTGGGCGGGATCGTCGCGATACAATAAGGGTTTCGCTGTCCCTCACCGGCCCAATAATCCTGGTGGTAATCTTCCGCCGGAAACCACTCGCTTTTGGGCTCGATCGTCGTGACAACGCGTTCGCCAAGCTCAGCGTTCGCCCGCTCCAGCGCGCTTCGCGCCTCGCGCTCTTGTTCGTCATTCTGCGGAAATATGGCCGACCGATATTGCGTGCCGACGTCATTGCCCTGGCGATTGAGCTGCGTTGGGTCGTGGGTCCCAAAGAAAATGTCGAGCAGCTGCCCGTAATTCAACTGTTCCGGGTCAAAAGTGATGCGGATTGCCTCAGCGTGGCCAGTGTCGCCGCCACACACCAGCTTGTAGGTGGGATTTGCAAGAGTGCCGCCCGTGTAGCCACTTTCGACCGACTTCACGCCAACCACGTCCAGGAACACCGCTTCGGTGCACCAGAAGCATCCACCAGCAAGGACTGCGACTTCTTCGGCCATCGTCTTTCCGCTCCTTCTTTGGAGCGGAGATAGGCCTGCTCAACTGCCTTTGTAAGACGCCTTCAGGCTTGCAAG
Organism: Sphingomicrobium sp.; assembly: GCA_035944075.1. GTDB lineage: Bacteria > Pseudomonadota > Alphaproteobacteria > Sphingomonadales > Sphingomonadaceae > Sphingomicrobium. Next base: position 24,510 of record DASZBO010000126.1, read on the forward strand.
CTCGAGCCGCTTACCAACCCACTCGGAGAGTTCGTTGAAATCGAGCGCTTCGTCGAAGACAATGCCGGCTCGGCGATCGCTGTACCAGCGCACTTCGCCCTTGATCGGACGCAGGCTCTCCACCACCACCAGCACCTTCTTGCCAACGCAATATTCGGCAATCGGCTCGACCTTGATGCCGCCGAGCGAGATGTCGTGCACGTCTACCGTGTAATAGGTCTTGCCCACCTTTACGGACGCCTTGCACGGGATCTGCAAGCGAGGCGGTCGCGGACGGAAGCCATGACGCGGCTTCCGGCCAGCGAGAAGCTCGCCAAGATCGATGTTCTGGTCGAACTTGAAGCCGGCCATGTCATCGCGTGTCCAAACCACACTCGCGGGGATCCGCTGCGACGACAGCTCGACATGAACCTGCTCGCCAACGGCGGGTGCGCGAGTGACGATCCCCATAACGCCGCCTGCGGAAAGATTCTTGATCTTGATGAGCTGCTCGGTGTCATCGGCTCGGCACAGCTTCCCGACCCGAAGCACCGGAGAGATACGCTCGTCGCCGCGGCGCTCGGCTGGACGCGGCACGGACGTCGACAGCGAAACCGTCGTCGACTCGAACGCAGCCTCGCTGTTGCTGAATGCCTGACCTGAAAACCGTCTCCGGATGAGATCCGAGAACATGCGTAAATCCGCCTCCCGACACGCCGAAATCGTGCCAATTTGCGACTTTATTCGGGGTGCGGTTAAAAAGGCGTTGAGAAAACTTGATCTGGAGCGTTGTTGCCGCCTACGCCGGAATTGGGGAGACAGGAGTTCATGTGCAGCCGCGCCTGCTGCTAATCGACGACGAGCCGGCCTTGGCCGACTATCTCGCTAGCGCGGCGACGGCGTGCGGGTTCGAACCGATCGTCACGGATCGGGACGACCGGTTCCGCGAAGCCTTCCTGAAACACCAGCCCGAAATGGTTGCGCTCGATCTTGGCATGCCCGTTGACGGCGTCGAGTTGACGCGCTTTCTTGCCGACGAAGCCTATCGGGGACCGGTCCTGATCGTGAGCGGCTTTGATCGGCGCGTACTGGAATCCGCATTCCGGTTGGGTGAAGCGCTCGGTCTCAACATGGTCGGGCCGGTCGAGAAGCCGGTGCGCCTCGATGTTCTTGAGGACTTGCTCGGCAAATTAAAGCCAACGTTGGTCCAGTGAGCGCGGCGGCAGAGCTCCGCCTGATCGACGGCCTCGAGCGAGCGCTCGAACATCAGCAACTTCACATGGCCTACCAACCCAAGGTGTCGCTGCGTGACGGCTCCTTAAAGCAGGTCGAAGCGCTGGTCCGCTGGGAGGACCCGGAACTCGGCACGATCAAGCCATCGCGTTTTGTGCCTCTTGCCGAACAGCATGGCCTCATCGACGAACTTACCCAATGGGGGTTAACGCGGATCCTTAGGCAATGGATCGAGTGGCGCAATGACGGGCTCGACACCTGCATTGCCTTCAACATCTCCGCGCTAAGCCTCCAGCATCTTGATTTTCCGGATCTCGTGGAACGCATGTGCCGGGCGCTTGACGTGCCGACCGATCGGCTGGTGCTCGAATTGACCGAAGGTTCGACGCAGCCGCTGGTCAAGCTCATGGATGCGCTCACGCGCTTTCGGATCAAGGGAATTGGCCTTGCCATCGATGATTTCGGGACCGGATATTCCTCTCTGATGCAGCTGAGGCAACTGCCCTTTACCGAAGTGAAGATCGACCAGGCCTTCGTTGCGGATGTTCCGAGCTCGCGCGATTCGCGGCTGATCGTCCAGGCCGTGACCGACCTCGCCCATGCACTCGGGCTCAGCACGACCGCTGAGGGCGTCGAGACGATTGCTCAGCTAAGGACCATTCGCGAGCTCGGTTGCGATTGCGTTCAGGGCTATCTCGTCTCGCCGGCGCTCGATCCGAAGGTTCTGAAAAGCTGGGTGCGCAAGTTCCGGCGTGCCTGGCCGGCGATGGTCGCTGAAGAGAAGCTCGCCCTGTGGAACGATGCCGAGTCCGAAGCGGAAACATCAAGCGAGCTGAACAACTAGGAAGGGTCATGCCGTTGTGATCGGCGCGAACCCTTTCACCAGTTCATCCACGGCCTTCATTTGCTGCAGATAGGGCTGAAGAGTGCTAAGCGGCAGTGCCGAAGGGCCATCGCAGAGCGCCTTATCGGGCTCTGGATGCGCTTCAAGGAACAGGCCCGCGATCCCGACGGCGAGGCCCGACCGGGAAAGAGCTGCAGCCTGCGCTCTCCTTCCGCCCGCGCTATCTCCTCGCCCACCCGGCATCTGAAGCGCGTGCGTCGCGTCGAACACCACCGGGGCCAATGACCGCATAAGATCGAGACCCAGCATGTCGACAACGAGGTTGTTGTAGCCAAAGCTTGATCCACGCTCACAAAGGATGATCCGGTCGTTTCCGGCTTCCGCGCACTTGTTGATGACGTGCTGCATTTCAGCGGGCGCAAGAAACTGCGGCTTCTTGACGTTGATTGCGCGGCCGGTCCTGGCGAGCGCGACGACGAGATCCGTCTGGCGCGCCAGAAAGGCCGGCAGCTGAAGGATATCGGCCACCTCCGCGACCGGTCCTGCCTGAAACGGCTCGTGAACGTCCGTGAGAATAGGCACGCCGAAGCGCTGCTTGACGGCGGCAAGCACCTCGATGCCCTTGTCCATGCCGGGGCCACGGAACGAGTGGATCGAAGATCGGTTCGCCTTGTCGAACGAGGCCTTGAATACATAGGGAATGCCCAGTTCCCGGGTCGTTTTGACGAAGGCTTCCGCGACCGTCATGACGGTCGCTTCGTCCTCGATGACGTTCATCCCTCCAATGAGAACAAACGGGCGATCATTAGCGAAGACGATCCCGTTTTCGAGGGCTACGTTTTGAGGCAAGACAGTCTTCCGTGCTGGTGACGAATCGCGGGAGCCTTTGACGGCTCAAGGGGCAACGTCAAACTTGATTCCCTGCGCGAGCGGTAACTCGGTACCATAGTTGATCGTGTTCGTCTGACGCCGCATGTACGCACGCCAGCTGTCCGAACCACTTTCGCGCCCTCCCCCCGTTTCTTTCTCGCCGCCGAACGCACCACCGATCTCAGCGCCCGACGGTCCGATGTTGACGTTTGCTATTCCGCAGTCGGAGCCAGTGGCCGACATGAACAGCTCGGCCTCAATGAGGTCGTTGGTGAAGATCGACGACGAGAGGCCGTGGGAAACAGCGTTGTTGAGCGCGATCGCGTCCTCGATGGTGCGGTAGCGCAGCACGTAAAGTATGGGCGCAAAGGTCTCTTGAAGGACGGTGCCTTCCTGCGCCGGCACCTCGATGAGTGCCGGCCGGATGTAATAGCCGCCCTCAGCAGCATCGACGCGCTCGACCCCGTCGCCGACGATACGCTTCATCGCATCAAATGCGGCTTCGTCGATGAGCGGCCCGATGAGCGTTTCTGCCCCGCGGGGATCACCGACCTTAACCCGTCCAAACAGCGAGCGCACTTGCTTCACAAGAGCGTCCGCGATGTCTTCGTGAACGATGAGGCGCCTCAGCGTAGTGCATCGCTGGCCGGCAGTCCCGGCAGCTGAGAATAGGATGGCGCGGCTCGCAAGTTCGAGATCCGCGCTTGGCGCGACGATCGTTGCGTTATTTCGGCCCAGTTCGAGGAGCAGGCGTCCGAATCGCTGAGCGACACGCGGGCCCACGGCCCGGCCCATCGCCGTCGAGCCGGTCGCTGACACAAGCGCGATACGGGGATCGTCGACCAGGGCCTCGCCGATAGCGCGGTCACCCTGGACGACCTGAACCAGACCGTCGGGCGTAAGACCGAAGCGATCGGCCGAGCGCCGGACGAGCATCATGACCAGTTCGGCACAAAGGGGCGTCTTCTCGCTCGGCTTCCAGATCACCGGATTGCCGCAGACGAGCGCAAGCGCGGCATTCCAGGCCCAGACTGCGACCGGGAAATTGAACGCGCTGATTACCAGCACCGGCCCGAGCGGATGCCATTGCTCCATCATGCGGTGGCTCGGCCGCTCGCTGGCGATGGTAAGCCCATAAAGTTGTCGCGACAGGCCGACGGCGAAATCACAGATATCGATCATCTCCTGCACTTCGCCGAGCGCTTCCTGATAGATTTTTCCGCATTCGATCGTGATCAGCTTCGCAAGATGCGGTTTCGCTTCCCGGAGGCGCTCGCCAAGCAAGCGCACGAATTCGCCGCGCCGGGGCGCGGGCACCCGGCGCCAGAAGAGGAACGCATCGGCCGCGCGGCGAGCCGCGAGATCGGGGTCCCCGACCGTCACATGACCGATCGGCTTGCCGTCGATCGGCGAATAGCTCACGAGCTTGCCCGCTGTACGGTCTATTCCGGCGAGTTCGAGAATGTGGCTCACTTCTTCTGCAGGGGTCACGAAAAAAGCTCCTTCGCCTTGGCCATCGCCGCGATCCCGGCGTCGATCGTTTCGTCCCTCTTCCCGAAACAGAGCCGAACGAGGTGGCGGAGGGGACTCACTTCCGCAAAAGGCGAAAGGGGGATTACCGCGACCCCAGCATCCTTGACGGCAGCTTCAGCGAACTCTTCGTCGCCAACGTCAATCCCGGAAGCCTTGAGGTCGACACACAGGAAATAGGTCGCCTGTGCCTCGAGGACGCCGAATCCCGCGCTCCTGAGGCCATTCGTCAGTCGATCGCGCGACCGTTGAAACCGCGCGCGCATCGGCTTCAGCCAGGAGTCGCCCTCGTCCAGTCCGAACGCCACTGCCGTCTGGAGATTGGGAACGGTCGAAAATGTCAGGAACTGGTGCGCCCGGGCAAGGAGCTGGCTGAGTTCCGGCGGAGCCACCATCCAGCCGACCTTCCATCCAGTTAGTGAGAAGATCTTCCCCGCAGACCCGACCTTGATGGTTCTCTCCATCATGTCGGGAAGCGTGCCGATCGGCGTGAAGCGCCGTCCATCGAGTACGACATGCTCCCAGACCTCATCGCTGATCACAGTGAGGTTGTGCTCCCGGGCAACCGCCGCGATTGCATCAAGCTCCTCATTGCTAAAGAGCTTGCCGGTCGGATTGTGCGGGTTATTGACGATGACCGCGCGCGTCTTGCCCGTCACCGCGGCTTTCAGTTCATCGCCATCGATCCGCCAGGTGGGCGGGCGGAGCGCAACTTCGACGGGCACTCCCCCGCCCCTTCGGATCATCGGCGCGTAGCTGTCGTAAGCTGGCGTGAAGATGATCACTTCGTCGCCCGGCTCGATCGTCGCGAGGATTGCGGCGCCAAGCGCCTCGGTTGCTCCACTGGTTACGCAGACATGTTCACCGTTTAGGTCCTGCCCGAAATGGCGTTTGTAATGGGCCGCGATGGCGGAACGCAGCGCCGGCAGACCCCGAGATGGGGCGTATTGGTTCGAGCCCTTCTTGAGTGCCTCGGACGCAGCATCAAGGATCGCGTCCGGCCAGCCAAAGTCAGGAAATCCCTGACCGAGGTTCACAGCGCCACTGCGCGCGGCCGCAAGCGACATGCGCTCGAAGACGCTCGTTTTCATTTGCTCGTAAATGGGGTTCATCGAACGATTGCATAGCGTGGAGAACCGTTCATCGCGAGTGAAGCAACTTTCTGAGGCTTGCCGGCATTTTCCATGGACCATTTCAGAAAGAGCAACTGATGCCCGAGCGTACCGCGACCCTTTATCGAATGAAGCTCCCCACGCACGAATGCCCGTACGGCCTACTGGCCAAGCGCATGCTCGACGATGCGGGATTCAGCGTTGAGGATTGCCTTCTCACCAGCCGTGAGCAGGTCGACCAGTTCAAGAAGGACCACAACGTCGCAACCACCCCGTTGATCTTTGTCGACGGCAAAGAGATCGGCGGAAGTGAAGAACTTGCATCCTATCTCGAAAGCACGCCGAAGGACTGAGGCCGCAAAAGGAACGGCGGCCTCGAAATCTCAGGAAATTAAGCTCGCGGACATCGTCGGGGAGCGTAAGGGCTGAACGATACTCCGCTCCCGTGACCCCGGCGAAGTTGACCGTTACCGCGGTTCTTGTGAATGGGTTCTCCCGAGCGAAAACCCTACCTGATCACAAACTTATCCATTGGCTGACGACGCACCACTCCTCCTCGACGTAACACGCCTTATCTGGCGCCGCTGGAAGGGGCGCTTGCCGACGGGCATCGACCGCGTGGCGCTCGCTTACCTGGAGCATTTTGGACCTCGGGCGCAGGCGGTGGTTCAGCACCAGCGTTTCCGACGAATTCTCGATACCAAGGCTTCGCAGGAATTGTTCGCGCTGCTCCGATCACCTGGACGCTCGTTCAGGCGGACCTTTGTCACGGGCCTACTCAAGAATGTCGCGCACCTGAAGGGCAACGGACGCGGTCGCTTCTACCTCAACGTCGGTCATACCGGTCTAAACGCTACCGGGTTCAAGACATGGGCACGGAATGCCGATGTTCGTCCAATCTACCTCGTTCATGATCTTATCCCGATCACCCATCCGCAGTTCGCCCGATCCGGGGAGGATCTTCGCCACCGACAACGCATGCGGACCGCGCTTGAGACCGGTTCAGGGATCATCGGAAACAGCCAAGCGACGCTCGATGAACTCGCACGTTTTGCTGAGGCCGAGAGGCTGGAGATGCCGCCGTTTATCGCTGCAAGGCTCGGAATAGACACGCCGCAGGCCAAAACGCGTGGCGATGCTGCGGTCGATCCGATGTTCGTGAGCCTCGGCACAATTGAAGCACGAAAGAACCACCTGCTGCTTCTGAATATCTGGTCTGAATTCGCCACTAACCTCGGCGATAAGGCGCCCCGGCTGCTCATTATCGGTCAGCGCGGCTGGGAAGCGGACGAGACGTTCCAGCGCCTTGACCACGACGAGAAATTGCGCGGACTAGTCGTTGAGCTTGGCCGATGCTCCGACGAGGAGGCCGCGGGGCATCTGCGATCCGCCCGCGCCCTGCTCTTCCCGAGCTTTGCCGAGGGCTATGGCCTTCCGCTGGCGGAGGCCCTTGCAGCCGGGGCGCCCGCAATCGCGAGCGACTTGCCCGTATTCCGGGAGCTTTGCGGTGACATTCCAACCTACCTTGATCCGCACGACGAAGCGGCCTGGAAATCAGCGATCCTCGATTTTGCGCGGCCCGATAGCGCCGCACGGGGCACTCAGATCCAGCGTATGAATGGATTTGTCGTGCCCAGCTGGACGGACCATTTCAGCTCAGTCGAAGCCTGGCTGAGGAGGCTGATCTAGCAGCCGAGCCGCTCCAGCATCGACTGGATCAAGGTATTAACCGCGGATTCGCTCGCTATCCCGCCGCGAACAAGGCAGCGGTCCACGAGCACGCGACGGAATGCGCCGTAGAGCCCCGGTTCCGGCGGAACGGGATCCGTCCAGAACTCATCGAGGTGCCGATCGAACGTCAAACCGGGGACGTTGTAGATGGCTTCGCCCAGCGTGCAAACGGGTCGCCCGGCAGCAAGAGCCAGTGTTGCCGAGGTGCTGTTGACGCAAACCATACCGGCGGTCTCCGCGGCGAGCTGATCAAGTTGCCCCCCGTCGATGAAATGCACGCGGCCTTCGATACCAAGACGGCGCGAACGGCGACTGAGGAAGAGTCGCCAATTTGTGAGCGTTGTGTCGAATGGGTGCGCCTTGATCAGCAGGTGAGCATCTTCGGGCGCATGGCGCGCGAAGCTTTCCATCACATAGGCTGCAGCAGCGCGCATGTCTGGAAACGGCGAATGGCTGCGGATCTGATAGTCGCCGGAAAGCTGGAGCGGGACCAGGAAGAAGGACTTCCCGCGAAGGCGGCTCAGAACTTGACGCGTCTGTCGCTCGCGAACTCCGCGGGTCAGATATTTCCATCCCCAGCCCACCGCTTCCATCAGCGCTGAACCTTGCCGGTGAGTGCGATAAAACGGGAAGGCAACCCGACCCGCATGCACCGCGATATAATGCCGGGCGGTATCGCGTACGCGTCGCCGAAGAGTCGCGGTTACCGGCGGCAGGTACGGTTCGGGCGGAAGCTCCCGCGCCTGCTCGATGACCCAGTCCTTTCTCCGCGTAAGCCGCGAGTGGCCATTCACGCCATCGAGCTCAAGTGTCATCCAGTGCGGGCGCAGATAACCTTCTTCCAGGACATAGGTTCGAACACCGCGGAGCGCCGCTACTCCCCGAGCCGAAACATGGTACGGGCGACAGTCCCCAAACAAAAGAATGTCGGTGATCTGATGTTCGCGGAGGAAGTTGTCGAAGAACACCGGCCAGTCGCGGTACCGGCCACGAAAGTTGGTGGCGCGTTCCGGCCAGTCGACCTTGTCACCCGAGCAAATGTTGATCCGCTCGACTTTTACCCCGCGTCCACGCATTGCCGTTGCGAGTTCATGCATCAACGGCCCGGGCGGCCCCTGAAGGAACAGGAATGCGCGATGCTCCGGACGATAGACCTGCAGACGGCGACGATCTGTTGAACGATCCTTTGGTGCAAGCGAAGGACGCAGCAGAAGGCTGAGATTGCCGATGGGCTGATTCACTGGATGAGGCTCCTCAGACGGCGCATGAGCTTGCCCTGTAGCCGGCGCATGCCAACGATGACGTTGGCGTCCGAGCGCTGATCGATCCTCAGGCGCTCGACAATGACTTCCGCTGGACAGGGAAGCCCGGTTAGCGGATCAAGATAGCGCGGGTAAAGCAGCAAGGTCGCAGCGACGAGCTCATCGAGGCTTCGTATCGCCGTGCGTCGATCCGGAACCGGACCACGGTCCTCCGTCAACCCCCAGCCGGCGTAGAAAGGAACGCCGTAGGTTGTTACCTTCTTTTTACGCAAAAGCGCCTCGAAACCGGCAAGCGACGTGTTAACATGTACTTCGTCCACCATCCCGATGAGCGAGGCGATCGGCAATTCGCCGACGATCTCGTCAGCGTACTGAAGCGTCGAACGGTCGTCGATTGCACCGCGGCGATGGCCAGCAAGAACGTCCGGATGCGGCTTGTAGAGGATGTAGGCGTCCGGCGCCTGCTCGCGAACGCGCTTCAGCAGTTCAAGATTGGACGTCAGACCGCATCCACCCGCCTTGACGGCCCGATCATCTTCGACTTGCCCGGGAACTAGGACGTGAAGGCGCTCTCCTGCTGGCCGCCCGACGACTGCCGTACTGGATCCGTACTTACCCATACCTGTCTCGACGATGAGCGAACGCAACTGTCGAGCTCGGGCGAGCAGGGCGGCGTCGAACTCCCCTTCCTGAAGTAGCCGTTCAAGTTCGCTTGGCTGTGCAGGGTCGAAATGCGGTCCGAGCCGATCGACCGTAATTGATAAGGGAGGAATGCAATCGGCACCGAGCCCGCGTGAGCGGAGGAATCCATCTTCCACCTCGATGAGCCGAGCGCCTTTGCGCTCCAGTTCCGCTACGACCTTTGGAGCAACTTTTGCCCGCCACAGGGCTACAGACTGTCCCTCATCAACGCTCTCTGCAGTGCGCAGAAACGGCAGTCGATGCGCACCCCAGAGCAATGGAGCAACATGGTCCTGCTTCCAGAATGCAAAGCCCACCGCGGCGACAATTTCGCGGTTTGAGTCAATTATTCGCCGCCAAAAGCCGCAAAGCTCGACCGCCTCGATGGCATCCATGGGATCGCCGGTGAACGGATTCTGGAAACCAGAAGCGGCGAGATCTTCAAGGGAAGCCTGCAGATCAACGGCCAATGGACGTAACTGCTGGCGGTCAGGATCGAACGCAAAACAGGGGACGCCCAGCAGCGTGGCGACGAACACCCTCTCGTCCTCCATGTCGCTGATATAGGCGGTCGCCCCCTCAAGCATGTGCCATGGATCGCATTCGCTAGTAATTACCCTAGCATCGCTATCGTCGGGGAGGAGTTCAGCGTTGCACCAGCAAATAGGCGGGCCGGAGAAACTCCGCTGCACGACATTGATGGCGGCCGGTTGTGCGACAAGGACATGGCTCTCCGGCAATGGAGGTTGCGAAGCCCAATACGCCCCTCCAACCCGCAGGCAGCGCAACGTCGCGGCTAGCGCCAAAGCATCTATTGGTCCGGCGCGGGCGGGATGGAATGGTTGCGCTTTCGCGCCAGGGAAAGGCGGAATACGCAAAAACAGTTCACTGAACGCGTCGCATGCCCGAAAAGGTGAATCAGCCGAGGAGGCGGGTTCGCTACCCTCCCGGCCACCCCTTTCGGGCAGATTCCCTTTTGGGATCAACAATGTATTTGCAGCGCTCGAAACCACTTCAATCCTCAGCCGAGCCCCCTCACCCCTAGCCTTCGTTAGAATCCAGTCAAGACCGTTGGGCTTGCGCCCCGCAGTCACAGCAGTGCAACGACATAGTTATCGAAAAGTAAACGCAAATTGTTGCCAGCCTGCCACAGCTTATCCAACAGTATTGCGACGGACACGTTTGAAAGCCCTAGACGAGTCGCCCAAGCATGTTTCTTGCAAGTCTAAAGCGTCCCCTCGCTAGCGCCCAACGGAAGAGCTCCCAGCGTTCGCTCCGCGCGAGTATTCCGGGTTCGAGCGACTGAAAAATTTGCTGAGCGTCTTCTTTCGACAGGTGGCGGACCAGGTTGAAGGCGCCGTGGAATCCGAATTCACAACTCTGCCTGGCCATTCGCTCGTACGAGAAGAGCTGGGCGACTTCTTCCGGAGCAAATCGGATACCCTCTGCTTCGAGCCTCGGCCTGAACAGTCTTGAAATCACCAAATCTTCCGGTTCGCTTCCTGCGAAAGGCAGCGCCGTGCAGGCCTTAAGCAGTCGCTGGGATCTTAGCGAAAATCCTCCATTCCCAACATTGTAGCCGTCGTGAAAATGCGGCCATGGGGCACCGATATAGTCATATTCTAGGAAACTTGGCTGCCAGGCTGCGCCGTCGAGAACGTAGCCATCCCACTGTATGCAAAGCGCGAAACCGGTTCCGATATGCTTCGCAAGTTCGTGAAGCATGAAGCGCGAATAGTCTCTTCTGGACGCGAGTTGTTCGATCTGCCGCCAGCGGACCGGCGGCCCGAGGTTGGGCGGCTGCTTGTCGCTGAGAAGGAGGATTTCTCCGAAATCCGCTTGTTCCATCGACGCATAAATAGCCTTGAGAGTCGCGCCAAGTGCGACACTCGTTACAGCCACTAGCGTCACATCTTGCAGTGCTGGACGCTTGAACGCGAAGCTCAAGCTCCTTCGTCCGCGATCCCACGAAGGTATCGAGCATAATCAGACTTGCCGTGCCTACCGATGAGCACACGCAGCTGTTGGGCATCAATAAAGCCCGCACGAAACGCGATCTCTTCAGGGCAGGCAATCTTGGTGCCCTGCCTTCGCTCTAATGTCCCGACGAACTCGGCCGCTTCGAGCAGGCTGTCGGGAGTGCCGGTGTCCAGCCACGCATAGCCTCGCCCCATCACCTCCACGTTGAGCTCGCCTCTTTCCAGATAAACCTGGTTGACGTCAGTGATTTCGAGCTCGCCGCGTGCCGAAGGACGGATGTTCGATGCAATGTCGACCACCTGCTCATCGTAGAAATAGAGGCCGGTGACAGCCCAATCGGACCTGGGTTCCGGCGGCTTTTCTTCGATGCTCAACGCCCGCATCTTCTCATCGAATGCAACAACACCATAGCGCTCCGGATCCGCGACATGGTAGGCGAACACGGTCGCGCCCGACGTACGCTGACGCGCTCGCGCAAGAACATCCGTTAAGCCGTGCCCAAAAAAGATGTTGTCGCCCAGGACCAGGCAGGACGGACCTCCTGCAATGAACTCCGCGCCGATGGTGAATGCCTGCGCAAGGCCCTTCGGCTCTGGCTGCACAGCATAGGAAATACTCATGCCCCACTGCGAGCCATCGCCAAGCAGTTGGCGGAACAGCGCAGAATCGTGTGGCGTGGTAATGACCAGCACTTCGCGAATGCCCGCTAACATGAGTGTCGTCAGCGGATAATAAATGAGCGGCTTGTCATAAACGGGCAGCAGCTGCTTCGAGACAGACAGTGTCATCGGATAGAGCCGCGTGCCGCTCCCGCCTGCAAGGATGATGCCCTTCATTCCTTGTTCTCCTCAACCGGCAGACCGCAACAGGCGCGACACAACGGTCATCACGGATTGACGCCACTCAGGCAAGCGTACACCGTGTGTACGCTCTAGCTTGGCGCAGTTGAGCCGCGAATTGCAGGGGCGCTTGGCGGCAGTCGGATAATCGGCGCTGCCGATGCGCTTCACGTGCGCTGATGGTCCATGCATGTCCGCCGACGACGCGAAAACAACTTCGGCAAATTCCGCCCAAGTCGCCTCCCCCGCAGCAGTCATATGAAAGATACCTCGCTGCAAAGGATCATCGCTGGCCCGAAGATTTGCGGCAACCGAAAGAATTCCGTCCGCAATGTCTAGGGCGCTGGTTGGGTTACCGCGCTGGTCAGCGACGACGGCGACCTCATTGCGCTCACCTGCGAGCCGGAGCATCGTCTTGACGAAATTGGACCCGAACGGGCTGTAAACCCAAGCGGTTCGAAGGACCGCGCAATTGTCGTGCTCGGCAAGAACCGCCTGCTCGCCAGCGAGTTTCGACGCTCCATAGATACTCGCCGGCCCCGTCGCATCCCCCTCAACATAGGGCTCAGCTTTTCGTCCGTCGAACACGTAGTCTGTCGAGAGGTGGACCAGCGGAACGCTGCATTCGCGGGCCGCGATGGCGAGTGAGCGCGGACCTTGCTCATTGACGGCAAAGGCAAGCTCGGCCTCGATCTCTGCTTTGTCGACCTGAGTGTAAGCGGCGGCGGAGACGATTACATCCGGTTGGACCGCCTTTAACGTAGAAACGATTTCGCTGGTGCCGCCGGCGAGATCCAGTGTGGGCCGCCCGAGACAGAGGATTTCAACACCTCCCAAAGCGCGCTCGACCAGTGATCGAGCGACTTGCCCCTCCCTTCCTGTCACAACAATCCGCACGTTGGCTCAGACTTTCGCGGACTTGAGCAATCCGAGGCGCTCGCCGGAATAGCGCTCACGCAAGGGGCGCCACCACCATTCATTATCGAGATACCACTGCACGGTCTTTTCGATGCCCGTATCGAAATTCTCTTGCGCTCGCCAACCAAGCTCGTTTTCAAGTTTCGTCGCGTCGATTGCGTAGCGTGCGTCGTGACCCGGCCGATCCGCCACGAACTCGATCAGTTCGTCACGGGGGCGGTTCGCTGGCACAAAACTGTCGAGAACACCGCAGATCCGACGGACGACATCGATATTGCGGCGTTCGTTGCGTCCACCGACATTGTAGGTTTCACCCACCTCACCACGTTCGGCGATCACATCGAGCGCGCGAGCATGATCTTCGACATAAAGCCAATCCCGCACATTCTCGCCCTTGCCATAGATAGGCAGCCGTTCTCCCGCGAGGGCATTTAGGATCGTAAGCGGAATGAGTTTCTCGGGAAAATGAAAGGGCCCATAGTTGTTTGAGCAATTCGAAACGATCACGGGCAGGCCGTAAGTCCGTTGCCATGCTTTCGCGAGGTGATCGGATGATGCCTTCGAAGCCGAATAGGGAGAGCTTGGATCATAGGGCGTATACTCGGTGAACAGCCCCTCGTCCCCGAGCGATCCATAAACCTCGTCGGTAGAGACGTGTAGAAATCGGAACGCATTCTTCTCCGACGCATCAAGGCCTGACCAATAGTCGCGTGCGGCCTCCAGCAAGGTAAACGTCCCAATGACGTTCGTTTGAATGAAGTCGGCTGCACCAGTAATTGACCGGTCAACGTGGCTCTCCGCGGCGAGATGCATGATCCGCTGTGGTCGGAAGTCACCGATTGCCCGACGCATCGCGGGACCATCGCAGATGTTTGCATGCAGGAAGCGGTAATTAGACTTCGTCTCCACCGACTTGAGCGAGGGCAAGTAGCCCGCGTAGGTCAGCGCATCGACATTCAGCACCGAATAGCCCTTCTCGAGAACGAGATGGCGCACCAGGGCCGAGCCGATGAAGCCTGCTCCGCCGGTCACGATCACACGCATCATTGGTTTTCCATCGAAAAATAGGCAGGCAGATCCGCAAGTCGCGGCTGGCGACCGTCCTTGGGCGAGAGCGTCTCAAGATCGGCCACTTCTGGCCACTTGATGCCAATCTGCGGGTCGTCCCATGCGACCCCCTTGTCATTCTCGGCACTGTAGTAATTCGTTACCCGATAACTGATGACGGTATTCGGCTCGAGCGTGCAGAAGCCGTGTGCGAAACCGACTGGAACCCACAACTGGTTGTTCTTCTCCGGCGAGAGGACGACAGAGATCCAGTGTCCGAACGTCGGCGAGCCATTTCGCAGATCGACGGCTACGTCGACGAGCTCGCCGGCGAGGCATCGAACGAGTTTACCTTGGGCTGCTGGATGGGTCTGAAAATGCAACCCACGAATTGTCCCTGTTCGAACGCTCAGGGACTGGTTGTCCTGAACAAATTCTACGCCAGGCACCAGCTCTTCGAACTTGTTTAGTCGGAATATCTCCGAGAAATAACCGCGGTCGTCTTCGATTTTGCGCGGAATTATCTCGAGTAGCCCCTGCAACTCGAAATCACGAAATTCCATGCGGGGTCAACTTTCTTTGCAATCTCTTGAGGCAAGTAGCCGAACTCGAGCACCGTTCAACTAGCAACTCGGGCACACGGCTCGAGCCGTCGCGATTGGCAAAACCAGCTGGCTCAAGACGTTGACAAACTTCGTCAGCTGGTTGGCACGTGCATTGCCAACATAGAGCACATCCCTGTCACGCATAAGGAATCGCTGAGAAAGAAGATACGCGCCAGGTCGCATCATGTTGAGATGATAGACGGTCGGCTGCTCACTGCCGTCCGCCTTCCGAACGTACCGAAAGACGAAAATGGCCGCGGCATCGCCTGAGTTCGGGTTCGCGCCCCCTCCCAATGCAACCGCTTCCGCCAGCGTGAGACGCGCTCGTGGGAATGCCAGTTCTTCTGTTTTGTTCGGCGCGCCCAGAACCGAGAAGCTCTGAGGCCGGCTGATCAGGGTGATTCTGTCGCCAGGAGCGATCTGAATGTCTTCCTGCGGCATGTCGAATAAATCGCTGAGGCGGATCTCGAAGCTCTGGCCGCCGCGCTGGACGCGGGCAACAGCGTCCTTCGCGTCGCCACGATATCCGCCGGCCAGAGCAATCGCATCTACGAGCGACTCCCTGTTGGTTGCAAGCGCCAACCGACCTGGCTTCGTTACTTCGCCCGCGAGGATAACCGTGTTGGTGATTGGCTGCTCGATCGAGACCATCACCTGCGGATCCTGGGACATTCCACGTAGTCCACGTTGAATCATCTGTTGCAATTCCGCTGCCGTATGGCCTGCGGCGCGCAGTCGCCCGACAAATGGGACCTTGATGTAGCCGTAATCATCCACTCGGACAGACGGCAAGCGTTCCGCAGTAGAAGAAGTGTCGACGGCACCGTTGACCGCCGCCGCGGTGCGCAATGCTGTCCCGAAGAGCGAAACGCCAGCTTCGTAGATCGAAATATTGAGCACGTCACCCGGACCAAGCAGGTCTGTCGGCGGCGGCGGCATTGTTGCAAGCGTTGGCGCAGGAACCAAGGGCGCAGGCGGTATCGCTGCTGGAGTCTCGACTTCGATAAGATTGAACGGGTACTGGCCCGACTTTCCCAGTGCAGCAGCGCTTACCTCGTGACCGGTCGGTCCGCTCACAGGAAGGCTCGCGCAAGCTCCTAGCGACAGTGTCGCACTGCACATCAGAACGGCACCACGGAACGAGCCGCTCCGCGGCGCTACGCGAGAAATCAACATCGAATGAACAACCTTGGAGACGGTCAGATTAACCCCGAGTGCCCTTAAAACCGTACCCGTCGGAAAGCAACGAGCCGACACGGCTTGCCACGGTAGATGAACCCCTTTTTGATCGACATCGTCTGAACCTAAGCATAACTGCTATCCGCCGTCCTGTGAAACCGACGAGTTTTAGTGACCTTTTGGGAACATTTTTTTCGTGTTGTCATCCGGCGCCCCCTTCAGGCGTTGGCAGCGCTATATTGGCATTCCACGAAGCGTCGTGTTCGGGCCCGCAACCAGCTCCGGATGGCGAGCGCAGAACTTTCCTTTCCATATCGACTTTGGATCAAGACTACCGAGGGAACTTCACTCGCCGAAGTCTACAGCTCGGCGGACAACTCCGCTTTGCAGCCGCGCTTCCTGGTCATCTTACACGGCAAGGATGGACATACCGCCGAACAGATAGAGCGATCCGTTCGGTCCGTTGAGCGACAGATCTATAGGCAATGGGAGCTGAAGACAGACCCTTTCCTCGAGCTTGCGACCGCCATTTCAGCAACAGACGCCGATTACCTCATCGCCCTTCGGATCGGCGACGTTCTCGCTGAATCGGCCCTGATGCGCTTTGCTGAAGCCACCGTGAATAATCCGACGCCAGCCATCTTGTACGGCGACGAGGACGAACGAGACACTCATGGCCGCCGACGAAGACCGTGGTTCAAGCCCAGCTGGAACTCTGAAATGTTCCTGGCGCTCGACTTTGTATCCACGGTCGCAGCCGTTCGAATAGATATCGCCCGAAAATTCCTGCCAACTCCGCGAAATTTAACTCAGCTGCTGCTCGAAGTCAGTTCGCAGCAGGGACCGATCATTCATTTGCCTCACGTCCTCTGTCACACTTTTTTTCGGCACGGCAATAGTGAGGAACGACTGCTCGAGGTGCGACGGCACCTTCGCAAATTTGGCGCAACATGCCGCCTTGGTCCGTTCGACACAATCAAAGTAGAATGGCCACTTCCCGATATTCTTCCTTTGGTCAGCATCATGATCCCGACAAAGGACAAGGCGAATCTCCTGCGGGCATGCGTGGAGAGTGTCCTCGTTCGCACTGAGTACGCAAATTTTGAAATTCTGATCATCGATAATGGAAGTGTTGAGCCGAGCACTAAAAGATACTTTGATGAAATCGCAGAAAATCCTCGTGTTCGCATAATTTCTTACGCAGGTTCTTTCAATTTTTCCGCCATGAATAACTTCGCTGCCCAGCACTCGCTGGGAGACTATCTGTGTCTGCTCAACAACGATACTGAGATACTCGAACGAACATGGCTTACAGAAATGATGCGCTATGCCGTTCGAAGCGAAGTCGGCGCAGTGGGAGCCAAGCTCTTATACGAGGACGGAAGCATCCAGCACGCGGGCGTAGTAGTTGGCATTGGCGGCGTCGCAGGGCACGCACACCGCCATTTACCCTCGGGTAGCCCCGGCTATTTCCGTCAACCTCACGTGTCTCAATTCGTGAGCGCCGTCACCGCGGCGTGCCTTGTAGTCAAAAAGTCCAAATTCACGGAAGTAGGCGGCCTCGACGAACTCGAGCTTCCAGTCGCGTTTAATGACGTTGATTTTTGTCTCAAGCTTCAGGCCGCGGGCTACCGGAACGTCTACGTGCCGCATGCAGTTCTTGTGCACCATGAATCAAAATCTCGAGGTAGCGATAGCTCGCGGCGGAACGTCGCCCGCTTTCGTCGAGAGGTTAGAGTTCTTCAAGAACGGTGGGGCACTGGAACTTACGCTGACCCACTACACCATCCTCACCTAGAAAGGGGCATGGAAACGTACATTGTTCGTCTGTAACAAAAAATAGAAGCGTGAAATTTACACTACAGCGCGGCGTAAACATCGAGCGCTTGGTTGACATCCGAATATATCGTTCCGTGACCCTGATCGAGAACCAACGCCTGGTCGCAAAACTCGCGAACTAGATCCGCACTGTGCGAAGCAAAGATCAATGCGCGATCGCGTCGCTTCTCGAATAACTCGTGATGACATTTCTTTAGAAAATTCTGATCGCCTACCATGATTACCTCATCGATGAGGTAACACTGAAACTCGATTGCGAGTGATAGTGCAAACGCCAGTCTCGCTCTCATGCCAGACGAATAGGTCTTGACCGGCATCTTGAGCTGGACACCAAGCTCGCTGAAATCCTCGACGAAGTCGCGAATTTCGCGATACTCGTGGCCATATATGCGTGCAATAAAACGCGCATTATCGTACCCAGTCAAACTGCCCTGAAAGCCGCCGCCAAAGCCGAGAGGCCAGGAGATGCTTCGTTCCCGATGTATTTTGCCGGACGTCGGCATTTCAACACCGGCGATCAATTTGATCAGAGTTGTCTTTCCCGCGCCATTTCGACCCAAGAAGCCAAAGTGCTCACCAGGTAAGATTTGCAGATCAATGCCGTTCAACACCTGCTTTCGGCCGGTGCCCATGGGGTACGACTTGGTGACCCGTTCACACCTAATCATTCGACCACCAAATGACGACGGATACGCCGACACAATGCGAGGCCAATCAACAGAAATCCCATCGAACCGACGAAGGGCACCAGCAGGTCCCATTGTGCGTCAACGCGATCCCCAAATATCCCGTACCGCATGAGCTCCATGCCGTGGACGAAAGGTGAGTAGTACATGACGCTCTGCGCCTTTGGAGCGAGCCACGATGTCATGTTGAAAACACCCGAGAAGGGGATCACGACGTACGTCGTAATCGGTGCAAGCTTTTCGAAGGCGTCTGACAGCTCAGATAGAGGCGCAAGAACCAAACATAGAGAAAACGTAAAGAGACAGAAAAAAAACCATCCTGCAAGGAGCGCGCCGATATTTGTAGGTATAGGAGCCAGGCCTAAGAAAATGAGAAGCACGCCGATAAACAGGAAAGCCATCATGGCCCCTATCATCTCAATCAGAAATCGAACGAGTATGAAGTCCAGCACCTTGATTTGGCGATGATACATCAGGCTACTGTTTACGCTGAATACGCGGATTGCCCGACTAACAGAATTTCGGAACAACGTGAGGGGGATGTAGCCGCTTGCCACAAAGGCAACGACGCTCACCCCGTGCATCTCCGGCCCTTTCATGTAGCGCCATAAAATGCCTACGAGCCCCGCAAATAGTAGGGGCTCTACCATCATCCATAGAAAGCCAATGTTCTCCCGGCCAAACCGGGTAACCAGTTCACGGATCATGAGGGCGCCGATCACCCGGCGCTGAATACGCCAGCCTGCTGCGAAGCTACTCACAATCAATCGTCCGGAGAATGTTCAAGAACGCCGACGACTACCATCCACCCGATGAAGTAGAGGCAAATGGCAGATGCGAAGACGATGAGTATATCCTTGAGCCGATGAGGAAGCGTTGAATCGTCTGGCGTATTCGGTTCAACGACCCGCTCGAGATAGAATTGCTGTTTTTCAGCGTCGGTACGGGCGGTTTCGAGCGATGTATTTGCAGCTGTTAACATCTGAGTGGCAAACTGCTCTTCCACTTGCAGCTTTTCATAATTGGCAAGCTTGGAGGCGATGCCCGTTGGGGTTCCAACGGCTCGACCGTTCTGCGCCGAAATTTGCCGCTGAAGGGCAACAATCCGGTTGCGAAGCGCAGGGATGGACGGATTTCGTGGCGCCACACGCTGCATGAGTTCAAGTTGCGACTTAAGAGCGGCCTCGTCAGTCACGAGCTTGTTTGAAATCTCAAGCACCCCCGCCGCCTCCTTCGTGGGGTCGATAAGATCCTGCTGGTTGCGGTATGCGCTCATCGCAACTCTCGCGTTCCGGACGCGATTTTCAGCGTCGGCTACACGCTGCTCAGCTTCAGCGATCGCACGCCCTTGCGCGCGTTGGTTAAGCCGGTTCACCAACGCTTCGCTAAGATTTAGCAGGCCACTATTGATCTTGTAGGCATCCGTCGGTGTGAACGCTTGCACTTGCAGGATCGCGAGACCGCTATCAGGGTCCGTATCGGCCGATACCGTCCCACCATAATACCGGTACAGATCCTCAAACGATCCATCTCGAAACGGTTGCGGGAATCGACTCAGAAAGTCCGCGTCCCGGTTGGAATAGATTGCTCGCAAATTCAGTTTTGGTTCCAGGTCTTTCAATGCGCTCCGGGAACGAATGTACTGGACGACTTCTTTCGTCTGCTCCTGACCTGCGGAAAGCCCGGTCGTCTGCACTAGATTGGCGAGAGATAGCGTAGGCGACGCCTTCTGGTCGGGGCTCTTGATGATGAAGCTGGCTTGAGAAACGTAAATCGGAGTGGCGATGAAACCGTAATATACGACAGCCAGCGCTGTGGGCAGACCAACAAACAGCCCGAACCACCGGTGCTTCATAAGCCAATTCTGCCGACGCGATTTCCTAACCACTTCGCGCAGAGTGTCGTGATCCATCGTAGTGATATTCATTAAAACCCTCTAAGCGGGCCTGGAGAGCTCCCGCCACCTAATCGATGTCTCAGTCAGCGAGTTGTTCCATAACCCTGTGCGATGACGTTGACCATCAGCGCGTCAGTCAGCTGTACGCTCGCTGAACCTGACCTCACGTCTGCCGACGTCCTTGGCGACAAGCGAAGGGCAGAACAAGTGGAATCTCAATGCGCTACGCTCAACGATCCTCAAATCTAAGTTGCTCTACGCACCTTAACACAAGGGTTGCGACTTCAGCGCGCCAAAATGCGCTATCCATTGGAAATATGATAGCTTGTGACGCATCGAGAGTCCTCGTTCCTTCAAAAACCTGTCCGTCTGCAACCCTCAACCTCAATGGCGTCCGGCCGCGATTTGATTGCCCTTTCGTTGGGTCACTTGGCTTGTCGCGTTCGAACCGAATCTTAGGCCGAGAGACAGTTCGTCGATGAAACCCGGATCGTCCTGGCAACCGGAGACACATTCAGTGGACTGTCCATTGAGAACCATTACAATATGCCATGACATGGTTGCCGCCTCCGCCTCTCAGTGGCGAATTGAATGTGGCATTGAGGGCATCCGTCACAGCCTCGAGCGTTCCCTCCTGCGCTGTTCCGCAGTTCGGAAGGCTCGCAACTTTCATTCTCGCCAACGTGATCTCGTTCGCAAAACGAACTCGCTCGGAGAAGATTGCTTGTCCGCTAATGCCAGCGCCTATCTCGAGGTTGTTTGAACGATCAACAGCCAAGATAGCGAGATTGGCGTTGTTCTGGCCATTGCGCGACATGATTTGAGCGTTGTTCGGGATGATCAAAGCCGCGCTTGACAATGTAGCGCGTCCCATGTCGATCCCTGTTGCCATCGAAGCGCCTGGACGGAATGCAATCCCAGTATCGGTCACCGACCCTTCTCCAATAAGAAAACCGGTCTGAAAGGGCCGTTCACCGTATGGATTTGTGACGAATGCAGCGTCTGCAACGAAGGCGTTGCAGCCATGGCAACCGTTTGTCGCTACGAAACCTGCAGTGTACGAGCCCTTGTTGAAACGTGTAAACGTCGGCGCGTCTGGGCCCCGCTGATTAACAGTATTGGCTTCACACCCAATCAAGTATCTGGGTGTAGCCGCCCCTTTTTGCGCTCCCGCAGCGCAAATCGTCCCATAAGCAGATCCATTCGCAGAACTATCGACGAGAGTACCTTGAAATCTGCCTCCTTCAACAAAACTCGACTCGCCTCCGATGATATCAACCGCCTCCCCGAATATCGCACTCAGTCGAGCATTGGTGTTCCGATTGGTCTTCCACCCCATGGCCGCGAGGGCCTGAGCGGAATGTTCTGTTGTCGTTATCTGAAATACGCCGCTTGCAGTCGAAGTCGCGGCGGGGTCAGCTATCGTTCCCTGGGTCACTAACAAAGGTGGGCCCGCACTAGTCCCGCTATAATTCGGGGATTGTTGATAGGTGCCAACGCCAATCCGGATACGCGGTCGAGCATCGACTTGTGGGCTGTTATCTCCTCCTTCCGTGACCGACGGCGGCTGGGATCGACCCTGCACCCTCAGCGTCTCGATCGTCCTCTTCGGAAGAGAATGCGCTTTTGAGGAACCCGCCGCGGAGGCGGGAGCAGCAAATAGGTACAGGAGCGCCAACAGAAGCGCGGGCAAG
Organism: Sphingomicrobium sp.; assembly: GCA_035944075.1. Lineage (GTDB taxonomy): Bacteria > Pseudomonadota > Alphaproteobacteria > Sphingomonadales > Sphingomonadaceae > Sphingomicrobium. The sequence continues at coordinate 46,436 of DASZBO010000126.1, forward strand.
TGAAACAAGATTTCCTCCTGCTTAAAGTTTACGTCGTAGAACGGGTCCTGTTTTCATTCCATCAGAAGCCCCCGACGGCTCGTACGATTCTCCTCAACACGACCGAGCTTTTCGATAGACCGGGCGTGACAATCCCGCTCGCTACAGCGGAGTGGCGCGCGTCAGGCTCATATCCCACAGCAGTACCCAGCTTCGATAAGCGAATCCTTCGCCTAAACTGAGGTCATCTGAAACGGGGTGTACTTAGGCGTCGGAAAACCTCTAATGCGCTCTCAATCAATCGCCGCCGAGCAAACGGCGATCCGTCTACCGCAACGCACTTTCCGTTGAGCTAGTGAAATATTCATCCGAAGAAGACAAACCGAACGCAGATCCAATAAACAAAGACGGACTGCATCTAATCCTTTTGATTTGGAAAGATGATTATCTTGCAATCAGGTATGATGGAAAAAGCAGCGTCCTATTGGGACGAGAAGGTCACTTCACCGGCAAAGGATCTTATCCTTCGATGGTGGGAAAATCCCATGCTGCACGAACTTGTTGACATCAATTGGCATCAGTCAACCGGTTGCGCGACAGCTGGAGAATATATTCAAAAGGCAACGGGCAAGGCGTCTCTCGACATCGGTATTTCGATTGGCTGTGGCGCGGCAAAAGATGAGATTGCGTTGCTGGAACAGGGGGTCGTGAAGCGATTTATACTATGTGATATCTCTAATGAACAAATAAAAATAGCAAAGGATTTTGCATTATCTAGAGGTGTCGAGGCTGATCGTATTTCGCACATGAACTTCGTAGACATCGACGTACCGTTGCAACAAAAAGTTGACCTTTTTTATTGGAGACACTCGCTTCATCATATGCTTGACACCGAAAGGACGTTACTTTGGTGCAAGGATAATCTCAAAGAGGAAGGAGCGATTTTCTGCAATGATGCTTGTCCGCCCAATTACATGCAATGGGATGATGAAGTGCTGAACTGGATCGACATGTATCGCTCCGCGTTACCTCGTGCGTATCTCAGGAGCCCATTCAAAGAGGGCGAGTACCATCCCACGCGACCTGACATACCCGATGTCAATTATTGGAAGCAGTCAGATCCTACCGAATGTGTAGATTCGGCATCAATTATCCCCGCAATCAAAAAACATGCTCCAAGCACCCAAATATCTTTTCTCGGCGGCTGCATTTACGCGCTCGGATTGAACGATATATTGAACAACTTCAGAAATGAGGAAGATTTACCCCTCCTGAAGAATGCTATGTTAGTTGACAAGCTCATGTCTCGTTTGGGCATGAACCATTTCTTTGCGTGTGTTATTCGAAAACAGGATTTCGTTTGAGACGAGTAGATTCGTAATTTACGAATCCGCAGTCATCAAAGTGTCCCAGCGCCAGCCCCGCAACAAGCTTTCCAATTGAGGAGGACCCGCTCGGGACACTCAGCTGCACATCGCTATTCAATGGCTATTTAGTCGAGTTCTAACCATGGATGGAGCGCCGTAATATTTTCTCGAAGGGCCAGGTGGTTCTTGCCGACGTTTGTCGTTGTTCGAAGCATAGATTTCTGATGTACACGGTAGCGCCCGAGTATCTCAGGGATTTGAATGAGAAAATCGCCAGATTCGACCATTCTAAGCCAGAGGTCGTAATCCTCCCAGCCATATTTGATGTCATGATAACCATCAGCCTTGATTAAGAACTCGCGTCGTATCATAGCCATCGCATCGATGTAATTGCCGTACTTGAGCCTTCCTTTATGGAAGGCTTCCGCCCCGATGAGCCCACTCTCTGCATCGAAGACCTCCAGCAAGCTATAAGCGCCCTGAGCGTCAAGATGCGATGCAAGTGCGTCCAGATGTCTAGCTAAACATGGAGGGTAGAGTAGATTATCTGCATCGAGGAAAAAGAGGTAAGGGGACGCAGCAATTGAAATTCCTGTATTGCGCGTAATGGCCAGACCGGAGTTCTTGATGTTCCGAACCAACATGACTTTCGTGAATCGATCTACATTCGCATCGATCCAGCTCTGGGCGACCAGAGTCGAGGAGTCTTTACTGCAATCGTCTACGACAATAAGCGAGACCTCCTCCAACGTCTGATTTACAACAGAATCTAGCGTCTCGGTGATGTATCGTTCATAGTTAAACAGCGGGACAATTACGCATACCCGGCTCCAGCGAGTGCCGTGCTCGGCTATTGTCTCACTTTTTTGGCTGATCACCGGATAAGCCTTTCACCATTCATGATCGAGTCACGCAACTTGATTGTGTTTTCATGGATGTACGCAAGCTTTCTTCGACCTGTATCCGTTGATAGCAGAGTGCTCAAAACTGAGCCCATGTTCTCCACAGATGACTCAATGTAATGGACATCGGGCTGCACATAACTGTTAGCATAACATGGCTCGCTTACGACAACAGCACCCTGCATCATGCCGATCAGAAAAATCCGATGCCACTCTAGGTAATGACTATCACCTTGGTGAATGTTCAGCATAATCTTCGTATTACGCGTTAGCTGAGCAATATCCTCTGCGCTCAAGACATCAGGATGTCCTGGCCTGATAGGCCGATTGAACCTGGGGACATGCAGAAAGCAACGATGCTCCGAGAGAATACGTGCGGTACCCGCAAGCGCCTTGGAGCGTCGTTCGTTTAGAACTCCACAGCACACTATGTCATAAGTTCGGTTCTCAAAGCGATCGGGATAAGTCAGCGGATCCACAAACTTCAATCGGGTTACGTGCTCCGACAAATCGCGATGTTGCGAAAAATCAAAACATGACCCCGGGAGCGGCAACAATGGCAAAAAGCCTGCCTTGAATCCCATCCGAGCCAAGCCCTGCGCCGATGATGGATTAAGGTCCAAGACACCGACACGGCTCCGCCGCATGTATTTAAGACTGAGCGCGAACCAGCTTGTCTGCCATTGTTCGGTGTTAACATATACTGCGTCCGCATATTGCCCATCGGTCCAGTGTCGACCAGGGCCTAAGGCGCAATATTCATGAGGCGCCACGACCATATTCAAGACGTCATCATTGCCGGGTTCTGGCGAATCAGTCCGAACCGCAACGCGGTGACCCCGTTCACTGAGCAACTGTCCAATGTAATGTGCAATGTCGGTGAAGAAGAAGTTACCTTCTTCCCAACAGAAAATGTGCACTTCTCTACATAGCGGGACAATTTCTGAAAAATCATTCAGAACAATACCCAATGATTCTGAAATATACGCGTTTACTTTTTCCGATGAAAAAGCCGCCCTCCCCTCGTCCATGCCGTACTGAACATAATGGATGAAAGGATGAACGTCCTTCACATCGGCATGAGTTGCCGAGTAAAACCGCGTCGAAAAAAGCGGCCCTGGGTCCCGGTCTGGATCGCGTGCAAAACAACTTATGTAATCTGCGACAAGATCGTCACGATCTTCAATGCGATCGTGGTAATGCAGTTGATAATATTGTTCGTCAAAGAGAGCCGACTCTGCGATCTTTAGGCGAAGCTCCGGAGTAAGAATCTTTGAGATGGCGCGATAGTTCAGCGCCCTTTGCAGCCTATCCAGCGCTCCTCGAAACCCACCTCGACGCGGTTGCTCGAATGCACCACCGTCTGATGTTGCGAAGTGCACGGTAGATTTATTTGCGTCGCGCGATGGCCGTCGGCCCAGCTTGGCTCCAATCCAGAGAAAATGTCTCGCAGGGTCCACACCCACGATTTTCACGTCCGGGTACTGATCCACGTACCACTGCTCATCAAACTGGCCGGATTCGCGAAACTCACGCACCTCGTCGTCGCTGATGAAATCCATCGTTCGAGACTCAAACACGATGTCGATTTTCATCAATCCCGTGCGCCAGGTAATGGCTCAAGGGGTCCGAACCCATGACGGCGACGTCTGGGTTCGCGTCCAAGTAAGCTTCTCTATCGAACAAGCCTTTCTGTTGAAGCAATCTGTGCTGTCTCCTCCGGTGAAACGCGACGGGTAACATGCGCCGGAATCGAGCCTTCCAGCTCATCGAGTCTTGGGCAAGGACCTGACTGGCTTCGCGAAGCCAGCGCACCTGATCGCGGAGCTGGTTTGCGCGGGTTTCCTGAGTGGCAAGCAGGTTCGTCAAGGTAGCGATTTCCGCAAAACGATCGTCAATGCGAGCTTCCAGTTCGAGATGCATTTCGGCTGCGACCACGCGTTGCTGTTCAATCTCTTCGTTGAGTTGGGCTTCACGTCGACGGAACTCTATTTGGGAGTCTGCAGCAGCGGACTTTTCCATACCCAGTTCCGACTGGGCGACGTGAAGCTCACTCTCCATCTTCGCGAGCTCTTCGCGCAGCGTTACAGCAGTCCGCTCTTGGTCTTCGAGTTGAGATGCGAATTGCTGTCGCATTTCAGCGATCACCCGCTCTTTTTTCTCGACTTCAATGGCTAGCTGATCCTGGAGTCCGACGAGCTGAAGCCCTTTCTCATCCAGTTGAGACCCGAGCTGCTGCCGGACTTCGACAATCATTTGATCCTTCTCCTCAATTTCAGTGGCAAGCTTTTTCTGAAGGCCAACCAATTGGAGTTCCTTTTCGCCTATCTGGGACAACAATTGATCCCGGACCTCCGCTTGCGCTTGCATTTCAATCCGAAGCTGGGCGATCTCATTTTCCCTTTCATTCACAAGTCCGGCCAGACGATCTCGGTCAGCTTCCGCGGCGGTCGCCCTCTCAACGAGATAGCCTTCGGACCGCTCTCGATCCGACGCATTCCGAGCAGCCGCATCGCGCGCGTCCGCGATCTCCCTTGCCGCACTTTGGAGACGCCCCTTAAGATCTGCCAACAGCGGTCCAACTAGTGAGTCCAATTTCGATAGTTCGACTCGAATCGCATCGACCGCGCTTTGATCGACGTCTACGTCGTCGCAAGCTGCCGAAAATATCCCGTAAAGCGCCTTCGTATGTTCGGGCACTTCGCCAGATTCAAAAAGGTCTGAACTGCGTGCCCGATGGTGCCTAAGCCGCTGCTGAAGATGGCGGTCCACCTCAATAGAAGCAGCTGGAGTGTCTCTTGGAAACGGCATCCCCAAATCAGCTTCGATACGTTTCCGAACCCTGCGCCAATCGCTCATTAATTGATCGTATGAGACAAACGTACGATCATGACCCCGAGTGTCCCGATCCATTGCAACCATGTAGCTACTCCAGAGGAGCAGAGACTTCTCACGGGGAAACTCGTCACGCGCGCGCAAGGACTCTGCAACCTCAAGCGGGTTTCGCACCATAATTATGTAATGTGGACAGTATCCGGCAGTTCGCAGCGTTCTATCCCAGAATGCGCTCAGGACGGAAATGCGCGGGTCCTTAAGCACGATAAAATCTGCCTCACCGAACTCAGATTGCAGCAATTCCACCGCGCGACTGAGGAAAAATTTGTCGAAGTTTGATAGATACTCCCGCGGGCGACCCGCAAAAACATCGTCCCATTCCGAATCAAGAGCATGTAAGATCTCATCATTCAGATCAACAACACTTTGAGACTCCCAAAATCCGGTCTCATTATTGCTTTTTACCGGCACCATTAGCCGGGTCGGCAGCGTCGCACCAAGAAGAGATAAAGTTCTCGTCATCGCAGACGTTCCGCTTCTGTGCATACCAAGGACTACCAAGGCGCGCCGTTCGACGCTGTCTTGGCCACAATCCTCTTGCGAGACTGACAGCATATTCACTCTTCCGACTCTTCAATTTGTGAGATCATCAGGACTGGAGACACGCATGGCGGACCAATCGCAGAGCGCCTGCCCTGATCGAGCCATAGCGTTGAATCTCCTCAAAGACGCCGTATCTCCCGGAGAGATCGCATGGTCTAATGCCGCTAAACGAGGGCGATTTGAAGGTGAACCGCGATCTCGCAAAACTTTCCAGCCGCCGTGGTCGTGAGCGAAATTTGCAATGACTCATGCAGTTACAACTATATGGAATGGAGAACGTTTTCAGCACTGTTCGGTGGCAGCCGTACGGTAACCGAAAGCCTCGGGCAACGGGGTCGAGTCAGGTTCGACCTCACGGTTTGCCTCAGCCGCCTTAGTCTCTGACTCGGCCACCTCTCCTCACGGCGTCCACCATACAGATTAGGGCGGAGGACGTGTAACACTTATATAGATACACCCCTCGCCCAGCCGATGTTGCGATGCGGCAACACCTTTCTCCAATTTATTCGATTCAACGGAACCAGTGCTGGCCGTTCTGCGTCTCGCCGACATCCGCCCTAGGGTGTAACGCGCTGAAGGGAAGATCAGAACCCGGCTCAAACCGGCATCATGCGTGATTTGGAGCAGTTTCGCTTTGGAAATAAACACGCACCTGCTATCGAACTTGAGCTATGAGAGGTATTGTACATTAAATAAATATTTACTTCCACTAAAGCTTAACAATAGCAGAAGAGTAGAAAGGGGTTAAAATCATGAGTAAATTGCATATTGGCGCAGCCTCAGCGCTAGCATTAGTTCTCGGCGTTACGGCTACCCAAGCCGATGCCCAAGGACTGAGGGGCTTCCGCGTCGAAGCCGACACTGGTGTCAGCCAGTTTAATTCTGAAGGTGCCAAAAAGTCCAAGTGGGGCTGGGGCGCCGCTGCTGGCGTCGACGCCTATGTCGCGAACAACTTCGTTCTCGGCGCTGAGGGCACTTTCTGGTGGGCTCCGGCCGACAATCGCGGTGTGCCGCAAAGCGGCGGTATCGCAAACCATAAGACCTTCCAGGAATGGGGTCTTGCGGCGCGCGCCGGTGTAGAACTGGCTCCGGGCACCCTCGTGTACGGCAAATTCGGTTACGTCCGTAACGAGCAGCGTAAGGAATTCGTCCCCTACGTTAACGGCACCAACATCGGTGGCGCAGCAACCCCGGGCTACTATTACGATCACCGGAACCACAGCGGCTACGTCTGGGGCGCGGGCATCGAACAGAACCTCAGCGACATGTTCTACGTGAAGGCCGAGGGGCGGTATTCGCGCTACAACGACCACACGCACACCCTGACCGGTCTCGTCGGAGTCGGCATCTTGGTCGGTGGCGCGCATCCAGAAGCAGCTCCGCCGCCTCCCCCGCCGCCGCCTCCGCCGCCACCACCGCCGCCGGCTACCCAGACCTGCCCAGACGGCAGCGTGATCCCGGCCACCGATACGTGTCCGGCTCCGCCACCGCCACCGCCACCACCGCCGCCACCGGCGCAGCGCGGCGAACGCGGCTAAATAAAGAGAGACTGAACGTTTCTCGGTTGGGGGGCGGGCCTTTGGTCCGCCCCCTTTTTTTGTGTCCTTCCTGCACGGCGCAAGTCAGAACGTTTCACGCTTTGAACTTTTTAACGACGTTGAGATTTAGCTGGGACGCCATCAAGAGGGATGCTTCGCTCTGTCATGAGTTTCGCGAACATCGCGAGCACTTGCTCCCAATCCGCCAATTAGGATCTTCGAAGGCAACGGAACCTTCGCTTCCGAACGTCGATAAGACGAATGTGGTGCCGATGGCGGCCTCGGATCTTCTCGGTCGGAGAGCGCCTGGAGCACTTGAGCAGCCCCTTACCGGCTGCCGACAGCCCCCCGCCCGCGACGCACCTATTTCGCTTCAAAAATGAACTAGGACGCTTCCTGCCGCACTCAGACTCTATGACTTTGGATCAGTCCTCGTGCCCCGAGCGCCACAGAGCCCCGGTCAATGGCTCGAGCAAATAATCGAGCGCGGTGCGTTTCCGGACAGTGAGGACTGCGTCGACCGGAAGGCCCGGTCGAAGCTCACCGTTACCGAGAACCGAACGGACCTTATCCAGTTCAGATTGGGGCACGACAATCTCGGTCTTGAAATATGTCCGACCAGACTTCTCGTCGGTAAAACTATCAGCGGAGACGGTTTTCACCTTGCCCGTGAAGAGGGGCAAAGAGCGGTTGTGAATGCTCAGAAAGCGGACCTGTGCTTTCTGACCCGGAAATGCATCGTCCGCATCGGTTGGCTTCAGCTGAGCCTGGATCACGAGTTCACGTCCGTCCGGAACAATATCCATGAGCTTTTGGCCAGGAGCAACGACACCGCCGATCGTGAAAACCTGAAGACCAACTACCTGGCCTGTGACAGGCGCTCTAACGAGCGAGTGCTGTAACTGCTCTCGGGTAGCAACCAGCTTCGGAAGGGTTTCCGACAATTTCCCCTGCGTGTCCTTGAGGTCGGATTCAATCTGCTGGAGCCGATCCCGAGAAACGCTCAGCGACTGCATATGGGTTTCACCAATGCCCTCTCCTGCACGAGCATATTCCGACTCCATCGCAGCTTGTTGACCTTTTAGCTCCGCCTGCTGACGCTCCAGCTCTCGCACTCGATTAATCGAGGCAAATCCCTTGTCCGCAATACTTTTGAGGCCGGCGAGCTCTTCGCCGATAAGCCGTTGCTGCTCGATCAGAGACGCACGCTGGGAAGTGTAACCGGACTGCTGCTGCACAAGCTGCGAGGCTCGTTCGCCAAGAACTGACTGCTGTGCCGACACCGCTCCGGTTCGTGCGTGCATTTCCGACCGCTGCAACTGCAGAACTTGCGAGGCAATTGCGCGATCGTCACCGCTCAGAGTCGCAAATTCAGGGGGTGGAGTGAAGTCGCGCTGACCTGTCCGCTCCGCCAGCAAGCGGGCCCGCTGAGCGAGCAGCGTGAGATAATCGCTGGTGAGGGCCCGCTCGGAAGCTTTGAGGTCCGGAGCAGCCAGCTCGATGAGGACATCACCAGCGTTTACGTGCTGACCTTCGCGAACGTGGATCGCTGTGATCACCCCGCCATCCTTCTGTTGGACGGTTTGGGTGTTGCCGGAAACGGCTATTGCGCCTGGTGCATTGACGCCAGCGTCAAGCGGCACAAGCGCCGCCCAGCCGAGGAATACCACGAAGAACGCGATTGCGATTGCTGCACCGGTGCGGATCTCGCTTGCAGGATTGCCGGCTTCACTATGTTCCGGGGTTCGGAGAACCAAGGCCTCGCTCACGCGGCATTCTCCGACTTTTTGAGTCCGGTCTTGGGTGCCGTCAGCCTCGATACAACCTCAGGCGCGGGGCCGAAAATTTTCGGACGGCCTTCCTCGAGGACAAGCAGACGATCGACGGCAGACAGCACCCCGCGTCGATGAGCGATCACTATTACGGTCGCCCCGCGGGCACGCGCCTTAGTGATTGCCGCAATGAGTGCCGCTTCTCCGTTTTGGTCGAGAAAGGCGTTCGGCTCATCAAGGACAATGAGACGCGGGTCACCGTAAAGCGCCCGGGCTAACGCAACCCGCTGTGATTGGCCCGCAGAGAGGCCGAACCCCATGAGGCCGAGCTCAGTATCATAGCCCTTTGGGAGCTGAAGGATGAGGTCGTGAACGGCGGCCTCCTTTGCTGCGGTAACCACCGCGTCATCTATCCTCTTGCCATCTTCGGCCGTTCCGCCCTTCGCGAAGCGACTGATATTTTCCTTGATGGTCCCTTCGAAGAGCGAAGATTCCTGCGGCATATAGCCAAAATAGCCGCCGAGCTGGTCCTGATCCCAGTCGGTTAGCTTTGCACCATCAATGCGAACGGTACCGACTGTTGGTTGCATTGCCCCGACGAGGATCTTGCCCAGGGTCGTCTTCCCGGAACCGCTCGGACCGATGATTCCAAGAATCTGGCCGGGCTCGGCGCGAAACGTCACGCCAACCAGGATTGTTCGTCCGTCACGCGAGCGTACGCCGACTTCCTCAACTTGCAGCACCCCCTGGGGCTCCGGAAGAATTGTATAGATGCGTTGCGCGTCGAAACTTTCAAAGACGCGGCCAAGGCGTTTCGTCGCCGCGCGTGCGGCAGCAAGAGAGGACCAGGCCCCAATAATGCTCTCAATGGGTTGAAGCGCTCGGCTCAGAAGGACCGACGATGCGATGATCGCGCCCGAAGAGATATCGCCATTGATCGCAAGCAAGGCTCCGACGCCGAGCGCAATGGATTGGATGAACAAGCGAAAAAACCGGCTGGTGGCCGTCAGCCTGCTTCCCGCAAATTGTGCGTCGATCATATTGGCAAGAGCGACGGTTCGATGGCCAAGCTGGCGGTCGACCATCGCTCCAGTCATCCCAAGCGCCTTGACGGTAGTGCCGTGAGTGGCAACAGCCTGCTGGCTATTGTGAGCCGCAGCCATCGCGGCCGTCGCGATCTCCGTTCGTCGCTGCGTAGCGCGCTGGTTGAGCCACGCTAGTGAAACCAGACCGATTGACGCGACGATCGCAAGAATGCCGATCCAGAAATGAAGCATGAAGGCGACGAGCAGAAATACCGGCGTCCATGGTACGTCGAAGATGGCCGCAATAGCCGGGGTTGCCATGGCGGTACGGACCGCGTCGAAATCACGCATGGCCTGTCCGGCTGCGCCGGAATCTGCGGCCATCATCTGCCTGAGAATCCTAGGCGCGATGAGCGAGTCAACGCGCTGGCTCGCGCGGACCAGGAGCCGGTTGCGGACCATGTCGAGGCTTGAAAGCGTCATCAAGGCAAGTGCTAAGACCAAAGTTACGAAAAGCAGGGTCGTCGTTCCTCCGGTCGGAACGACGCGGTCATAGACCTGCAGCATGTACAGCGTAGGCGCCAAATACAGGATATTAATCAGGAGACTAAATACTGCTGCCGCGTAAAAATGCTGGCGGCAGTCGCGCAGGGCTTCCGCTAGCACATCCGGTATCTCAATGCCGACGAACTTCACCGCTGATTGTCTCTCTTAACAAGGCCATGCCAAGACTGCATGCAATTGCTCCAACGACGATTGCACCCTGCTGGCTCGTTCGCCGCTCATGTTCGCCTCAAGTAGGTTACTTGCGCATTGAAATAAATGAAACGTGTGCAGGAAGGTCGCTCTTGTGGACAGAGCCAAGCTGCTCCGGCGTCCCGAGTTGGGACGACGGACGAATGCTCGCTAGCGCTAAGTGACGAATTTTCCTTACCCTCGGCTGAATTTGCGCTGTGTTTGATCAAGCCTGCAACCTAATTGCGTTCGAGCTCGTTTTGGGCGAGCGGGACGGCAAATGCCAAGGGCTTAATCCGACCTAGCGGCGAGTTTGAACACGCGTTTTCTGGTGAGGTCGACAATGACTACTTTTACTTTTGATTCTCAGCACCGAACCCTGATCGGAACTGCGGCCGGATTGAATGGTGCCACCATTGGCGGCTACCTGCCTGGTGACGACATTCAGATCACTGACAGTAATTTGAATACTCAGAACATCAATGTTTCGGTGTCCGGCGACACGCTGTCCTACAATGGTGGTTCGGTGACTGTCGATAATCTCGGGCCCGGCCGCATAGTCGTGCGGAACCTGTCGGCTGGCGGAGTGGACATTCGACTTCAGCAGGACGCTCATAATGACTTCAGCGGTGATGGCCGCAGTGATGTTCTCTGGCGCAGCGACGATGGCACGGTCCACGACTGGCTCGCCCAGGCGGACAACAGCGGCAGTTTTGCCGGCAATACGACCAACCTTAACACGATCGTTCCGACCAGTTGGCATATCGTTGGTACTGGTGATTTCAACGGTGACGGCCGCGTTGACGTTTTGTGGCGCAATGATGACGGCACGGTCCACGACTGGCTTGGCCAAGCCAACGGCAGCTTCGCAGGCAACACTGCCAACCTGAATACCACTGTGCCCACGAG
>DASZBO010000127.1:0-41886 GCA_035944075.1 Sphingomicrobium sp.
CTCACGAACTAGAGAGTGCCCCCCCCCTTCGCCCTAAGCAGTTCTATCACTACGAGCATGTGGAGGACATCGCGGCACTGGCGGTGCGGCTGATGATGGCTGTGGTTTGGGCGCACCCCTTCCAGCAGGGAAACAAAAGAACCGGCTTCGCTGCTGCAGAAATCTTCCTGGACGCCAATGGTTGGCTCCTGGACATCCCGGATTTCGAGGACATCGCCGAGGAGATTATCGCGGCTGCTGAGGACGAGGCACTGGAAACTGACCTTGCGGAGTTGTTTCGTCGCAACCTAATCGAAATCGCTTAGAGGCCTTAACGCCTCAAGCAACGACCGTTTTGCGGCCCTCTCAAACCACAAGCGGATGGTCCGCTTCCGGCCAGGTTCTTCCATTCCCATTGCTGATCTGGTGATCGGCGAAGGGCAGGGTCGGGTGAAATCGGACATCACATCTGCATGTCTATTCCGAATTTTGAACGCTCAACATCTTCTCGAAAAGCACGGTGCTCCTGCTCCTATCAAGGCTTCGCAGGTTCAGTCGGAACAAAGGAGAGCAGTTCAACCTTGAAAATCAGGAAGCTGTTCGCGGGCAAACCCTCACGAGCGGTAGGTCCGTAGCCATATTGTGGCGGCACGTAGAAGGTCCATTTGTCGCCGGGACGCATGAGGGGCAGCAGCACCTGCCATGCTGGAATCAGGCGGCCGAGCGGAAACTCGGCAGGCGTTCCGCGCTTTGAACTGTCGACCACGGTACCATTGAGCAACTTCAGGCTGTAATTTACCCGAATTGTGTCCTTTCGGGTCGGATGAGGACCTCCGGCGGGCCCGGACTTGTCAATCGAATAGCTCAGCAACGGCAATCGGACGTTGCCAACAGGCGGCCTCGGCATCCCGAGTGCACTGCCAGATGCGCCAAACGTGAAAAGGAGGCAGACAATCGCGCAAGCTAAGCTTCGTCTCGACATCCCAATACCTCGCTTCCGTAGCATCGAAAGAAGATGGCCACCCTCACGAACAGCCAAGGGGAGAATAGCCAGTGCGTTGGTGTCCGCAATGCGTCGAAGACCGACGGCAAATTTGGGTCGGACCCCGGCGATCGCTAGATCCTGAACAGACGTCCCCCTTGCGGGCATCTCACCTGGACGCGGACGGGCCACTCTCGGCCAGGTCCTGCCGCTGCCGCTACCGTTGAGCGACCGGCGAACGACCGAGTAGGGTGGTCTCGTCACTTCGGCGACGGCTACGGTTGGTTTGACCGCTAAGTAGGCCGGACTAAGGGCCACTAATGTCCAACTCTATATTTCGGCGTGCCAGGGTGGAAGATCTCGCGACCATTGTTCAACTACTTCGTGACGATGTGCTCGGCCAGACCAGGGAGGCTTCCTCAGAAAGCGTTGGAGAAGGTTATACGGCCGCTTTCGCCGCTATCGACGCCGACCCAAATCAACTCCTCGTAGTCGCTGACGATGAAAAGGAGGTCGTAGGCACGCTCCAACTTAGCTTCATTCCAGGTCTCGCGAGGAAGGGGGCGTGGCGCGGGCAAATCGAAGCGGTCAGAGTTGCTTCGTCCCGGCGCGGCCATGGAATAGGCAGAGAAATGATCGAGTGGGCAGTCGCGGAGTGTCGTCGCAGAGGCTGCAGCCACGTGCAGCTCACTACTGACAGGCGACGCATCGACGCGCACAGGTTCTACGATAGGCTCGGCTTTGTAGCGAGCCATCTCGGATATAAGCTCACCATTTAGATGGCTGCGCGAACGGACCAACGAGCACGCTCCGACGACCCGTGAAATCAGCTGTTGGTCCGAAGCAGAGTCTGTTCGCAGCCCGTCGATCGCGCATTGCTGAACGAAGGACCGCTTCAATCGCTTCTCGACCGTAAGCCGACAGGCGGCTCTCGGCCAAGTTCAGCGGTTCAGCTAATGTATTCCATGTGCCCGACCGCTCCCTGAATAGCTCTCCAGTTGTGCTAGACTTCCTCAGTGCCGCGATTGGAGTGGGACAAAGCAGTCCGACGTGCAACGGACATTGTCGCTGGGACGGAACCCTCCACTCGCCTGCAAGGTCACGCCATTCTGCAGGCGATACTTTGGCACGTGTTTGCCAGCAAAGTCATCGCTGTGTGTAGGAATGTGAGTCACGCCAGAGGAAGTCGAGTCACTGATCTCAGCAGTCGCGTTGGATGACCTCGCGGCGGTCTTCGCTGGGTTCCGAGAGGTCTCGGTCCGGGGGTGTTCAACCTCCGACTTTATCTGCTCACTCGGCTGCTGCTGGATGTTGTTGAGAAAACTGCCATAGATCTGAGCAGTGGCAACCGTGGGCACGGCAGCACAAGCTAACAGTGCAAACCGACCTATAATCGAGAGTGTTCGCCGCGCCATTCGCAAGTCCCCTCTCGGGTTGGTCATACCACGCAAGCGCGGTGGATGCGAAACAAGCGCGCGCTTGGTCATCGGCTCTCGTCATCAAGACGACCGATGGAATGCTGGCTTCGGCGGCGGCGTCTCGCCGTCCCGACGCATCGGGACGCCAAGACGCCGGTAGCTAGTCCCAAGTCGCGGACAATCGAGCCGGTTAGAGTCCGCTCACCCGGATGATCTTGCCGAGCCCCGGCGGGCCGACGCCCCAGTCGGAGACATAGAGCGCTCCGTCCGGGCCCATCGTCAACGCGGTCGGCAGGTCGAGCCCGCTGAGGATGATCGTCTTCTTGCCGTTGGGATCGATGCGGACGATGTCGCCATGTCCCGGTGCCGGACCAGGCGCACCGGCAGTCAGCTCGAGCGCATACATCCGGTCGCGGTTGTCGAACGCAAGGCCGACCACCGTGTCGAGCCCCGTGGCGACCGTGGAGACATAACCGCTCGGCGTCACCTTCATGATCTTCGACGCGCCGCCCGGGATCGGGAAGGTGTAGAGGTTCCCGACATAGAAATTGCCGTGATACGCCACGGTTGTCGGCACGATGTGACCCTGGCTCGCGCTGATGTCGGCGACCCGGCTGATCTCTCCGCTCGTGGTGATGCGATCGAGTTCACCATGGTTCGGTTCGACTACGTACAGGGCACCACGGACCGCAATCATGCTGTACGGGGTGCCGTCCGGTTCGAAGTCCCCCGGATTAATCACGGCAGTCGGATGAGACATTTGATACGCACTGAGGTTCGCGACCGCGCTGATGTGGCCAGTCTGAGTTACCTTGAAAACACCGTTGAACGTGCCCGGGTTTCCATGCGAGCAGCCGCCAGCGGCTGTTAGAGCGTACAAAGTGTCCCCGACGAACGCGACGTCAGCGACTCCACTGATACCGCTCCCCGTCTGGGGATTGGTGATGTCTGACGGAAACTGGTCCGTAACGGTTATGCGCTGGCCATTGACCACTTTGGAGATGCGGCCGCTTGTCGGACTGCCGAGCACCGGTCCCGGTCCAGGCGGGAAGCCATGAACCTGCTCGCATTGGCCGGCCGTTGAATTGGTGCCGCCCAAGCCGCCCTCGGCGACATAAAGGTGGCCGTCGGGCCCGAATTTCAGCCCGCGTGGGTCGTTGAATCCAGTAGCGTAGACGCTCCAGCTGACGGCACCAGCACTGGTCGATGGCGCCGCGAGCGAAACGAGCAGCGCTGCGGCTGCGGCCGAGCGAAGCAAGGCTTTGCGTGTTGTGATAGACATGTTGCCCCCTTGAGCAGGATGGCCGCGTCGGTCGAACGCACCTGCGCGGTACAACGCAACTGCACAACAGGTCCGAGGTGACGCAGCGCGCGTCGCAAACGTTCGATGAGAAGCCCAAATCGACGATCGGAGCTCACCCGGTCGACTCGTCAAAGGTGCTGCCCCCCGGCCCCTTCTATTTGCACCGACGATGGTGGATGAGTCAATTCGGGTATAAATACTTGCGGTTAACTTTGGTCGAACGGTGCGTATTTTCGGGGGTATTTCTTACGTATCTTGCAGGCACTCCACATCTTCCGAGACATTGCCGACCCTCCAGAGCGTGACTCCTAACGACTGGAAGTGGTTAAGGCCGCGTTGGGTCGATCCGGACGTCACGTGTCTTGTCTCAACGAATGGCCTGAAAGCAGACTAGCCACCCGAAAACGGTCGGACCGCTGACTTCCAACTTCAGCAGCTCACGCGTGTCGTTGGACAAGTAACGCTGCGACAATGACGGCGGTGACACCAGCGAATTGGCTCTTTCGCAGAGCCACAAAGAGCAGGGCTGTTCCGAGAATGGCGTCACGCGCGCCGTGCATGAGCACCCAAGGCACCACAGGTATCGAATAAGGGTTCGATACCATCGCACTCCATGGTTAGTATGTGTTCGGAGCTTGGTTTCCGATCGGCCTACAAATGAACCAGTGGCCGCTGAGGATGGGGGCGTTGTGCGAATCGACCTGCGGAAAGTCTCTGCCGAGACCTCCATTCATGAGGATCCGCCGGATCACTGGCTCTTCGAATGCGAATACTGAATTCGCGGCACGGGCCGTATCATCCGCCTCGATCAATTGAGTGATGGAAGCGGGATCGATTGGCCGCCCCGGCCCGACCATCGTCTGCAACGTTAGCCACGCCTTCCTTTCCTCGTTGTTGGCATCACCCACGCTGGCCAGGAGGTGATAGACGCGACTGAGCGCTGCCGCCTGATCCGCTGGAAAATGCGTGATAGTCTGCGCCGCTAGCTGGCTCTCCCAGACCGAAGACGACCAGGTGTAGCCATCTGCCGAGCCGATGTGGCCGACCGGGGGCAAGTGCTCGGACTTGCTAGCTTGTGTGATGATGGCTCGAACCTCATCCAACCGGCGAGTGACGCATGCCTGTTCAGAAGCGCGGTCGTTTAGAATCGCCATGTCATGGCCGAGTTCATACCGAAGCTCAGTCCGCGCGTCGGCTATCTTCCTCTCCCACCTGATCTCATCCGCAAAGATTCAAACGTGAGAGCAATCAGCACTCCCACGACGATGATTCCCACCTCACCCGCAAACTCGCGCCAGCCATGCAGCGGTTTCGGAAGATGGAAGTGCATGCAAACTGGCCCCCCGGCGAGCGCAGGCTAGCAGAAGAGCTAACGTCCGCAATGGCTAGAGGTTGTGTGAAAATACGCGGCTGAACGAACGACTAGTTTCCACCTACATCACCGCAAACCGGATAGTCCGTTATCGGCCAATTCCAGTCACGTCTGTTAAGCGCTGTCGATCCAGTCGGTCGTCGCAACACATGCTTCAAAACGCTCGGCCGGTGTTTCGAACCCGAGCGTCTTGCGCGGTCGCTGATTAAGCTGTCGCGCGATCTCGTCCAACCTTTCCTGCGAGTGCACGCTCAAGTTTGTGCCTTTGGGGAAGTACTGGCGCAAAAGCCCGTTGGTGTTCTCGTTCGAACCACGTTGCCACGGGCTCTTCGGATCGCAGAACTAGCCTGCGTTACGTTCCTCCGAGGAAAAAAAGCGAACTTGCATGAGCGCGGAGAAACCGCAGCTGAAATGCCTGATGGAATGTTGCGGAACGAAATGCGCCATGGCTCCTAGACTCTCATCTCTCAAGCTAATGCCGATAGTTATTTCGGCACGACCGATGGGTCTTTCGCGTTGCGTCGCCTAACCTAGCAACCTAGGACGTGAGGAGCGACGCGACCTCTCACGCTCGTTTGAGTCGCGACGTTTCAGGAGACTGCCGTGGCACTGGTAAAGACAACGGCGGTTACCGCGCGCGGCCAGCGCAAGAGTGCTACCAAGCCTAAGCAACCAGTTCGCAAGCCATCGCTCGCCAAGGCCAGCATGCCGCGCGCGCCGCTCAACTCGCAAGATCGGCGTCAGCGAGCAGCTGAACGGATCGGCGCGGCCAGCGAGGAACTGGCGAGCGGGCTGACCCAGGCTTCGTCGGCGGCCGAGGAGCTGCGTCAGGCAATGGAACAGATCGCCAGCGGCGCAGAAGAAGCCGCCGGCGCCGCGCAACAATCGCTTGCTGCAGTGTCCCAGCTCAACAGTGGTTTTGCCGCTGCGCGCGGGCAGGCCGAAAGCGTTCAGCGCGGGTCAGAAATGCTTCAGACCAATCTCGCCGATAATTCGGCCGTGATCGCAGCGTCAGTCGAGGCGGTCGAAGCGAGTGCGTCACGTCAGCTCGCGGCGGTCGCACTGGTTGAAAAGCTCGAGCAGGAGACCGGAAAGATCCGCGAGATTACCGAGACAGTCGGGGAAATCTCAGACCAGACAAATCTACTCGCACTCAATGCTGCAATCGAAGCAGCGCGGGCCGGCGATAAAGGCAACGGGTTCGCCGTTGTCGCCGATGAGGTCCGGGCTCTTGCTGAAAATTCGGAGCGGAACGCCGGTGAGATCCGGATGACCGCCGACCGGATCGGGACTGAAGTTCGAGCCATTGCGGAGCGGAGCCGAACCGCTTCGGCGGGCGCCGTCGCCGAAGCGGCCAGAGGACGCGAGGTCGCCGAACGGCTCACGTCCCTGCGCGGCGAAATGGCCGATCTCGCGTCCAGCGCTCAAGCCATACTCACTTCCTCGATCGAGGCGGAGGGCGCGGCCCGCGAGGCTCAGCGCGTAGCCGAACAGATCGCAAGCGCGGCCGAGGAGCAGGCTTCTGCCGCTGCCGAAGCCCAGCGGGCGATTGACCAGCAAACCCAGTCACTCGAGCAAAGTCAGCAGGCCGCCGAGGCACTCGCCAAAATTGCCTCGGAGCTTCAGTCCAAAGCCAATACTTCCTCGCACGTTGAGCAGGTCGCCTCCTCGGCCGAAGAGCTCTCCGCGACGGTGCAGGAATTGTCGGGCGCGGCAACCGAAATCATGGCCGCGATCGACCAAATCAGCCGCGGCGCCGAGATCCAGGCCGCCTCGACGCTCGAGTCCAACAGCGCGATGACCGAAATTGAGCGCTCGGCGCAGGCCAGCCGCGAACGAGCCGACGAAGCGGTTGAGCTAACGAGCTCGATGATTGTGCGGTTGCGGGACAATCGTGCGGCCGTCGAGACGATGGCGGAAAGCGTTTCCGCGTCGCTCTCGGAGACCCAGGCCTTGAGCGAGCTGATAGAAACGATCGACGAATCCTGCCGGACGGTCGCCAAAATGGTCGATGCCGTCGCCTTGATTGCGGTCCAGACCAACATGCTTGCGGTCAGCGGTTCGGTCGAGGCCGCTCGCGCAGGTGAGAGTGGCCGCGGATTCGCGATCGTCTCGAGCGACATCCGCAAGCTTGCCCGTGAGTCGACCTTCAATGCCGAGAAGGCCAGGGACGTGGTTGAGGGGATGCGGGGCCAGGTCGCGGTCGTTCGCCGCGATCTTGAGCAGATAGTTATCACCGCCGAGGCCGAGGTCGGCCGCAACCGGGCGACGTCGGTCCGACTTGAAGAAATTGCCGGCCAGTTCGACGAGCTAAGCGCCGGCAACCAGGCGATCGCCGAGGGCGCGGACATCATCCTCACCGCCGTTCAGGAAGTGACCAAGGGCACACACCAAGTCGCATCGGTCGCCGAGGAAGCTTCGTCCGCGGCAGCCCAAGCGGCAAGCGCCGCCAACGAACAGGCGCAAGGGGCGGAAGACCTTGCCGCGGCAATCGAAGAAATCGCGTCCCTCGCCGCCGAGCTCGAACGTGCGGAAGATTAAGCGCGCGGACCCCGCGAACCAGCAATCCCGCACCTTGACGATCGCAGTCGCCGGCGAGCGGCTTGCAATCCCTGCCAATGACGTCCTCGAAGTGATCCGCAGTCCCGCGGTCACCCGGGTTCCGCACAGTCCCGCCGGACTGTTAGGGGTCGCCAATCTGCGCGGAAAAATTATCCCGATCGTTTCGCTCGCCGCCCTGCTCGGGAAGGCATCGGCGGCCCCGAGCTCGCGGCGGGTCGTCGTAGTCGGGCAGGACCAACCGGTCGGGCTGACCGTTGACGAAGCGTTGGCGCTCGAACGGTCCGAGACGCTCAGCACCGCCAAAGAGCCGGTGCGGCTGATCGACGTCAGCGCACTGATCGCGAGCCGGTTCGGAGCGATGGAGAAGCCCGCCCTGGCGGCATCACTTGAGCTGAATGCGGGACAGCACAAGGATCACGATCAAGCGGCGCCGACGGAGAGCTTCTTCAGCTTCGAGATTGCCGGCCAGTTGTTTGCGCTTCCGCTCGCCCACGTCCACGAAGTGCTCGCCGTCCCGGCATCAATCGCCGTGGTGCCGCGGACCGACGACGCAATGATCGGCGCTGTGACGCTCCGCAACCGATTGTTGCCCCTGGCTTCGCTGTCGATTCTGCTTGGCCTCGGCCCGGTAAAGGCGGTCGGGTCTGCAAGGATCGTCGTCGCTGCAATCGGCGCGGTCCGAGTCGGGCTCGTGGTCGATGGCCTGAAGGCGATCGTTCGCGCGAGCGCCGACCAGATCGACCCCGTACCCCTCGTACTCACCCGTGGGCGGGAAGAAGCGCACATCCAGGCGATCTGCCGTCTCGACGAAGGACGGCGGCTGATGTCCATTCTGTCGACCGACCATCTGCTTGAGGACAGTCTCGCCGAACGGCTCGCGGTCCAAAGCGACCAGGAGGAAAAGCCTATGATGGACGGGGCGGCCGACGGCAAATCCGAGCAGTTCGTGCTCTTCCAGCTCGGAGAAGAGCATTACGGCCTGCCGATTGCCTGCGTGTCCGAGGTCGTTGCTCCGCCCGAGAAGCTCACCAAACTGCCCAAGGCGCCCAAGTTCATCGACGGAGTGATGAACCTTCGCGGCCAGATCGTTCCGGTAATCGACCTGCGCCGCCGTTTCGAGGCAGCGGCAAGCGGGAGCGGCGCAAAGCGTCGGATCATCGTCGTCCGGCTGGGCACAAGCCTTGCCGGCTTCATAGTCGACAGCGTGTCCGAAGTCCTTCGCGCCAGCCGCGAGGAGCTGCGCGCCGCTCCCGAGCTCACCTCCAGGCAGAGCAAGGTCATCGAACGTATCGCCAATCTAGAGAGGGACGGCCGGATGATCCTGCTTGTCGATCCGCAGGAGCTGCTCGACCGTGCGGAACAGGATTTGATTGCCGCCATGCACGGGACTGCGTCGGCAAGTTCATGATCCGCCTGCTCGTGGTGGACGATTCGCCGCTGATGCGGCGGCTGCTCGGGGGAATCTTTGAAGCGGAAAGCGATTTCGTCGTTGAGTTCGCGCGTGACGGCGCCGAAGCGATCGAAAAGCTTCATGATTTCAAGCCCGATGTGGTCACCCTCGACATTCACATGCCGAGGATGAACGGGCTTGCCTGCCTCGACCGGATCATGGTCGAGCGCCCCTGTCCGGTCGTGATGGTCGCGCAGCGGACTCAGAAGGGCGCGGTCGACACACTAGAAGCGCTCGAGCTCGGGGCGATCGACTTCATCCCCAAGCCCGACGGTGCGGTCTCGCTCGAGATTGATGAGCTTGCGCCGCTCCTTGTAGAGACGGTTCGGGGAGCCGCCGCGGCCCGGATAAAACCGACACTCCGGCTCGCCGAGCGGATCCGGGCGAGGCGGGGCTTAAGGATGGCAGAGCCTAGCCCCAGATCCAGCCGTCTCGTGTCCGGTATCCCGGCAATTGGCGAAGTCGAGGGCGAAGGACTTGTCCTGGTCGGCGCGTCGACCGGCGGCCCCCAGGCTCTCGACGCCTTGCTGACGCCGCTGCCCGCCGATTTCCCGTGGCCGCTTCTGGTCGCTCAACATATGCCTGCCTCGTTCACGGGGGCTTTGTCGCGCCGCCTTGACAAGGCCTGCGCGCTTAACGTGGTTGAAGTCTCCACGCCTACGCCAGTTGCGGCCGGCACAGTTTATGTTGCGAAGGGCGACGCCGACATGGTGCTTCGCCGGCAGCGAGGCAGACTAGTTGCCGCGGCGGCACCAGCCGCCGGCAGGTTTCGCTGGCACCCAAGCGTCGACCGGCTCGTTGAGAGCGCCATGACCGTGGTCAACCCCGAGCGCATGATCGGGGTCCTGATGACGGGGATGGGCAATGACGGGGCGGGTGCGATGGCCGAGTTAAAGCGTCGAGGCGGCCATACGATCGCCGAGGCTGAGGAAAGCGCTGTTGTGTGGGGAATGCCCGGCGAGCTGGTCAGGGCCGGGGGCGCCGAGGTCGTCGCTCCCCTAGAGCATATTGCGACGTCGCTGATGGAAACGCTGCAATGCCGGTGACCTCCATCCGCCAGGAGCGCCCGGCGCTGACCGCGGACGAGCTCACCCGCCTCAGCGCCTTCGTCTACCGGCGCACGGGCATGCTGTTTGAGGAAAAGAAGCGTTATTATATCGATCGCCGGGTCGCCGATCGGATCAGGGCCACTGGCAGCCGGAGCTTCGGCGATTATTATTCACTGCTGCGCGACGATGAACATGAAGCGCAGCAATTGATCAACAGCTTCACCGTCAACGAGACCTATTTTTATCGCGAGGAACATCAGCTTCGCTGCCTTGGCCGGTCGCTGCTCCCGCAGATCGTCAAGAGCCGGGGCCCGGGCGACCATGTCCGGATCTGGTCGATCCCCTGTTCGACTGGCGAGGAGGCGTACTCGATAGCTTTATGGCTGCTCGAGAATTGGGCGATGGTCGACGTCTACAATATTGAGATTGTCGGCTCCGACATTGATACGGTAGCGATCGAATCGGCGCTCGAAGGAGATTACGGGCCTCGCGCACTGGCCAAGCTACCCGATGAGGTTCTCGAAACCTATTTCGAGGATGAGAATGAGGGCACTCGTACGATCATCCAGGACATCAAGGAATCGGTGAAGTTCACGAAGACCAACCTTGTCGATAAGGCCTCGGTTGAAGCCCAAGGCCGCTTCGACATCATCTTCTGCCGCAACCTCCTCATCTATTTCGATGAGAGCTCACGCGAAGCCGCTGCCACCAACCTTCACGATGCTCTCTTGCCTGGTGGGTTTCTGTGCCTTGGGCATACCGAGTCGATGAGCCGTATCTCCAGCAAGTTCGTGTCCCGTCGCTTCGAAGACGCGATCGTCTACGAGCGCGCCTGATGGACGAATTGTTCGCGCAATTTCTGATCGAAGGCCGCGAACTGATCGCCAAGGCAACGGAAGACCTGATCGCGCTCGATGAGGATGTGGCCGCACGTGGCCGCGTCGACAGTGCTTTCCGTGCAGTCCACACACTCAAGGGCTCCGTTGCCATCTTCGACTTGGCGCCGATGGGCGTTGCCTTGCACGCAGCAGAAGATTTGCTTGGTAACGTCCGCTCGTCCGACGTTCCGATCGACGAACCGGCGGCGCGCGCGCTTCTGGGCTGTCTCGATCAATGCGACCGCTGGATGGACGCGGTCGAAGCAAGCGGCAAATTGCCGTTGGAAGCGCCGAGGGAAGCCGTGCGGATAGCAACCGGGTTGCTCGCCTTGACTGGCTCACCGCAAGCCGCCGCGGCCGCCAGCGAGACTGACGAGCAATGGGTGAAGGAACTCCTCGACCGGCAGTCGGCCCGGCTGGTTGAGGCGCGGGAGACGGCCGCCCCTCTCGTAGCCGTTCGTTATTCGCCGCCAACGGACGGCTTCTTTACCGGCGACGACCCGATGAACTTGATCGGGGCCGTTCCTCAATTGGTTGCGCTCGAGGTCGGCGCAGCCCGGCCGTGGCCGCCGATCGACGAATTCGATCCTTATCAATGCAATCTTCGCATCGAGCTGATTTCCGCAGCGAGCGAGGCGGAGGTCCGCCAGATTTTTCGTTTCATTCCCGATCAGATCGAAATCATTTCGGTCGCGCCAGCGGGCGCCGACGGCGACTCAGAACCGATTGCCGGTCTCGACGCTCATCGCACGATTCGGGTGGAATCGAGCGAGATCGACCGGTTGCTCGACCTGGTCGGCGAGTTGGTCGTCACGAAGAACGGCCTCGCTCACATTGCCGCCAGCGCTGAGGCGGGGGCGGACGCCAAGGCCATCGTTGCAGCGATCCGTGCGACACAGGCGATGACTGATCGCGTCGTGGCCGACATGCATCGCGCAGTGATGGATGTCCGGATGGTTCCTCTGGAGCGCGTTTTTCGGCGCCTCCATCGCCTCGTGCGCGAACTTGCACAGCGACTCGATCGCGATCTGGCGTTCGAAATTATTGGCGAGGGAACGCGGGTCGACAAAGCCGTCGCGGATGCCTTGTTCGAACCCCTCCTTCACCTCGTCCGGAACGCCGTCGACCATGGCATCGAGCCGCCCGAAGCGCGAGTGGCGGCAGGCAAATCCGCACGAGGCTGCCTCGAACTCAGCGCTCGCACCCTGGGGGAGCAGATCTTGATTGAAATCCACGACGATGGAGCGGGGATCGACCCGGCGCGGGTGAAGAAGGTCGCGGGAAAGCGTCACATCGCGTCCGCCGAGCAGCTAGACGCCATGGACGATAGAGCAACGCTCCAATTGATCTTCGCGCCCGGCTTTTCGACCGTCACCACAATTACCGACGTATCCGGACGAGGGGTCGGCATGGACGCCGTCAAGACCGCAATAGAGCGGCTTGGCGGACGCGTGTCTCTATCGAGTGCAGTTGGGGCGGGCACCAACGTTAGCTTGCGGCTGCCGGCAACCGCCGCGCTCACCACAATCCTCATCGTCAAGGTCGCTGACGAGCGTTTCGGAATCCCTCTCGACATGGTTGTCGAAACGGTCCGGATCGCGAGATCAGGCATCCTGCCTGTCGGCCTCGGGCGGGCCTTCGTCCTTCGTGACAAGACGCTGCCGCTGATCGAGCTATCGGCGTTGCTTGGACTGACCACGCGTAAACCGCCCCAAAACATTAGAATCCTCGTCGTCGATAGCGGCCGGGGTCAAATCGGGATTGCCGTCGACGATTTCTCCGAACGTCTCGATGTAATGCTTCGTCCGATGTCCGGCCTCCTCGCCCGTATTCCAGGAGTCTCGGGAACAACCTTGCTTGGTGATGGCGGCGTGCTCCTAATCCTCAATTTAGCCGAGATAATCGGATGACCGTCGCAGTCGAGGGCTCCATCATCCGCCTGTCCGGCCGGTGCCCCGCCGAAGATGCCGAGGTACTGCTGGAACTGCTCGCCGGTGGCGCCGGCGATGTTGACCTGACCGATTGCTCCTATCTTCACGGCGCGGTCGTGCAATTGCTGATGGCGATGCGGCCAACGATTACTGGCGATCCCGCGCCGTTCGTCCGGGACTGGCTGATTCCGTCGATCCGCGAGCAGGAGTCGCCTTAAGCGCCAAGCTCGCCTAGAGTTGTCGTTTCGCAGTCGCGTGGTGATCGCCTAGCCAGAGATCGACCGCGCAATTGAAAACCAATGCCCGTGGGGGTTGAATGAGCGTTACCGTACTCGTCGTCGATGACAGCAAGCTTGCCCGCATCAACGCCGGCAAGGCCCTCAATCAGCTGCAGCCCGATTGGCGGCGGGTGGAAGCTGCGAGCGCGGCCGAAGCGCTGGCGGTCATCGAGCGGGAACCGGTGGACGTCGCGCTGGTTGACTTCAATATGGAAGAAAAAGATGGGCTCGCACTCGCAGCCGAGATCCGCGAAGCTCATCCGGTAATGCCGATCGCTATCATCACGGCCAATATCCAGGACGAGATCATCTCTAGGGCGCGCGAGATTAATGCCTCCTTCGTAGCCAAGCCTTTGACCGCGGAAGGGCTGCAGGGGTTCGTCTCAGGCGCAGCACTCCGCCTGCGCGCGAAATCCTGATGGTGTCAGACGTCATCGAGCTCTCTGAGCTCGAGCACGACGCTCTCACCGAGGTCGTCAATATCGGTGTAAGCCGCGCCGCCGCATCACTGCGCAAGATGGTCGGACACCAGGTGCTCCTCTCTGTTCCGGCGGTCGAGATCGTGACGCGCCAGAAAGCCGGAGTCCTTCTCGGTGAGCGCGAGAGCAACGGTCTGGTCGCAGTCGAACAGAACTTCTCCGGCGCTTTCGCCGGTCGGGCCATGCTGATCTTTCCGCAGGCGCATAGCCTGGCGCTCGCCAGGGCCGTCGCCGGCGATGAAATATCGAATGAGGAGCTCGCGGACTTAGAGCAGGAGGCGCTGGCGGAAACGGGGAACGTGATCCTCAACTCGTGCCTCGCCACAATGGCCAACATGCTGAAGCGCCCGCTGACGATGTCGATTCCGACCGTAAATAAAGGCGACGCCTCGACCCTGTTTAGCGAACCGGTCAAGGATGATGAGGACGGCCCGGTGCTGTTCCTCTACATCAATTTCTCCATCCATCAGCGCGACCTCAGGGGCTATATCGCGATGATGATGGACATGCCCTCGATGCATTCGCTCAAGGATCTTCTTGCCGAATTCATCCGACAGGTGGTCGGCGACCAGGAGTAAACCCGCGCGTGTCCTGCAGTTTCGTAATCGTGACGGGCCAAAGGCCGTGACAGCGGAACCGCCCAGTCTCGCCTCGACCGACGACAAGCATTCGCTGCTCGGTCAGCTGCGTGAGCGGCTCAACATCTCGCTGCTGGCAGCGGGCGCCGCCGGCAGCTGGGATTGGGACATCTCCCGAAACCAGCTTTACCTCGATGACCGAATGGCCGCACTTTATGGAATCGATCCCGCGGAAGCGGACGCAGGCCTAGCGACCAGCATCTTCTTCAAGGCGATCTACCCCGGCGATGCTAACAGAATTCGGATTGCGGTCGCCGGCTTGCTCCACGGGGCCGAGCTGTTCTTCAAGACCTACCGGATCATCACGTCCGACGATCAGGTCTGCTGGGTCGAAGCGCACGGCCGCTGTCATTTCGACGCTGCCGGGCGGCCGGAGCGTTTCTCCGGGATCCTAGTCGACGTCACCGAGCGGCACCGGGTCGAAGAGCGCCTACGGATTGCCCAGAGCGCGGGCGGGATCGGAACGTTCGAGCATATCCCGGGCCACGCCACCGTTATGGTATCCCACGAATTCTGTCGGCTGCTCGGTCTCAACTCGGCCGACGTATTGCCGGTCGTGACAATCAACCGACTTGTGAAGGAGGGATGTCCGCCCCTCCTCGAAATGGGCCGCCAGCAGGGGGAGGATCTTACTTACAGCGAAATTGGCGTCCGGCGAGCGGATAACGGAGAAGAACGCTGGCTCGCGCGGCGGGGCGAAGCGGTGCGCGACGTCGAAGGCGGCGGCGTCAGATTTATTGGCGTCATCTACGATGTAACGGAATCGAAGCGCGTCGAGGACGCGCTGCGGCACCTCAACGACACGCTCGAGCAGAGGGTCGAGCGTGAGATCGCCGAAAGGCTGCAGATCGAGGAAGCGCTCCGCCAAGCTCAGAAGATGGAGGCGGTCGGCCAACTGACTGGCGGGATCGCGCACGATTTCAACAACCTCCTCACGGTGATTCTTGGCAACGTTGACATGGCCCGATCCCGCCTCGGCAATAGCGGTGACGAGCGGATTGAGCGCGCGCTCGCCAATGCGCAAAAAGGCGCGGAGCGCGCCAGCGCCTTGACCCAGCGACTGCTCGCTTTTTCTCGCCGCCAGCCGCTTGCGCCCAAGAAGATTTTGGTCTCCCGCTTGCTTCAGGGAATGGCCGAACTGATTTCCCGTTCGCTCGGTGAGACCGTCATCCTCAAGACTGAAACGACACCAGATCTGTGGACTGTCGAGGCCGACCCGAACCAGCTTGAGAATGCGATTCTCAACCTCGCGGTGAATGGGCGCGACGCCATGGATGGCAGCGGAACATTGACGCTGACCGCCGCCAATATTCCGTCCGGCGAGCTCCTTCCGTCAGGAGAAATCGCATCTCGCGATTATCTTATGTTGTCCGTGACCGACACCGGAAGCGGGATGTCTCAGGAAGCGGTGGACCGCGCGTTCGAGCCTTTTTTTACGACCAAGGAAGTCGGAAAGGGTACCGGTCTTGGCTTGTCGATGGTCTATGGGTTCGTCAAGCAGTCGGGCGGCGACATCCATATCAGCTCCCGTCTTCGGGAAGGAACGACGGTTTGCCTTTATTTGCCGCGAGCGGGCGACGCCTCGGCTGACCTGTCAGATCAGATCATACCCGGCGAGCAACCCAGCAGCCTTAACGAGACTGTATTGGTTGTCGAAGATGATGAGGATGTCCGTCAGTTCGCCGTCGAGTGCCTTCTGGAGCTTGGCTATCAGGTTATCCAGGCGGCCGGCGGGCGGGAGGCACTGAGCTTGCTAATCGAGCGGCAGGAAGACGTCCAGTTGCTGGTCACGGATGTCGTCATGCCGGGCCTTTCGGGACGACAACTGGCCGAAGCAGCGCAACAGCTCAATCCAAGCCTGCCGATCCTTTACGTATCGGGCTATCCGCGCGATGTCATCCTGCAGGATGGACGCGTGAAGGAAGGGGTCGAGCTTCTTTCGAAACCATTCACGCAGCAAGCGCTAGCGGCGAAGGTTCGGGAATTACTCGATCAATCGGTTTCGGTCGAAGTCTGAAGGGCCAGCGACGAGGCTTCTTAGCTGTACTGTCCGCCGTAGCTTAAGACTACGTCCGTAAGATGGGCTCACCGCTTCCTCTGACAGTATGATGTGGCAGCTCAAGCTGACCACGGACAGAAGCAAGTAACGAGCGGAAGAAAAAACCGGTCAGCTTGATACGGTGGCCCATTATAGAAGCGGATGGTCTGCTTGCGGCCATTTTCAGCTTCGAGACGAGCTGGCGAGTTCGCTCGCTGCGAACGACCGGTAGGGTGGGAAGCTCACATAATCCCCAAGGACTGCCCGGACGGCGCCGCATGAGGTAATGAAGAGTGCTGAGGGGCACCAATGACGGTCTTCGAGTTCGTCTTCTCGCTATACAGCCTGCTGTTCGGGCTTGCGCTGGCGCAGGTGTTCGGCGGGTTCGGAAACGTCCTTCAGGAGCGACATAAGCTCAAGGTCGGCTGGCTCACTCCGCTGCTCGGCCTATTTGTCATACTCGACCTCACCTCCTTCTGGGAGATCGGCTGGCAGATGCGCGGCCTCACGCGCCCCTATTTCCTGCTTCTGATCTGCTGCGTTCTGGTAGCGGGCATCTATTATCTCGCGGCGCGGCTGGTCTTCCCGAGGAACTTCGCCGAGTGGTCCGACTTCGACGTTTATTATTTCAAGCATAAGCAATGGGTGTTCGGCGGGATCCTGCTGTGCAATGTCGTCGCGGCTGTGGCGCTTCTGTTGGTCGCCGCTCCGTTCATGCGCTCCACGATTGGGTTCGCGAACTTCGCCAGCTATTTCATGCTGCTCATCGCGCTGCTTGCGGTGCGGACAAAGCGGGCGAGCATCGTGCTCCTGCTCCTGATGCTGAGCAGATATGCGGTGTTCCCAGTGCTGGTCTTATTGGGAGTCGGGATGCACGGTCGCGTGTTCTGAAGCGCGCCAATGCGTCGTCAGCGTAATGTCCGTGTTGGGTCGGAGGCGGAAGTTCGAAGCCGTCGCTGAATGGACGGCAGCATTAGCCGCAACACACCCGAAAGCCGACGGTCCGCTCACGACCACCTTCGGCGTTTGATCGGTGTGCGGAGTTCTCCGGCAGCCGTGAGTTGCGCCTGGATCAGATCGAGGAAGGCCTTCGTGCTCCAGTCGAGCTGCGTCGCTTCCACATCGGGGTTGTAGACCTCTCCACCTTTCCTTGGCCGGTTCACCCACATCTTTGTCGGGATAATCGCGAGCCCATGACCAGATGGCAGCGGCTCAGTGCGGATCTCGATGTACTGGCTATCCGCTGACGTCGGAGCACCAATGAGATGAGTGTTGCGGAAGAGCTTGAATGTGTCGACGGCATCCAAGCAGGCGCTCGCGCAGCGGCCGGGAGTAATTACGTAAACCGGAGCAGAGAAATCAGGGGCCGCGTGGCCAGTTTTCACGGGGGTGTCGCTCGGCTCTATCGCGAACGGGTTTCGAGAATGGAGCGCGGTGCGCATTAGCGCAGTAACTCGCGTAATCTGGTCAGCGCTCGATTGGCGTTCGCGCCCTAACCGCGATGACAGCTGCTCTACGTACGCAGTGTTGCCAGGGCTCGCTCGCCACCAGATCTGCACCCGCTTCTGGGCATCCGCGCGTTCGGCCTCGACAGCGTCAGCGCCCCACAGCGCCTTCGCCGTTTGCAAGCCCCACTCATCGGAGCCGCCGTCGTTGTAGCGAAGGTCGATGACGACTGCCTTGGCTTGCTGCAGCCTAGCTCTATTGTTGCGGAGCTCGGTAAAGAGGTGCCGGTAAGCCGCGCGCCCAACCTCGTCGGGGTCGAAATTGGGAAGACCGATGAGAAACAGCCCAGGACGAGGTTCGTGAAGTCCAATCTCAGTTCGCTCCCCATCGGAGGCTTTCTTCAGTTTGTCGGCGAGGTCGCTTGGAGCCGGTGACCAGTTCAGCTTCAGCCGAGTGGTGCGCGAGCCCGTCCGGAACGTGCAATGGGACGGCGGCGAACCGGATGCGTCGGAGGAATCGATTAGGGCTCGCGGCGACTTGCTCCACCACTGCCCCGCTTCGCTTGGACGCATGCCGCGGCTCTCGAGCCTTGATGTGATGAATTGCCTGATCGGCTTCTCGTCGCACTGTACAACTTCCGCGCCGACTGGAACTGGGCTGGTTGGGACTGCTTCTTCAATCAAGAGCCGCTGCCCGCGCCATGCTGCGATGAACCCGGGCCATCGGGTGACGGCAGAAGCGTCCTGATCGGTGCCGACGAGCCGGGCATGTCCGTCGGAAACGATGGTGGTGAACGCACCGAGCGCGTCCTCGTAACCGCGCTCGTCGTGCGCAAGCGAGGCGGCGTCTAATCCAAGCTTTCGAGCTCTTTCCAACTGTGTTCGGAATGCAGGATTGCTCCTGTCATACCAGCCAGGATGATTTTCACGGAACAGGCGATAGCCCGCTTCGACATCTTGTCTCGCAGCGTCCGACCATCGAACGATTGAATGAGTTGTTCCGGCCGCACCTAACGCGAATGCAGCAAGGCTCAAGAAGAAGTGACGCAACACGGTATCCCCCAACTTACCTGGGACGGCTGCTCTGGGGACGCGCCGAATTAGTCAAGAGGCGATGACCGGGTAGAGTGTCCAGGTCTATCGTGGTTTTGTCTCCAAGCTGCCGGTCTGCTTATGGCCAAGAGCGCACGCGCCATTCGTTTTTCGCCAGGCCAATTCCGGCCATCGGAGACCGACGATGGACACACGTCATAGGACCCAGTTGAGCAGCGCTGAGGCTACTGAAGTGTGAGGCTTTGCAGGCGAGCCGATCTCTGTCGGCTCGCCTGCCACGGGTCCAAAGCTGACATCTGCTTCGAACCGATCGCGACTTCACTCTCGGACGAAGCTTGCGGACCTGGTTGTCGCTTCGCTCGCCCAGATCTCGAGCGACGAACCTATAGTGCGGCTGCGACGGTCTCGATCGGCAGAGGTCATAGTTTACGAGAATGCGTAAATGATCGCTGAGAACGTACGAATGACGATCTTCTAAACCCTGATCGTCGAACAGTGTCCTCGTGCGTCCGGAAGACCTTAGTCAGATCGTCTGACTGGCGGTGCAATCGCCGGCTTCAGATGCAGCGTGACGACCAAGCTGCTCAAAGAGTTAGGCTATGAACACACCGACGACGATAATCGAAATTTCGCCTGCAAGGGCCAGTTGTGCGTCGTGTCGCACGATCTGCGCGATTGGTAGAGAAGGACCTTGAGCTGACCTTCGACGATCCGCAACCTGGTGCCACTCCCGACATTTTGAGACTGCGCTGCGATCGACCTGACCACCTTCAGTTGCCATTCCGGGGTATACCGACCGATCCATTTGAATTGCAACGCGCCACAGCGACGCAACATATGCTTGGTCCTTGGGACGTCACCCAAATTTACGTTTACAGGAACCCTACGACCACACCTTGATTTCGGACGCGATGCGCAAAGCTCTCCAGAAGCAGCGTGAAGTCTATTCAAGCGAAGCGGGTGGGCGGAAGTGAGATCTGAATCCTGCGGATGAATGAAACGCTTCCAACGAGTGCAGTTGAAGCCGCCTTTGGCTGCCGAGCGGAGTCGCGCGAAGGGCAGGTTCCGTCTGCCATTACTCAGAAGCCGACGGGCCGCTCACGGCCAAGTTAGGGCAGAAGCGCGGGAGCTATCGCTTTTCCGCGATGGCGCTCGCTCCGCGTCATTTCCCTCAAAGAGGCTGTTGATAGCTTCCTCATCCATGCGATCGAAATCAGCAGGAACTTGGAAAGCGCCTGCGATGAAGCCTAACCGCTTCTGTTTTTGGCGCTTAGGTGGTCGAGATGGATGTTCGTCCATCCAGGTTCTCTACACCGATCGATGCACTGGGAGCAAAGGAGGAAGGGCTGCAATAGCCGGGCGGCAAGCGAGGACCGGACGTTCTGCAATCGGCCAAAAGCGAGCGTGGGGCCGGGGGCGTCCCCTATGCGCCCTTTGCGATCGTATAGTAATCGAACCCTCGGGGGCCCCTCAATGAGGTGTCTGGCCAATTCGCAACGGTCGCGACGAAGCGGCGATGCTTCTTACGGAATTCATTGCATCTTTGACACTTGCCCGTCTGAACAGTGCCAGCCAGTGCCGAGCCTATGCCCCTAGTAATAACTGCATTCCTTCTGGCGACGGTCGTTGCCGTTCCCCCCGGCGATGCTGACGACGGTCCTCCGCGCCGGCGGCCTACCGCAATCGTTCCCAACAAGGAGACGCCGCCACGCTCAGGAGTTGAGCGTGATGACGACGACCAGCCAAAAGTGAGCGCTCCCGGAGCACTTGGTGAAGCCCGCGCGGACGTGGACGCTGACGAGGGAAAGCCGCAGCCGCAAACGGCTGTAGTCGTCACGGCGCGGAGGCTTGATGCCGCTCGAACTCAGATCGACGCTGGGCTCGGCGCGACGGTTTATACACTCAACAACGACACCATCGAGGACCGTCCGGGGGGTGAAAGCGGGAGTATAGCCGACATCCTCACTCAGTCGCCGGGGACGAGCTACTCAGGCGACGTGCTCACGTTGCGAGGATCAAAAGACATCCAGATCCGGATCAACAACGTGATCATCCCGGAAGCGATCTCGGACCCAGCGGATCATCTTAGTGCCCGTCTTGCACAGAGCACCAGAGTGATGACCGGAACCCTGCCGGCACAGTTCGGCTTCGTGCCTGCAGGGGTTGTCAGCGTCACAACGAAGAACGGGCTCTACGCGCATGGCGGGGAGGCCGAATTATACGGCGCAACGGACGGCTACTTCGAACCGGCTGTTGAATGGGCTGGCTCTTTCTTGAACACGAGTTTGTTCGGGTCGGTGAGCCTTGAAGGCGACCGCAGAGATGTCGCCGATCTGCTCGGGAACATGACACATGACAGGCGGCGTGAACTCGGAGGGCTCGCATTTGCCGATCATATCCTCGGCCCGAACGACCGCGTGTCGCTCATTCTCGGCGGCGACGATGAACGTCACAGTTTCGGGCAGACCACGTTGCCTCGGGGGGAGCAGCAAACCGCCGATGGCTATGCAGTCGGCACCTACCAGCACAGCGCAGATCAAATCACGGTCCAAGGATCATTGTTCGTCGGGACAGGAACGGATCAGGCGACATTTGCCAATCAAACAAGGGAGCATCGAATTACATTCGGCACTCAGATTGATGCGTCATATAATGCCGGATCGTCTCACGTCCTCAAGGCTGGCCTACTTGCCAGTCACAGCGTGTCCGACGAACTGGCTGCCGATAGGGTCCGCTTTAGCAACAGCCGAAACGCCCTCGGCCTGTATGTTCAGGACGAATGGAGGCTGTCCTCGGCTCTCACGTTCAATCCGGGCGTCCGCATTGATTGGCTGGGCAGGCGTTCGACCGCAGCTGCAATCGAGCCTCGTGCGAGCCTGGTTTGGACGCTAACCGAGGGCCTCACTGCTCACGCTGGCTATGCTGTCTATGCGAGCACTGCGCCGCTGCGTGAAGACGAAGGGAACGCGGGTCTTCCCGACGAGCATGACGACTATTTCGATGCTGGGCTTCAATATCGAGCAGGCGTGCTCGCGCTCGGCGCAGATGCTTACCTGCGAAAGACGGACGATCTCCTCGATGCCTATCAGGCAATCGGCTCTGCGGTTTCCCAGAGCTTTGCTTTCCGAAGGGCCAACTTTCGGGGTCTTGAACTGTCGGCGACATACTCGACGCATCCGCTTTCGGCCTGGATGAACGTCGCGTTCTCAAGAGCGCGAGGCCGCTACCTGATCGACAATGCCGACTTGTTCTCCTCCGCTGTGATCGCCGCCTCGGCGATGCATTGGATTGCGCTGTCGAGCGACCGGCCTGTGACAGGTTCGGGAGGTGTGACATGGCGCTCACGAAAGATCGCGTTGTCAGCAATCTTTGAGGGGTCGAGCGGGCCAGTGCGGTCCTCGACGCTGACAAGCCCGAACGGCGATCGGGAAAAGGCATTTGCAACTGTCGGCCTGTCAGCCGTCTATCATGTGGGCACTGCAAGGATTAGGCGGGACTTCCGCGTAGACCTAACCAACCTGACGAACGCCCGATACTCCACGAGCGACGCGAGCAATCTCGAAGGCGGATGGACTCGCTGGGGTCGCGGGCGCGCTATCACATTTGGATTTGAGCAGGGCTTTTAAGCGCCGTTCCTGAACGAACGTCCGCTTCGCCGGTGGTTCGACTGAAAGCCGACGGGCCGCTCACGGCCAATTCCGGGCAATGGAGAACGACGGCGGGACATTCGCTATATGACCCAGTTAAGTTTCGGTCTCTAGGATCGGGATTACGCCCCGCCGTAGCGCGATCCCAACGCCCTCCTCACCGCGATCGCAAGTTCATCCGGCTTAACCGGTTTCTGCAGCACGACCGCATCCGGTTTGCGTTCTTCTAATTCCTCACGATAGCCCGTTATAAAGATCACCGGCACCTGACGGCTTGCACAGATCGCCTCGACAGCATTCACGCCGTCACCCGGCAAGAGACGAACATCGGCCGTGATGAGGTCGGAGGTCATCTCGTTCGCGCCGAGGATCGCTGCATCTTCAGAACGCGCGAAGCTGAATTCGCTGAAGCCGAGGTCTTCGAGCATATCCTGCAGCGCCTTGGCGATCAGGTAGTCATCTTCGATGATGTAAGCGCGCAAACCTGCACCCTGAAGATGAGTTTTCGAACGAGAACGAGTGCGCTAAGAGCATAAAGAAAATCCCGCACTAATTGAAGCAAGCTGTCCGTATCCGTGGGGCTCTGTTCTGTAACGCTTCGGCGCGGTTTTTTGCAGTTACCAGCGTCGCCGCCAACCGCCGCCCCAGCCTCCTGCGCCTCCGAGCAACCTCACAATCAGAAGCAGCAGTATGGCCCCCAGAGTCGCGTTGACGATCGCGCTGACAATCCCAGTGCCCAAATGCATGCCAACCCGCGGCAGCAACCAACTGCCAATGAACGCGCCAACAATGCCGACAAGCAGGTCACCGAAAATTCCAAAACCCGTTCCGCGAACGATTTTGCCAGCCAACCAGCCCGCAACGATGCCGACGAACAAGATGACAAGCAGGCTTTGATTCGACAGATGCATGGGTCACCTCGCCATCTTGTTCAGGCAATCCCGCCTGAATGGTCATTATGCTGTTGTTCCGGCAACGTACGCTCATCGACGCGGTTCCGTCGACCATCGCGCGAAGATCAACGCGCAGTAGCAAACTGACCCCGTACCGAACTCCTCGCCGTGGTGTATGCTTCTCCTCGACGGGTCCGCCGTTCTAGTGCCTGCAATCGGTCGTTGCGGAACTTGGCACTACAGGGCGATTGACGACCGTCCTTTGCCCATAGCAGACGGCTGCTCGCTCCGGCAGCCCACGCGGAACGAGCAACGCCCTCTCACTGTGCAATGGGCCATCAGAACTAATGCGACCATGGCTGCTAGCGTAGATGCGCACGCAGCCAACGAGGTAATTACCGACTGAAACGGCAGTCGGTTTACGAACTTCGAAGCCGTCATGAGCCGAAGTCTGGTTTGGCGTTGTCCTCCTCGCAAAGTAGACCGTCTTCTTCCGTTCAGAGATCCCATGAGGAGGTGAACAGCGGGCGACGTTCCGCCAGACTGTTGTTGCTAAAACCCACTCTGGAGACCGGCATGCCCACTACAGCCCACCGTTCCGAAGCGCCGTCCGCTGTTCGCGTCGACCTTAGCGCGATTTTCGTCTCGCTTGAACTCAGTCAGTCGAAGTGGCTGATCACGTCGCTGTCGCCGGGGACCGGCGAGAAGCTGTCCAAGTTCACGGTCGCAGGCGGCGACGTTGCTGGAATGCTCGCTCGCTTTTCGGAGTTGCAGCGCAAGTGCCAGGCCCGCACCGGACAATGCTTTCCTCTCATCGCGATCCAGGAAGCAGGGCTCGATGGCTTTTGGATCCACCGCGTATTCGAAGCCGAAGGGATCGAAAGCCACGTTGTCGATCCGGCTTCGATCGCGGTGTCGCGGCGCAAGCGTCGCGTCAAAACCGACAGGATCGACGGCGAGATGCTGATCCGGACACTGCTGGCTTATAAGCGCGGCGATCCTCGGGTGTGCGCGATGGTAAGAGCGCCAACGCCTGAAAAGGAAGACCGCCGCCGCATCTCGCGTGAGCGCAAATCTCTAACCAACGAACGCATTCGCCATGTCAACCGCATCAAGGGGCTGCTCTTCGGGCAAGGTATCAAACGCTATCAGCCTCTTCGTCGGGACCGACGCAGCCGCCTCGATGAGCTGGCGACTGGCGACGGGCGGCCTTTACCTGCCCGGCTGAAGATGCAGATCAGCCGCGAACTCGATCGCCTCGAACTGGTGATGGACCAGATCAAGGCGTGCGAGCAGGAGCGGGATGCCCTGCTCGCGGCGGCGCAGCCGCTTGTTGTGCATAAGACCGATAATCTGGCGGAACCGGCTCAGCTCTCGGCAGTGGCACCCGCCATGCTCCTTGAGCTGAAAGGCATCGGGCCGGAAGCAGCATCCGTGTTGTGGCTCGAGGGATTGTCGCGGCGGTTCGACAATCGCCGTCAGGTCGCCGCCTACGCGGGACTTGCGCCGTCGCATTGGCAAAGTGGCAAGATCGATCACGACCAAGGAGTGTCCAAGGCGGGCAATCCAAGATTGCGCACCGCCCTTGTCCAGCTTGCCTGGCTGTGGGTGA
Source organism: Sphingomicrobium sp. (assembly GCA_035944075.1). GTDB lineage: Bacteria > Pseudomonadota > Alphaproteobacteria > Sphingomonadales > Sphingomonadaceae > Sphingomicrobium. Next base: position 25,008 of record DASZBO010000127.1, read on the forward strand.
GGCATCAGCCGGACTCGGCGTTGACCATCTGGTTCAAGGCCAGGATTGCGCAGAATGGCGGCCGTCAATAGAAAGCGACGATTGTCGCCCTCGCCCGCAAGTTGCTGGTCGCGTTGTGGAAGTACGTCAATGCCGGCGTGGTGATCGAGGGCGCCGCGATGCAGACAGCCTGATTCAATAGACGTTTCAGAAATCTTCCAGGACTCGATCGGTTCTGGCGGATGCAGGAAAGACGAACCGATCCGAAATATGGCCTGAGCCGCCGCTTCAGAGAATGGTATCGTCGCCTTGAGCTCTTATCCGCCGCAAGCGGGATTTTGGTACGACTCTCCGACAGAAGTCGACCGCATATAAGTTGGACCGGGTTCGGCAACGAGCCGCGTCATGCAAACGAGCTCATACTCTGTATCCGAGATAGAAAAGGGGAAGAAAGCTGACCTCATCAAATCCCACGCTTGACCATCCTCATATAAGTTTCGGACGCCGCGAGGCGTCGGAAAGTCGCCCGAGCCCGAACCCGCGGGGTGGCTGGCATCAGCGATGGGGATTTCGATTTTCGGCCGGTCCGAGTGGCGGAGTTGGTGCACCCATAAGCGCGTCTGGATGCGGACGTCTGTTTTTGGGATCGCAATGGGGACCTCCGGATGCGGACCGTCCGACTTTGGTCGAGCTTGGGTCCGATTTTGGCGGATCGACGTCTGCTTTTGGGCAAGTTGATACAGGCTCATTCGTTCCCCGGAGCATGGAGAGCTTCCGTGTTGGCGCTTACCCCGTCACTGGCTCCAATCCCGCGTAGCGGGTTCGTGCGTCGGCCAGGATCTGCCTGCCGGCTCGGGTGACGGACAAAATTTCCTAGAGTTTATTGTGACTGTCTGAAGCCGGTCGCCTTTCGAGCTGAACAGGAGTCAAGCGTCCTTTGGTCGCATACTTTCAGCGAGCCCGCGATGCGTTCGATCAGCGCTACGTCGGACGGGGTCACCGGGTGCCGAAAAGCCACCTGAGCCATCATCAGGTTTGCGTCGCCTTGAACAACGAAAGCGCTGAGGTTCTCTGGCTTCCCGGTTTGAGGATTCTTGGGGCAAGAAAGAGTGCCCCGAAGTGCGGGATGCCCGTCGACGGTACCCTGCGAAAGCGTGTCCGTAATGCCAGGACACGCGGCGCGCATCCTATTGCGCCAAAGCGAGTAGAATTTATCCATACCTCCTTGAGCTGCATTGAACATCACTAGGCTAGTGATCATTCGGGACCAGTTGTCGACCGTTTCGGGAGGCTCGACGAGCTCCATGATTTCAAGCTTGTCGTTGCGCTGACGATTGCCGACTTGAAACTCATCCGGCACGTTGATGCCTAACATTTCGCTTGAGGTGCTCGGCGCCGCCTGGGCCATCGCCGCTGCAACGAAAACGGACAAGAACATTACGCGGACTCCCGCCGGTCTTCGATAATCTTGTCAGCGAGCACAGACGACTGCAATAGGCGCTTTCCCTCGTCCGGCGACTTCTGAGGGAATGACAGGTTTGCCGGCCGACCAGATGCAAAGCGGACGGTCCGAATGCGGCCAAGCCGTCCATCCAGTTTCGATAAATGAACTCTGCTCAGATCTTTAGCCAAGCTGAATGTACGATCAACTGACCGGCCGCATTTGTTTCGCTTCGCTTTGCTCTCAGAGCAGTGCGCAGACAACGCGGCGATTATCTTCGGATTGGCGTGCCAACGATGCGCACTTCATTCGGTGCGATCGTTAGTTCCCCGAGCCTGATTTGGGACCCGGTCAGGAGATCGCTCCATCGTCCGGAGACCACGTCGGCGGGGAGAGACGGAGAGTCTACCCGATGCCCCAGGTTGACGATCAGCAACGTTCGTGAGGCGCCTTCCTGGCGAAGGATGCAAACCATGCCGGTGCTGTCGTCGCACAATATCCTCTGGCTTCCGGTCTGGATTTCGGTTCGTTCCGAACGAAGAGCGATCAGCCTCTTGTACCAGGTCAGCAACGACGAGGGATCCTGTGCCTCTTCCTCGACGGAGACGCCATCGCCCGACCTGTTGTAGCGACCTCTCCACCACGGCTTGTCGCCCCGGTACCAGATCGCGGATCCCTTCGCGTTTTGGTCCTTGCGCCAGCGGAAAGCTTCGCGCAGCGGGATGTGCGCTGCATCGGACAGGGCAGAGGTGGTCACCTTCCCGCGCATGCCGAGTTCCTGGCCGTAGTAGATCAGCGGCTCACCCTTGAGCAGGATGTTGAAGGCAGCGCCGATCCGTGCGCGCTGCTGATCGTTGACGGTGCTCATGTAGCGGTCAGTGTCGTGGTTCTCAATGAAGACGATCTGGTCCTTGCCCAGAGGTGTTTTTGCCTCAGTGTCCCGAATTGCCTTGATCAGTTCGGCCTTGTCGAGCTTGGTCAGCGAACCTCGCAACGGAAAGGCAAAGACAGCGTCAGCACCGCCGCGGCGCAGCCAATCCTCACCGAAGCCCCAGTCGCTCTGCTCGGCGAGGATCCGCACCTTCGGATTGCGTTCCCTCACCGCCGTGAAGATTGGACGCCAGAAATGGGCGAAGAGGTCTGTCAGACGGTGCTTGTTGTCGAGATCGTCCATCATGTGATCGATCCGGAAGCCGTCCACGCCGTCCCGCAAGCTGCCGTCGCCATGAGGGTCGGTCCAGAATAGGAACAGGTCGCGGAAGTAATCCACGACCTTGGGATTACGCAGATCGACCATCGCGATTCCGATGTAGCGCCCACTGTACGACAGCCACGAAGGCTGGTTCATGAAGGGTTCGGGGTCCTCGTTCCCGGGCTTGTTCCACAAGACATAGTTGCTGAACGGAAGGTTGGGGTTGCCGCGAGCCTTGTCGAGCCAGGGATGTCCTTCAGCGACATACTGCACTTCCTCGTCCAGATAGACTTTGAGGCCCTGAGCATGCGCTGCGCGTACGAACGCGAGATAATCCTCCATCGAACCGAACGCCGGATCGACGCGCTTGAAGTCCGTGGCAAAATAATTGTGGTAGAAAGGAGAAGCCTGGAGCGGCGTCAGCAGGATCGCCGTCACCTTCAGGCGCTTCAGGTAGCCGAGCTTGGCCGTGAGCCCGCGAAGATCACCGATCCGATCACCGTTGCTGTCGCGGAAGCTTCGCATAAAGATCTGGTAGAAGATCTCCGGCTTCGCGTTCGCAGCTGCAACGTGACTTGGCCCAACCGATTTCACTGCGTCCGCCGAGACGCTGCTGCCTGCGCAGAGCATAGCCGTTCCCGCGATGGCCAGCCCAATTGCCTTCATTTTCTCAGTTCCTGTTGCTGCAATTGCCTGCCGAAGAATCGCAGAGTCTTTTCAATTTCGCGGGACCAGTAGCCCCAGTCGTGTCCTCCCTTAGCCTCGGCGTAAATATGCTCGATTCCAAGCGCGTCGAGATCATGATGCAAAGCGCGGTTGGGTTCGAGATAGGCATCTTGAAGACCGCAGTCGAAGCGGATTGGCGGTAACGGCGCCGATGCGGCAGTGAGTGCACCGAGAACCGTCTTGTCGGTCTGATCGGTGCTCCAGCGAGCACGCGTCTCGGCGATCAGAGCATCGAGCTCAGCAACGTCGGTGATGGCCGAATGTGCTGCCGCGGCGGTAAAAAGTTGCGGATATTTTCCAGCAAAACGAAGCGCCGCGAAGCCGCCCATGCTGAGGCCGGCAATGAGCAACGGCGAATTCTCGGTGACGGACGCGCTCAGCTCTCGCGCCGCGGCGGGCACGTCGTCGATGATCCAGTGTTCGAAGTCCTGCTCGGCGTGCGCGACATAGCCCGACCCGTCTCCCCACAAGCCGTCCGACGGCATCGCGATCGCAATCGGCGGCAGAGCGCCTTCCCCGATGAGGCGGGCGGCGGTCACATGGGCGCTTCCCTTGAGGGCCCACGCCCAGTGCGATCCGTAAACGCCATGAAGGAGAACAAGGAGCGGCATGTCCTTTGGCTGCTGTTCCAGGGGCGGCAGGTAGAACGTGATATCCGCCCGCATTCCGAGGCTGGCGCTCTTGACCGTCATGAAGCTGAGGCCGTCGAATGAAGCTGCGGGATCAGACACTTCGACCGTGCGGAAGCGATCCGTCATTCGAATCTCACTACGCCCTTGGCCGTACGTCCACTCAGCATGTCGTCGAGAGCAGTTCTGAGATCGGTGAGTTCGTACTCCTTGCTGATCAGCGAGGCGAGTTCGATCGTTCCATCGCAGGCCCATTGAAAGAGGCGAGGGAAGTCACGGCTAGGGACGCAGCCGCCGTAAAGCGGAGTCATGTACCTCTTGTTCCAGAAGAAGCGTGGCATCTCTACCGTTACATCGCCATGCGCACCGCTCACTTGCAGGGCATTGCCACCGTTGCGCGCGAGGAGAAGCGGGAGGAAAGCGAGCCGGGCGACCCCCGTTGCCTCGAATGCATGATCAACGCCGTGTCGCGCGGTGAGATCGAGCACGGCCTCGACGAGATCATCCTCGTCGTGGGCGCGGAGGAACTCGGTGGCGCCGAAGCTCTTCGCGCGGGCGAGTGCCTCGTCACGTTGGTCGATCGCAATGATCGTACCAGCGCCAGCAACACGTGCGCCCTGAATGACGTTCAGCCCTACGCCACCGCAGCCAATCACGGCGACCGTGTCGCCGGGCTGGACGGCCGCGATGTTAATCGCCGATCCGACACCGGTCATGACCGCGCATCCGAGGATGCAAGCGCGTTCGGGGGGAAGGTTCGGCGGGAGCTTCGTTACTGCCTCGGCGCGAACGACGGTCACCTGCGCAAAGGTGCCAAGATGGAATGCTCGTTCAATCGGCCGGCCACGCAAACGTGTCGCCCCGGAGTGGGCGCGGCTGGTGCCATAGCGCTCGGGATACGTTTCGTGCGTGCGATCGCAAAGTGCTTCTGCGCCGCGACAGCACTGCGGACACGTGCCGCACGGGATGGCCCAGTTCAGCAGCACCGTATCGCCAGGCGCGATATCCGTCACGTCCTCGCCGACGAGGTCGACAGTGCCGGCGCCTTCGTGACCCATGACGAGCGGACCTGGCCAGCCAAGCGACGCGTGGTCCGTGTGACAGATACCTGCTGCCTTCATCTTCACCCGGACTTCACCACGGCCGGGCGGATCGACCTCGATCTGCTCGATCACGAAACCTCCGCGACCGTCGCTGACGGCCGCGAGGCCCGTCGCCACTTCTGTCACGCGGCGCGCTCGAACAAGATTGGGTTCTTTGGCGTGTCGATGATCTCGCCGATTTTCGCGCCGGGGCACCAGGTGTCCCAGTCATTCTGCTGCATCTTGTTCGACGGTTCCTTGAGGCGCATGTCGCGATCCATGTAGATGACCGTCATCACCGACCGTGGCTGGGCGGACGTGTTCGGTCCGGCACGATGGAAGGTCCAGCCAAGGTGGAAGCTGACCTCGCCCAGGTCGAACGGGCCGTCCACGATGGGGAAACCCTGCTTTTGCATGTCTTCAGTGATTGCTCGCTCGCTCTCGTCAGAGATGCCGAGATCGCGGCCAAATTCCACGCTCTGGCTGCCGGCGAAGAAAGCGAGCGGTCCCATCTCCTGCGGGACTGGCTGAAGTGGCACCCAGGCGGTGACCGTCCGGTCGCTGGAGATGGGCCAATAATATTGATCGGCATGGGCGGGGGTGATCCCGCCACCGGGTTCCTTGTACAAGGATTGATCGTGGTAGAGCCGAACGCCGTCGACCTCGAGCAGGGCGGCCGCAATCCCGGCGAGCCGGCGTCCGTAGACAAAATCGCGAGCGGGACCCCCCTGTTCCCAAAGGTTCATCACCTGGAGAAAGGCCTTGTCGTACGTGCTGCGCTCCTCCAGCGGGACCGTCTGCGTATTGAGTTCAATGGTCAGCCGCGTGATCTCCGCGCCGAAGTGACGAAGTTCCTCCTCGTTGAACACGTCCTTCAGCCGAATAAAGCCGTCCCGACGAAACGCGGCTATCTGCTCGCCGGAGATCGGATAGGGGCGATCCAGGTCGATCATTTTGTTCGGTACTCCTCACGCGCCATTCCGCAGTCGGTCTCGCGTCGTCGGCATCCTATCTGGAGCGCCGTGGACTTGGCAGCTGTGCTTCCTGTTCCGTGGACGAGGAAAAACTATCGTATATTTGACCTAGCACGATCTTTGCGAGACTGCGGCACATCTGGATGCAGGCGTCGTACTTGGCGGAAAACTCGTGAGATGCGGGATACGGATCGGGGTTAGACCGCTCGGGTGCGTACCATTTCTCTCCCGGTGAGAGGTCTTGCGCCGTTTGCCAAAAACTATCATCCAATTGACCTATGACGCTTCGTCCCATCTGCGAGCCGGTCGAGCTTTCGCCGGGAGCATCTGTGCTCGTCGAGCGGGTCGAGCACGGCAGCGACTCTCCCGAGCTCGGCCGACTGCTTCATTTCCATGACGTGAGCGAGCTCGTGGTTTTCGAAAAGGTGAGGGGGACTTTTTTCGCGAACGGACGCCGCCATCCTCTTGGCGATGGAACGGTGATCTTCGCACCATCAATGCATCATCATGATTTCGCGCTCGACTGCGGCGCCAAATCATGGCGATTGGTGCAAGTCGACTCTTATCTGATCGAGAAGTTGGCGCTTCAGCCATCGCTCGCAAGGCTTTCACGTGCATTCTGCGCCCGACCGTCTCCGGGTGAGTGGGCGAGGATCACCATGCTGCTCGACTGGCTGTCAGAAGTCACTGCAGCAAATCCTCTCGATCCGTTGGTCACCCGCATTGTCGAGTTGCTACTGGTGCTGGTCGTAGCTGCGCCAGCCGACGAGGGCGCTGCGAGTGAGAAGGAGTTCGATCATTTCGAGCGGCTCCTCCCGGCGCTCGAGCGCCTCCGCGTTGATCCGAGCGCGACCGTGCCGCTCGACGAAGCGGCGGCAGTTTGCAACTTGTCGCCCGCCTACTTTTCGCGAAGGTTCAAACGGGTCTTCGGGATGAACTTCACGGAGTATACCCGTGCGTATCGCCTGCATCTTGCCGCCAGACGCATGCTGTCGAGCGGCGCGGCCGTGTCCCATATTGCCTATGGGGTCGGTTTTTCGAGCGCCTCGCACTTCACCGCACTATTCCATCAACGCTTTGGCGTGACACCCCGCGAGTACCGGCGAAGCATGCGTCAGCGTGCGCGCCATTGATCGACAGAACAGCAGCTTTGTTGGAGTATTTTTGATGATGGCGCGCAAGCCGATGCTTGGCTTCTGGGGACTGTGGAATATCTCCTTCGGCTTTTTCGGAATTCAGGTCGGTTTCGCACTTCAGGCGGCCAACGTCAGCCGCATCTTCCAGACACTTGGCGCCTCGATCGACGATCTGCCGATCCTGTGGATCGCGGGACCTGTCGCCGGCCTTCTCGTCCAACCGCTCATCGGGCATTTCAGCGACCGTACCTGGGGACTTCTGGGGCGGCGGCGACCCTATTTCCTTGCGGGCGCGATACTCTGCTCGCTCGCATTGGTGGCCATGCCGAACGCCAGCGCTGTGTGGGTTGCCGCAGGTCTCCTGTGGATCCTCGACGCCTCGATCAACGTCTCGATGGAGCCGTTCCGCGCATTTGTCGGTGATATGCTCAACGAGCAACAGCGCACGAAGGGGTACGCATTCCAGACAATCTTTATCGGTGCTGGCGCCGTCGTGATGTCATGCGCGCCCGCGGTGCTGACAAACTGGTTCGGACTATCGAACGTTGCTTCGCCTGGACAAATACCGTTCACCGTCCGTTACGCCTTCTACTTCGGCTCGGCGGTGCTGTTGGCGACGGTTCTATGGACAGTGCTCACCAACCGGGAATATTCGCCGGCAGAACTCGAAGCCTTTGGCGAGCGGATCGATCATGAGCCGCCGCACTCGGACGCGGCGCCGTCGGTGAAGCAAGGTCTTGTATGGGTTGGAGCCGGAGGGCTCATCGTCGCGCTTGTCGCCGTCGCGAATCTCGACAATCCACTCTACATTCTCGGGTTCGGTCTTGCGGCATTCGGTTCGGCCCAGATGCTCAATCGCTTTCGCGGCAATCGCGACGGGGCACTCAATCACATCTTGAGCGACCTCAACGCGATGCCAGCGGAAATGCGGCGCCTTGCACTGGTCCAGTTTCTATCGTGGTTCGCACTCTTCATCATGTGGATCTATGCGACGCCTGTCGTGACCCAACACCAATTCGGCGCGACCAGCGTGACGTCACGCGCTTATAATAACGGCGCTGACTGGGTCGGAGTGCTGTTCGGCTTCTACAATGGCGTGGCAGCGTTGTATGCTTTCGTGCTTCCCGCCATTGCTGCCCGGATCGGTAATGCGCGGCTGCATGCGCTCAACTTGATCGCCGGCGCGCTCGGTTTTGCTTCCTTTGCAATCATACGAAATCCCGACATGTTGCTCGTTGCGATGGTCGGCGTCGGCATGGCTTGGGCGTCGATCCTGACCGTTCCCTATTCACTTCTGTGCGGGAGCCTCCCGCAGAACAAGCTTGGAGTCTACATGGGCTTGTTCAACATCTTCATCGTCCTGCCGCAGCTCGTCGTCTCGACCGTCATGGGTTCGCTTGGAAGTCATCTCTATCCCACGCACCAGGTGATCTCCTTCCTAATCGCTGGGGCATTCATGCTGGCTGCGGCGGTTGCAACGTTGCGCCTCGAAGAGGGGACTGTTGAGCCCGACGTTTCGCGGGCCGCCGTGCAGGGAGCCTGAGCGGCCCACCTCGTCATTCTCATAAGGAACTGCGCCCGACGCTAGCGTCTTGACGCACGGCCGGCATTCTCCAACATCCGTGCGAATGAGCAGTGCATATCCTCCACGAGTATCCGCTCGATGAGCGGCCGCGTCACCCGGCTGGAGGATCTCGCGCGGCTTGCGGGCGTGTCCATCGCCACCGTCAGCCGCGCGCTCAATGACAGCCCGGCAGTAACGCTCGAGACCAAGCGCCACATCTGGAAAATCGCGCGCGAGCACAATTATCAGTTCCGCCGCTACATGCCTTCCGGGCCAATTGGCGCCGACGCGACGATCGTCGTCGTGATTACCAGGCCGCAGGGACGTGCGTATCGCTTGTCCGATCCTTTTATCTTGGAGCTTGTCGCGGGCATTGGCGAGGCGGCGCGAGATCGGGGTTGCGATGTCCTCGTCAGCCACGTGGCTCCGTCGACTTACGATGATTTGTCAACGCTCATGAGCACTAGCCGGGCCGACGGGGTGATTTTCCTCGGGCAGAGTTCGCTATTTCCGGAATTCAACCGCTTGTCCGAGGAGGACAATCGTTTCGTGGTCTGGGGGGCGCAGCTTCCGGACCAATCCTACTGTTCGGTTGGGACAGACAACCTGCGCGGGGGAAAGCGTGCGACCGCCCACCTCGCGCGTCTCGGGCGCAAGCAGATCGTTTTCCTCGGAGACGTCGAGGCGCCCGAGGTCCTGCTGCGCTATAACGGTTATGCGGATGCGCTATCGGAAGCCGGCATTGCGCTCGATCCGGCCCTCGTCGTTCCTGCTCATTTCGAAGTCGAGTTTGCCGAGGCAGCGGTCGACAGCTTGATCGCGCGCGGTGTCGCCTTCGACGGCATCGTCGCCGCTTCGGACCTCATCGCATTCGGCGCGATCCGATCTTTGCTGCACGCGGGGCGGGGCGTGCCTGAAGATGTGTCTGTCGTTGGCTATGACGACATTTCCTTTGCGCGCTACAGCCATCCCGCGCTCACGACGATTTCGCAGGACACGACGAAAGCAGGTCGCCTTCTCGTTTCCAAGCTCTTGAGCTCGGGCCGCGAGGAAATTCGGTCCGAGCGCCTTCCGACGGACCTTATCGTCCGCGAGTCCTGCGGCGGCTGAGAGGCTCCCCTAGCGACGCGCGATATAGCTTGCTGTCGGAGGCAGGAAGACGGGGATTTCAGTCGAGGCAACTTCTGTTGCTTCGATGATCGTCCATTCGGCGCCATCCAGCGGCGGCGCCCATTCGCATGCCTCGTCGGAGAGATTGAAAACGCACAGGAGGCGCTCGCCATCCTGCTCCCGTTCAAATGCGAGCACCAGCCGCGGCGTATGTATGAACTTCATGGTGCCCGTGCGAAGAGCGGGATGGCGCTTGCGAAGTGCAACCATCCTGCGCGCAAAGGCGAGGATCGACGACGGGTCGTCGATCTGGGCGTCAACGGCGAGCGCTGCGTGGCGCGGGTCGACCGGGAGCCATGGCTCTACGGGAGAGAAGCCCCCATGCACCAATTTCTCGTTCCACGGCATCGGTGTCCGGGCGCCATCGCGCCCGATAATCTGAGGCCAATTTACCAAGGCCTCCGGGTCCCGTAGCCGATCGAATGGAACATCCGCCTGTGGCAGGCCAAGTTCCTCGCCCTGATAGAGGAATGCGTTGCCGCGCAGGGAGACGAGCAGCATCAGCGTTAATCTCGCGACCTTTGCTTGGTCGCAGTTCATGAGCCAGCGGCTTACGTGCCGCGGGGCGTCGTGGTTCGAGAATGCCCAGCTTGGCCAGGGTTCGCCCGGTTCGCTGGGCCAATTCTCAAACGCGCTGCGCACTACCGACGGATCCAGAGCATCGGCGCAGAGAAAGGTGAATCCGTAGGCGGTGTTGAGAAGGCCATCCCCCGCGGTGAATGCTTTCATCTCGCGTTCGGTGTCCGGTCCGCCGATTTCCGCGACGGTGAATCGTGCGTCGTAACGATCCATGAGCGCACGGAGCCGAGCAAGGAACTGCGGAATATCGGGATGGGACTGATTGTAGATATGTTGCTGGAAGTCGAATGGCCGCGTGCGCTTTTTGCCATCGTCCGCAGCTGGCGGGTTATCGCGAAGCGATGTGTCGTGCATCGCGAAGTTGATCGCATCGAGGCGAAACCCATCAACGCCACGATCGAGCCAGAATTTCGCCACCTCGAGCAGAGCGTCCTGCACGGCTGGGTTGTGCAGATTCAGGTCCGGCTGACCGCTCAGGAAATTGTGCAGATAATATTGCCCGCGGCGGCTGTCCCACTCCCACGCGGGTCCGCCAAAAACTGATTGCCAGTTCGATGGCGGTGAGCCGTCGGGCTTGGCGTCGGCCCACACGTACCAGTCAGCCTTCGGATTGGAGCGATCGCTGCGGCTTTCAGAGAACCAGTCGTGCTGGTCAGAAGTGTGACAGTAAACCTGGTCAATCACGACCTTGAGGCCAAGCGCGTGAGCGCGCTCGACCAGCGCGTCGAAATCGTCGAGCGTTCCGAAGATCGGGTCGACGGCGAGATAGTCCGAGACGTCATACCCGAAGTCCTTCATCGGTGAGGTGAAGAAGGGCGAAAGCCAGATCGCGTCGACGCCGAGGCTCGCGACATAATCCAGCTTAGCCGTGATGCCGGGCAAGTCGCCGATTCCATCACCGTTCGAATCCGCGAAGCTGCGTGGATAGATCTGATAAATGACTGCTCCCCGCCACCAATCAGAATGCGTCACGGAGTCTCGCTCGGAAACAAACTCTGCCTGGACGTTCATTCTCACTCCCCGGGACCAAGGCCAGTCGATGACAGATCGGAGTTGAACGCTTCGGGCTCGTTCAGAACGGGTAGTCCTCGCACGGGTGCGCGAGGGTCTCCTAAGTCCATCAGCTTCTCGCTGCCCCCTCCGAAGCTGGACATGCCAACCACCCGCCGACCCTTATGCGATTCGATCGTCTTTGCAAAGATTTACATTTACGAATCGGTCATCTGACATGTTCGCGTTGATCATTATGTATCCTAAAAACACTTCCTTGATAGATACTTGACCATGTTTTGGGTGATTGGATTCCCAAAGATGGGGCGCTTTGGGCTATCTCCGAAAGATTGGTTGTTGCATTTCTTATCATTCTTTTGCAGACCTGCCGCCAGCGGGTGGAGCGGACAAAAGCCGAGATCCTGCTGGAGGGAGATTGCTTCGGCGATCGAAAGCGGCGCTGCGCCGGCTCTTAGGGGAGAATTACATGACATCGACTTTGTCAGTGCGTCAGTCACTGATGCTTGGATCTGCGACGCTGTGCTTGCTGACGGGCCTGGCCTCACCAGCGCTTGCGCAAGAAGCCCGGCCGTCGGCGGATCAGGCCGTCGTGCAGGCGAAGGACAAGTCTGCCGAGGCTAAAACGTCTCGCGCCGGGTCGCGCGACGCTTCAGCTATCGTGGTCACGGGATTCCGCCGCAGCGTTCAGAATTCCATCAGCGTCAAGCGCGATTCCCCAATCATCGAAGACGTTGTTTCCGCCGATGATATCGCCGGCCTCCCGGACCTCTCGATTGCCGAAGCGATTGCGCGGCTGCCCGGCGTCACGGCTCAGCGCAGCGGTGGCCAGGCAAGCGCGATCAATATCCGTGGTCTCAACCAGGACCTCGTATCTGCAACGTTGAATGGGCGCGAACAGGTTGCGACCAGCGGGCTTCGCACGATCGAGTTCGATCAATATCCATCGGAGCTTCTGACCCAGGCAGCCGTCTACAAGTCGCCGATGGCATCGCAGATCGAGGGCGGCATTGCAGGCAAGGTCGAGCTGAAGACCGCGCGGCCGCTTGACAACACGCAGGACCTGGTCGGCTCGATCAACATCCGCGGCAGCTGGAACGACCGAGCAAAGCAGGATCCGGACGCGCATCCCTTCGGCTACCGGGTTTCCGGCTCGATCCAGGCGAAGTTGCTTCAGGACAAGCTTGGGATCGCCCTCGGTTATGCGCGTCTCGTCCAACCCAACGTTGCAACCCGCTTCGACGGCTACGATTATGTCCTTACGGGCACCAACGGCGGCGGGAATGCGCTCGACCTCAACAAGAACGGGGTACGGGACGCAATCGGCTATGGCATGGAGGTCAATCAATTCGGCGGCACCGAGACACGTGATGGTGCGCTCGGCGTTGTCCAGTTTGAGCCATCCCCGAGCACGCGCTTGCTTGTCGACGGCTATTGGTCGCGCTTCAACTCGGACGTTCGCCGCCGCGGCGTCCGCTTCGCTGGCGAGCAGAACGGCAACACGCAGCTCGGTACGCTCACTAATCCCGTACTCGCCGGGGACGCCATCGTCGGCGGTCATTTCCAGAGCGGCAACGGTGTCGACTTCGAATCCGTCAACCAGGACGAAAGTGATCGCGATCGGCTCTATACGATCGGCGCCAACTTCCAGCAGGATTTCGGCAAGCGCCTAACGCTCAGCCTCGATGCCAGCTACTCGACGGCGAACAGCTACTTCTACAACGCCGGGGTGAACGTGAACACTTATGTGCGCACGGGGAACACCTACACACGCGCTGCAAATGTGCCGGGTGCGCTTCAGCTCGATTACCAGCTGAACGGCCTCAACCTTCCAACCATGAAGTTCAATTGGGATTTCACCAATCCCGACCTCAACCGTCTGCAGGGCTACTACATCGTTCCGCAGGAGGATAATGACAGCCTGTCGGCCTATGCCGCGGACCTGACCTACAAGGTCGATGGATCTTTCCTGAAGTCGTTCCAGTTCGGTGCTCGCTATTCCTCCCGGACTGCGTGGCGAAAGGTTACGGCGTTCGATTCATTCGGTCTCGCCGATAACGTTGCGCTGCCTGCGGGAAGCTATGAAGTCGCCGGCTTCTCGGGTGATTACGCGAGCCATGGTTTCCCGGATTTCCTCGCGGTCAACATCAACAAGGTCCTCGACCAATTCGTCGGACCGAACCGGCCGACGGACCAGTTTTTCGGTTTCACGATCGATCAGAGCTTCCGGATCAATGAGAAGGTGTGGGCTGCCTACGCCCAGATGAACTTCGACTCTTATCTCCAGAGTTTGCACTTCCATGGGAACCTTGGTCTTCGCGCGGTTCATACCGACCAGAACTCGACGTCATCACTGACGGACCCGACGTCGGCGACCGGAGCGCGGTACGAATCCACTCTTGGTGACAAGTATTGGACGCTGCTCCCATCGGCCAATCTCGTGTTCGACCTCGACGAGCACAATCGCGTACGGTTCAGCGCGTCACGGCAAATGTCGCGCGCGCGCTTCTACGATCTGCGCAACGCCATCAGTTTCGGCCTCACCGACATCGGTGGCGGGCTCTATCAGCCCCAAGGCGGGGGCGGTAACCCGCGCCTCCGGCCCTACCTCGCGAAGCAGGTCGACCTCGACTACGAACATTATTTCGGCCGGTCGGGCATCTTCACCGCCGGGGTGTTCTACAAGCAGCTTGAAAGCTTCATCACCAGCGGCACCATCTATGATTTCGACTACCGCGCTGCCGGACTGACTTTCCCGCCGCTGCCGACCAATGCGCCACCGGGTGCTACCGTCCAGAACACGGGTCCGCTGAGCGCGCCGATCAATGGGCAGGGCGGCAAGGTTTATGGGTTCGAGACCCAGTTCACCAAGACCTTCACGTCGCTGCCCGCGCCGTTCGATGGGCTGGGCGTGATCCTCAATTATGCTTACACGAAGAGCAGCCTTCACGTGACCAGTCCGGCGTCAGGCCAGATGTTCACGCTCCCGCTGATCGGCTTGTCCACGCACGTGTTCAATCCCACCTTGTTTTACGACAAGAACGGCTTTTCGGCGCGGGTCGGTGTTCGTTATCGCTCGGGCTTCGTCGCATCGCACTTCGGTTTTGGCGAGCAGGTTACCGCCAATGGCAGCGAGACGATCGTTGATGCGCAGCTCTCCTACGCATTCCCCAAGGCTAGCCGGCTAAACGGCCTCACACTCTATCTGCAGGGCAACAATCTCACCGACTCCCCGACCCGAGCCTATTTCGGGCAGGAGGCGCAGACGAACCTGCTGCAGCAGTTCGGCCGTTTCTTTTACGCGGGGGCAACCATCAAGTTCTGAGGATGCTCTCCCCGGCCGCTGCCGTCCCCCCGGCAGCGGCCACCCTGTTTCAGTCCGGTTCAGCCTGAAGGTGGAATGCGAGGAATGATGCCATCGTCTCCAAATCCGGGCAAAGCCGATCGCCGAGCCGAGAACTTGAAGGAGGAGGATCGCCGTTGACGCGGGTCCGTGAGATGATGGGTCTCGATCGCCGATCGCTGCTCAGCCATGCCATGTTACTGGTCGGGGGCGCGATGGTGCCGTCGCCGGCCTCCGCGGCTGGCAAGCTCGTGGCGAAGATTGCCCGCAGCGCGCCGTTCAGCCGCACGCAGCTTGAAATCGTCGCGGCATATGCGGATGCGCTCATTCCGCAGACGGATACGCCTGGAGCGATTGAGGCGGGCGTACCCCGAGCAATCAACGCGATGATGCGTGACTGGGCATCAACCAAGACACGCGCCGAATTCCTGTCCGTGCTCGAGGCGCTCGACGCCGCTGCGAGAGTGGCCACGGGTCAGGGTCTCGCAGCGCTTCCACCGAAGAAGCGGCACGAGGTGGTCGTTGCCTTCGATGCCGCGCGCATCCAAGTCCAGGAAAGAACCGCTGCGCCAGCCCACCGGGAGGCGGAGAAGCAGGCTTTGCCGGCGATTGCCGCCAAGCATCTTGCCAATTCAGACGGTGAGCGGATCGCGTCGGACAAGGGCCTTCATCAGCAAGAGAAGAGCTCGGCTGGCGCGCGGCTGGGCGATGCGCAGAATGCGAAGAGCGAAAAGGCCAAAGTGTCGACGGACGATCCGATAGCAGCCCTCGCCGGGCCCTACATCAGGCTCAAGGATCTTGTTCTAACCACTTACTATCTGTCGGAGCCGGGGGCGACGAAAGAGCTGCGTTACGAACTGATTCCCGGCGTCTGGGAGGCATCCATGCCACTTGGCAGCGATCGAAGGGCATGGGCCGTATGACTGTGAAGGGAAATGTCGACGCGGTGTTCGACGCGATTGTTGTTGGATCAGGAATGAGCGGCGGCTGGGCGGCTAAGGAACTTGCCGAGCGCGGTCTCAAGGTGCTCGTGATCGAACGGGGCCGCCATGTTGAGCACGGTGCGGACTACCAGGATACGCAAAGTCCCTGGGAAGACCAAAACTGGGGCCGGGTTAACGAGGACGAGATCGCCCGCGATTATTTTGTCCAGAGTCGTTGCTATGCTTTTGGCACGCCAACGAAGCACTGGTGGGTAAAGGACAGCGAACATCCGTACACGACGCCCGACGACCGGCATTTTTCTTGGATCCGTGGCTACCATCTTGGTGGCCGCTCGCTCATGTGGGGCCGGCAGACCTATCGGCTTAGCGAGATAGATCTCACGGCAAATGCAAAGGATGGCCACGGCGTGGATTGGCCGATCCGCTATGCCGATCTCGCTCCCTGGTATGATCACGTGGAAACATTTGCCGGTGTTTCCGGCCGCGCCGAAGGGCTCGAACAGCTCCCCGACGGCAAGTTCCTGCCACCGATGGAACTGACCTCCGTCGAGAAGGACTTCAAAGCCAAGGTTGAGGCAAAGTACCCGACGCGCCGGATGACCAACGGCCGCTGCGCGCACTTGACCAAGCCGACAGCCGAGCAGGAGGCTCTCGGCCGCACTCAATGCCAATATCGCTCAATGTGCGAGCGCGGATGCTCGTTCGGAGCCTATTTCTCCAGCCTGAGCGCGACACTTCCTGCTGCACTTGCAACGGGCAATGTCACCGTCCTCACGGATGCGATTGTAGAAAGCGTACTTTACGATGCGAAATCGGGACGCGCGACCGGCGTTCGTGTGATCGATCAGAACACCAAACAGGGCAGCATCCACACTGCGAAGATCATCTTCCTCAATGCCTCGACCATCGGTACCGCTCAGATACTTCTGAACTCTGCGTCGGAAGCTTTTCCATCGGGACTTGCGAACCGTTCTGACGCAGTCGGTCGATATCTGATCGATCACATGACGGGGCTGGGCGCGATCGGCACCTATCCCGGTTTCGACGATTTTTATTATCGGGGCCGTCGGCCGAATGGCTTCTACATTGCGCGGTATCGCAACATTGGCGAG
>DASZBO010000128.1:0-45587 GCA_035944075.1 Sphingomicrobium sp.
CACGACGCCGCTCGACCCTTTTGCCCCCCTGCCGTCGTCAATCGGCTCCTCGCAAGTCTTGAATTTTATGATGGTGCAGCGCCGGTGCTTGCCGTCGGCGATACCCTCGCTCGTGTCGGGGACGGTTTGGGAGAGCCGGTAGACCGGACTGGCCTTATGCGCATCCAGACCCCTCAGGCGTTCCGGCTAAAGAAACTCAAAGCCGCTTACGAACAATGGAAGGGCCCCTCTCCCACGGACGAAACCACGGTCGTTCGCGCTGCTGGCATGAAGGTCGCTGCGGTCGAGGGTGACCCGAGCCTCGAGAAGCTTACACTTCCCGCCGATTTCGAGCGTGCTGAGCAGTGGCTGACGGGTCGATCGACGCCCCGGACCGGGATGGGCTTCGACGTTCACGCTTTCGCAGGCGAGGGGCCGATCATGCTGGGCGGCATCGCGATCCCCCACGATCGCGGGCTCGCGGGTCATAGCGACGCCGACGTGGTCCTTCACGCGATCACCGACGCGCTCCTGGGTGCGGCCGCCCTCGGCGACATTGGCGAGCATTTCCCTCCCTCAGACCCGCAATTCAGGGGCGCACCATCCTCGATCTTCCTCAGTCATGCCGTCGCGCTGCTGCACTCCAAGGGAATCATCGTCGATCATCTCGACTGCACGGTCATTGCGGAAGCTCCGAAGATTGGGCCACATCGTTCGGCGATGCGGGAGCGGATCGCCGAAATTAGCGGCTTGCGTGTCGATCAGGTAAGCGTGAAGGCGACGACAACCGAGGCGCTCGGATTTACCGGGCGGCGCGAAGGCATTGCCGCCCAGGCGGTCGCGAGTGTCCGGATGGGATGGAATTGGTGACAGACAGCCTTTTGCCCGAAGTACTTGTCGAAAAGGCGCGTGCGGTCGTCGAGGCCAATCGCCGGGCGCACCGCCGTGTCGCCGTCGCCGAAAGCTGCACGGGAGGACTCGTCAGCGCGGCCCTGACTGAAATCCCTGGTTCCTCGGAAATGTTCGAAGCTGGATATGTAACCTATTCCAACGCCGCGAAAATCGCCGAACTCAAAGTCTCCGAAGAGGTCGTTGATACCTTTGGTGCTGTCAGTGTCGCCACGGCCTGGGCGATGGCTCGTGGGGCCCTTGCCGCTTCCGATGCAGACGTCGCGGTTGCGATTACCGGAATTGCAGGTCCCGGCGGTGGCACCTCGCAAAAGCCTGTGGGCACCGTAGTATTTGCCCGCGCGGAACGCGAGGCTGATCCCGCAAGGATTGTCGCCGATCAGAAGTTCTTTGATGAGAAGAGCCGTTCGGGCGTTCGCCTTCAAGCGGCGCTTTGCGCACTCGACTTGCTAATGCCGTAGAGCGCCGCGGCGCGCTGTTCGAACGCAGACGTCATGCGCCGCAGCGCGCGGTCAAACATCGCACCCCCTAGACTTTCGAACAGCCGCGATCTGAACGCGAAATCGACCGAAAACAGCACGTCGGTCCCACCGTCGCTCGCGCGATCGAATTTCCACTCATTGTGCAGGTATTTTAAGGGGCCTTCGACATAGTCGACACAGATACGAGTGGGCCGCTCCTTGTGGACGCGGCTCGTGAACCGCTCCTTGAAGGCGTTGAAGCCGACGACGAGGTCCGCAACTGTCTGCGTTTCACTTGACGAACGGATCCGGACAGCAACGACCCACGGCAGGAACTCGTCGTAGCGCGCAACGTCCGCCACAAGGTCGAACAATTGTTCAGGGGAATACGGTAGGTGCCTGGTTTCGCTGTGACGCGGCATCAGCCTTTTGAACGCTCCAGATGCGCCATGCGGGCCGCCTGCATTTTCTTAAAGTCGTCGCCGGCATGATAGCTGGACCTAGTCAGCGGCGAAGCTGCGACGAGGAGGAAGCCTTTCGCTCGTGCAATTGCGGCATAAGCATCAAACGACTGAGGAGTGACGAACTCCTCCACTTTCGCGTGGCGCGGTGTGGGTTGGAGATATTGGCCCATCGTGAGAAAGTCGACGCCGGCCGAGCGCATGTCATCCATCACCTGGTGTACTTCGAGCCTCTGCTCGCCAAGACCGACCATGACGCCGGATTTCGTGAAGATGTGCGGAGCCTTTCGCTTCACGCTCTCGAGGAGTCGAAGCGAAGCATAATAACGGGCGCCAGGCCGGATCGTCGGATAAAGCCGTGGGACCGTTTCGAGGTTGTGGTTGTAGACGTCGGGTCCCGCTGCCACGATCTCTTCAACCGCAGTCTCGCTCTTGTTCCGAAAATCCGGAGTAAGAATCTCAATCGTCGTCGAGGGTGTTCGCTTTCTCAGCGCGTCGATGACCTTAACGAACTGGCGTGCGCCGCCGTCCGGAAGATCATCGCGATCGACGGATGTGATTACGATGTGCTCAAGACCAAGTTCAGCGGCCGCCGTTGCGACATGCTCGGGTTCGAGAGGATCCACCGGGCGCGGCATCCCCGTCTTCACGTTGCAAAATGCGCAGGCGCGCGTGCAGGTATCGCCGAGGATCATCACCGTCGCGTGCTTCTTTGTCCAGCATTCGCCGATGTTGGGACACGCCGCCTCTTCGCAGACCGTCGCAAGGTTCAAATCCCGCATCAACCGACGTGTCGCGTGATATCCTTCGCTGACCGGCGCCTTAACCCGGATCCAGTCCGGCTTGCGCTGTTTCGGGGAAAATGCAGGAGCGTTCATGGGCGCGCAGATAGCGACTGCCGCGACGGCTTGCCACCCCTTGCGGAGGCCGTTAGCCGCAAGGAATGCCATATCTCACGCAACTCATCGAAGGTTATCATCGTTTTCGCGAGAAGGACTGGGCTCGGGAGCGCGAGCGCTGGGCCGAACTTGCGGAGGGGCAAAGTCCGCAGATCATGATCCTCGCCTGCGCGGATAGCCGGAGCGATCCCGCACAGATTTTCGATGCAAGACCGGGCGAGATGTTCGTGGTCCGCAACATCGCCGCACTCGCCCCCCCTTACGAGACAAGCCAGGGTTATCATGGCGTCTCGTCGGCGCTGGAATTCGCCGTTACGCAGCTCAAAGTCGGCGAGATCCTCGTCATGGGTCATGGGATGTGTGGCGGCTGCGCTGCGGCCCTCACTGGTCAGTTCGACCACGTCGCCCATGGCGAGGGCCATTTTATCGGCGATTGGGTCGGGATACTCGGGGCTGCCCGCGACGACGTGCGCTCACGTCATGATGAACTTGACCGGTCGGCGTTCCTCGACATGGAACATGAGGCCGTGAAGGTCAGTCTCGCGAACCTGCGCACCTTCCCTTGGATTGCAGAAAGGGAGAAAGCCGGCGAGCTCAAGCTTCACGGCGGGCATTTCTCGATCGCGGAGGGTCGACTTTATGTGCTCGACGAGGCGGAAGGTGAATTCCGCCCCGCCTAGCAGCTGACTATTCGTCGTTACGCGACGGATTTAGCAGCGGACGTCGTAGGTATAATGTGGCTGGCCGTACTGGTCGACGTAATAACAATAGCCGCGCGTATCGCGATAATATTGCCGACCGTTGATCGTCGCCCCAAGCACACCGCCAAGGATCGCGCCCGCTACGGCTCCGCCTACGGCGCTTCCGCCAAGAGCTTTTCCGGCGATCGCACCACCCACGGCACCAACCGCTGCTCCCGCAGCGACGTTCGCGCCCTGACTGTTATACCCGTTCTGGCCGTAATAGCCGTTGGGCGGATACGGACCGTTCGGCCCGTAGTAGCCATTATTGTAATAACCCTGTCCGTAATACGGGTCGTAGCCGTATCCCGGATTCTCCGCGCAACCTGCTACCGCAACTGTGGCGGCGAGGGCTGCAGCAAGACCAATCTTCCTCATCGTCTCGTCCCTTCCTCAACTCGCCCCCTGTGGCGCTATCTACCGTTTACACGGCGTTTCGTTCCCGCATCGATCATTGGGAGTTCAGGTTGAAACAGCAGCCAAGGCGGGCTGTGGTTATTCCACAATGCTGCGCTAGAGACTGCTCATGAAGGACTTGCCTGAAAGGATGCGCATGTCGGACCGCCTGACCGAACAGGAAGCCAATATCGCCCTGTTAATCGATGCCGACAATGCATCGCCTGACCATCTCGACGAGGTGCTTCTTGTTCTTGGCGAGCTTGGCACGATCAACATTCGCCGCGCGTACGGCAATTGGGCAAAGGCGAGCCTCAAGGGCTGGGGCAATCTCACGGGGACCCACTCGATCATCCCCATGCAGCAGTTCGACGTCGTGAAGGGGAAGAGCGCAACCGACATGCGGATGACCATCGACGCGATGGATCTTCTTTACCGCGGCAATGTCGACGGTTTTGGAATCATGTCATCCGACAGCGACTTCCTTCCCCTGGCTCAACGCATTCGGGAAGATGGACTTCCGGTGTACGGATTTGGAACAAGTAAGACTCCTGTATCCTTCCAGCAGGCCTGCACTCGCTTTTTTGACGTCGGCGCGCTGGCCATGAACGACGAGGAGGACCTGGAACAGCCGAAAGCGGGTGCTGGACAACGTCCGGTTGACCTCGAATTGCTCCAGGTGCTCGGCGCGGCCTACAAGGCATCGAAACGTGACGAAGAGGGCTACACACCGCTTTCCGAGCTCGGCCAGCGCGCCAAAGCGGTGTCGAGCTTCGCCGCACGCAATTTCGGCTACACCCGGCTTTCCGACCTTATCCGGGCGGTTCCGAACTTTGAGGTGAAAACGGGGGCTGACGGTCACTTGATGGTGAAGCGACTGCGCTGAGAACTGCGCACGGAACAACGCGGCCAACGAGAGGCCGACTGTGGCCTGAAAAACACAACGAAATCGCCTTCGTTTGCCAGGCGGAACGGATTGCGCTCGGCAGGGTTTGACCGCCAACTTGGCCTAGATCTCAGCATGCTCGCCCGCGATGATCCTGAAGAACTCCTCAACGCGGCCTTGAGTGCGCTCGCGACCGGCTCCGAATGCCGTGCGACACTCGATGAGATGGCCGTCCCCATCTACACCACGGACACAGAAGGCCGCGTTACCTACTGGAACCGCGCATGCGTCGATTTCGCGGGACGCCAGCCAAAGCTTGGCGCCGATCGTTGGTGTGTTACGTGGCAGCTCTTCACTTCCACCGGCGAACCCCTGCGGCACGAGGATTGCCCGATGGCCGAAGCGATCCGGCAACGTAAGCCGATCCGTGATCTGATCGCGATCGCCGAGCGACCAGACCGCAGCCGCGTTGCTTTCCGGGCTTATCCAACTCCCGTGTTCGACGACGAAGGCCGCATGACCGCCGCCATCAACATGTTGATCGACGTGACGGCGGAGCAGAGCGCAGCGCTCACCGAGCAAGCCGAGCGCTGTCGCCGCCTCGCCGAAGCGACCTATGACCGCTCGACGTGCAAGGTTCTTGTCGAGATGGCCAAGCACCTTGACGAAACGGCAAGGAATTTTCGAACGATTGACGGTTAGCTGCAGGGTTGTCGGCTGCCGCTCATTAAGCTCCGATTCCCGTCATTGAAGATCGCGCCATGCAATATTGCGGCGAGAAAGGGACGATCGCGATCTCGCGCCGGCCCCCTTATCCCGCCTAGCGGGCAATCTTGCGATAGCTCATCCGGTGCGGTCGGGTAGCTTCTTCGCCGAGGCGGCGAAGCTTGTCCTCTTCATACGCCTCGAAATTGCCCTCGAACCACTCAACCCGACTATCGCCCTCGAAGGCCAGGATGTGGGTTGCGAGCCGATCGAGGAAGAAGCGATCGTGGCTGATGACCACTGCGCAGCCGGCGAAATTCTCAATGGCTTCTTCGAGCGCACCAAGCGTTTCGACATCAAGGTCGTTCGTAGGCTCATCGAGCAGGAGGACATTGCCGCCGCGCTTCAGCATCTTGGCGATGTTGACGCGATTGCGCTCTCCGCCGGACAGCTTCCCGACGTTCTTCTGTTGGTCTTGGCCCTTGAAATTGAAAGCACCGACATAGGCGCGCGTCGACTGATCGTGGCCATTGACCTTCATGTAATCGAGCCCGTCCGAAATTTCCTCCCAGACGTTTTTCGAATTGTCGAGGTGGTCACGGCTCTGGTCGACATACCCAAGGTGTACGGTGGCACCGATCTCGATCGTTCCAGCGTCCGGCTTTTCCTGCCCCGTGATCATCTTGAACAGCGTCGACTTGCCGGCGCCGTTCGGGCCGATGACGCCAACGATACCGCCCGGTGGCAGTGTGAACGACAAATTCTCGAACAACAGCTTTTCACCGTAGGCCTTGGTCAGGCCCTTCGCCTCGATGACCTTGCCGCCGAGGCGTTCGGGAATCTGGATGAGGATCTCAGCCTTGCCCGGCGTTCGGTTCTCCTGGGCCGCGACCAGTTGGTCGAATTTGGCAATACGTGCCTTCGATTTCGTCTGACGCGCTTTCGCGCCCTGTCGGATCCAGTCGAGTTCATCGCGGATCGCCTTCTGGCGGCCGGATTCTTCACGTTCCTCCTGCTCGAGGCGCTTGGACTTCTTTTCGAGGTACGTCGAGTAATTGCCCTCGTAAGGGAAGTACTTGCCGCGATCGAGTTCCAGTATCCAGCTGACCACATTGTCGAGGAAGTAGCGGTCGTGGGTGATCATCAACACCGCTCCCGGATATTCCTTGAGGTGGTTCTCGAGCCACTGAACGCTCTCGGCGTCGAGATGGTTGGTGGGCTCGTCCAAGAGGAGAATGGACGGCTTCTGGATGAGGAGCCGGGTAAGAGCGATGCGGCGCTTTTCACCACCCGACAAGTTCGCCACGGGCAAGTCGGACGGCGGGCACCGCAGCGCCTCCATTGAACGTTCAAGCTGACTGTCGAGGGTCCAGCCGTCGACCGCGTCGATCTTGGCCTGGAGGTCACCCATTTCTTCCATCAGGGCATCGAAATCGGTGTCGTCCTTGGGATCGCCCATTTCCGCCGAAATCGCGTTGAAGCGATCAACCATGTCCGCGACTTCGCGAGCACCGTCTTTGACGTTCTCGAGGACATTCTTGCTCGGATCGAGTTGCGGTTCCTGAGGCAGATAACCAACGGTGACGTTTTCTCCCGCCCACGCTTCGCCCTGGAATTCCTTGTCGAGGCCGGCCATGATCTTCATCAGCGTCGACTTGCCTGCGCCGTTCGGCCCGACGATGCCGATCTTCGCACCGTGGTAGAACTGCAGGTTGATGTTATTGAGAACCGGCTTCTGCGCGCCGGGGAAGGACTTGGTCATGTCCTTCATGACAAAAGCATATTGGGCGGCCATGGGGTCGCGAGCGTCCTTTGTGATGCGAATTGGAGAGTTGCGGGTCAGTTAGGCGACCACGCAATGTTTTTCTAGTCGCGGCCAACCATCATAACCGCAGTCGGCAACTGGTAACCGGCATACTGGTCGCGCAAGGTCTTCTTACTAAGCTTGCCCGTGGCCGTATGTGGCAGCTCGTCAACGAATTCGATCGCATCCGGAAGCCACCAGCGCGAGACGTGGGCAGCGATATGGTCGCGGATGGTATTCGCGCAAACCTCCGAGCCGTGCGAACGCACGACGAGCAACAGCGGCCGTTCGTCCCACTTTGGGTGCGGAATGCCGATCGCCGCGGCTTCGGCCACTCCTGGACAGCCGACGGCGGCGTTCTCGAGCTCGATCGAGCTGATCCACTCGCCGCCCGATTTGATCACGTCTTTTGCTCGGTCCGTGATTTGGATTGAGCCGTCGGGATGAATGGCGGCGACGTCGCCTGTATCGAACCACTGCCCCTCCCCGCAGGCATCGTCCTCCTGCTTGAAATAACGGAGGACGACCGCCGGGCCGCGCGTTTGAAGTTTCCCCGCGCTGCGACCGTCGCGCGGGAGAACGTGACCGTCATCGTCAACCGTCCGCAGCTGGACCCCGAACATGGAACGTCCTGCGTGGGTCATATACTCGACCTGTTGGTCGTCGCTCAGTTCGTCCCAGTTTGGCGGAGGCGCACCGACAGTCCCGACCGGAGACATCTCCGTCATACCCCAGAGATGATTCACCTGGATCCCGCGCTTGCGGAACCAGCGAATCGTCGCTTCCGGCGCGGCCGAGCCCCCGATGATCACGGTCTGCAATTTGCCAAGCTGCGCGCCCGTACGCTCAACATGGTCGATCATCCCAAGCCAAACCGTGGGCACGCCCGCGGCGTGCGTTACGCCCTCGCCATTGAACAGGTCGCATAAGTGTTCGGGCCGGTTATCGCCGCACAAAACGAGCTTTGTCCCGGTTATCGCAACGGCGTAGGGAAGGCACCAGCTGTTCGCGTGAAACATGGGCACGACAGGCAGGATCACGGACCTTGCCGAGAGGTTGAACAGGTCTGGCACGATGATCGACATTGCATGAAGTACGGTCGAGCGATGCTCGTAGAGCACCCCTTTCGGATTGCCGGTCGTACCGGAAGTGTAACAAAGTCCGCACGGATCGCGTTCGTCCCCCTCGTGCCAGGCATAATCGCCATCCTCGGCCGCGAGCCAGGCGTCGAACTCATCATCGAAGCGAACGTAGTGCTCGATCGTCGGCCATCGTGACTTCAGCCGCTCGACGAGGGTTTCAAATGCTGCGTCGTAAATGAGGACGCGGTCCTCCGCGTGAGTGGCGATATAGGCGAGCTGATCGTCGAACAGCCGTGGGTTCAAGGTGTGGAGCACGCCTCCCGATCCGACCACTCCGAACCAGCTTGCGAGGTGACGGTCGTGATTCATGCCGAGCGTTGCGACCCGGTCGCCGGGCCGGACGCCGAGCCGCTCGAGTGCCTGGCCCATGCGCCGCGCGTCTTGCGCGAGATGATTCCAGTTCGTCCGGACTGTGGCGCCGTCGGCCCGCGCCGCGACGATCTCTCGCGTCCCATGCTCCCGTTCCGCATGGTCCATCAGCCGCATGATACGGAGCGGAAAGTCCTGCATCGCGCCGAGCTTGCCCATCAGCGTCCCCTCACGAGGACTCATCATGACGCAAAAACGTCGGATCGCAAACGCTTGATTAGAAGGGAAGCTTGAACCCCGGTGGAAGCGGCAAGCTGCCCTGCATCTTCTCCATTTCGCCGGCGGCGGCCGAGTCCGCTTTCGCACGCGCATCGTTGATCGCGGCAGCGACGAGATCCTCGACCATCGTCTTCTCCGAAGGCTGGAGAAGACTCTCGTCGATATCGACTCCCAAGATGCGACCTTTGGCCGTCGCTCGGATCTTCACCATCCCGCCTCCGGCGAGACCTTCGACCTCTATCTTGTCGAGATTATCCTGAGCCTTTTGCAGCTCGTTCTGCGCGTTTTGCGCCATTTTCATGATTTCATCGAAGTCGGGCAGTTCGGGCATATCAGGCGCCTCTGCTGTGGTAAGATTCGAGTTCGGAACCCGGGAACGCGTCGAGTATGGCCCGGACGTTCGGGTCACTAAGAATATTGGCGCGAACGCGTTCCTCGGCGATTTTCTCCTGATTGAGGAGCGAAGGCTCGCCGGTCTCGTCCGATAACGACACTTGCCAGGCCGCGCCGGTAGTGGACTTCAGCGCCGAAGCAAGATCACGCGACCAGTCGGAACCGAGCGGCCGCATGGGCCTAAGGACGAGCTCGGGTGGAGCAAAACGAACGAGTCCGACCTGGTCGTGAAGCTGTTGCGCAAGGATATGCTTGCCACTTTGTTCAACCTGCCTCACGAGGTCGGCGAAGTCCTCCGGCAACCGGGCGACGTTACCCGCGCTCTTTCCCCCGGGCGCAGACGGTGCGAGCGTGACCGAAGCGTCCCCGCTGAGCCTGGCCACGAGAGACGCTGGATCCGGCAAGTCGGCTGCGTGAATGACACGTAGCAACGTCATTTCGGCGGCTTCGCGGGGGTCCGGTGCAACTGCAACATCCTGCAATCCCTTAAGCAACATCTGCCAAAGCCGATGAATGGCACCCCATGACAGCTGCCGCGCCATCTCGGCCGCGCTTTCACGCTCCTCGGCGCTCTGCAGCGCATCGGCGTTCGCTCCGACCTTGGCGCGCGTTGCAGCATGGAGGCTCTCCATCAGTCCCCGCAGCAGCTGAACAGGATCGATGCCCAGGCCGTGCGCTTCGTCAAGATCGGCGAGCGCGCGGCTGGCATCGCCTGCGAGTACAAGCTGCAGGAGACGCCGAATACGGCCGCGATCCGCAAGGCCGAGCATGTCCCGCACTTGCTCCGCAGTGACCGTGCCGGCACCGTGGGCGATCGCCTGATCCAGTATCGACAGTCCGTCCCGAGCCGATCCTTCGGCGGCGCGAGCGATCATCGCGACGGCGTCCGGCTCTACCTCGACCTGCTCCGCGACCGAGACCTCCGCAAAGTGTGCCGCGAGCTTCTCTGCTGGAATGCGCCTGAGATCGAAGCGCTGGCAGCGCGACAGCACCGTGACTGGCACCTTGTTCACTTCGGTCGTCGCAAACAGGAACTTCACATGCTGCGGCGGCTCTTCAAGAGTCTTCAGCAAGGCGTTGAAGGCCGCCTTGGAAAGCATGTGCACTTCGTCGATGATGTAGATCTTGTATCGCGCGCTTACTGAGGCGTAGCGAACGGCGTCGATGATCTCGCGAATGTCGTCGATGCCGGTGTGGCTCGCAGCGTCCATCTCGATAACGTCGATGTGCCGCCCTTCGGAAATTGCGCGACATGGCTCGCAGACGTTGCATGGGTTGATGGTCGGTCCACCCTGCCCGTCCGGCCCGATGCAATTAAGCGCCTTGGCGATGAGTCGGGCCGTTGAGGTTTTTCCTACTCCGCGAACGCCAGTAAGCAGAAAAGCATGCGCGATACGGTCGCGCTCGATCGCGTTGGCAAGGGT
The DNA here is from genome assembly GCA_035944075.1 of Sphingomicrobium sp. Lineage (GTDB taxonomy): Bacteria > Pseudomonadota > Alphaproteobacteria > Sphingomonadales > Sphingomonadaceae > Sphingomicrobium. The sequence continues at coordinate 10,788 of DASZBO010000128.1, forward strand.
CTTTACCATCGCATCCTGCCCAATCAGGTGGGAGAAGGTCTGCGGGCGATACTTGCGCGCGAGCACACGGTAGGGCGATGTACTCGCCGGCTTCTGCGGTTGCTCAGGTATGTCGAGGCCGAGGCCTAGCGATTCGTCGTCGTTCACAACAGCGGTTTAGGGGGATAGCCTCGCCATTGCGAGCGGTGGAAGCCGACGACCCGGCACGAAATCGTTGTGGCTGCTTCCTTCCGGACCTGACCAGGTTGGCGACAGCGCCGTCCGCCGACTTCCGCGCGGGCATATGGGGGAAGGCTGCAGGACACGCAAGGTTCCGGCGTAGCGAAGGTTCTTCAGTTGCTGTTCAGGACCACAGGAAGACCTCGGAACCAGGAATATGGACGCTCCATTTACACTTCTCGTCTTGCTCGCGCTCGCCGCTCCCGCGAAAGAGCCATCACCAAAGCCGATCACCGTCACCGGCCACTCATGGGCGCCGTTCATCAGCCCGATGGGTGAGCCCTTCCGGGCCCACTCCACAAGTGATGATACGCTCGCCGCCTGGTTCAGAGGGGCAGATAGCAACCATGACGGCGTGCTCACCGTCGACGAGATGACTGCGGATGCGGAGCGTTTCTTTGCAATCCTCGACACCAACCACGACGGTCAGATCGATCCCGACGAACTCAACCATTATGAATGGGACATCGCACCCGAGATCCAGGTGAACTCAAGAACGCGGCGGCCGCCGGGCACGGCCGCCCCTGCGGCATTGGCCGGTGCTGCACCCGATTTGGAATTTCCTTCTCGCGACGAGGCCGGCGGGTCGCGCGCCAATCGGCGTAAAGCGCGCGGGGAAGACGATACTGCCCTTGGGCTTCACGGGGCACTCCAGGGAGCCGCTCGCTATGGCTTGCTCAACCTTCCCGAACCGGTTGCCGCCGCCGACGCGGACTTCAACCGCGCTGTCTCACTTGCGGAATTTCGCCAGGCCGCGATCGACCGCTTCAATTTACTCGACAGAAATCATCAGGGAAAGATCACCTTGGAGCAGCTCGAAATCTTGCGTCGAGAATCGCAAGGACTGCCCGGCCTCAGCAGGCATGAAGAGCGCGCCCGTGACGCGCGCCTCGGCAGTTCAATTCCCGGCGAGCCCTAGAACTTCCCCGAACGCCGCAAGAATTCGCTCTCCGGTTCATCTGACAGCAAGGTTTCTGAGTGCTTCTCTTCAACGATGATCCTTGCTCCACTGCTTCTCTCGATTGTTCAAGTTTCGAGCGCTGGTCCGGCTCCCAATACTCCGGCCGCTCCTGTGTCCGGACCACGGCGTCCGCGACGGTTGTTCATTAGTCCGATGGGCGAACCTTTCCGAGCGAACAGTCGGGAAGACGATACGCTGGCAGACTGGTTCGAACAGGCCGACAAGAACCATGACGGCCGCCTGACGATTGAGGAGATGCAGCAGGATGCCGAGCGATTCTTTGCGCTTCTCGACGTCAACCACGACGGTGAAATCGATCCGGACGAGATCACACGTTACGAGAATGTAGTTGCTCCGGAGGTCCGTACTGGCGAGCATTACTCCATGGCCTCCCTTGATGGAGCCGGGCAGGAAAGTGGGGAACGGCACCAGGAGGACCGAGGCGGCGGACGAGGTGGTGGAGGTCACCGTCACGGTAATGGTGGTGGCGGAAGAACTCCGGGTTTTTTCCGGGGCGGCGACGATCCTCATCAAGGCGCGGGCCGTTACGGTTTGCTTGACTTGCCCGAACCGGTCGTCTCGGCCGACGCCGATTTCAACCGCGGCGTTTCATTGTCCGAGTTTCGTCAAGCGGCGGCGCAACGCTTCCTTGCGCTTGATCTCGACCATCATGGATACCTGACTCTTGCCAGCCTGGAAACGATCCGGCCGGCACCGCCAGCGGCGCCGAACGCACCAAGCAAGCCCAAAGAGTCCGACGATAGCGTTCCCCCAAGCTACTAGAGCTCTAGCGTCCCATCCAGTTCTTCGCTTCGGGCGGAATGCGTACAGTGAGCGAGGTCATCCCTTCACTGAGGATGATTTGGCAGGCGAGCCGCGACGTGCGGGTAGCGTGAGCGGCAAGGTCGAGCAGATCCTCTTCCTCTTCACTCGCTGGTGGAAGCGCCCCGAAATCGCTCTCGTCAACGATGACGTGGCAGGTCGAGCACGCCATTACCCCTTCGCAGGCGCCTTCAAGTGATTCGCGTGCAGACCAAGCGACATCGAGCAAGCGTTGTCCCGGCTCCGCTTCCACTTCCTTTAGACTCCCGTCCGACCGCTTAAACCGCACCCGTATCACGCGTCGAGCTTCTCCTGCCCGACGGCAGCTGCCGCGATGCGCCGGCAAGCTTCGACCAGTTCATGCTGCTTCGTGTAGCGCCCAAAACCAAGCCTTATCGACGAGCGAGCCTGACGATAGTCGAGTCCCAATGCCCGGAGTACATGGCTTGGTCGACCGGAACCGCTTGCACAGGCGCTGCCGAGGGAAAAGGCAATGTCCCTGAAATCCGCAACAAGGCGTGCACCATCAACGCCTTCTCGGCGGATATTGAGGTTCCCGTGATAGCGACAATCGGGGCAGCCGTTGATTATCCAGCCGGGACCAAGCGCATGGATAGCGGCATTCCATAATCGTTGGACGTGATCGAAGTCGCGGGTTGAGCGCTCGCTCGCGAGCTTCGCCGCGGCGCCAAAGCCAACACACAACTCAGGAGACAGCGTTCCGGATCGAAGCCCCTGCTCCTGCCCTCCCCCATGGATCAGCGGCGCTGGCTCGCTTCCTTTGCGCATCCACAATGCGCCTATGCCTTTCGGGCCATGGATCTTGTGGGCCGAAACGGCGACGAGGTCCGGACCTTCCCAGAGTTCGAACCGGCCGAAAGCCTGAACCGCATCGCAAAAAACCGTCGCGCCCACTTGGTGCGCCATCACGGAGATTTCCGAGACCGGCTGAGTAACGCCGATCTCGTTGTTCACCATCATTACCGCGACGAGGAGGACCCGATCGTCCAGTTCGCGCGCAAGCAGGTCGAGGTCGAGGCGCCCATTGGGTTCGACGGGTAGAACCGTAAGGTCGGCTCCCCGCTTGGACAGCCATTCGCATGTGTCGAGGACTGCGGCGTGCTCGGTTGCAAGAGTGATGATTCGGTTTCGTCTGCCGTTGGCAGCGTTTTCAACAGTACCTTTTAGTGCCCAGTTGATCGCTTCGGTGGCGCTTCCAGTGAACGCCACGCTGCCGTCTTTGAAGCCGACCGTTTTCTCGACCTGCCTTCGCGCTACCTCTATTGCCGCCGCAGCCTCGTGACCCCAGCGGGACGGAGAGTGGGGATTGGCAAACCGTTCCTCGATCCAAGGGTGCATTGCCTTCATCACTTCAGGCGCGAGAGGTGTTGTTGCCTGATAGTCAAGGTAGATCATGCGGCTGCGACCTTCGCTCGCGCTGCCATCTTTCGCCATGCGATGAGAAAGCGTTCGATATCATTTTCGCTGGTGGATGGACCAAAGCTGATGCGAATGACCGAGCCAGCGATTTCGCTTGCGACGCCCATCGCTCCAAGTACGCGACTCGGCTTCATGCTGCCCGAAGAGCATGCGCTTCCCGCTGAAACGGAAATTCCGGCAAGATCGAGCTGAACGAGCTGACTGGAGCTTGCGACGCCCGGCAACGCATACGCGCCGATCGTAGGGATACGAGGCGAATCGCGCGCAATGATCATTCCTCCGAGCGCCTCAATCTCGCGCTCGAGCGTGTGGCGCAAGGTCGCGAGCCGCGGCATGGCATCGCGGAAGGCCCGGGCTTTCAGCGCCGCAGCCATCCCGGCCAGTGCGGGCCAATTTTCGGTGCCACGACGATAGCCCCGCTCCTGACCGCCGCTCGGCTCGAGCCGGGCAAGATCCCGAACAAGGAGTGCGCCCGCGCCGGGGGGACCGCCGAACTTGTGGGCCGACACCGCGATAAAATCCGTTTCCGGCAAATCGATCTTGCCGGCTCCCTGGGCGCAGTCGACCAGGAGGAGCGAACCGGCACGCTGGACCATTTCTTCGATCGCTGCGATCGGCTGAATGACGCCCGTCTCATTGTTCACGAGCTGGACGGCGACCAGGGATGGGCCCGTACGAAGCTGCTCCAGAACGTCCGCGAGTTCGACAAGCCCGCTGTCATCGACCCGTAACAGTCGAGCATCGGGGCCCATGGCCGCAAGGACAACCTCATGTTCGGTCGGTCCGACGATGCGACCTCCTGCCCTTGCCCGCGACGAAGCGATCTGAACAGCTTCGCTCGCGCCCGACGTTAGGATGACGTCATGGCGCCACTCCAAGCAGTCAGCAAATGTCCTACGCGCATGTTCCAGGGCGCCCCGGACCCGACGGCCGTCCGCGTGGGGTGAACTGGGGTTAGCCCAGGCCTCCAATGCCGTATCAACGGCTGCGCGCGCCTCGGGCAAGACGGGTGTCGTTGCCGCATGGTCGAGATAGAGGCGTTCGATTCGGCTCAAAACGGCCACTTTCGTCCCAATTGCCACGTGAACGCCCGCGCCTATATAGGAGCCGACGCCGCTGCGCACCCGTGCAGCAGCACCTTAATCAAGAGCATCAGCACTTTCATGCCCGAAGTTATTTTTCCAGGACCCGAGGGTCGCCTCGAAGGACGTTTTCATCCCGGCACGCGGCCGCGCGCGCCGGTCGCTCTAATCCTGCATTCACATCCGCAGGCCGGCGGCACGATGAACAACAAGATCGTACAGCTCTTATACCAGACGTTCGTAAAGCGGGGCTTTGCGACCTTGCGGTTCAATTTCCGCGGCGTTGGCAAGAGCCAAGGCGTGTTCGATAACGGCATCGGCGAGCTCAGTGACGCCGCGAGTGCACTCGACTGGGTGCAGTCAATCCATCCCGAGGCGGAAACCACGTGGGTAGCCGGCGTCAGTTTCGGCGCGTGGATCGGCATGCAACTCCTGATGCGCCGACCCGAGATTCGCGGTTTCATTTCGATCGCGCCGCCCGCCAACATGTACGATTTCAGCTTCCTTGCTCCATGCCCCTCGTCGGGAATCATCATCCAGGGCGAGGCGGACGAAGTTGTGACTCCAAGCGCAGTCCAGAAGCTTGTCGACAAGCTCCGGACCCAGCGCCATATCACGATCCACCACGACCTAATCCCGGGCGCGAATCACTTCTTCGCGAGCGAGCTGGATCTTCTGATGAAATCGGTGGACGATTATCTCGACATGCGGCTTGCAACCGATCCCATCAAGCCCGCTATACCGTCCAGATCATCACGTTCATGATGATAACGAGGGCCGCGACCACCAACAGGGTGCCGCGGCCCCGGGTCTGACGATCGAACACGAGTTTCACGCCTCCGGCGAGAAGTAGGAAGCCCGCAACCATCGCGATCGCCAGTGTTGCTTCCGAAAAATCGTTCATTCTGCAAACCCAATTTCACGACTACTTAACCAGAGTCGCGCGACATGGGCGCATGTGCGCGACTGAGCAACACGCACGCCTCGACGAGGCGTTTGAGCGGATTGAGGAGACGATCCTGCCGTGCATCGCAATGATGCTCGAAACCCTCATCGACGCTTCCGAATCCGTCGCCGAGAACGAACGACGTTTCCTCGCTGCGGAACTCAAGACGCTTGCGGCCGAGCTTGAAGAGCTGACCAAGGTGGTCGAGCGCTCGAGCCCAGCACACGTAGAGCCCGGGGAATATAAAGCGCGTAACGTCGCTTAGGCCTCCGCTCCGAGTATCCTGACATGAAGCTCAGGATCGATATTGCCGCCCGAGAGAACGACGATGCTGTCTTCCTGCGGCACAATCTTTCCTGAGAGCAGCGCGGCGAGCGCGACCGCGCCGCCCGGCTCAACGACAAGGCCGTGCGTTCGCCACGCGAAGCGGACGGCATCGGCCGCTTGTGCGTCGGTAACTGAACGGGCCTGCGCCCCCGCATCCTGGAGGATCCCGAAGGTTATCGGCGATACGCGCGGCGTCTGAAGCGCGTCACAGAATGTTTCCGGGGCATCGGGGAGGACGGGAACGATTGTGCCCAGCTCCAGAGAACGGCCCATGTCGTCCCACCCGGCGGGTTCGACAATCGCGATTTGGGCCGCGGGCACCGAAAGCGCGATCCCGGCCGCAAGTCCGCCGCCGCCGCACGGGATGATGATTTGGCTCGGTTCCCGTCCAAGCTGTTCAATGATCTCGAGCCCCGCCGTACCCTGACCGGCAACGATCGCCGGATCATCGAAGCTCGGCACGACTGTTGCGCCCGTCTCGCCAGCGACCCGCGCGGCAATCTCCTCGCGATTCTCCGTGCGACGATCATAGAACCTGATCTCGGCGCCCTCTTCTCGCGTTCCATCCACCTTCACCTTCGGGGCGTCGGATGGCATCACGATAATGGCCCTGATCCCGAGGCGCCGCGCGGCAATAGCGACGCCACGCGCGTGATTGCCGGAGGAAAAAGCTACCACTCCCCTCGCCCGTTCCTCTTGAGAGAGGAGCAGCAATCGATTTGAAGCGCCGCGCAGTTTGAACGCGCCACCCGTCTGTAGACATTCGCATTTGAGCCAAATACGCGTTCCCGCGACTTCGCTTTCGATGAGGGGTGTGCGCTGCACTTCGTTCGCAATTCGCGTGGCGGCCGCGAGGACGTCCTCTCGATTGGGTCGAGAGTCATCAGTTAACATGTTGATAGGATTGCCCTTTCGATTAGCTGTTGGAAAATGATGACAAACGTGCACCCGATTGGAAAATCGGCGGGCCAAAAGAACTTTACAGTAGGGACCCTCGCACATATATCGCGCCCCCGCTGCCCCATGGGACTTCCAACCGCAAGGCAGCTTTCGTCAACGTTTGCCGTCAGGCATTTGGAGGTCCCTTGAGTTGCACAAGCATCATCGCGCGCTGGGGCTAGCGTTTTCCCCGTCCGGCAGCTGCGGAGCCGCCGACATTGCCATGCTGCGTCCGGTCGAGCCGGTTACCCTTTTGCGTCCGCATGCCGCGGCGCGTGCAGCCCGTTATTTCGTCGAGCAGTTCCCCGGACGTTCGCTTTATGCGGTCAAGGCGAATCCCGCTCCAGAACTACTCCGCCACTTTTTCGAAGCGGGCGTTACCCACTATGACGTGGCCTCGATCGGCGAAGTACGTGCGGTACGCGAGACGCTTCCCGAAGCGACGCTGTGCTTCATGCACCCGGTCAAGGCCGAGGAAGCCATTGGTGAGGCCTATTTCGAACACGGCGTAAGGACCTTCAGCCTCGACACGATCGAGGAGCTGGACAAGATCGTTCGGGCAACATCCACCGACGGCATTCCGGCGAGCGACCTTAACCTCCTCGTTCGAATCCGCGTCAGCTCGGATCATGCAAAGCTTAGCCTTGCTGCAAAGTTCGGCGCCGACCCGCGCGACGTCAGTACCCTGCTGTTTGCCGCGCGCCAGGCCGCCGACGCGCTCGGTGTCTGCTTCCACGTCGGAAGCCAGGCGATGACGCCTGCGGCCTTTGCAGAGGCCATGGCGCGGGTCCGACAAGCCATTGTCGATGCTTCTGTCACGGTCGACATCGTGGATGTGGGCGGAGGTTTTCCCTCCTCCTATCCCGGGATGGAGCCGCCGCCGATGGACACCTATTTCGCGGTGATCCACCAGGCGTTCGAGGCATTGCCAATCAGCTACTCGGCAGAATTGTGGTGCGAACCGGGCCGCGCGCTGTGTGCCGAATATGCGAGCGTTCTCGTGCGTGTCGAGAAGCGGCGCGGCGATGAACTCTACATCAACGACGGTGCCTATGGCGCGTTGTTCGACGCGGCGCACATTGGATGGCGCTATCCTGTCCGACTTATTCGCGATCAGGAGTCGCAGGTCCGACCGATGGGCTTCAGTTTTTATGGGCCCACCTGCGATGATCTCGATCGCATGGCCGGTCCGTTTGAGCTGCCAGCCGACGTTAAGCCGGGCGACTATATCGAAGTCGGCATGCTTGGAGCTTATGGCTGCGCAATGCGCACTCAATTCAACGGCTTTGGCGTCACGCAATCGGCAGTCGTCGACGACGAGCCGATGGCGAGCCTTTATGGAGCCGAGGCGCCGGCGCGGTCGAATGTCGTGAAATTGTAAGTCTTACTCCCCTTCCGCAGCGGCGGGAGGGGAGCTAACCGCTCCGGCGGCTCAAGGGGTGAGGCTGTCCCCCAAACGAAACGACATGCCCTATTCCTGATGCCGCTCCCGTGTGGGCGGCGACGCATTGGAGCATGAAATGACGACTGAGACCCTGATCAAGGTTCAGGACACCGACCGGATCAACGATACACGCAAAGCGGAGCTACTCGCGACACCGGTCGAGCATATCGACATCACGAAATTCGACGCCCGTCCGATCATCGATTCGATGGGCAAAATGAGCTTCACCAGCCGCGACCTCGCCCGCGCGACCAAGATCTACAACACGATGCTCGAAGATCCGACTTGCTCGATCATTCTCGTCGTCGCGGGTTCGACTTCGGCCGGCGGATGCATGGATCTCTATGCCGAACTCGTGAAGTCCAACATGGTCGACGCGATCGTAGCCACGGGCGCTACGATCGTCGATATGGATTTCTTCGAAGCACTTGGCCACAAACACTACCAAGCAAATGAAATTCCGGACGATGACACCCTTCGTTCGCTCTACATCGACCGCATCTACGACACCTATATCGACGAACAGAAGCTGCAGGACTGCGATCACACGATCGGCCTGATCGCTGACAGCCTTGAGCCTCGACCGTACAGCAGCCGTGCGTTCATTCGCGAAATGGGCAAGTGGCTGAGCGCGGGAAATGCCAAAAAGGATGGGAGCCTCGTTCAGCTCGCCTACGAGCATGATGTACCGATCTTCTGCCCGGCGTTCACGGACAGCTCGGCCGGCTTCGGCCTCGTCAAACACCAGGTTGACGCGATGAAGCGCGGCGGACGTTACATGACGCTCGACAGTATCGCCGATTTCCGCGAGCTCACCGATATCAAGATCAAGGCCGGCACGACTGGCCTGCTGATGATCGGCGGCGGCGTTCCCAAGAATTTCACGCAGGACACGGTCGTCTGCGCCGAGATCCTCGGCCACGATGACGTTGAAGTGCACAAATACGCCGTGCAGATCACCGTGGCCGACGTTCGCGACGGTGCTTGCTCCTCCTCAACTCTCCAGGAAGCGGCGAGCTGGGGCAAGGTTTCCACGGCGATGGAGCAAATGGTGTTCGCCGAGGCCACCAGCGTACTTCCGCTGCTCGCAAGCGACGCGTGGCATCGCGGAGCCTGGCGCAACCGCGACAAGCGAGGTTTCGCCAAACTCTTCGACTAGGCAATCGCTTCTGTCCCCTTTGGGGCGCGCTGTTCGCGGCGCGCCCCAGGTATTGTCAGCGCTCCAGCGAGCGCGATCGTTACGGCGCCCATCATGTACCATCCCGGCGCCGCCGGATTTTCTGTCCAGCGGATGAGCAGCGTCTCCGCGAACTGCGTGGTCCCCCCGAAAATGGCAATCGCGAGCGCGTAGACAGTCCCGATTGATCCCGCCCTGGCCCGCGCCGGCAGGGACTCGACGAAATGGATTGTCGCGGGCGAAGCGCCGAGGATGTGAAACAGCGTCAGCACCGCGGTTGACGCGAGAAGCGCCGGGGCCGTGCGGGTTTCGCTCAACACGTGAAACACTGCGACGCTGCTGAGGATTAATACAAGCCAGGGAACCACAAGCACCCGCTTGGCGCCAAAGCGATCCGACAGCCAACCGCCGGCAAGATCGCCAACAACACCAACAAACCCGAGGATGATTGTCGCCGCAAATGCGGTCGGCACCGGCATGTGCAAGGTCGCCTGTGCGTATGTGGTTAGGTAATCAAGAGTGTAGTTGCTGATCGTCGCGCCGGCGACAATGAGAAGACCGGCGGCAGCGATCGGGAACAGGTTTCGGTCTCGGGCGAGGAGGCCATCGCCATTTGCGGAGGGCAAGGTTTCGACCAACGTTCGGCGGAGCCGAAGTCCGAGGGGCACGATTGCCGCACCGACTAGGAAAGCAGCCCTCCAGCCCCACGCCTCGAGCGCAGCGCCACTGAGAGCTGAAGAAAGACCAAGTCCGATGAGTCCGGCCGCCAGCACGGCAAGATCGGCGGACGCGAAATTCAGGGAAATGTAGAGCCCTCGCCTGCCCGGCGGCGCGGCTTCTAGCAGGTAGGCTATATTGGGCCCGACTTCTCCGCCCAACGCAAAACCCTGCAGCAGGCGGAAGGATATCGCCAGAAGCGGCGAGGCCATACCGATGATCGCGTATGAGGGCGTGAGCGCGAGGCCACACATTGCAAGGCCCATGATGCTGAACGACAGGATCATTGCCGGTTTCCTGCCGCGCCGGTCCGCGAGCCGGCCAATGAGGATGCCGCCGAGAGGTCTCGTGAGAAATCCCACGCCGAAGGTCGCGAGGGACAAAAGCAGGGTGCTTGATCGATCACCGGGAAACAAGGAACGGCCAATCTGCGTCGCAAAGAAGGCGTAGGTGACGAAGTCATAAAATTCGAGGGCATTGCCGGCGACGACGGATGCAATCTGGGCCGTCGTCATTTGGGCAACGTCGTCTCGTCCGTTGGTCATCGTTCCCTCATCGAGAGGAGGGTCACATTCCGGGCATCCCTTGGCAAGCGCACCCGATCTCTTCGACCAATGCGGGTTGATTGTCTGCGAACTGCGAGCGGCTGCTTGCTGCTGAAGGAACTGCAGCTAAGACAAGGCACCTCCCGCAAAACTCGGAATTTTGTTGATGCGCCGTTTTCTCGCTTCGCTTTCGATCACCGCTTTCCTTCTCGCTGCCGCGCCGGCCCTTGCCGATGACGCTCCTGCTAAGCCGGATTCGAAGAGTGATGAAATCAAGCTTCCACCGATGTCGCCGGACAAGACGATCGATCAGGTCGCCCGCATCGGAAACAAGGAAATACGCTACAAGGCTACCGTTGGACACATCGACATCCGGGACTCCAAGGGCAAAGTCATCGGACAGGTCGTCTACACAGCCTACACGGTTCCTACGCCTGGCCGCCCCGTGACGTTTGCCTTCAACGGCGGGCCTGGAGCAGCGTCGGTATTCCTCAACATGGGCGCGATCGGCCCAAAGCGCGTGCCGTTCGGCGATCGCGGCGACAGCCCTTCAGACGCGCCGATCCTGCGGGACAATCCCGCGAGCTGGCTCGACTTTACTGATCTCGTTTTTATCGATCCAATTGGAACGGGCTTTTCGCGCAGTCTCGTCGATGCCGACGAGACCAAAAAGGCCTTCTATGGCGCCAAGCCGGACGTCGAATATCTCAGCCGCGTCGTCTATGACTGGCTCACCAAGTACGGACGAATGACAAGCCGCAAATATCTCGTCGGCGAGAGCTACGGCGGATACCGGGTGCCGCGACTTGCCTATCATCTCCAAAGCCAGATGGGCGTTGGAGTATCCGGACTGGTGATGGTGTCGCCCTACCTCGACCCGCCCGCCCTCGGAAATGAGACGAGCCTTTCACCACTTCCCTGGATGATCGACCTGCCTTCGATGGCCGCGGGCAATTTCGAACGACAAGGCCGTACACTCAATGCGACGACGATGAGCGAGGTCGAGAATTACGCTACGACGGAATTCGTCACCGACTTCCTTAAAGGGACCTCGGATAAAGCGGCTACCGATCGTCTTTCGGCGCATGTCGCGAGTTACACCGGTCTCGACCCCGCACTCGTCCGGCGCCTTGATGGACGGATCGACATCCCGACCTACTTGCGCGAGATCCGGCGCAACACAGGACAGGTTGGCAGCGTCTATGATTCGAACGTAACCGCCTACGATCCCTTCCCGGCCTCGGCAGACGCCAATTACAATGACCCACTGCTCGACGGCATCATTGCACCGACGACCAGCGCGGCCGTCGATTTCGTGACCAACCAGGTAGGCTGGAAAGCGGATTGGCATTACGAAACCTTGTCTTACTTGGTGAACAGGGCGTGGGATCGGCAGCAGGACGACGCTCCGGTTACCGATCTTCGGAAGGCGATCGCGAACGACCCCAAGATGGCCGTGATGATTGCTCACGGCTTCGACGATCTCTCCTGCCCCTATTTCACCTCCAAACTGGTGATCGACCAGATGCCGAAATTTGGCGTCGCACAGCGGGTGAAGCTTCACGTCTACCCCGGTGGGCACATGTTCTACGCCCGCTCGACGAGCGCCGAAGCCTTCAAGCGGGACGCAGCAGAGATTTACGGGCTCCGCTGATCGGTTGCCATCCGTAACGGATTGACGCACCCTCGCCGCGCTTGGCTTGGGGAAATCTATGAACGTCAGTCCGCTGCTCGCGCCCGTTGTCGCGCTCGTTGCCTGGTCAATCGTGATGCTAATCTGGCTCGCGATCGCACGGTCGCCCTATGTGCGCGGCAAACTTCCCGATGGTGCCCGCGGAGCCGATGTCGAGCGCGCCCATCCCGGAAAGGCCAATTGGCCCGCGCACAATTACATGCACCTCATGGAACAGCCGACGATCTTCTACGCGATCGTCTTCGTGCTGGTCTTCATGCACTTCGACTGGCGGATCAATGTCTACCTGGCCTGGGCGTATGTCGGGTTGCGAATTCTCCACAGCATCGTGCAGGCCACGGTGAATATCGTGCGGCTGCGTTTCGCGCTGTTCCTTCTTGCAACGATTTGCCTTGCAGCGCTGACGCTCCACGCCGCGATGCGGCTTATTTCCGGCGGCTGAAACTGGCGGCGAGTTCGACGTGCGTCGACCAGCGAAACTGGCCGACAGGCTCGATCCAGTCGAGGCGATATCCGCCGTCGAAGAGCATCTTCGCGTCGCGGGCAAACGTCGCGGGATTGCAGCTCACATAGGCAATTCGCGGAACTGCAGCGCGTGCCAGGTGCGCAACCTGTTCCTGGGCGCCGGCGCGAGGCGGGTCGAGGATAACCGTGTCAAAGCCCCGCAGCTCATCCTTATCGAGTGGCCGACGGTAGAGGTCTCGATGCTCCACTGCGGCGGCGGGAAGAGCACGCTTCAGTGCCGCAGCGGCATCGCGCGACGCTTCGGCCGCGTAGCGTGCTCCCGTGGCGAGCGCGAATGTGCCAAGGCCCGAGAAAAGGTCGGCAACACGGCTTCCGCCGGCGGCAGTCTCCCGAACGGCATCGACGAGTGCGTCTTCGCCCTCCTGCGTCGCCTGGAGGAAGCCTCCATGGGGGAAAGCAACCGGAATGCCGGACAAGGTGATCGTCGCCGGCTGGGGCGCGAAGATGGTGTCCGGTCCAAGCCCCCGGTCAACACTGATACGCGCGACGTCATGCTTTCGTGCAAAGGTCGTTAACTGCTCGATTTCGGTCATTCGCCCTGCGGGCACGCCTTTGAGCAGAACATCGACGCCGTAATCGACAAGCGTGAGCTGGACCTCCGCCGTTCGCTTCGGATGAATCATGCCGTCGAGCACCTGCCGGAGCGGCTCGACAAGCGCGAAGAGCTCGGGCCGCAGGACGTGGCACTCGCGCATGTCGACAATCCGGTGAGACATCTCGGCGTTGAAGCCGATGAGCACCTGCTTTCCGACCTGCAAGGCTTTCAAGGTCGATCGGCGGCGACTGCAGGGAGGGGAAAGGTGCGGCGAACGAATTTGCGTTTCGAGGCCATGCTGGGCGAGCGCCGTTTCGATGCGCGAAACAAGGTACCCTCGGTAGGCTTCATCGTCGACATGCTGGAGCTGGCATCCTCCACATTCGGGAAAGAGACTACAGGGCGGCTCCTGGTGATGCGGTCCAAAAGCGAGGGCGCCATCGTCAAGCAACGCGTCGCCAGGAACACCAAAAGGAACGTGACGGCCGCTTGGCGTCACGCCGTCGCCGCGGGCGGCGATGCGGATAATGGGCTCGTTCATCAAAGTGCGGCAAAAACTTTGGGAATGGCCTGGGCAAGATCGTCTGCAATCATTCCCGGGCCGGCGATTTCCGCAGCACGTCCGTGCAACCAGACACCCGCGCACGCGGCCTCGAAGGCCGGCATGCCCCGCGCACGCAATGCCGCGATCATTCCGGACAGCACATCGCCCGTGCCGGCACTTGCAAGCCACCCGGGTGCAGGGGGCCGGAAACCCAACCGACCGTCCGGTGACGCAACGAGCGTGTCCGAGCCCTTGTAAACCACGATCGCGCCGCTGCGCTGCGCCGCCGCGAGCACCTGATCGGTTTTATTTCCAGCGAGATCCCCGAAGAGCTTGCGAAACTCACCCTCGTGCGGGGTAATAACCGCGTCCTGCCCCTTGAGACGCTCCGGATCGCCAAGATGGGTAATCCCGTCCGCGTCGATGACCTTGGGCGCCTTCGACGTCAGAGCGAGCGTTAGCAACGGCGGAATGTCACCCATTCCCGGACCAACGAGGAGACAGCCGATGTGCGGATCGTTGACCTCTGCAGTGTCGACCTGGACGATTGACGCTGGAATCCCGTCGATCGATCGGGATGTACTGACCCGCACATATCCCGCGCCGGTGCGGGCAGCTGCCGTCGCTGCAAGCGCAATTGCGCCGGGCATCTTGCCTGCGAGCGCATGGACGAGCCCTCGTGTATATTTGTGCAGTCCTTGTCCAATCTTGGGCAAATCGGGCTGCGGAATTTCGAACCAACTGCTCGAGGGCCTGAGGCCAATGCCAGCAAGCGCCAGGCGACCGCAACGATACATCGCGGGATAGAGGCGGTGCGCCGGCTTCAGCGCGCCAAACGTGACCGTCATGTCGAAAGCCGGTATTTCGCTGAGGCATCGACCCGTGTCGGTCTCAACTCCGCTCGGCACGTCGCACGCAATTCGCACGATTGCCCCGTCGCAGAGGCGCAAGAGCTGTTGCGATACCGTATCATCGAGGCCGTGCTTGAGACCCGTTCCGAACAATGCATCGATGACAAGCGGAGCGGGACTGGTATTTTCGCAAAGCTCCTCCGTTTCGCCTCCCCACTCAGAGCGAGCCCATCGTGCAGCCGCGCTTCTCGGTTCGCTCAAGGCCGCGATGCGCACATCGACGCCGCGCTTGGCAAGGTGGCGAGCGGCGACATAGCCGTCGCCGCCATTATTCCCGGGCCCGCAAAGCACGAGTGCGGGCAAGGGGCCGCCGAAACGGTAGGCGGATTCGGCTAGGGCTTCCCCTGCCCTTTCCATCAATGTCTCGACGCTCGTGCCATCATCGATGGTCGCTTGCTCGCAGGCCTTCATCGCTTGGGCGGTGAGGATGGGACGCGCGGTCATTGACGGTCTCCCTAGCGCAGGAAGGTTGCGAGGCGCCACCACGCGTTCGGGGCCGACTCTTCGGCGGCGTTTCGTGCTTCTTCACTTTCGAAGAACGCGAAGCAGGTCGCGCCCGACCCAGACATTCGCGCGTGGAACGCGCCGGGCTGGGCCGAAAGCCAAGCGAGGATAGACGCGATCTCGGGGACGAGCGCCGTAGCGGGCGCCAGAAGGTCGTTACGTCCGTCGCGCCAGTTCTCGAGGGGACCCCGATCTACACCGTCCCATGACGCGAAGACTTCAGCCGTCGAAAGCGCGACGCGCGGGTTCACCAGCAGAACAGGAGCTCCGCTTAGCTCAGCGAGGTCCGCGCCGGTCAGATGGTCTCCTGCTCCTTCGCCATACATGGGAAGACTGAGGAGGCACGCCGGTACGTCGCTTCCAAGTTTCGGGGCAACAGCCGAGGCATGGGCGGGATCGATCCGCCAGAGCGCGGTCAGCAAGCGAAGCGCCGCAGCCGCGTCAGCGGACCCGCCTCCAATACCGGAGGCAACCGGCAACTGCTTGTCGAGGTTCAATGCCGCGCCTTGCTGGACATTTGCGGCTGCGGCCAAGGCACTTGCCGCCTTGATAACCAAATTCTCCCTTGGATTTCCAAGTTCGGCGCCAAAGGGTCCACCGATGGTAAGGGTTGTCTCATCGGCGATCTCGCCGCTCAACCGATCCCCGTCCGTGCAGAACGCAAAAACCGTTTCGATCGCGTGGCGTCCGTCCGGGAGGGTGCCGCGCACGTGAAGCGCAAGGTTGAGTTTGGCGGCGGCGATCTCCCGCGCGGGAGGGCTCAAGGCGCAGCGTTCGCGGGCGTCAGCCCGCTTGCGAGCTTTGCTTTCACCCGCGTGGCAATCTCGTCCTCCGCGGTTACGAGCGACGCATTCCAGGCAAATCGCGCCTCATAACGACGGCCGGCCCGATAAAGTGCGTCTCCGAGATGCTCCTGGATCTCCGCCTGCTGGGGGTCCTTCTCGGCAGCGCGTTGCAGGGTCGTGATCGCATCTTCAAGCTTCCCGCGTTTGACTTCGGCCCAACCAAGCGAGTCCGTGATGGACGCATCGTCGGGAGCGAGTTCGCTCGCCTTGCGGATCATCGCCTCGGCAGCAACGACATTCTCGCCGCGCTCAAGTTGGGCGTAGCCCAGAAAGTTCAGCAACAAGGGCTCGTTCGGCGCGAGCACGAGGCCTTGCTGGAGTGCCGCACGGGCCTCGGGCCAGCGGTTCGCTTGTTCAAGCGCGCTCGCACGCAGCAGTAACAGACTCCAGATCGCGCCCTTGAAATTCTCGGCCTGCGCGAGCGCAATCGCGCGGCCGTAGGCCTCGGCAGCCTCACCATGGCGCTTCATTGCCTGAAGCACGTCTCCGAGACGCGAATAATCCGCGGCCTCGGCACCCGGATCAGCAGCAGCGGCGGCGGCGAGCCGGTACGCATCATCGAGCCGCTTATTGTTCGTGAGGATGCGCGTCTGAACATCGCGAACCGGCGAGATGAGCGCGTCGCTCGACGGCACGGCCTGAACGAGTGCAAGCGCCTCGTTCGTCCGGTCTTGCCCGGCTAGCAGCAAGGCAAGCAACGCGATCGTGCTGCTGCTTTGCGGATTTACATAATGAGCGACTTGGACGAGTCCGATCGGTGCGGCCCCGCGCTGTACGCGCGTGAGATCGGCCGCAAAAGCTGTGAGCACTTCGGCGAAGGCCCTAGCGAGCGTATCGATCGCCTGACCACTTTGCCGCCCGGCCCGGATCCGCTGGCGTTCGGCGGCCTCGCCCGTTCCCATGCCGTCGATGATCATGAGAGCCCGGTTGGGATCGCCGGCACCCAAAAATCCGTCGGCAAAAGCCAAGCGCAGCCGCTCGTCCCGGCCGCCGGCGGAGCCGACTGCCTGACGTGCGAACGTCTCGGCCTCCGCCGTATGTTTGAACTTGATCAGGATTAGCGCACGTTCTTCGCTGACGAGCGGCGCAAAAAGGCTTCCTGAAGGCACTTCATCAAGAGCCGCCAGAGCTTTCGGCAAGTCTCCACCGTCGGCTGCGTTCCAGGCCTTGATCAGCGGTGTCAGAAAGGTGAGGTCACCGCTCGAACCGCTTGCAGCAAGCCAGGGGATCGCGCGCTCCGGATGACCGCGCCTTATCTCCTCGCCGGCAACCAGTAGCCGCGCATCCGTCGGCAAGTCCGCGGCAGGCACACTGTTCACAAGGCTAAGCGCCAGATCGATCTGTCCCGACCCTAACGCCTCGCTGAGTGCTTTCTTTGCGACGTCGACCTGCGATGGTTCTGCGACCGCGAGTGATGCGAGCAACTGCGCCGCACGCACATGATTGCCGCTCGCTGCTGCGGCCCGCGCTTCGACATAGGTACGCGCGCCAGCGGTAATCGAAAGTCGCGCCTCGGCCGGCGCTGCGGTGATCGCCAGAATAGCGGCCGCGGCCGCGGCGAGCCGCTCACATGTTCGGGTAATTTGGGCCTCCTCCACCTTCGGGAGTGACCCAATTAATGTTCTGGGTCGGGTCCTTGATGTCGCACGTCTTGCAGTGCACGCAATTCTGGGCGTTGATTTGGAGCCTTGGTTCACCGTTCTCGCTCTGCACGAATTCGTACACGCCCGCCGGGCAATAACGCTGCTCAGGACCGGCATAGACCGGCAGGTTTATTGCCGTCGGTATGTCCGCGTCCTTGAGCGTCAGATGAACCGGCTGGTCCTCCTCGTGATTCGTATTTGAAATGAAGACGGAGGACAGACGGTCGAAGGTGAGTACACCGTCGGGCTTGGGATAAGTCACGGGCGTTGCGGCATCCTTTCGTCGAAGGCGCAGATGGTCCGGCTTGTGCTTGAGCGTCCAGGGAACGCCGATCCGCAAATAGTTGAGCCACATATCGAAACCAGCATAGAGTGTTCCGAGAAGCCCGCCCCAATGAGCGACCGCGGGTTGGGCATTACGGACCATCCGCAGGTCGCGTTCGATCACGCTAGAACGCACCGCCCTTGGATAATTTTCGAGCACATCACACGAACGCCCGGACGCGATCGCCTCGAACGCAGCTTCGGCGGCGAGCATCGCGGACTTCATGGCATTATGGGTTCCCTTGATTCGGGGCACATTCACGAAACCCGCCGAACATCCGATGAGAGCACCCCCCGGGAAGGCCAGCTTGGGGATCGCCTGATAACCCCCCTCGTTGATCGCCCGAGCGCCATAGGACACGCGACGTCCGCCCTCGATTTCCCCGCGTATCGCCGGGTGAGTCTTCCAGCGCTGGAACTCCTCGAACGGGGAAAGATAGGGATTCGAATAGTCAAGCGAGACAATGAAGCCGAGAGCGACCTGGTTATTGTCCTGGTGATAAAGAAAGCCGCCGCCCCAGGCATCGTCCAGCGGCCAGCCTTGAGTGTGGATCACCCTACCCGGCTTATGCTTCTCGGCCGGAATGTCCCAAAGTTCCTTGATGCCAATTCCAAAGACCTGGGGACCGCTCTCCTCCCGCAGGCCGAAGATTTCGGTCAATCGCTTGGTGAGGCTCCCCCGCGCTCCTTCCGCGAAGAAGGTATATCCCGCATGCAGCTCTATCCCGGGCTGGTAGTCGGAGCGGCGCGAGCCGTCGCGCGCGATGCCCATGTCGCCCGTTGCAACTCCTTTCACCGATCCATCGTCGTTGAACAGGATCTCGGCGGCAGGAAACCCCGGGAAAATCTCGACGCCCATTTCCTCGGCCTGTCCCTGTAACCAGCGACAGAAATTCCCAAGGCTCAACGTAAAATTGCCTTCGTTACGCATGAACGGCGGCATGAGAATCTCGGGAATCGCGAACTTGCCCTTTCGCGTGAGCACCCAGTGGTGATTTTCGGTGACTGGCACGTTGAGCGGCGCACCCCGGTCTTTCCAGTCGGGAATGAGCTCGTTGAGCGCTACGGGGTCGATCACTGCGCCCGACAGGATGTGGGCACCGATTTCGCTGCCCTTTTCCAGGATGCAGACCGACATTTCACGTCCGGCTTCCTTGGCAAGCTGCTTCAGCCGAATGCCAGCGCTCAGTCCCGCGGGACCGCCACCGACTATTACCACGTCATACTGCATGGATTCGCGTTCGCTCATGCGCTTCTCTCTGTTCTGGCGTTGCGCGTCCCAGCGTCTCGTCGCGCTGTCCACACAATTCGACTCAAACGCACTGCCAATTCCTTGACCGCGCCGTCAATGCCGGGCGAGTGAGTGTACGGTGGGCGGGGAAGATCAAACAATCGGGATCGCCGAGGCACGCAGCGCATTGGCGTGGTGGCTGGAAGCTGGCGTGGACATCCTTGTCCAGGAAGAATCGCGCGACTGGTTGAAGGCACCTCAGCCCAAGCCGGGCCGGAAAAGCCCCGAGCCCTCGCTACCGCCGCCCAATATTTCGCCACCAGCGCACGAAACTCTTGGTGAATTGCAGCAATGGCTCGCGAGCAGCATGCAGCTTCCACTCGCTACGGCGACGGCAAAGCGGGTCATGCCGCAAGGTACGGAAAATCCGGCGGTAATGCTCCTCAGCGAAGCGCCAACATTTGAAGACCTCGCTTCCGGGCAGCCAATTGGCGGCGATTCCTGGGAGCTCACCAAGCGGATGCTCGCAGCGATCCATGTCCCCGTCGAGCAAGCCTACAGTGCATCTCTTTCCTGTTTGCATGTTCCAGGGCAGAAAATGAGCCCCGCCGACCGCGAGCGGTGTGGCGAGATTGCTCGCCGCCATATCCAGCTCGCGAAACCGAAACGATTGCTGTTGCTTGGCGACGGTCCCGCGCAGGCACTTCTGGGCAAGCCCCTGCCCCTCGCGCGCGGCCACGTCCACAAAATCGAGGGTGTGCGAACCGTAGCCACCTTCCATCCCCGCCAGCTGATTAATCAACCCTCAAACAAGTCACTGGCATGGAAGGATTTATTGCTGTTGATGGAGGACGAGTCTTGAAGTCCGGATTGCTCGCGTTCGGAGCCCTGATCTGGGCCGGGCCGGTGTTTGCGCAAGTGTCATCGGACCCTCTTGCGCCCTTGCCAAGACCGCCTGCCGCGTCGCAGGCGCCCGCTGCCCCCTTCTCTGCGGTCGACACACCACTCGTCAACCAACAGCCCCAGCAACCGATCATCGTCACGCAGGCGGCTCCGCCATTAAAGCCCGTCGTAATTCCAAGTGACTGGCGCGGTGTATTTGACGCCATCGATGCCGGCCAATGGGCATCGGCCCGCGCCGGCATTGCCTCGCTACCGCGCAACGCTCTGACGGTCGTTGCGAAGGCCGAGCTCTACACGGCGAAAGGTTCGCCGGTCGTGGACCTGCCGTCGCTTCAGGCTTTGCTTGCCGAAGCGCCCGACCTGCCGGAAGCCGACCAGCTCGCGGCGCTGGCCCTAAAGCGCGGCGCGACGGCGCCGCTCATTACCGTTCCCGAAAAGCCCACCTACAGCATTGGATCGGCACCGGTCCGCTACAAGGCCCACCCGGTCCAGGGCGAACCTTATGCCGATCAGCTTCGTGGTATTCTCGAACCCCTGATCAAGGCAGACGACGCGGCGGGCGCCGAAGCACAGCTGCTCATTTACGCACCGCAGCTTTCTTATGAAGCGCGCGCGGAAGCCGCGCAGCGCGTGGCCTTCGCATATTACGTCAATGGACTTGATCTTGATGCGAGACGGGTCGCCGACACGTGGCGTCAAGGCGCAACCGGGGAATGGGCGAGTCAGGCGGCCTGGATTTCCGGACTTGCCTCGTGGCGCCTTGGTGACTGGAACGCCGCTTCAACCTCGTTCCAGCAAGTTGCGCAGCTTGCCCAGCAACGGGAGCTTCGCGCGGGCGGATATTACTGGGCGGCGCGCGCCGAGCAGGCGGTTGGACGCCCGGGCTCTGTGCAGCGCCTCCTGCGAGCGGCAGCCTCGACCGACGAATCGACGGAGAGCTTTTACGGTCTCCTCGCGCGGGAGACTCTGGGCATGCCGACGCGGCTTCACGGCGACCCCTTTATTGGTTTCGATCCTCCAGTAGATCAGCTCCCGAACGTTCAGCGCGCAATGGAACTCGCCAAAATCGGTGAGCCCGCTCGGGCCGAAGAAATGCTTCGTCACCAAGCCAAGATTGGACTTGTGACCGAGCATCATGCGCTGATTGAAGTTGCGAAGCGTCTCGATCTCCCTGCAGCACAGCTCTGGCTGGCCAACAACGGCCAATGGGGCGCGCGTTCCGATGCCGGCGACCGATATCCAACACCGCCCTGGCGACCAGTCAATGGCTGGCGAGTCGACCCTGCTCTTGCCTTTGGCCATATTGTTCAGGAGTCCGCATTCAATCGGACGGCCGTCAGTCATGCGGGCGCAGTTGGCTTGATGCAGGTCTTGCCGATCACCGCGCAGCACGAAGCAAGCAGCCGCGGCCTGTCCTACACGCGGACCAGCCTTACCGACCCTCGCTACAACCTCGAGTTTGGCCAGAGCTTCATCGAACGGATGCGCAGTTCGCCCGGCACCGCGGGGCAACTGCCCCGGATCATCGCGTCATATAACGCGGGTCCGCTACCCGTCGCACGCTGGGCTACGATCAACGACAAGGGTGATCCGCTGCTTTGGATTGAGTCGCTCCCTTATTGGGAGACACGTTATTATGTGCCGTCCGTTCTCCGGAACATGTGGGTTTACCAAGGTCTCAACAACGAGGACACTTCCACTCTCACCGAAATGGCGCAGCATCACTGGCCGCGCTTTCCCGCGAATCAGACCGCCTTCGGAAATTGATCAAGGCCTGAGCTCTGCAAGGGTCGGCACGTTAGCCGCTTAAGGATGTTCTTGTTTCGTTCTGTGTGAACGTTACAATTGCGCCATGCCGGTCGAGTCGAGCCATGGGCGCGGGGCTACCCGCAACCCAACACCTACGCGCTTCAATCTCCAGGAGCGGGTCATCGAGGGCGAATGGCTCGACCAGGTCGAAGCACTTGACGGAGTTCCGACGCGGCGAACGACAGTTACAATTGAGCATCCTAAAGCCATACTGACCCGCAACAGCTCGCCCGATATCGGGTTCGACCGCTCGATCAACGCCTATCGCGGGTGCGAACACGGATGCATTTACTGCTTTGCGCGGCCGACCCATGCCTATCATGACCTCTCGCCGGGCGTGGACTTCGAATCGCGCCTATTCGTGAAGCCAAATGCAGCGCAGCTCCTCCACGCGGCGCTCTCGAGGCCGGGTTATGAATGCCGGCCGATTGCCATGGGAACCAACACGGATCCCTACCAGCCCATCGAGGAGCGGTGGCGGATCACGCGATCGGTGGTCGAATTGCTCGTAGAAACACGCCACCCTTTTACGATCACGACCAAGTCCGACCGAGTTCTACGCGACATCGAGTTGTTGAAGAAAGCAGCGGATCTGCACCTCGCATCCGTCGCATTGTCGGTGACGTCACTCGACTCCAAGATTTCTCGAACCCTTGAGCCCCGCGCACCTCAGCCGCGCAAACGCTTGGCCGCAATCAAGGCGCTGAACGATGCCGGCGTGCCCTGCTTCGTCGCGATCGCGCCCGTCGTACCTCAGATCACGGACCACGAACTCGAACACATCGTCGAAGCTGCCGTTGGAGCTGGTGCTGCGGGCGGTTTCTACCTGCCCGTCCGCCTACCGCATGAAGTCGCCCCGCTGTTTCGCGCGTGGCTCGACGAATATTTCCCGGACCGCGCGGCGAAGGTGATGGCGACGATCCGTTCGCTTCGGGGTGGTCGGGACAATGATCCGAATTTCTTCAGCCGGGTGCGGGGGCAAGGCCCATGGGCAGACCTGCTTCGAACCCGGTTCGAAAAGGCGTGCAAGAAATATGGCCTGACCCAGGCGAAATTCGCCTTGAGGAACGATTTGTTCCAGCCGCCCGAAGGCAATCAAATGCGCCTCTTGTAGGAAATCGGATCCGCCGCTGCGTAACCCAATAAGGTTCCTAAATCCCTTGGTCTGGCTCAGATCGATGACTGCAAACCGTCAGCGAAATCGACCGACGCAAGCATGTAATCGACTGTCGGTCGTGACTTAGTGGTGACTGCTGTCTAGCGCTGCCGACATGACCCGATCCTTGCTTACCGCCATGTTTCTTTCCGCAGCTTCCCTGTCTTCCCAGTCGTCCGCTGCGTCACTTCCGCCAGGCGAGGTCTCTGACCAAAACGTCGCCGCACTTCGCGACAGCGCACTCGTCGACGACCACTACGCCTGGGACATCACCGAAGGTCTTACGACCGAAGTAGGCCAGCGCCTTGCCGCAACCGAGAGTGAGGATCGCGCCCGTCGCTGGGCCGTGCAACGACTGACCGCGATGGGCTTTTCCAATGTTCACGAAGAACCCTTCACAATGCCAGTGTGGACGCGCGGCACTGAGAGCGCCGAGATTGTGTCGCCCTTTCCCCAAAAGCTCGTCGTGACCACCCTTGGCTACAGCGGATCGACCGGACCGACGGGAATCACCGGCCAGGTGGTTTATTTCGACAGCGTTGACGCCCTCCGCGCAGCGCCTGACAGCGCGGTTCAGGGCAAGATCGTGTTCATCGATCACCACATGATGCCGACGCAGGACGGGTCCGGCTACGGCCAGTTCGGCGCACCGCGCCGAGCGGGACCGACGATCGCCTCGAAGAAAGGCGCCATCGGAATTATCGTACGCTCCATCGGCACGGACCATCATCGCAATCCCCACACGGGTGTCCAGTATTTCACCGAGGGCGCGACGCCGATCCCTGCCGGCGCACTGTCCGTGCCGGATGCCGAGCAGCTCGTGCGAATTTTGAAACGCGGCCATCCCGTCGTCCTGCATTTGACGCTCGTCAACGAGCGGCAGGAAAATGGTCGATCCGGCAATGTCATCGCGGAGATTCCTGGCCGTGATCCAGGCGCGCCGGTCCTGCTTGTTGGCGGCCATCTCGACAGCTGGGACCTTGGCACCGGAGCCATCGACGATGCATCGGGCGTTGCGATCGTCACGGCAGCCGCGAAACATATCATGGAAGCCGGGCGGCCGCTCCGCACCATCCGGGTCGTCTGGTTCGGCGCGGAAGAGCCCGGCGGACTAGGAGGCGCAGCTTTCGCCAAGGCGCATGGCTCGGACCGCTACGCGATCGCGGGCGAGAGCGATCTCGGCGCGGACCGAGTTTGGCGCTTCAGCTCATTATTGTCGAAAACCGACCCCTCTTCCTATGCGCGGCTCACGACGGCTCTTGCGCCCCTTGGGATCGTCAAGAATGACAAAGGCGAAGCGGACGGAACGGATGTCGAAGCAACGGTCGCTGCGGGGGCACCGTGGATTTCCCTCAACCAGGACGCACTTCGCTATTTCAATTGGCATCACACGCCCGACGACACGCTGGACAAAATCGATCCCGAGCAACTGAGGCAGAACGTTGCCGCATGGACGGCAGTGCTTGCGGTGCTCTCGGGCGGAATCGAACCGGGAGCGAAACAGCCAAAGCGGCGTTAGTGCTTCAAACAAGGGAGGAACCCATGCGCATTGCACTTGCCATTCCGCTACTACTTCTCGGCGCCTGCAACGTGTCGAAGGACGGCAATTCGGTCACCGTCCAGTACGATCAGAATACTGCCCAAAATACCGCCGCCGACATCGGCAACACCGCTCAGACAATCGGCGCGGACATCGCGAACGACGTCCAAAAGACCGGAGCGAAGATCGAGAACAAGGTCGGCAACACCGACGTTACGGTCAACGTTAACAAGAACGAGCAAACGAACTCGGAATCGGGTGAGACGACCACCACGACCAAGACAACGAAGACCGAAAAGTCGCATTAAGTCGAACGGGTGGCTCCCCGGAGCCACCCGCCTTCACGCGACTAGGGCCGTGCGAGTTCGTCCGCGATATTGTTCGCGCCATAGACCTTCCGTAACGCTTCGCTGACGGCCGCGGCCGACACGGCGACCGCCCGATTATTCGCCGGGTCATACCCATAATCCCCGCCGATCGAATGGATATTGCCATCGAACACGGCGCCAATCACCTCGGCACGCGCGTTGATCAACGGCGAGCCGGAATTGCCGCCGATGATGTCGTTCGTGGTCGAGATATCGAACACGGTTTGCGGATTAAGCGTGTTCTTGGCCGCGACCCAGCGCGGATCGAGCTTGAATGGATCCTGTCCTGTCGCCCGCTCATAGAGGCCGCCGAAGTAGGTAAGCGGCGGGATCGCTCGCCCCTTCTCGGTCCATCCGGCAATCTGTCCGTACGACAGCCGCAGCGTGAACGTCGCGTCGGGGTAGACGCTTGTTCCGAAGGCCGCGAACCGTGCCCGTGCGAGCGCTTCGGAAGCCGCGGTCGTCGGCCCGTCCACCTTTTCGTTCCAATCCGTCAGAAGACGACGGGCCTCGGGGTCGATCCGAATGACATACTGGATCATCGGGTCGTTCGATGCCTTCACGGCAGACCAGCCACCGTCCCACAGCGCCTTTCGCACGGCCGCATCGCCGAGCCGTGACGTCGCGAGCCGCGCCGACAATTGCTCCGGGCTGTCGCGACCGAGGAGGATCTTGGTGTCCGGGTCGTCAGCAGTGAGATATTCGCGCGCCTTGCTGAGCCAGAACTCGAGGGTCTGCTGCTCGAGGGCGGGATAGACAGGCACCACGTCGAGCACTTGCTTTTCTAGCAGTGGAAGCTGTGAATCTGCGTAGCCCGGGAGACGCTCGGCCGACGGCTTTTGCCGTTCGGCCGCAGCACGCACCAGTGACTTCGCGTAGGCGAACAGCTGCGAACCGCTGGGGCCACGTTCGACGATTGTGTACGGCAAGTAGAGGTTTCGTGACTGTTGCGCTGCGGTTGCAATTGTCGCCCAGGGGTCCGGTGTGCCCGACGACGCCAGTGCCTGCTCGGCTGCCGGGTTTGACCGGAGCGCCGCTTCTTCGCGTGCTTTCGAGGCCATGAACGCGTCATCGTTGAGCGTAAACAAGCGGCCGAAATAAACCTTATAGCTGTTCTCAAGTCCGAACAGCAGGTCTTGGGCGATACGGCGATTTTCCGGACTTTCCTCGCTGAACCGCAGCAGTCGCCCGCGAAGTTCGGAAGAACGCAGCGCCGTTACGGGCAGCGTAAGTTCGCGCTGCGTCGCGAGTTGAGCCATGGTCAATTGGCGGTCGGTTCCTCCTGGGTTGCCGGCAACGAATACCGGTTCGCCGGCTTTGGGCGGTGCGGCGTTCCACTTGAGGTGGTCGGGCGTCCGGACCGGAACTCCGTTCTCGTAGAGTCGCACGAATGCGGAATCGAGATCGTACCGCGGGAAGTTGAAATTATCGGGATCGCCGCCGAAGAAGGCCGTTTGCACACCCGGCGAAAAGATCAGCCGGACGTCGGAATATTTGCGGTACTTGTAGAGCTTGTACTGCCCGCCGTGATAGAGATTAACCACCTGGCACCGGTCGTGCGCCGTGTCCGGACAATTCTGCTTTTCGATATTGCTGCTGACCGCTGTCCGGGCCTTGACCAGCGCGTCGCCAGCAAGACCCTTTCCCGCAGCGGTCATTTGCGGCGTAACGTCGCTAATTGATCGGAGGATTTCGGCCTGCATCCCAGCGCACTTGCGTTCCTCCGACGCATTAAGCGCCGTGTAGCCATGGGTATAATAATCATGGCCAGCCGATGAGAGGTCCTGCGCACATTCGGCGACGCAGTGATTGTTCGTCAGCACCAGGGCGTTCGCGCTTACGATCGATGCCGAGCAACCGGTCGAGAGGCGCACCGCATTATTTCGAACATGGTCAAGCCATGCCGGCGTGACGTCCACTCCATATTTCGCTCGGACCTTGGCGGCCGGGAAATTGTCAAAGGTCCACATGCCCTCGTCGGCATAGGCTGGAGCCCCGCACAACACAGTGCAGGCGAGTAAATACTTCAAAGCTGTCATAGACCCTTCCTCCTACTCGGACGTCGTGATGCAACAGCCTCGAGCGAGCATCAACTGCGATGTTAATGCAGGTGTGAACGTTGGCTTGGTTCCCGCCTTCTTCGCACCGTGAACTCCCGCGAATTCCTATTCCCGCAACCGCAATGCATCGAGCACCAGCGTGAACGCGGGCGATTGCTGCCGCCGGCTCGGATAATAGAGATGGTAACCCGAATAGGGCTCGCACCAATCTTCGAGAATGCGGAGCAGCGCTCCCGACGCGATTAGATCGGCTACCCGGTCTTCTAGGACATAAGCGAGTCCGAAACCCGCGCGGGCAGCGGCGATCATCATGTCTGGGTCATTGAAGACGAATCGCCCCTCCACCCGAACGACGAGTTCACGGCCGCGCTTCTCGAATTCCCAAGCGTAAAGCCCGCCGCGCGTCGGCAGTCGCAGGTTGATGCAGTCATGTTCCGCAAGGTCGTGCGGAGTTCTCGGTTTTCGGCGGCTTGCGAGGTAATCCGGAGCAGCGACGACGGCCATCCGCATATCTTTGCCGATGCGTGCCGCAATCATGTCTTTCGCCACGTGTTCGCCAATCCGCACGCCCGCGTCAAAGCGCTCGGCAACAATGTCGACCATGCCGATGTCGGCAATCAACTCAAGGTTGATGTCTGGGTACTGATGCAAAAGCGGCGCGAGTTTGGGCCACAAGACGGTCTCGATCGCATGATCGGTCGCATTGATGCGAACCGTTCCTGCCGGTTTGTCGCGAAGTTCGCTCAAGGAGGCGAGCTCTGCTTCTATTTCGTCAAAATGCGGGGCGATGCCCAAAAGCAACCGTTCTCCAGCTTCCGTTGGAGCGACGCTACGCGTGGTTCGCGTCAATAGCCGGACGCCGAGCCGTTCCTCGAGCCCGCGCATCGTGTGACTGAGAGCCGAAGGTGAAACACCGATCTGGGCCGCTGCACGGGTAAAGCTCCGCTCTCGCGCCACGGCGCGAAAGGCAAGCAAGTCATTGATGTTCTGCCGGGGTATTATTGAACTCGCCTCATAGGTTCACAGCGATTGCGGCGCGCCTAATCTCTTTGATCCTTCAAGCCTAGATACCATGTCGGGTGCCCGGATGGGGGCGGCCACTGGGCATGGGGCTTTGTGTCGCGCCGGAAAAACCGGACGCATCGGCGGACGGAAGGGAGCGACGCGACTGATCTCGCGGCTGCCGAGGGCCCCGCACGTTGGGATCCCCGGGCCCATAAATGCGTCTCAATCCTTCAATTACCCTCAGTCGTGATATTCGTCCTCGGTGGGCAGATTGTCGAAGGAAGGTTCGTAGCCCTTCGCTCGGTAGGTCGCCTCGTCTACAAAGCTCGCTAACTTGCCGTCGATCACATAGGCCATCGGCTGGCGGCCCTTGGTCGGTTCAGTTCGATATTGTCCCTGCTGCCACTTTGGCAAAATTCGCCTCCAGCCGCGTGCGCGGCATGCTGTTAATCGATGTTCGTGGGCCAACCCGCGAACAGTGGAGCCCGGTTAAGCTTGATTAGCCGTTTCATCTCGTTCGCACAGGCATCAAGATCATCCTTGAGCATCTGGATGGCGGTCTCGATTTCTTCTTCCGACATGCATGAAGACGTAAGCTGCTGCGACCGCGCGGTAACTTTTGCACCATGCAGATCGTATTCGACATAGAATTTGCCGAGGATGCCAGTCATGCGCGCCTCCTGCCTTATGTGCATCATAGCAGATCGGGAGCGCTGCAGAAGTACTGACTGACGCAAGATGTGAACCTTGTTGAACAGACATTCGCAACGCCCAAGAAGACCCCGCACTGATCGGATGTGCGCGCCTCTCCGCTGATCGATCGAGTTCGAGAGCCGCATCGCCCGTTAAGGCGTCAATGTTGAATAATCAGGTCATCAGTCTTTCTTCCCATAGCTTCGCAGATGACCCCGCGTTAATCGATCCTATCTCTCCGATTGCGCTTGCCTGACCGGTACCCGTTGCAGTCGTTGACCCGGCCGATCATTCTTAGCCTGCGGTAGAGCTTCCTTGCTGCGGCGTCCCGGCATTGAATCCGAAAGTTGAGCGTTAAAACGGGCGTCGCCGGTCAGGAAATCATCCGCCCAGCCACAATTCTTGATAGCGGCATCGCCCGTTTTGGGCTCTTGTGTTCGCGGAGATTGCCATGCTGCTACGCGCGTCAGGCCTGCTCGTTTTTGTAATCATTTTCAGTCTTGGAAGCGCGTCCTGTTCCGGCGGGTCGTCAGCAACGCAAGCCGCCATTGTGCACCCGGAACTGATCCGGCTCTGGCCAGGTCGGCCGCCCGGAACGGAAGACTGGGCCGGCCCGGAACAAGAAGCGGACGCTGAACTGCCGAACGTCGGCAAAATCCATGTGATTACCAACGTCACAATACCGACCCTTACCGTGTTTCGTGCCCCCGCAGGCTTGGCGAATGGAACGGGAGTGATCGTGGTTCCCGGTGGTGCATTTCGAGCCTTGCCGTGGGATCTCGACGGCACCGAAACCGCGCGGTGGCTGATGCAGCACGGTATTACCGCCTTTGTACTCAAATATCGGGTGCGGCCACCGCCGGTCGGCGTTCCCGGCGACCGGACATTCGATGACTTCGTTCGGCGGACAACCGCCGCGCGTGCGGTCGCGGTGGCCGATGCGGAACAGGCCGTCGGCTTGGTGAGGCGCCGTTCAAAGGAATTTGCTATCCAGCCAAACCGCATCGGCATGATCGGCTTTTCGGCAGGAGCGATGACGGCAGTCATCGCCGCGACGGCCCAAGATTCTTTTCGAAGGCCCAATTTTACCGCGTCGCTTTACGGCGCATATCTCGGAAATTCCGACCCATCCAATGCAGGGCCGCTGTTCATCGTCGCCGCGCAGGATGACCTAGAGGTCGATGTGACAAAGAGCGTCGACTTGTTCACGCGCTGGACGCGTGCAAAACTTCCCGCCGAAATCCATATCTACGAACGCGGCGGACATGGATTTGCATTTCGTGCCCACGGTCTTCCCGCCGATCATTGGCCAGACGCCTTTGAGGCATGGCTGGCCAAGCGAGGGTATCTCACTCGAACGGATCGGAAGCGGCAAGGCACCGCTACTGCCCGACCAAACTCCTTTGTTGGTTCGGCCGACGTCCATGCCCACACCAAACGCGAAGTTTCGTTCGGAATGTCCAGGCTGAACATCGGATAAAATGGTCGGGGAGATAGGATTCGAACCTACGGCCCCCTGGTCCCAAACCAGGTGCGCTACCAGACTGCGCCACTCCCCGACGGGCGCTCCCTAGCATCGCTTTGCGCTTTGCAAAACCCTATCCAAAAGCAAAGTGCAGTTGCCGTAAACGTTTGATCATTCCGGAGAAAGTTTGCGATAGCGCTTCTGGTCCGGAGCAAAGGCACACGAAACGCTTCCAAGTCACTGAATTACAAAAAACCTGCGCAAGACAAAAGTTCTGCATTTATCCTACGGCGCGATAGATTTAGCTAGCAAGTCGCTGTTTACCCTGGGTTTTTACAAGCTGCAGCGTGCGCAAAAAGCAAGTACGCAACCACACTGCGCTCGCGACGGGTCGCAGCCTTGCAGGATCGTTGCGCTCGCCAATCCAAAGGATCGACGTCGCCGGCGATGGTGGGCCCGGCAGGATTCGAACCCGCAACCTAGCCGTTATGAGCGGCCAGCTCTACCATTGAGCTACAGGCCCTACCCGCCGCGCGCGCGATAGACGAAAGCAAGCACCCGCGCCAAGGCATGAAACGTCAGGCGCGCGGGAAAACCAGCGCCAGTGCATCCCGTCTCGGAACGAGATCGCCTCCAGCAATGCGGGCAAGACCCCGCGCCAGCCTCAACATGAAACCGCCCCGCGCGACGTCAGACGCACTGCCAAACAGCTCGGCGTCAGACAATCCGCGAAGAGCGTTAGGCCGGCTAATCATGATCCCGGCATCATCGCTCGCAATCTCGACGGAAAGCTGCATCCCCTCGCCCGACTCCGCCAGATCAGCAAGCGCTCCGAAGAGACGAAAAAGCAATCGATCGACAAGCTCGGGCTCTACCGTCACTGGCACGTCGAAGCGGGAGCTAAGGATGTCCACGTGAACATCCCTTTCGGCAGCAATCTCGCGCAGTTGCCCGGATTCTCGGTCGAGAAGCGAGGCTAAATCCACCCGTTCGCGTCGACCTCCGGACGCTGCATGGAGCTTCGCGGCGAAATCAAGGTCGTCAATCGCCGTCAGTAGGAGACGTGCCTGGCGAACAATTTCGTAGGCGCGGTTGCGGTAGCCCCGGTCTGCGGGGCCAAGATATTGGCCCTCGATGATTTCGGCAAAGCCGATAATCGCGTTGAGTGGTGTCTTGATCTCGTGAACGAGTTCGCGAAGTGACGCAGGATCAGCAAGAACATCCGGCAAAGTTTCAGCCGCCGGTTCCGCATCAGGCGCAGCACCGCGCCTCTCGCGCAGTGCGACGCCGCGGTAGCCCGCAAATCGCCCGTCCGTCGGATCAAAAGCCGGAACACCGCTGATCTTCCATTCCCCCGACGCAGACCCACCGAATGCGACCTTCAGTAGTCCGTCCCGAAACGGTGCGCGCATCGTGAAAGCGCGAACGACTTCCTGGTCAATACGATCACCGTCGCCTTCAATGGGCTTGGCGAGTGAGCGGCCGATGAGGCCGCCGCGTGGAGCACCCTCGACCCAAGCAATCTCGCCGCTTGGGCCGCATTCCCACCGGAACAGGGCGGGAGCTTCAGCCGGAGCGACCGCCGGCACATTTCCGGAACTTTGCTGAGCTGCTCGCAGCCGCCGCCTCTCCTCGATGCGCTCGACGACCTGATGAAGCGACGGTGGCATGTACGCATGAGGAGTTTCCGGTTCCTTCCCGGCCAAGGGCGCAGCCGTGTTTGGCAATGGAACCATCCGCGCCGCTGCATCGCGGCTTTGGCCAGCAATTTCGGGATGAAGTGTCTCGATGAAAGCACGCGTTTCTGCATCCGCAGCAGAATGAAGCACGGACCATTGGCCAGAATCGAGGTTTGCAGCGGCAAGTACCGGCGCTCCGACGGTAAGACTGTCCGAGGCAAAATATTCGAGCAGGCCGAAGGGAAGCGGGAGTGCCGCAACTGCGCGTGCCGCTGCGGCTCGAAGCGGCTCCTCGACCCGCCGAGCCTCGTTGCGGATCGCCACCAGCGCTTCGGGAACGGTGCTGCTCGTGCTGTTCGCGCCCGCTCGAGCGACGAGATCGACGAGTTGGCGCCACCGGACCGCCGCATCATGGCGGTCTTCGGCCGGCTGCTTAAGCACGGTCAACAGACGATCGTCGAAACGCACTTGCCTGATTATTCCCTCGGACGCATTCCACTGTCGCTCTATGCATCCATTTACAATGCGCTAAGCGACTATCTCTTAACCATCCCGTAACGGGACAGGTCGTAGAAACTCCCCGGCGCACATAAAAAAGAGGCGCCACATTCAAGCGGCGCCTCTTAATTCAAAATATTACCGTTAGTTACGCGTGCTGGTTCACATAGGTTAGCCAGTACTTTGCAATATCGGCGCGGGGGCCGGTGACGGCGTTGAGGGCCGTCGTTGCGCCAGCCTTGTCGCCTGCGCGCGCCAGCGCCATGCCGATGTGCAGGTTGGCGACCGCTGCGTCGACACCCGGCTTATTCATTGCCATGCGATAAAGTTCGACCGCCTTGGAATAGTCACCCATCGCGTAGTAACGGTCACCGATGCGGAGTAGCGCCATTCCGTTCACCGCCGACTTTGTCGCGGTGGCAAGGTCCGCGGCAGTCGCTTTGGGCTTCGCCTTCAGACCGGCAACGAGATCTTTCACGTTTGGATCGGCGGGATTTACGGCCTTTGAAGCAATGCCGGCATCAAGCACAGCCTGCGCCTCGTTGAAATTGTTCTGCTCGGCAGAGGCCCGCGCAAAGAGGGTGTAGTCTTCCGCTTGGCTCATTGCTCCAGTGGCCTGCATCAATCGCAACAGATCGAGGGTTCCCTCGATGTCCGGATGGTTGAGATTGCGGTAGATCGCGATCGAATTTCGCCAGCTCTCCGGTCCTGGATAGGCTGCGACCCACTGGCGCGACAGGTCGACGGCAGTCGGTGAATTGGCGTCGTAGGCGACACCAACCGCGCGCTTCAGAAGTTTCTCGTCCGGTTTCTGGCCCGCGGCCACGCTGGCCTGGATCGCTCGCTGAAAAGCGGCCGCCGCTTGCGCCTTCTGCCCTTGCGCGAACAAGGCTTCGCCAAGGAGCGAAGGAGCTTCGCTATTTCGGGGGTCGAGCGCGGCGGCCTTCTGGAAGGCTGCCTCGGCCTGGGGATATTGTTTGTTGTTGTAGAGCGTCGAACCGAGGCTGAGATAGAGCTCGCTCGATTTTCCAGGATCAAGGAAACCCGAGGTCGCGATCTCCTCGATTGCTGCCGTCTCACCAGCACTATCCTTGGCCGCAACCGCTGCCTTAAGCTGCAATTCGCCGATAAGATATTTGTCGTCCTTAGTCGTTGCTACCGCGTTCGCCGCGGCAACCTTGGCCGGCACACTCGCATAATCATTCTTGTTTACGGTAGTCTGCAGGTCGACGATCGCCTTCAGCGCCCCCTTGGAAGGCGAAATCTTGGGCTGCGCCGCCGGTGCTGGCTGCTGTTGTGCCCCATTCTTTTGGGCGATCGCGGGAGCCGCCGACAGCATGGCAACGATCGCGAGCGCAGTGGTGGTGATCAGCTTCATCGGGTAGCTTCTCCTTTTGCGGCCGAATGGCACGGCACGCGAATGACCGCGGCGCATTAGACCTGCATTATGGCAAGGCCAAGCGGTTTGCCAAATTTGCCGTGAACGCGTTTTGAACCAATTGATTATCCTCAATATTCTGTTTCACCCGTAAAACTATCCGCGGTTTTACCCGCGCGCGTACGCGCGCAGGCTGGTGCTCGCACAAAAACTCACTAGTTAGGATCTGACGGGGGAACGGCTTTTCACGCCGCGTTCCCATATGCGCATAATAGATCAAACAGGACTCTTCCTTGGCCACTCAGCCCCCTATCGACGAAGCCGCTCCGCCACCGACCGGCGGTAATGACATCGCTCCCATTTCGATCGTCGAGGAGATGAAGACCTCCTACCTCGATTATGCGATGAGCGTCATCGTCAGCCGGGCACTGCCCGACGTGCGCGACGGTCTGAAGCCGGTTCATCGCCGTATCCTGCACGCCTGTCAGGAAGCGGGCTACGTCGCCGGACGGCCGTATCGCAAATCGAGCCGCATCGTCGGTGACGTCATGGGTAAATATCACCCGCACGGCGATCAGGCGATCTACGACGCGCTCGCGCGAATGACCCAGGACTGGTCCATGCGCGTGCCGCTCATCGACGGCCAGGGCAATTTCGGGTCCATGGATCCCGATCCGCCGGCGGCCATGCGTTATACCGAAGCGCGACTAGCCAAAGTCGCCAATTTCCTCCTTGGCGACATCGACCGGGACACGGTTGATTTTCAGCCGAACTATGACGCTTCGGAGCGCGAGCCGCAGGTCCTGCCTGCTCGTTTTCCCAATCTGCTTGTCAACGGCGCCGGTGGAATCGCGGTCGGCATGGCGACCAAC
>DASZBO010000129.1:0-46607 GCA_035944075.1 Sphingomicrobium sp.
CGCTTCGCAGTTTGCGCGGTCGAACCTATCAAGAACAACGTTAGTGGACATACAGTGAAGGCTCGCTTGCTCAAGCAAGATAGGAATGGACGATCTCCACCAGTTCGTCGGCAGCTTGAACCCGCGGATCGCTTTTCGGCAGGTTCGGATCGATCAGGTGCTCGCGGATGTGATCTTCAAGGACCTCAGCGATGAAACCCTCCAAGGCTCCGCGACACGCCGTGGCCTGTTGAAGAACCCGCACGCATTCCTTGTCACCCTCAACGGCGCGCTCGATTGCTTCCACCTGCCCCCTGATGCGCTTCAGGCGATTTAGGAGTTTGGTCCGGTCCCGCTCAACATGAGCCATTTGTAACGCATCCGATGGTTGACAATACCTAAGGGGGGTATACCACGCGCCGCTAGTTCATGCGAGTCGGAACTCGCATGGGTGCTGTCCGCTAGCCAAGGCGGGTGCAGCAGGGACTGAGGATTACATGAAAGCGCGACCTACCAACGTGACCAGCGAGGAGGACAGTCGACGCTTGCCGTCGAGTTCCGAAACCGCCGGTCGTTTGATAGCCCGGAGATCGTACACCTAAGGATCGTCCCACCGCGGTGATCCGCGGGCGTCTGCCTCTCAGGCTTGAAGACCAACCCAAGCAACGAGAGGCAAAATTGGCCTTCTACCTGCATCGTACTCAACCGCTCTGCGACGATTTTTCGCCGGCCGAACAGCAACGGTGGGGCAATCCGACACGGGTTAGATCGTGCGGAGTCCAGCCTGCAATGCAACGGCACCCGACCGGCGAAGACTGCCGCCCCTCGCGCCAAGCGCTTGCTCGCGACTGACGCCGTGACCCGAGAACACAAGACCAGATCGCAAGAACCAGACACGATGAGAGTCGAAACTCGCATTGATGCTGCAGATCACGCGACGGCCGTGCTCGACACTGCGCACATCGGTGACATCCAGGGTGCCTTCGGTACGATCCGCGTGGGAGACGAGGCGCCTCGCACGGGGATCAAGGCGCGCGTGATGACGCTGCTCGCAATCGTCGGGCCGGGGCTGATCGTGATGGTCGGTGACAACGACGCCGGCGCGTTCGGAACGTACACGCAGGCGGGTCAGAACTACGGGACCAGCTTGCTGTGGGTCTTGCTGCTGCTCATTCCCGTTCTTTTCGTGAACCAGGAAATGGTGCTTCGGCTTGGCGCCGTGACGGGCGTTGGCCATGCAAGGTTGATCCTGGAGCGTTTCGGAAAGTTCTGGGGTGCGTTCAGCGTCATCGACCTGTTTATCCTAAACGCGCTTACGATCGTCACCGAGTTCATTGGAATCAGCCTTGGGCTCGGTTATCTCGGTCTTCCTAAAGTGGCGGGCGTCCTGGTTGCCGCAGTGATCATCGTAGCAGCCGCGAGTACTGGCTCGTTCCGGCGATTCGAGCGGGTATGCATCGCGCTTGTGATCGGCTCGCTCGTACTCGTTCCAATTTTCTTGATGATCCACCCGCCGTGGAGGGAGATTGGCCGCGATCTGGTTTTTCCCCGGCTGCCGAAGGGCGCCGATCTTTCCGCGGTAGTGTTGCTGATCATCGCGATTGTGGGGACGACGGTTGCTCCGTGGCAGCTGTTCTTTCAGCAGTCATATATCATCGACAAGAGGATCACGCCCCGCTTTATCGGCTATGAAAAGATCGATCTGTGGATCGGCATAGGTGTCGTCATCCTCGGAGCGGCGGCGATGATCAGCTTCACCTCCGCAGCCTTCGCAGGGCATCCAGAGTTCGGCCATTTCGTCGATGCAGCCGGCGTGGCGCAGGGGCTCGGGAAATATGTTGGCCGGATCGCCGCAGTTCTATTCGCCATTGCATTGATCGACGCGTCCATAATCGGCGCGGCGGCCGTCGGGCTGGCGACCTCTTATGCCCTGGGCGACGTGCTCGGTCTTCGGCATTCGCTGCACAGGAAGATTCATGAAGCGAAAGCCTTCTACAGCGTGTTCATCGCGATCTTGCTCGGGTCAGCAATAATCGTGGTGATTCCAGGCAGTCCCCTCGGCCTCCTCACCGTCGGTGTGCAAGTGCTAGCCGGCGTGCTTCTGCCCTCGGCCACGGTCTTCCTGCTGCTGCTCTGCAACGATCGCAACGTTCTTGGCCCCTGGGTAAACGGACCAAGAATGAACTTATTTACGTCGGCGGTGATCGCGGTGCTGGTTATCCTGTCGCTTGTGTTGACCTCTCAGGTCCTGTTCCCGAACGTCACGTCCGAGACGATTGTTCGCATGCTCGTCGGCGGCGGCATTCTGTCGGCGCTGACTGGAGTGGCCTACTTTTACTATCGGCGGTCAAAGCACGTTCCGGTACTCGAGACGGTGCCGCGGATGGAAAGGGCGTCGTGGCGAATGCCGCCCCTCGCTTTGCTCGCCGCTCCCAGGCTCTCAATTGAAACGCGTCTCGGGCTGCTGGTGCTGCGGACATACCTTTTGATCGCTATGATCCTCGTCGTCGTTCGCGTTGTCCAGCTGGCTCTCGGCCGCTGACTTGGAGGTGTAATCGTGAATCAGGCAAGTCGCGAAAACTCAGCGTTGCGAGACGACGGCACATCAACGGGCCGGGAAATTTCGGTCTCAATGCTTCTCAAGAGTGGGGTTGTCGAAGTTGACGGCAAGCCCTGCGGCCGCATTGAAGACGTCGTCGTGATGCCGCGACACAACGATTATGCGCAGGTCACGGGAATCGTCGCGAAGATCGGGAATGACACGACATTCTTCTTGACGGACGTCATCGTGGACATCCGTGCCGATGCTCTGCAGCTCAAGTCGGAGAAACTGGGGCATCGTCACGTCGAGCTTGCCGAAGGCGAAATCTCGCTCAACTCGGACGTGCTTAGCGAGCGCGTGATCGACGTCGGCAAGGGCGCCCTTGTAAAGGTCTATGATGTGCGTCTCGCGCGCCAGGGCAAGGGGTGGGCAGCGGTTGCGCTCGATGTTCATCGTGGGCGCTGGTTCGGATTCGGTTCGCACGCATCGCACGCGGCGCAGGACTGGCGAAACTTTTTGCCTCTGGGACGTGAGAGCGACACAGCCTCGGCACGTTCTTCGCCGACATGGATTGGGCGTCTTAAGCCGCACCAGATCGCCGACCTCATCGAGGATGCCACAGCCGAAGAACAGGATAAGCTGCTCGAACAGGTCCATACCGACCCAGAACTCGAAGCGGACGTATTCCAGGAGCTTGAGGAAGATAGCCAGGCTCAGGTGTTCAAGTCCCTGATGGATGCGGAGGTCGCAGAAGTCCTCTCGCGAATGCGTGCGGACGATGCCGCCGACGCCGTGATGGAACTGGCGCAGCATCGCCGTCAGCGAGTTCTCGACCTCTTGCCCGTGGCAGAGCGCACGAAGGTCATGACGCTGCTCGGTTACAATGAGGCAACAGCGGGCGGGCTCATGGGGACAGAGTTTATCGCTCTACCAGAGGACTCGACGGTCGGTGATGCTTTGCAACGCATTCGCGAGGCGAAGACCGATCAGCCTGAGGCCTTGATCACGATCCATAGTCTAGGCGCGCAGGGAAAGCTCTCCGGCACGCTCGGGCTTGTGCAGGCACTGCAAGCAAACCCCGATCTGCCATTGCAGTCGGCGGCGGACCAGAATGTCGTCACCGCTTCGCCCGAAGACGACATCAGCAAGGTCGTCACACGAATGGCGGACTTCAATCTGCTCAGCCTGCCGGTCGTCGATGACAATGGCACGCTGCTGGGCATCGTGACCGTCGACGACGCTCTTGAAGCGGCGCTCCCAGCCCACTGGGCGAACAGATAGGCTTGGCTGAACCGTCATCAGCAGTCGCTAACGGGGGCCGTAGTGATCAAGAGGACAAGTCTGAACCCGCTTACGGGTGGTGCGCTGCTCGCTGCAACGTTCCTGGCTCCGAACGCCGCACGGGCCCAACTGGCCTCGGGTCAGAACTGGGCAATACACGCCCAGACGACCTTCTTGCTCCAGGCAAACGCGCGATTCCGCTCGGACTTTCAAGGAACGAACAGCCTCGATCATCGGTCGCGGGCGAAGGAGACCTTCGATCTGACGGGCTACCTGGGTGTGCGCCCGTGGGGAAATGCCGAAATCTGGGTTAATCCCGAAATCGATCAGGGTTTCGGACTCAGCAACACGGTTGGAGCCGCGGGGTTTCCCAGCGGTGAAGCTTACAAGGTCGGGAAGACCAATCCATACGCCAAGCTTCCGCGCTGGTTCCTGAGACAGACCGTCAATCTTGGCGGCGAACAGGAGAAGGTCGACTCAAGCATAAACCAGCTCGCAGGACGACAGAGCGCAAAGCGGCTTGTGTTCACAGTCGGCAAGTTTGGCGTCGTCGATGTGTTCGACACGAATGACCAGGCCCATGATCCACGAAGCGACTTCCTTAACTGGACGATCATTGACGCGGGAACGTTTGACTATGCCGCCAATGCGTGGGGTTACACCTACGGCGGGGCAGCTGAGCTTTACGAAGGACCGTGGACATTCCGAGGCGGCATTTTCGCTCTTTCGAAGGTCCCCAACAGCGAGAAACTGGATCCCACCTTCAAGCAGAATGAGATCGTTGGGGAAATCGAGCATCGCCACACACTTTATGGCCGGTCAGGCAAGCTCA
This sequence comes from Sphingomicrobium sp., assembly GCA_035944075.1. Taxonomy (GTDB): domain Bacteria; phylum Pseudomonadota; class Alphaproteobacteria; order Sphingomonadales; family Sphingomonadaceae; genus Sphingomicrobium. The sequence goes on from DASZBO010000129.1 coordinate 4,635, forward strand.
AGATCACTGTATTCCGGAACCGCGGGAGAATGGGCCGATTTGAGGATGCGATAAGACTAGCACAGCGGACTGGTGAACGTGCCGATATGACGGTCGTTCGACGCAAGTTGAGCCGTCCTGGCGTCAGCTTCAGTCTCGAACAACAATTCTCCAACAATGCGTCGATCTTTGTGAAAGGCGGAACTGCGGATGGCAGTATCGAGCCATTCGAGTTCACTGATGTCGACAAGTCGCTCGCTGCCGGATTGACGTTGAAAGGCAGCGGATGGGATCGGGTTGACGACTCCATCGGCGTTGCGGTGGTGATGAACCGCATCTCGGGTGTCCACACGCGCTTCCTTGATGCTGGCGGACTCGGCCTTTTAGTCGGTGACGGCAGGTTGCCGAATTCGGACGCCGAGCAAATCTTGGAAGCCTATTATGACTTCGGTATTGGCCGATCGCTCCACGTCACGCTGGACGGCCAGATCGTCAACAATCCGGCCTATAACCGCGACCGTGGCCCTGTACCGATCGGTGCAATCAGAATCCACGCGCAGCTTTAGGACGCGACCGATTGCTGGTGATTGTTTCCGGCCATGATTTGCGATTTCCGTCCGCGTCCTTTGCTGTTGATGCACCGCGACCAATTGGCCGTCGAACCGTTGAGTCTGCGACCCTCCCATGGCTACAATGATGTCGCGATTTCGAGGTGGAGTGCGAAACGGTATGCTGGCCCACGATTGGGTCCTTCCTGCGTTGGAGAAGATCCGCTCGATGGTCGTCGTGACCGCGCGTGACCGTGAGAAGCACGTCGCGAGCCGCTTTTCCGTGCCCTGCCACGTCGTTCATGCGGTGCCGGCGATCGGCTCCACGGATGCGGCGCTGGTGCCCTACTGGATCACGAAACTCGGCCGGACCGCGTTTACGGCGCTCGATGCGCGCGCGCGTGTCGTTGCACTTCACGGCCGCCTAGTGGGCGACGGGGCGCAGCTCGGCGGTCGCCACCTCGCCCGCACAGTCGAACAACTCCAGCTTTGAGCTTGATCGTCCTCCTCGCCCTCGCCGCCGCGACACCTCAGGCTGAGTGCGCGGCGATCCTTGGCACGATCCACCAGATGGAAGACGCTTGGAATCGCGGCGACTTTCGCGGCTACATGGCTGGCTTCAAGAACCCCGAGGTGATCTTCGTCTCCGGCGGCAAATTCCAGGACGGCTGGCAGGGAACGCTCGACCACTATGTCCGGGACTATGGCGGCTCGCCGGAGCGCCGCGGCAAGCTGCACTTCTACAATATGAAGGTGGACCTTCTGGCACCGGACGCGGCGATGCTGGTCGGCCAGTACCGCATGGAGCGCGGCCCGCGCGTGACCGAAGGCGTGAACACGCGACTCTTCCGCAAGATTCGTGGGCGCTGGCTCATTACGATGAACCACGTTTCAGCCTATGACGTGACGCCAACTGCGATCGCGCCAGCACCAAAGCACTGAAGTGCTGCTTCGAAAACGTCACCAAGACATGGGTGCGACCGGCGCATCCTGTCATTTCCAGAGCTGTCGCTGAACCGGATGCCGATGGCGCAATTCCGGCTCGGGTTTGATCAGCAGACTTACGGCGCCGTTGACCGACAATTCGAATAAAAGGCACCCGGCGTTACGCGCATGTGGCGCCCTGTCAGCGGCCGGGAGTGACACTGTGCAGCGCAAGCCGAAAACGCAGCACACTATTGCCGGGGATCGGCCCACTGTCGCTTGCGCCATAGCCAAGCTGCGGCGGTAGCCAAACGATCCATTCGTCGCCCGGACGCATCAGGCTGAGCGCTTCTGAAAAGCCCGGCACAAAGCTCCCGGCTTGTCCCGTAAGCGCGGCGCCATTCGCATAGCTGCTGTCTATGACCTGGCCGTTCAACAGCTTTACCTCATAGTCTACCGTTACGGTGTCCTGGGGCGCCGGGTGAGGGCCCGTCTTCGGGCCCGATTTCACGACAAGATATTGCAACCCGCTCGCGGTCGTGACCACGCCTTTCTGCGCTCCATTCCGTGTGAGGAAGTCAGGCCCGGGAGCCGTCTCGGGTGGAGCAGGCGCAGGAGCAGAAAAGGCCGGCGCGGAAAATGCGAGCGCGGCGGTGAGGAGCAACTGTGAGCGCGACATGCCGGCGATTTAGCCAATAAATCGGGCTTGACCAAGCGTGCCTAAGTTAGCCGCTTAGCCGCTCAAATGACCAAATTTCCACAATCCTCAGAGCTGTAAAATGATCAGAATGTTTGGGTTGAATAGGCATTACGACTCCAAGCTCACCTCCGCCTCGACGCGCTGGCAGGCTTGGATGCTGATGGGCGACGATCGGCGCATCTATGCAACTATTGAAGAACTAGACAAACCAAAGGGACTCGCCACCTTTGTTCAGAATATGACCTAACCAGACTTCGATGCACGCGAGTTTCCTTTGCTCAAGTCGAAGCTGACCAAGATCGCGTGTACCGACGGCCGCCGGTCCGCGCACGTTACACCATTCGCGCGGAACCCGCCGCTGCCAGGTAAGCACGTGACATTCAGCCAAGACATCGGCTGGACTTGAACGGTGGCGTCGCGTTAGCCTTGCAAGGCTCGGTGGAGAAAATGTCATGCGTATCAAGGCAGTCCTCGCCCTTGCCATTTCCGCACCCTCGCTCGTTGCGGCATCCCAACCGCTCCAACTCCAACCGTCAAGCAAGTGGGTTCTCGACTACGCAGAGAATAGTTGCCGGTTGGTCCGATTGTTCGGCGAGGGAGACAACCAGACCACCCTTGCGCTGGAGAGCGAAGCTCCGGGTGAGATGGACATGCTCGTGTTCGGCAGGCCCCTGAGCACCTTCGAAGAACAAGTCCCAGCAAGGTTTGTCCCGGTCCAAGCGAAGCCCGTCATGGGCCGTCCGGCGCGAGCGACCGACAAGGGTGAGCCAGCGGTCCTATTTATGAGAGTGGATTTCGCCTCGGAGAAATTCATCGCGGCTGCCCAAAAGGAGGCCGACGATAGAAAGGCCCATCCGGGCGAACGTCCACCTCCGCTCAATTTGGCCGCGGAGGCAATGATGAAAGCAGACCGGCAAGACTTTGCATCGAAGGTTAGAGGGCTGGAAGTCGATGCGCGCCCTGGACGTCCGGTCATACTGGAGACGGGATCCCTCGCAGAACCATTGGCAATGTTCGACAAGTGCAGCCGGGATTCCCTTCGCGACTGGGGTGTCGACCCCGCCTTGGAAGACAAGATTGTGCGGCCGGTCTGGGCGCCCGAGCCGCCGTGGAAGTGGTTCAGCTCGAATGATTATCCGCGCGACATGGCGGTTCGTCGTGAGGAATCGGTCGTGAAGGCTCGCCTGCTTGTTGATGCGACAGGCAGGGTTACGAAATGCACAAGTCTCAGCCATTTCAAGGAGGCCGAGTTCAACCAGATCGTGTGCAAGTCGTTCATGAGGCGAGGTCACTTCGAACCCGCCGAGCTTGCCGATGGGACAAAGGTACCGAGCTACTATGTCAGCCGCGTGGTGTTCCGTATGGCTCCGTAACCTGAATGTTTTCTTTCGCTTCAGTCCGCCGCAAAACCGACAGACAACCTGCGACAATTGCCCGTCATTGAACGGCCGCCGAACGCTCCTCGATGAGCCCGCACACACTGGAGGTCTTCGTCGAAGCGCCCGACGTTCCTTCCAACCGCTTCGGCGACCAGTCGGGTACACGGTTCGCGGAAGCTCATTGACCAAACCGTAAGCATCGACTAACAGTAAGCGGTGACTAACGAATCGAAAGTCTTTGCCGCGTTATACGACCCGACCCGGAGGGCCGTATTCGAGCGGCTAAGGGGTGGACCGAAGTCGGTCGGGCAAATCGCGTGTGGGCTGCCCGTCACCCGGCCAGCGGTTTCTCAACACCTCAAGGTGCTCAAAGAGGCCGGCCTGGTGAATGACCGATCGGTTGGGACGCGGCGCATCTATCACATCGACCCAAAGGGATTGGGCGCGATGCGCGCGTGGATTGATCGATTCTGGACCTCGGCCCTCGATGCGTTCGCGGCCGAGTTGGAGCGTGCTGGGCATCAACAGGAGGAAGGATGAGCATCCAACAACGGGAGAGAGACGAACCTCGAATACGGCCGGCGCCGGTGCGCAAGAGCGTTTACGTTCCGGCTCCGCCCGAACGCGCATTTGACGTTTTCGCCAACGGCATCGGCCGCTGGTGGCCGAAGTCGCACAAAATCGGGTCCGCTGATCTTGATCAGCCCATCATCGAGCCGCGCGTCGGTGGCCGATGGTACGAGCGCGGCGCTGATGGTTCGGAGTGCGAGATCGGCAAGGTGGCCGTTTGGGATCCGCCGTCCCGTCTGGTCCTGATCTGGCAGCTCAATGCGGAATGGAAGTTCGAGCGCCAACTTGAGACAGAAGTTGACGTGCGGTTCGCGCCGGAGGGTTCGGGCACACGCGTCGATCTCGAGCACCGCAATTTGGAACGCCTTGGCGAGACTGCCGACAGCATGCGGCAGGCAATCGACTCACCGGGTGGCTGGAGCGGGCTGCTCGCGCTCTTCGCCGAGCAGACAGCAAAATCTAACTGAGGAAACAGTCGATGTCTGGAATCACCGTCTATGGAATTCCCGGAAGTCCGTTCCTTCGAGCAGTCGAGGTGACGCTCAAGGAGAAGGAGCTCGAATACCAGCTGCACGCAATGGCGCCGGGCGAACACAAGTCGGAAGAACATCTGAGGCGCCACCCCTTCGGTCGAATTCCGGCATTCGAGCACGACGGCTTTACGATCTACGAGACGCAGGCGATTATTCGCTATCTCGACGACCGCTTTCCACATCCGCCGCTCACGCCCGGTACTGCACAGCAGCGTACCGTCATGAATCAGGTCATTGGGATCATCGAGTGGTACTTCTTCCCGAAAGCGGCGGCGCCGATCGGTTTTAACCGGATCATCGGCCCAAGGCTTCTCGGCGTTCCCGGTGACGAAGCGGCCGTCACTGAAGCAATGCCGATGGCGCGGAGTTGCTTCGCGGAGTTCGATCGGCTGATCGACGAAAAGACCTACTTCAGTGGCGAGACTATGAGCCTTGCTGACATCATGCTGGCTACGCAGCTTGATCTCTTTGGCGAGTGTTCGGAAGGTCGCGAGCTAATCGACGCTACCAGCCACCTGCGGTCTTGGCTGGGACGAATGCTTGAACGTGGGAGCTTCATCGCGACGAGGCCGCCAGAGGTTCTTCGGATGGCGGCATAAAGCGGCGGCGAACGGCAAGCGAGGTAGAATCAAACATTACACTCACTGCTCAATAGAATTCGCTCCGCTCACATTGTCTGCCGCATAGTTCGTTGGGAAAGCGTCGTTGGTTCAGGTCATCATATTAAGCCAAACCAGTGCGAGGCAGGTCGCTTTTCGATTAGCCACTCTGCGAGGCGATCAGCGCTGAGGAGCGGCTGCTAGCTTCCCTTCTTCGGCGAAATATCGCGCCAGCACGGCTGGGTCGCGGGCGTAAGGATCGGCGCGGAACTCCACCCCGTCTGCTGTGGCTTGTACCGTCAAATAAGTGATGAAAACGGGCACTGGCTCCCTCAATTCAGCGCGCTCCTCGACGTCGGGGTCGCGCCCCTTCGGCATCGCACCAAACAGCCACGCGGCAAGACGCGGTGCATCTTGCAGTCGGATGCAACCGTTGCTGATCCACCGCTCATCCGTGGCAAAGACGGTCTTATCGGGGGTGTCATGGAGATAGATGCCGAACTTGTTGGGCATCATGAATTTGATCTTGCCCATGGAGTTGCCGCCGCCAGGGCCTTGCCGGATGCGCAAGGTCAGTGTCCCGTCCCTGACCGCCTGCCAGTTTATCATTGCGGGATCCATTGGAACAGCGCTTGGGCTCCAGTCGGCGAACACTTCATCTCTGCGGTCAGTGAGGTACTTGAGACCCTGCGCAAGTACGCGAGGAGCAATCAGTTTGATCTGAAGCGATGTAGGGATGTTCCAGTACGGATTCACGTTGGCGTAGCGAATTAAGGCAGCCATCATCGGCGTCTGCGTGTCTTTCGCGCCCACGGCTGCGCGCATCGAGCCGACAAATTTGTCGTTGTCATACATCATTACCATCGCCGAGCCTGTATCGACGATGATGTGACGTTTGAGCTCGCCAGGAGCGGGCAGTCTGCGTGCACGCTCCATGTTGATCATCACCAGATGCTCGTAATGCTCAGCGCCTAAATTCAACGAAGCAATCACATCGTCGCCCGCAATCCCGTCGACTTTGAGAGCATGGACCTTTTGAAACTCCGCGACCCGCTTCGAAAGCGCTTCGTCGAAGCGACTACCGACCGAAAGTCCCAGCCGTTCACGAAGGAGCGTGACGCGCTCCCCTTGCGAGCCAATCGTGAGAGCTGGTCCCGCCGGGATCGTGAATTGCGGAAGAACCCCCCACTTCTTTTGGTAGTCGACGAGGCCGCGACGCAGGTCAGCATAGAGCGGGTTGATGGCTTGGATGAGGTCGAGCGGAGCACCGGCGTAACGCGCGAAGGTCACATCATCGAGTTTCGTGTTGCGCCAGCGAATGTTACCCGCGATCTCCGGATCGATATAAACCATGTCGACGCCTTGCTCGACCGCCGGTGGCAACGCGACGGGCTCCTCCGGCTGCTGCGGCGTTGCGTTGGCGGCCACACTCACGGAGGCTGCCGCGAAGATAATGACAACTCCAGTTCCAATCCTGCTCATGCCCCCACACGCGCCGCTTCAGGTGAATGGCGTCGGAACAACATCTTCGTCTGCTCAGTTCCCGTGGGGGTTTCGTGTTCAAGGCCTGGGGTGGGTCGGAAGCCGAAGCCGAACTTGAGTCCGTTCCTATTTTGGCCAAGGCCGCCAATCCGATCTTGCCAGTTGTTTGTTGTCGGTGAGGAGCGGGGGAACCGGACATAAGTTGCCGCAGTGCGAACACTGCATTTGCAATCAACGTCCGCAAGCGCTTCAGCGCAGTTCGCGGGGCGAGCTCCGCGGAAATTTGGTTGAGCCTTCCTTATGCTCTAAGATCCAAGGGTCCAATCTGACTGGAGGAGCTTCTTATGCCGGCTTCCGTGAAGGAGTTGCTTTCGGCGGCGAACGAACGTGTCCCGAGGATCACGGCGGGCGAAGCACGCCGACTCATCGATCAAGAAGGGGCGCTGCTTCTCGACGTGCGCGACGCCCAGGAACTTGTGCAAAGCGGCAAGCTGAAGGATGCGCTAAACGTCTCTCGCGGAATGTTGGAATTTCGCGCCGACGACGCCACACCTTACCACAACCCCGAGTTCCGCCGTGAGCGTCCTATAATTCTGTATTGCGCTTCAGGTGGACGTTCTGCGCTGTCGGGCAAGGCGCTTCAGGATATGGGTTATGAGAGGGTCTACAATCTTGGCGGTTTCAAAGAGGCCGCCGAGGCAGGGTTTTCAACCGAGCAGACCTGATCTGCGATACGTAAAGCGGATCCCTTTACCTGCCGCTCGTTTGAGAACGGACGTCCTTCTGCCGCCTTCCTTTCCGGCACAATAGACAGGTTTTTGCCGGCCAACTTCGGTGTGTCACCTTTCCGTTCGAGCGCGGCGACAAGGCAAGGAGGAGCGAAACGGAAGATCCGACGAGAGTACTTAATTTGGGTGGAGAGTGCAGGGTCAACGCATGCGAATATCTGAATCGCTAATCTTAATCGGAGCGCTCGTCTGGTCGTCCGAAGGGATGGCAAGAACGTCGGCGCTGGAGATTGAATCGACGATCCCGGGCTTGTCGAAAATGACCCTCTCGAATGCAGTCGGAGTTCTCAACTATTGCAAAGAGAATGCGCTTCTCAGCGACGCGAGCGTTGGTGCGCTAGTCGAAGCACTCTCGAGAAAGGCAGATCTTAAGTCGGAAGATTACATTGTCGGATCGAGCGGGCAGATCCTCGGTGATGCAGGAAAGAACTTTTCTATCTTTCGAGCGCGCGGCCAACTGCAGTTGCGCGCGTGCAATATCGTCCTTGAACGTACTAAGCAGTTCACTCGCTGACTTGCGCGTTCGCTTGGACCGTCCGAAATCGCTCCTTGTCGAGCCTTTTCACTATTGGGGCAGGTCTCAATTGACGTCGCCACGGCCCTCAGACCGCGAAACGCAGCAAACAATTTCCAGGCCTCGCGATCAGTTTGTTTGCCGATCAATACCTCCCACGATCAGGCAAATCACCGCCCCCAGATCGACTCCTCGCGGGGCAAGTCCGGTTCGTTCCATTATCTCGCAACGACGCGAACTTGCCGGTACCCAATGGCGCAAATGGCTTGCGCCAGGACGTAGATCAGCGCTCGTGCATGGCCCGTTCAATCGCGGCCCGGGCGACCGGTCGCATCGCGTCATAAGCTGAAGCGTTCGGGTGCACCCCGTCCTTGGAATACTGCGGCTTCATCGCGCCGCCTGCGGTTGCAAGGACGCTCCAGTAATCTGCGTAGATCAAGTTGTGGCTAGCTGCATAAACCTTGAGCCTCGCATTCAGCGCTTTGATGGCGGGTGCTGGATCAAGTCCGCGATGCCATGGAAAATCCGCAGCGGGCAGCACTGATGCGATGACGATCTTGATGCGATTTGCACGAGCCAGCTCAGCCATGCTGATGATGTAGCCGAAGATCTCGTCTTCGGTTTCCGGACCAGTGTTTTGCGCAAAATCGTTGGTTCCCGCCAAGATGTGCACGACCGCTGGCTTCAGAAGCACGACGTCCGACTGGAAGCGAACCAACATCTGTGGCGCCGTCTGGCCCGATATTGCACGGTCTACGAAGTGGGGATTGTCGTGGATAAAAGGCTGCGCCGCCCAGCCTTCAGTGATTGAATCTCCAAGGAATACAACGCGTCGCGGGTCTCGTTGGCTGAGTGCTCGGTTCGCTTCGCGATAACGGGCAACGTCGGCCCAGTCCTGTGCCGACGCGACCTGACTTGAAGCTACCAGAAAAAGAGCGGCGATTGTTGCTTTCACATTATCGAACTTATCTACGGCCCCGTTATCCACAATGGTCGGACGCCGACACCAGGAAGGGTTTGGCACATTAGTTATGTGTCGCTCACGTCGAGAGAAGGCGTTCGTGCTCAAGTCGAGTGCGCCGCTATCTTCTCCTGATTGCAAACCTGAACGCCTCTTGTCGGTCGATACGTCCAGATTTTGGCCGGAATGGTAGCGCGAACGTGCCCTACGGAAGCGGCCGGATTTGTAACGGGCTTGCAAAGCAGCCGTAAATCCACGCGTTGACCGCCATAAGTCGACCGTCCGCTCAACCGTGAACGGTCTCGTGGCGTTCGAGCATAGCGATGAAGTCACTGATTTTACGCGCCCGGCTCTTCTGCTTCTTCATGGCTGCGATACGGTAGAGGATCGCGTACCGATTGGCACCCTTCAGATTTGCAAAGAAGGCAGCTGCATCCGGGCTTCGATCCAGAGCCGCTTGAAGGTCGGCCGGAACTTCGGCCTGACTTGCTGGAGGATAGGCAGCGTCCCACCGACCATCTGCCTTGGCAGCCGCAATCTGGGCGAGTCCACGAGGGCGAATTCGGCCCGCCTTAGCCAATTCAATTGCTCGTGAGCGGTTCACCTGTGACCACTTGCTGCGGGGCTTGCGCGGCGTGAAGCGTACAAGCCAGTGGTGATCGTCGAACGCGTTCAGCTGGCCATCGATCCAGCCGTGGCAGAGCGCCACGTCGATCGCTTCCGCCTTTGTCACACTTGGGACGTCCGAGCCTGCCTTTGAGAACTTGATCCATAGGCCTGACGCACTTTCCGGCTGGCTTTCGAGCCAACGATCCAACGCGTCAGCGTCGACAAAGGCGAGGATGGGCAGGCCGGCGCGCTCCTCGGTCATAGCGTCTCCATGGAACAAGCTCTCAACAACTCGCCGTTTTGTTCTACGGTAAACTGACAGCCCGCCGACAGCCCAGTCAGAGCGCTAGCGGGGCGTCTGGATTGATCAGCCCGGCGTCGCGAAGCTCGCGCCGGATTCGGCCGGGACGGGCCTGGTAGAGCCGCGCGTTCCCCCGCGATCCAGCCCGGACGACTAGCGCCGGTGATCACCGCAGCCACCGCCAGATTAGCGAGCGCGAACCGGAGCACGGCGGCCTTTGTTTATATTGGGCAGGGGCTGATTGACGAAAGTGAACCGGTCGCTGCCCGGACCCCTGGTCGAGGCCCGCATGAAGGTCACGCGGTGACCTTGTCTTCGACAGCTTCCAACGTCAGTTCGGCCACTTTGGCGGCCGAAGCCGGGTTCTGGCCGGTGATCAACAGTCCGTCGCGGACCGCGAACGGCGCGAAGTCGGGACCTTTCTCATAATCGCCGCCAAGCTGGCGCAAGCGATCCTCGAGGAGAAACGGAACGACCTTCGTCAGTCCGACGGCTTCTTCCTCGCCGTTGGTAAAGCCAGAAACCTTCTTGCCGGCGACGATTGATCGGCCGTCGGCGGTCTTGGCTTGGGTCAGGCCAGCCGGACCGTGGCAGACCGCGGCGACTGGCTTGCCAGTCTCGAGGAATTGGCTGACCAGCGCAGCAAGTTCGGTGCTGGTCGGATAGTCCCACATCGTTCCGTGGCCGCCGGGCAGAAAGACGGCGTCATAATCGCTTCCATCGAGGCTGGTGAATGCCGGAGTTTTGGCCACCTTTGCCTGGAGCACGGCATCGTCGAGGTAACGGCGAACCGATTCTTCCTTCTTCGAATCTTCGCCGGTGCTGCGAGGGTCGATCGGCACCGGCCCGCCGGCGATCGAGGAAAGAGTTACATCGGCGCCGCCGTCGGCGAACGCGTAATAAGGCGTTGTTAGTTCTTCGAGCCATACGCCGGTTTTCTCGTCCGCGTTGCCCATGCTGGCGTGGCTGGTGGTAATGATCAGGATGCGCGGCTTCGTCATTGTTGTCCTCCGGTTGAAGCAGGGAACGGGAAGCCGTCGGCGAAAAGACGCGGACAGCCTTCAAGGACTTAATGGCGGCCGACGACGATCGGTTCCTCCAAGTCGATCGCGCGGAGGCGATTTGCCCAGCTGGCGAGCTCAGCCGTCCGGGTTGTGTCGTCGAGCCGAACTGGCTGCCAATGGACTTCGGGCGCAAGGGCCGAAAAGCCGGTGAACTCGAATATACCGCGATGGATCGGCCGGAGCGCGTCGAGGTCGCCGTTGAGCAGCGCTCGGGCCACCGGTGGTGGCGACAAAAGCGCTTTCTTTCCCCCTGAACATGCCGTTTTCGTAGGTGCGCCCACCGCCATAAACGCGGGCCCACCCGGATCCAGCCTTTGAGGACCGCCGACACACCGAACCATCGGAGCGGGAACTGCCAAATCATCAGATGTGCTGCTTCGAGTTAGGCCTAGTTTGTTAACGGGGACCCAGCGGCCGACGGTAGACGATGAAGCCCGATCGTTCGGCGACGCGATCATATAGCGCTCGCGCGCGTGCGTTTGTTTCCTGCGTTTGCCAGTAAACTCGGGCGGCGCCTCGCGTCCGCGCCATCTCCGCGATCGCATCAATAAGCCTTGTCGCTACACCGTGCCCGCGAGCATCTTCAGATGTGAAGAGGTCCTGCAGATAGCATGTCGGAGCGATGGAGATCGTGCTTCGGTGGAACAAATAATGTCCGATCCCAACCAATTGACCGTTAAGTTCCGCGACAAGCGCATGGACGGGCTCGTCAGGATCGAAGAAACGTTGCCACGTCGTTTGGGTAACTTCGAGGGGCAAAGCGGACGGACCTTCGCGACCGTAGAAGGCGTTGTAGCCCTCCCACAAGGTGAGCCACTGCGCATGATCGTCCTGGGTTGCCTCGCGAATGATCATGCCGCCAGTCTGGCGACTAATAATCCGCTGACAACCCTTGGTAGGCTTTCGCACGTTTTATGGGTCTGCTCGCGGCATTTTTGAGAGTCTCGCGGATCATGAGCTCCTACATTCTTACCGGCGTAGGACGTCCATGTTCAGACCCCAGTCGTTGCAGGGCTCGAGGCGCTCATCAGCGGACCGCTATTCTGTAGACGGCGAGGCAGCGCGGGAAACAGCGCCGAACGACTGTCTGGAGCTATTAGGAACTTACGTTATGGAACGCATTAACGAGCTTTTGCCGTTGGTTCTCACGCCAATGGTCTCGTTGGAAGAATGGTGGACGCACTAGGGCTCGAACCTAGGACCCGCTGATTAAGAGTTACGCGTTTCGAGTTTTCCTAAACTGGACTCAATTTCCTCGCGTTGCACAAAATAGCGTATAATCAGTCACTTATAGTCAGATGCTGTTATCTTGAGTTTCCCTGCGCTTCCGCTACGGTGCTTACATGGTGCTTACATGGTGCTTACATGGTGCTTACATGAAGTACCCGCTAATCTCGTCAGGGCGGACCCGCTAATGCCAAGTGCGCGCATCACCAAGCAGCTCGTCGACGCCATCGCGCCTGCCACCAAGGATGTGTTCTTGTGGGACGATGAGCTGCGGGGTTTCGGGCTGCGCACCACCGTCTCGGGTGCCAAGTCGTACGTGTTTCAGTACCGTATGGGCGGACGCGAAGCACCGTCCAGGCGCTATACGATTGGACGTCACGGTTCGCCCTGGACTCCTCAGACCGCGCGCAAAGAAGCCGAACGGGTCGCCATTCTCGTCAGGCAGGGGATTGATCCCGTTCAGGCCGATCACGAGCGTCGCCAGCAGGCGATCGACCTCGCGTTCGAGAGCTACGTCGAGTCGTTCGTGACGCTGTATCTCCAGAAGCGGTGGAAGCAGTGGCCGCTTGGTGCTGGCGTTCTCCGACGCGAGGCGGTTCCTGTACTTCGACGCAAGGCTCTGCCGACGATCAAACGATCGGACCTGAATCTGATCTGGGACCGCCTGCAAGATCGGCCCGCGGTCGCGAGGCTCACGCATGCAACGCTCCGTAAGATGTTTCGCTGGGCGGTCAGCCGAGGTGATCTTGATCGATCGCCGCTCGAGGGCGTCGAGCCGCCGCCGCCGGTACCTTCGCGCGATCGGGTTCTTACTGACGAGGAGATCGCGCTCATCTGGCACGGCTGTGCCGACCTTGGTTGGCCTTTCGGCGGTCTTCTGCGATTGCTGCTGCTGACGGGCCAGCGGCGTGATGAAGTGGCCTCACTCGACTGGCGGGAAGTGGACCGCGCCCAAGCGCTGTGGACGCTGCCTTCAGGCAGAGCGAAGAACAGGAAGCCGCACCTGGTGCCACTCAGTTCGGCCGCTGTCGAAGTCCTCGACGACCTTGCCGGCGCGACGGAATGGCCGCGCTCTGGTCTCGTGTTCTCAACGACCGGCAAGTCGCCCGTTTCAGGTTTTTCGAAGGCAAAACGCCGCCTCGAAGAATACATGCAGCGTGCAGTAGGCGAGGGGCGGACGATTGACCCGTGGCGCATCCACGACCTGCGACGGACCGTTGCGACCGGCCTCCAGCGCCTCGGCGTCCGCTTTGAGGTGACAGAAGCCGTCCTCAACCACGTAAGCGGTTCGCGCAGCGGAATCGCAGGCGTGTACCAGCGGCATGACTGGAGAGACGAGAAGGCGCGAGCGCTCAACGCGTGGGCCGAGCACGTGTCGGCTTTGCTCTGATGCTTCGATCGCCCTTTTACGGTGGCTCGCCCGCCGACAAAGCCTTCCAGAGCTCACGGCAGTTACCCGCTCCTCCACCGTACGATAGGCGTCAGGCGCGAGAATTGTTCATGCGGACCGGAACAGTACCGGCGGTTGACCTTAGCTTCTACTTCCCGCGGCCTCTCATCGCTGAGTACTTCCTTAATTCCGGTCAGGAAGTGGCGGACGCCCGTCTGCAATTGGCAGCCGAGGGGCTATACGGCGCGTGGTCCGAGCTTATGGCGATGGCCTATCTCGATTCCGAGCTTAACGCGATGCAACCCAGCGCCCGCGCCGAACGGGGAGCCATGAAGTCACTGGGCACTGCTCTGTCCGAAATCCGCGACGCGGCGGGCTCAATTGCACAGCGCTTGGACGAAATTAGAAGCGAACTTCTACTCCGTCGTGCTGAAGGAGTGCCATCGCCGGCACTGGAGCGGCTCCACGATCGGCTGCATCGCTCCTTCTGTTTCGGCCAAATGCAGCGGCACTGGCTTGAGCACCCTGACGATGCGTCGTTTGGTTCGCTACTTACCGAGGGGGAAACCGGTAGCCGGGCGAGTATTGCGCCGACGTGGCTTGAAGACGCGTGTAACGAGCTCGCTTCTGAAGCCGAGCGCCGCCGCGAAGAATTGCACGGCCTGTCGCTTCCTCGGGTAAATTCGCAATTCCCCAAGAGAGCACAAGCGCACGTAATTGAGCGTTCAGCGCATCTGTGGGTGCAGGCAACTGGTCAGCCGGCGACGGCCCGAAGCGACCTCAAGGTCGACGACTACGAGAGCTTCCCGCCTTTTCAGACGTTTTTGAATCAAGTCTGCGGACATCTCGCCGGCCTTCTGCTTCGTCGAACAGAAGGTGGTAATCACGAGACGTTCCGTGAATTCGCTGAGAGGCTCGGCTTGGTTCCTCCGCCGTCGGGATCAACGATACATAGAACTTTGCGAGGCACGCGAACCGCTCGATTGAACGGACAGTTTGACGCGTGACCTGATCGGCAGCCCCGATCATGTCTTCCGGAGCATCCCACAATTGCTCCGGAGTAGACCGAGATGTCCCAAGTCCTTCTGAAAACTCGCGAAGCTGCCACTCACATTGGGCTGGCTGTCACCACTCTCGAAAAAATGAGGGTCTATGGCGGTGGTCCTAAGTATCTGAAGCTCGGACGCGCCGTTCGGTACCGAATTGATCATCTTGAAGAGTGGCTGGACGAGCGGCTCACGGCGAGCACCAGCGAAACCGTCGCAGAAAAGGTACAACGGACGAGGCCGCGACGAGTGCGGATAAGCCGCCGTTCAGCGAGCACTCCTCCGGCGGCTCGAGCAGAAGCATGATCGACACGTTGTCTCTGCTTGAGTGCTCTCAATCTGTCGCGGATGGGGTCCAGGCTGAGCGGATAATTTGCCGAGGCGCCGCAGTGAGCGGCCGAAGCTGTGGCTAAGCGGCGGCGAGCCCCCCATCGCGCGGATACGCGCGGAGGTGGCTGGAATGGGCTGCCACACTGCGTGGTGGACTCACTCGCGTACCTTCACCTTACACCATTCGAGCGCTGCGTCCTGGGAGAAGTGCTGCGCCGCTTAAACGGGTTCAACAACGGCCAGATCGTGATCAGCTATGAGCAGATCGGCGAACGTCTGAAAGGGCCCAACACCTGCCGCGTGAACAACGCTCGCATCGCACGCGCCATAGCTTCGCTGATTGCCCACGGCTTCCTTGCGGAACCAACGCCAGGATCGTGGCTGGCGCGCCGAGCGAGAGAATACCGCCTGACGTTCGTACCGAGTGGCAAAGAACCGTACATCCACTCTGCCACCAACGAATATATCTCCTGGTCGCCCATGCCGAAGAAAAAGAAGGGTGACGCAGCGTCACCAGATCAGCGAGTCGGTGGTGACGCTCGATCATCGATCGACGAAGCCGCTGGTGACCCGCAATCACCAACGCCGCGGAAGAATGGCAGATTTGCGCGAGCGCCGTCCGAGGCGTCTGGTGACGCCCGATCATCGCTTATAGAAAGCCATACGGGGACCGACCAACCAACTGAGTTGAAGAACGAAGGCTGCTTCCAAACTGCGCCGGCATCCGAACCGGACGCAATCGACCCCCGAGCCATCCGAACCTCAGCTACTGCTGAATGCACTGAAGTTTCTGAGTGAGCCGGAGCCTCAAGCCTGGCAACCCGGGCAAGCCTAAGGGGGCTAGAAATCGCACGACCCGAATGTTGGAAGCGCTACTTGGCAAATCAGCAGAGGACATCGCATCGGCGGTCATCGAAGCGGCTCGGCGCGGTGACATGACGGCAGCACGGATAGTGTTAGATCGTGTCTTACCGGCGAAGAAAGATCGAGCGGTCGAATTTGCCCTTCCTCAGATTACGGGTGCCGACAGCCTGCTGCGAGCCGGGGAGGCGGTTCTTGCCGCCGTCGCGGCCGGAATGATCACGCCACTCGAGGCTGAGGCGATGATGACCCTGCTTGAACGTCATCGGCGCTTCGTTGAGACTGCCGACCATGAAGTCCGGATCGCGGGCCTCGAACAGCAGACAGCGATGCGAGAGTAAGTTGATGAGTTTGAAGAGGAGATTGAATCGCATTGAGCGCGCGATCAATGGCGACGGCGATTTGATGACGGCTGCTGAGATCGCCAGCGCTGTTGAGTACTATTCCTCCGTGTACGAGCCGAACGAACCTGGCAGCACGCCTGAACAATTTCGCCTGATGCTTGAGCACGCAAGGCCCGGCTGTATCCAACGGGCTCTCGCTGGTACTCCGCAAGTGTTACTGGCCTGCTAGGCGGACCTCGAACCGGACCGGTACCGCATGTGAGCGGCTCCCGCATCGCGACACCAGCCGGTGCAAAGACCGCCGCGACTCGCTTCAGAGCCAATCAGCAACGCCGCCATGATGGCTGCATGTTCCCCGTCGGTGCTCGCTAAAACTGTACGTGCCGTCGTTACATTGGGCGCTAGCGCCCTCTGGTGCGGTCGCAGCGGCAACTGGCCTATGAACACAGTCGCCGTCCGAACTTAGATACGAGTCATCGTCACAAGCCGTGGCATCTTCACCCGAGCCTTGGCCATCGTCGATCGTGGCGCCATCATCGCCATCATCGCCATCATCGCCATCAAAGGTAGCTTCTGAACTTCCGCTTTGAGCGGCATCCGAGAACCCTGCCGGCGTCGCCGCCTCGGTCGTGGAACTCTGTTTTTCAGGCGAACTTGCCGGAGCAGCCGATGCCGCTAATGTGCTGGGGGAATTAGAGCTGTGGCCCCATGCGAATGCGATTACGAGCGCACACGCGAACCCAAGCCACGTGCCAGCGCCAGGCTTCTTGGGCGGTTGGGGCTTGGATGCAGAGCCCGGAATTACCTTCTTACGCGAACCATTCACGGCCTGGCTGCCCTCCTGCTAACACCCTGTCCCCCAGGGCGAGCTCGGCCGCACAGCGAATAAATCGCAAAGCTTGGAGCTGCGCCGCACACGCTCGAGCACGAAAATCGCTCAATGCTGTCGCTTGGCACTCACGTGCCGCGACCCGGGCAGCGAAGGCGTATGCTCCGCCATCCAACGTGCGAAGGCATCGCTCTCAGCAGTGTGGGCAAGTTCGATGACGATAGTCCCCGGTTCGCTGAGGGAGGGCCGCACGGTGAATTTCAAGTGTCCGCCTGGAGCAAATGCATCGCACCGGACTTCACCAATGTCCCTATCTAACCCGACTGCGGTGATTGGGTTCAGCGAGGGGAGCTTGCCTCCGTTCTCGATGAACCTGTCGTACACGGGTCCGTCAGCCAAGACTGGGATAGCCTCGATTATGTCGCGGTTTGCGCAGACTGCCGCGTCACCTGATTTGAGCTGAGCCCATGCTTCGTTATTCTGCTCAGTGAAAACGCCCAGATCAGCTCGCTCGCCTTTAAGTTCGTCAGATGGCTGAGCCGTCACTGGAGCAGCCTGAAGGGCGATAGCATAGGCGAACACGGCGGCGAACATTCCGCCAGCTTACTTTGGCCTTCGTTAATTTTACGCAGCCTCCCGGTCGGCTGACGTCCGCCTATTGCAATTACGGTACGCCTCATTGAACATAGATCACATGCGCTGGATAGACCGGCGTCGTCACATCGATGAATGAGGAAGAGTTACTGCTCGGACATCATCTCCTCAGCCCGAGTGCGGCCTGGAAATGAGCACGTGCCGGCTCGTTGAGGTGCTCCAAATAGCCTATCAGTAGCTTGAACCTTTGGAGCCGCCGTGCGCGCTCCATCGACCACGGCTCATCCTTGTTACCGCTTATGAATTCGGCCGCGATTTCGGCGATGTGGGCCATCAGCTGATCGGGGTAGCCGCGATCGAAGATCCGGCCTGCTTCGGAATAAAAGGTGCAATAATTGGGGACTGGAAACGTTGCGCAGCGGTCCAGCAGGGCGTCCAGCTCGGCCAGGAGGTGCGGGACCTCTGCCGCAATTATGTCCTGCAGCTTCTCGGGGTCGTTCAGGAGCTCCGTGATCTTCGCGAAGAGCTGCGCGGTACCCTGGGATATCGAGGTCAGTGCATCCCATGTAGGCTCGTAGCACTTATCCGCGATGAAGAGCCGAATAACCTCCAACCGGTCGGTGGCAGGCGGGTGGGTATCGGAAAATTCATAGCCGAGCTGCTCGAAGACGGCCCAGACCTGCAGCATGAATTCGATGCCGGCGTACCGCACGGCCATGTTCCATGCGTCCTGAGGCGCCTCGCCGGACGCAAGGCCGAGTGCCCACATCGCACCAAATACATCCGCTCCATGCTCGTCGAGGTGCGGCGACGCATCCACTTCCGTCCGGTATTCTGGAGGTGCTTCCCGGTCGGTGACGGCATGGGCGATCTCATGGCACAATATGAACTTCATAGCCTCGAGCGTGATGAGGTTCGCGAGCTGAAGTTGCTCGAGTGTGATCGGATATTGAGGGCCGAACGCTTGGCCGGTGTTGAGGTACCAGGCGAAGGCCTCGGCCATGATCCGTGCCGTGTCCTCCAGCGGTGCGACGGGCTCATCACGGTCATCGGGTACGAAGCGAGTCGCGAGGATCCGCGCAATCCGGTAGACGAATTGATGCGTCCCGCGATTGATCAGGATTGCGTGTCCGGCGCCAACCGGAACGACACGCGCATCGAAGTTCGGCAGCGCGATCTCACCGACAGCGATCATGCCCGATTCGATCAGCTTTCGTACGTTATCGGGAAGCCGCTCGGACACGCTTTCCAGCAAGCGCTCCACATAATCGCCGGTGTTGATCTCATCGATGACCGTGGCAATGTCGATCGCGCTTGCGTTAATTCCTTCCAGCGCCCTTTCGGCCGTCTCGCTCGTGATAGTGGATCGAGGATTGGCCGCCTTCAGCGCCGCTATGTACGTTGCGGGCGTAGAGTAGTCGTCAGGCATCTCGTCGTTTGAGCTTGAGCTTGATGCCCGCTTCCATGCCTGCTTCGACCTTCCCAATGAGAGCGAGGCCTCCCTTGGCATTGACGCCGATATTTAGCTCGATCTCATGGACGGCAAGCTTCGAAGGAACGTCGTCTGCCTTTTCGAATGCCGCATTTACCTGCGCCAGTAGTGCCGAGAGATTGTCAGCGAGATCAGAAATTGGCACCTCCGTCACCTCGAGGCTCGCGGGGCGGCGAAGCGTGGGCATGGCGGCCTTGCCGTCCTGTTGGATTGCGGGTGCCCAGACCTCGATCGTGGGCTCATGTTGAGTTTTCATTTTGCTCCCGACTGTTTGAACTGGGTTCGCCAGTGGTCCCTTGCGCTTGCGCATACGTTCCAGCCGTCCGGGCTGGCCAGTTACGTATTTGATCGGCCTATATTAAGATGTGCTTGAGCTTCCATTGCCAACTCGCGCCCCGGGCAGGTGTCTTTTCAAGCAGGTAGACCCGCTGTTGAGTTAAGGTCAAAGCAAGGCCCAGCTCGTCGTATCCAAGCGTCTTGGCGACGCCATCGTGTTTGACCCAGTTTGGTTCGCCAAGCAGATCACGCACTTCATCCTCGTGGGTTTCGGTGTTCACGCCGAAAATCCGCGGACACTCCCAGTCCCAACGTGATTGGTCAGCCATGCAGGCGATTTTCGTGACATGCCGCGTTTTTGGGTCAAACGTCACATCAATGCGGTCGTTATTTCGTTCCCATTCCCAGCGGAAATAATCGTTGATCGTCTTTCCTGCAGGGATAGCGTTCTGCGGGTCTTTGCCGTTTACTTGATAGACGCGTGGATCCCAGATCACTTCTCCGAACCCTGGCACGCGCTCCGGTTCTGGTTCTCCGACCACGCTTTGAGGATAGCCGAGCAGATAAAGCACATCATCAGCGGAGGCGCCAACGTTCAAGCCCATGTAACCGGCGCCGTCTCTTTCATACGCCAGGTAGGCTCGGCGCACCTCGTCGACATAAAGCAACAAGGCGACGACGAAGAACAAGCTTACGAATGAAACGAACAGTCGTTTTAGTACTATCACTAGTACGCTCCCCCTTCAGCAGTAGCTACCGTGAGGCGAGCTTCGATGGCAAGGCGCTGACCCAGTTAGAGCACTTGTCGGAGACGCGTCGGTAATCTTGACCTGCCGAGAACTCGATTGATCGCGCACCGGCAGAGAAGGGGAACCGCTAACGTTCGATCACCGGCACACCAGAGGGTATCGGGCTTGGTTTCGTCCGCAGGTCAGCACCACGTAATCACGGAGGGCACTTTGCCCGCTCCCGAGAGGCTTCTCTGAACAAGCAGCAGAGCTCCCTCAAAAACCCAGGTCCGCTTGCGACGCAGGTTGCGTGGAAAAACGCTTTGCCGCCTACGGAAGCGGGCTAGGCGACTAGCTTATCGCGTTGCCTGTCCATTAAATGAGCACTCCGCTCCGTGGTACGATTGGCAGCTGCTGCTCTCCTCCACGTGCAAGTTTGCACCATCGCGCGTGAGTGTCATTTTGCAACTTCCATAGGTTTCGTCGGCTGGCGTGGTGTGGACGATCGTGTCTGCCGCGGGGCGATTAGCGTTGAACTCAATTTCTCCTGTGCAACTAGGTGATCCAATTCCAATGCTCACCTTCACGCCGTTGGGAATATCTTTGATTGTGACCGAGCCTGTCGCATTTCCTTCGAAGGTCCCCTTATATTCGCCGGCCCAGGCACTTGGCAGGAATGAAGAGGCGAGCCGGCCAGCGCTATGCACAGGCTCTAGCTGCCCAGTCATGGCGTCCTCAAAGGCCGCTCCGATCACAGTGTCTGGCGAGTATGCAATTCTGTTCAAAACGCCGCCATAATCCGCCTTTATCGCAACGCAGGGATTCGTGCATTCGTATCGGCCCGTTTCGCGCCCGTTCGCATCAACACTGGTGAGCTTGTACAGGCCGTCCTGATTTCCGTGGTAGATGTACATCGATACATCGCCCGCGCCTTTGCCTTTCTTTCGATCCTCCTCAGAGACCGCAGAGATGTAGCCGTAGGTCAGCCCCTCTTTGAAATCGTACCTATGAGTGGGAATCACGGCGGTGGATGTCGTCGCGTTCATGTCCGTCGTCGTAAGGTTCTCATCGACGTTCATCGTGTTGTTGGAGCCGCTCGAATTTGGAGAGCACCCCGTCACCAGAGAGGCACAAACGAGACCGTAGCAACCAAACGCAATAACAGGCAGCCTCATGGCCGCTTCCCCCTTATCTCGCCCGAGCGAGACTTGAACTGCTGTCTCAGATCCGAGTCAAGTTGGATGCTTTGGGCGATGCGACGATGGGACCGTCCGACAAGAAGGTACCGATTACAGTCGCGGGAGTGGTGGCCCGCTGTCGAGACGGGCGAGTGGCCCCATCTGAAGCCTAATGTCCAAAATGGTCGAAGTCCGATGACCGTTTCGGGTACGTCGTCATCTTGACAGAGGCGACAATCACACGTCCTTTTCCGCCGCTCGGCAAACAAATCGGGATTTATCGCATGTTACGTACATTTATCGCGCTTATCGTTCTCGCGTCACCAGTCGCCTCGACAGCAAGGGGCGGTCCGCACTACGGCGGTGGACACCACACTTACAGCCACGGCGGCCACTACAGCGGCGGCTCAGGGTCGAGTCATCGGGGGGGGCATTATACGAGTCGCAATGGTAGTCACCATTACGGCTGTCACAGGTGCTAGCTCTGAGGAGTGTGGCTATCACCGAGCTCGTCGCACTTAGATCTTATGTCCGCATACATCGCAGTCCAACGCGATGTATGCGGTTACATGCCAATCGCTCCGCCTACGTAGGGGGCCAGTATGGGGTTTCGCTTCCACCGCAGCGTGCGGCTTTTTCCGGGAGTCCGGCTAAACTTTAGCCGCAGTGGGGTGAGCACGTCGGTCGGCGTGCGGGGAGCCAGCATGACATTCGGCTCCCGTGGCACTTACGCAAACGTTGGCATTCCGGGCTCGGGACTCTCCTATCGCACCCGGTTGGACTCTCCTGCACCCAGACAAAGGGTTGTTGAACCCGCAGCGATTTGGAGCATCCCGGACAGACCAGCACGCGGCCCGATCCAAAGCCCGGGAATCGCGTCCATCCCAGGCACTGAGGTGCAAGTAAGGAGCGCTGATATAGGGACGCTGACTACGGCGGGCCTAGACGAATTGAAGCACCTTATAATCGAAGCGACCACTCGCCACGCAGAGCTCCAATCCGAGCTCGACACAAAGAGGAAATCTCTCAATCGGTGCTCGAGCAAGGTGCGGTGGGCTCAATATCCCATCATTCGCCTCTTCACTGCGAACGCCATTCCGCGTTGGGTCGAGGCGGCTAACATTGCCAGCGATGAAGCTGAGGACACGCGGGCGCACCTTGAGGGATGTTTCGTTGAGGTGGACTTCGCCTTCGATGATGCAACTCGCGCGAGTTACGACGCGCTTGTCCGCGCTTTCGAAAGCTTGAAGAGCGCTCAACGTATCTGGGACATCACCCAGAAAGCCTCTGTCGATCCGGTCAGACAGCGCACGACGGCCTTCACCGCAATCACCCGAGTCCCCGTCAGGTTCGACTTCGCCAGCCCAGAGATTATTCGCTCGAAATTCCCGGCGATGCGCCTGGGAAATGTCGGCGGTCGGGACCTGCAAATCTATCCTGGTTTCGTGATGATGCGCGAAGGAACTCGAGACTTTGCCTTGATCGAGTTTCCCCAAATGGACTGCCAGCTGACGCAATCGAACTATATTGAGGAAGAGGCAGTCCCCTCTGACGCCATGCGGATTGGCACCACATGGAAACGCGCCAACAAAGACGGGTCAAGGGATCGGCGTTTCAACGACAATTACCAGCTCCCCATACTGCGCTATGGGGCGCTCACATTCTCAAGTCCGACTGGCCTCGCAGAGGTCTATCAAATTAGCAGCTACGACAAGGCAGCCACGTTCGCTCAGGCAGTTGCGTCGCACAAGCGTGCACTCGCGAACCTTCAGACCCCGGATAACCTTCCTGCGCTTCCTGCTCCAACCGACACCGAAGGTGGCCATGAGAACGGTGATCTCGCTCACGAACCTGCCTTCGTCGCTAAGCCGAGAACAAATCTCGCTATCGATTGGATTCTGCTCGCAATTCTCTTGATCGGCTTGGCAGTAGGTATTCGCTGGGGCGTGCAAAATTCACAGAGGGCTTCAGTGCGTCCTCCCCCAGCCACTCTTGCGGCGATCCCTATTGCACCTCCAGTTCAGTCGAAGCCGGCTTCGGCGACCAGAGCATCTACGGACGCTCATCCGAAGAAGCACCATAAGACGAGGCGACACCACACCGCATGATCTTGTGTGTTGGCCAGCGGGAACTTACTCGCGAACCGCTCAAATCAGTTTTTCTTACGCGTAATGTAGAGGTGGTTAGTGTCAGCACCATTCGGAATCGAAATCTTCTCACACAAGGAATCGCTTCAGATCGAAAGCGACTACGGCGGTGAAAAGTACGCCGTGAAAGCGCCACGACCGCATCCCAGCTTTGAAAATTACATCACGCAGGTCAGCGATACTTTCGGGGTTGTATGGGTCAAAGCATTGGCACCTCCGACATCGATCGATGCATACGGCAATTCACTACGGACGGCCGTGGACAAGATCGCGGAGCAGGTAAATCTCAAATACGGTTCTCCCGAGAAGACGGACTTTCTGCTGCATGGGGCGATGTGGGACGAACCGCAGTATTGGATGAACGCTCTCCAAGAGGGGCAACGCTACTACTCCTATGTTTGGAAGCGTCCGCAAAATCAATTGGAGCAGGACCTTGAATCTATTTTCGTCGGAGCTGCAGCCTTCGGCGGGGGACAGGGAGGCGTCATAATTGAGTACGCATCAACGCGAATGGCGGATCACGAAAAGGAGATCGAAACCAAGCTTGCCGACTTGTTCTAGAGTCCGTCGACTCCCCGCGCAGCGTCAAACGCCTCCGTGGTGGGCGCGGCATTGTGAACGAATGCGGCGCCGCGGCGTGTTCTGACCTCTAAGCCGACCGGCTGGTGTCGGCCAGCTCTCGTGTCCAGCGGTGGCACTCCGAAGGGGTAGGGGAGAGCCGCTAAGATCCAATCAACTGCTTGCCAGAGAGCAGCGGCGGCGCGCAGGGCCGCTCTGCAAGCACGAAGTAAGCACGAACGATAGTTCTGGCGGTTGGTCAGTTGCCCGCGCCGCAATCTCGGACCGTCAGCGGTTCGCGCAACTGCTCGAAATCGAGCTGGAGAGTGACCGAAAGCTGCCATGAGCTATGAGGTTCGGAACGTTCGATCAGTCCGGCTTCACTCAGATATCTTAGCGGTGAGTGGAATGCGGGGGTAGGCGAGACTTCCTGCGGCTTCTCTTCCGAGCCGTCGCAGTGGAGGGCAAGCAGCCTTTGCGCTTGGGCAGCCAGCGCGGCTTCCGGCATCGGCCCGCTCTCATTGGCGAGCGCCGCGATGATCGCCTCCATCATCGGATTCACGACGAGGCTGTGGGGCGACTTAATCTGCTCGACTGCACGTGCGATGAGCGACGCATAATAAGTTTTGATCCCGAACTCGCCCATCGGGCGGCTCAGGAGCGACCCCTTGAGCTTGTGTAGTTTCAGGGGCGATGAAATGCTTTCTATGACTGCGCACAGCGTGAGCGCATCCCAGACTTCGAGGCCATGCTTCGCCGCAACTACGGCGACCGCGTCTGTCATGTTTGCAACCAGATCGTCGAGGCCCTCGTATCGGTACATTCTTCATCCTCCCAACTAGCATCTGACGGCTACGTACGATCGCGTCGTGAGCCCTCCGGCAGAGTATTGCCATCCCGCCACGGACGAGTAGCGTGCCACCTTGGCGGATGCGACTTGCAGCGTCCTCTGTCCTACCTTGCTGACAGCCCGCTGCTGATGATGATCGGCGACGAGCGACAAGCGACAAGCGGGTGCAGATCGCCGAATGCGGGAGTTGGCGGCGTGATCAGTGAACTGACGGAGCGGCTCAGGAAGTTTAGGGATGAGCGCGATTGGGGGCAGTTCCATACCCCGAAGGACCTGGCGATCTCGGTCAGCGTCGAGGCAAGTGAGCTGCTCGAGATCTTTCAGTGGAATCCTGCGGACCAGGTGCTCGATAAGCATGAGAGACGCGCGGCGGAAGACGAGATTGCCGATGTCTTCATCTACCTGTTGATGCTCGCCGACCGCCTTGGGGTGGACGTCGTTGCCGCGGCACATCGCAAGGTTGAGGCTAATGAATTGCGGTTTCCGCTCGCCAAATCACGCGGGATCGCCAAGCCGTCTAAGGAGTAAGCGTTCATGCACTCATTCGGCGTGTTCTACGTCTTCGAAAAGTGGCGGGCAGCTCTCCCCGCTCGCTTTTGGATCAAACACCGATGAGGGTGTGGTTGCGCCTGACGATCGAGAGCGAGAGTAGTCCCCGGCAATAGCTTGCCAGATGGACTTTCTGCCGATCAAATGACTGAAGCGGTTGGCCGCTGAGTTCTCCTAGGGGCTGTATGTTTGCGTTAGCAGTTACCGATCCGCGCTGGCACGATCAGATGCTCAGCGATCCTCCAACCGGTCTCGTCAACTTTTGGACTCCCACTCCATGGAAGGTGCAATTGAAGCCCGGTAGCCGCTGGGGTTTCATGCTCAAATCACCGATCCGCCGCATTGGCGGGTTCGGGAGCCTCGTCACTTACGAGGAAGTCACTGTTGAGCACGCGTGGGAGCGTTGGGGCCTTGCTAACGGCGTGCAGTCGCTCGCTGACTTTCGAAGCCGCATCATCGGCTTTGCCAGTCGCCGCTCAAGCGCACCCATCATTGGCAATGACCCGACGATTGGCTGTGTGCTCCTGGACGCCTGTGTCTTTCTGCCAGCCGACCAGCAACCAACCCCGGAAGAGCTTGGACTCAGCTTCCAGCCGCAAATCGTCAAATGGAAGGGCTTCGAAGGCGAGTTGCACTTGGCGTTCGAAGATATTCTGCCGAAAGCGAGCGCAGGATTCAAACTGGTGGATCGCGACGGAGCGAATTGGGAGCAGCGACGCACAAAGAAGCGCATCGCTCAGGGGCTCTTCAGACGTGACGTGTTGGAGGCCTACGGACGACAATGTGCCGCGACAGGAACGGCCTGTGAGCAGGTCCTTGAGGCGGCACACATACAACCCTTCGTCAACCTGAAGAGCAATCATGTTCAGAACGGGATCGCGTTTCGACGTGACGTGCATTGCCTCTTTGACGCAGGCTTGCTGACAATTCGGCCCGATTACACGATCCAAGTCAGTCCCTATCTGACTGCTACTCCTTACAAGGAGATGGAGGGCCGTAAGCTAGCTCTTCCAGCGTCGCTCGGTGCTGCACCAGCGGCTGCTGCAATTTCATATCACCGATCGCAAGTATTTAGATCTGGCGAAACGAGTGACTCGAAGTAGGAAACAGAGGGCTTATGCGAGAATTGGTCGAAGAACTGCGACACAGCGTTGAGAATGCACCCAAAGGAGACAGGGTCGTTAGCATCCACCTCTTTGGGATTCGTCACGCGAAAGTGCTGAACGGAATGAACCTCCACGATCTCGCGGAAAGAGCAGGGATCGGCCGCTCGTTCGCTACTGAGCTACGTAAGGGCGTGCGACTTGCAGATCATGTGACGCTTCGCTGAAGCGTTCGCCTAGGGGCATGCCGCTTGCTATTCCGATCACGTCGTAAGATTCGCACGCGTATGCTCCGCCACACCGAGAACGCGGGTGATGTCCCGATGTTCGGTCCGCTTGGGAGCGAGCTGAGCATGCTGGTCGAGGGCAGAGATTGCTTCTCGTTTCAAATGGTTCTCCGATGGTGAGCTGGGGATCCGCTAAGTCCAGATTTGCGGTGCCTAACAGCGGGACGAGCCTGCATCGTGGTTGACGTGAGCACCGGGTAAGCTGCGGCTTGGCTCGGCGGTCCATTCGCGGGCGAGCTCGGCTCTCGAAAGTGCGAGGGTTATTCTCGATTTGCTACGAGCCTTTGCAACGACGCCGTCTTTACGAGGGTTCGGTGTCCGATTTTGATTACCTCAAGTTCGCGGTCGGCGATGAGCCTATAGATCGTCGTCCGGCCAAGGCCGAGGAGCCGCGACGCGTCTTTGATCGACAGCGTTAGCGGTTCGATCGTTTGCTTTGGTTGCGGAACCGGCAGGGGTTCAGTTTCCCGCCGCGACGGTTCGGCCAGCTTTTCGGCTTCTCGCGCGCGATCATCACATTCTCGCGCCATATCCGTCAGCCGGCGGCAGACCTCGTCCGTCAGTCGCGCAAGATCACGACATCTTTCGGCTTGTGCCCAATAGAAGCGGACGTCTCTCGAGACCACGCTGCGAAAACGCTTCCATCCCATCCTTTCTCCCGTCGCGCTTCAGCGAAGCAGCGGAACGCGGGTGCCACCGCTAGTGGAACGGAAAGAGCCATAATATCTTCTCGTTGGAACGTGGCAGCGCTTGTCGCTGCGATCGGCTGCGCAGCAACTGTCGAGCCATCAAGTAGCCGACTTGCTTAAGTATTCGGAAACCACGGTCGTTTGACCGCTACCCATCGCCAAGTTACCACTCCTTCGGCTCGGTATCATGTTCAACCGGACGGGGGACTGTATATGCGTATTCTTGTAGTTGGACTTGCCTTGGCTCTTCTGTCGACCAATGCAATCGCCAAAGGCGGTGGGCACGGTGGGTACCATTTCGGCAGCTCGCATTCCTCGTCACGCTCGACGGGCGAACATTATGTGAGTGGCTACACGCGCAGTAACGGAACCTACGTTTCGGGCCATTATCAGACGAACCCGAACGGCACCCGCAATGATAACTATTCAACGCGCGGGAACGTCAATCCGCATACCGGCGAGCCCGGAACCAAGCCGCGGGACGAAGATACGCCGCAATAAGCCTGGGCAAGAACCACTTGAGGCGGGCGTCGGCTCGCCTCGCGTCTTGACCGCACCCGACCCTCAGAATGAGCGGTCGGTGTATTCGGGGGAGTGCATCGTGAGACTATTAAGCGTCTTCGCCTTCGGCTTCTTGTCGCTAAGCGCACCATTCCCATCGTTGATCCACGCGCCAGTGTCGGCTGAAGCGCGCTCGTACAGCGTTTGCGGAACAAGCTCTTACGTCAACTCAAGCGGACACTGCGTTCATCGGCCGATGCAAGCCAGTCGCGCACCTGCTGGTGCGACTGCGAAGTGTCGTGATGGGACCTACAGCTTCAGCGAACATCATCGTGGCACGTGCAGTTGGCATGGAGGCGTCGCGGTCTGGCTTTAGTAACACCGACGGCCGGGAAATTGGTGCGAGCAGATGAGTGCGCGGCACTCACCCAGCGGGGGGGGGCGGACTGAGCAGGCGCTTGCCTGCCGTCAGTGTACGAGGGAGCAAATGAGTATCAATTTGCTGAGTAGCCGGCAGGCGGTTCTCGATGCCATTGATGAGTGGGATGAACTAGGTCGGGATGCGTTCCTGGAGAGGTACGGATACGGCCCAGCTAAGTCTTACTTCGTTCAGCAAGACGGGAAGCTTTACGATTCCAAGGCGCTGACCGGTGTAGCGCTTGGCAAACAATTCCCTCAACGAGGCCCTCTCCGCAATAATGAGTTCTCTGGCGGCGAGGGCGTCAAGCAGAAGCTTGAGTCACTTGGCTTCCAGTTCCTTTCAGAGGTGAGTATTACAGCGGCCGACGTCGCACTCCTGGAATCTTCGCGAGCAAAAGGTCGCTACGCTGATCTGAGCGACGATGAGCGAGGTGCCTACATTCGCGTCACGAGCGCGCTGAAGGACGTCGGTGGAGCGGTTCTCGCTACGCTCGGCGAGGCAGAATACGAGCTTAAGCTGACCGCCGGCTTCAATCTCGGAAGCGGCGTGCGGGGTGCAATTCCGAAAGACCTTTGGTTCGGGATTTTTGCCAAGGAGAACGCGGACAAGTTTGTCGGTAGTCCCCAGCTCTTCATGATTGTCTCGGCGCGAGGCGTAGAACTCGGCTTTGCTCCATCGACCCATCCGAGCGGATTTTCTGACAGTTCCATAAAGGCGAAGATGCGGGCCGCTGCGCCACAGATTTTTGATCTGATGCCCGAAGGCCAATCGGAGCAGGCCAACGAACTGGGCGCGGCACTCGACGCGAACGACGGCTGGTACTTGCGACGTCAAACACGTCTTCAGCCGCAGTTCGGTGACTTCGCGCGAGTGTCGGACTGGCTCGACTATCTACATTCGCCATCCGGGAAGGCCGACGCCGGAGGAAGCATCTCAAAGTACCTCCTTCCCAGCGAGTTGGATGAGCATGATCTCATCCGGGACGCGGTCGAAGCTGCAGAGATTTTCAGACCACTCATGGAGCAAGTTCGCGCATCCACGACATCGAATCCTCAGATGCCATTGAATTCGACGTCATTCGCGACGCTGATGCCAAAATTCCTGAAGGAGTTCGCCGAAGCTCGCCTGCAGCCATATTCAGTCGTCCAGCCACTCTGGAGCGCCGCAAGTCACCTTCGCCAGTGGCTTGAAGATTTCAGACCGGTGAAAAACCGAGCGTCTATGACCGTGAGCTGGAGCGCAGGCAAAGGCGTCTGGGCGAGGGTTCCGTGGATCGCGATTCTAAACCGCAACGTCACCACGACAACCCAGCAGGGACTCTATTGCGTAGTTCTCATCTCGCAGGATCTATCTTCAGTTTATCTGACCCTCGCTCAGGGTGTGACTGAACTCAACAATGAGCTTCGTCCGGCGCGCGCGAACGAGGTTTTGAACGAGCGCGCCGCGCACTTTCGAGCTCAAGTACCGGAGCTGGCACGCGCCGGCTTCACGCTCGGAAACGACGTCGATCTCAAGTGCGACGGACGCTTGGCCAAGGGCTATGAGCAGAGCGTCATCGCTTACGTGAAATACGATGCGGAGACCTTACCGACTGATGCTGAGCTCCAGTCGCATTTGGCACCTCTGCTTGCGGCTTACGACAAACTCGCGCAGCCATCCGAGCCAGAGGCACAAACGATTCAGGAGCTCAACACACCCGTGGAGGCACCGCCAGAGAATGGGGCGGCGCCCTGGACGATCGACAATGCGATGGAAGGGCTCTTTCTCCCCCGCGCCGAATTTGAGCGGATACTTAGCACTTGGGAGCCAAAGAAGAATCTGGTTCTTCAGGGCGCGCCCGGCGTCGGTAAGACATTTCTGGCCAAGAGATTGGCGTACACGCTTATAGGAGCCAAGGACCCAAGCCGGGTTGAATCGGTCCAGTTTCATCAGTCATACGGGTACGAAGATTTCGTCCAGGGCTATCGGCCCGATGGGTTCGGTGGTTTCGTCCTCAAGAACGGCATTTTCTACGATTTTTGCGAGAAAGCGCGGAGCGACGCCTCCAAGCGCTATGTCTTCATCATTGATGAAATCAATCGGGGCAACCTCTCGAAGATCTTCGGTGAGCTCATGCTCCTTATCGAACCAGATAAGCGGAGCGCCGAGTGGGCCGCGAGGCTTGCTTACGGTGGTCCGGACGCTCCCAGGTTCTATGTGCCGGAGAACCTGTACGTCATCGGCATGATGAATACCGCCGATCGATCTCTCTCACTTGTTGATTACGCTCTTCGACGCCGCTTCCGCTTCGCCACGCTCGAACCTCAGTTCGACAGCGCCGAGTTCAAAGCGAAGCTCCAAAGCCACGGTGTGAACAATGTTGTCACAGATGTGATCGCTCAGCGCATGGGCAATTTGAACGAGCAGATTTCGAAGGACACGGTAAACTTGGGCCGCGGATTTCGGATCGGACACAGCTTCTTCGTTCCGGGCGCGGAAGTCGGGGATCCGGTGGCTTGGTACAAACAGGTCGTCCACACTGAAATCCGCCCGCTGTTAGATGAATACTGGCTCGACGATTCTGACAAAGTCGAAAGCCTCTGTGCCGGCCTTTTGGAAGGCATGCCGTGACGATTCCAATCCGGAATCTTTATTACATTTTCTGCTACGCCTGGGCACGATTTCCAAAGGGCGATGAGGTCGTTGTAGGTGAGGACGATTGCCCAGATCTGCCAAACCTCTTCGCTAAGTTGCTAATTGAAGCAACGCATCGTTTGCTTCGCCGCGGTCTTGATCGGGGATATATTGAACACGTCGAGGAAATGGCCGCGCCACGCGGAAAGCTCGACGTCAGCCGAATGATCAAGGAACAGACCCGCCGCAGGTGCACCGCAATCTGCAGCTATGACGAGCTCGAGCACGACGTTCTCCATAACCAAATCATCAAGGCGACGGCGGGCGCTCTGATCTCCTCTGACACGCTGAAGGCGGATTTCAGGCATGAGCTCCGGCTCATCCGAGAGCAGCTCTCTGATGTGTCGAATATCAGACTGACGGCCGGTGCATTCAGGCGCGTGCGGTTATCGCGTGATCGCTACCTCTACGGCATGCTCATGCGGCTCAGCGAGTTTGTGTTCCACTCAGTGATGCCCGACGAGGCTGGCGAGAGTGCCAAATTCGCGGACATCCTGGTCGACGAAGTACGTATGTCCAGCGTCTTCGAAGAGTTCCTGCGGAACTTCTATTCGTATGAATTGGACGGTTACGACGTAAGCAAGACGCAAATGACGTGGGGTGCGGAAGCGCTCACCCCTGGCGCCGCCGCGATATTGCCGATCATGGAAACGGACATCGTTCTCAGCTCTGCTAAGCGAACGATGATCATTGACGCCAAATATTATAAGGAGGTGCTCGTCGGACGTGCCGGTTTTCCGAAAAAAATCCGCTCAGGTCACCTTTACCAGCTCGCGGCCTATATGCGCCGTGCTGCGCAGCTGAACTCAGGCAAACAGATCGACGGCGCGCTAATCTATCCAACCGTGGGTCACGACGTCAGTGCCGATTACAAGATCTTTGATAACCGTGTGCGCGTGATAACGATCGATCTTTCCCGTGAATGGAAGGATATCCATTCGGCACTCATCGATGTGCCCGTGATGCCATATGGCTGGCTACTTGATGTCTCAACCGACACATCAGCCGAACAGGTAACGCACTAATGTCCGATCGTCAGTTCGCTGAGAGGGTAAGCGTCGCTTCCTAGTCGAGGCAACCCATCTTGAGCTGCGCAGTTTTGCTCTGGTTGCGGAATGTCGCCTCGACGCTCACGTTCTTGCAAGTGACGTCGCGTAGCCAAAGCGGCAACGCGGTAGCGCCCTTGGCTGAGAGCAACACGTTTGCGAAATGCGAGTGGCAATGACTTTGCCGTTTTCGTCCTTAGCGGTAATGACGACAGGATCACTAACAACTTGTTCGTTCTCCTGAGGCGGTGCGAACTTGTCACCAAGCAGCTGAACGCTAATGAGCAAATCGTCAGCAGGCTCCTCGGCATCTCCTTCGCCAATGACAGCATTCCAAAATACGAACGGCTTGCCGCGGCTCAACACATCGTCACTGAGCCTGCCAGTAGTTTCGTAATAGAGCTGCGCCCGAACGTCGCTAAGCTTTAAGTGCTGGTTTAGGTGGGCTTCGAGACGTACGATCGGTCTAGTTCGTAAGGTTCTTCAACCATCGATAGTGCAAAGCGGTCATCGCCGAAGAGTACCGGCGCGGGCTGTCATCAGCATTTCCAGCCCCAGGCAAACCTCATTGGTGCTGGATTCCCACGAAGGCTCGGCCATGATGTGGCCTTCGTCGATTCCTCCTCGGTAAGAAGGCGGCGCGGAAGTGACAAATCAGGCGAGCAAACGAGCTTTGCGGCCGACACACGTCGCCAGCTCTTTCACTCGATTGTTGAATATCGGTTAACAACGTTCATAATAGGGTGCCGACTCGTTACGTTGGGGGCACCAATGAAGACATCTCGTTGGGCGTTAGCTGCAGCCTCAGTCGCTTTCCTATCGCTGGCTGGCGTTCGCGTAGCATCTCAAGCATCGCAGCCTTCATGCGACACGGCGTCAACGCCATTCTGCGATTCGACCGTTCCGCTACCTTCCGGTTGGACAGGCCCGGTGTTCCGACTGAGTCAGGACTATCCCACGACGGATCCGTCCGATGCCCGGCCATGGCAGGCGTTCGATCCGAAAACTCAGCCCGCCGCATACATTAAGTCTTTGCTGACTTATTTCTACGAAGGCAACATTCAGCCAGACCCTGAACGGTCGTTCGATCCGGCACTGAACATTTCGCGTCACTGGTACAATGCACCTTGGCAGGATGTCGGAGTAAACGGCCGAGAGCCGATCCACGGGATGACACGAGAACGCGTTTCACGCCCAGGGGAACTCGCACCGACACAGACTCACTCTTGGAACAACTACGCCGTAGGCTTTTACAATGGCCATGGTGGCTACACCATTGGACGCATGTGGGCCAATCGTGGACAACCCGACGCGGCGTTGGCTGGGTCAATGCCGGAAGGAACGGTGGCAGCAAAGCTGCTATTTACGACCGCTAATGAGCAGGAAGTACCGTATCTAAAAGGTGCACCTAAGTGGTCAGCCTACGTCTACGCTGATCCGAATGACCCCAATCCGAAAAGCACTTCGGCACGGGCAATGATGAAGCTGAGGTTGTTGCAGATCGATGTAGCCGTGAAGGATGCAAAAGCCGGTTCGCCAACAGGTTGGGTGTTCGGTACCTTTGTTTACGGCGGTGGACCTGGCGGGGCACTTGGCACTGGTTGGAACGCAGTTGCGCCGGTAGGCGTCATGTGGGGGAATGACCCCGGCAATTTCAGTGGAAAGGCGCTCAGTGAAACCTGGCTGAATCCCGCGGTGCTAATGCCACATGTGGGGTTTCAGGGCCGCCTCAATGGTCCCGTGGATAATGCGAGTTCATCTTGCTTGTCTTGCCATTCGACAGCCGAGACGCCCGCCGGAGATATGATTGGGAGTGACCCAAATCGTTGGTTCCGAAACATACCGGCTGGCACAGCCTTCGACGCTGGTCGTCAGTCGCTCGACTACTCACTCCAACTGGCAGTTGGCTTAAGCAACTTCCAACGACAACAGACTTTAATTCATGCGCCGCCTGCTTTGCGGCAGCGCCTCTTCCAACAGATTATGCGGCAGTCTCAGACGCCGCCACGTGATGGCGGCCGAAATCACTGAATGTTCGAAAGCTGAAATTCAGCGGAACGAAGCTGTGAGGAACAGGAGAGACCGAAATGATGAGAGCTATCTCCTTCATGACCGCAGTTACGCTGGCGTTAACGCCTTCGTTGGCGAAAAAACCGGATTGGCCCGGCATAAACGGAAGCGGTGTGATTGGCTTTGGCATTGTTGAACTCATACCTGGCTTGCGAGGCAATCCAGGCTCCGTTCAATTCGCCTACGACATTCCCGCCGCCTACTCTGACCAGATTGCAAGTGGGCAGATCCTTGTGATGCCGGTCAGTGCACTTAGAGATTATGATGACATCCCGCAGTCCGCACTTGTGGCACAGCAAGTTGGCCAAGCGCCGAAGACAGGGGCATTCCACATGGTTGCAACGATCCATGTGTCGAAGCCTGGAGTGTACGTTGTTGCCTATGGCCCGTACGATGGTTTGTTGAAGTTCGACGACATCGATGACAGCCAAGCGACTTACAAGATTTCTGCAACGGCCACGGGCGGAGGCACCGTTCACTGGATCGATCAAGATGCCGGCGATTTCACGATCTCGCGTTTCCACAAGAACTCCGCAGACACGTCACCCGTCTTGCGCCTGCGCATGTTGCGAGATCGTGAAAACGTGTTGCGTAATCGGGTTCAGTTGCTGGGAGCACCAATTCAACTAAATGCCCGGGCGTTGAAGCGGGTTCAGATGATTGATGCGAATTGGTAGCTGGGCTGCCGCAGGAAGCATATTGATATTCTTAGCAAGCTGCGAGCACTCATCAGGAACTCCGAACCTTTCGACAGTCCCACTTGGACTGCCGGCATTCATCGCGCCGCAAAACTACAGACCGTCATACGTGCAACTCGGGCAACGGTTGTTCTTCGACAAGCGCCTCTCGGACGACGGCGAACATTCTTGTGCTTCGTGTCACAACCCTAAGAAAGCTTTCTCAGGGAGCAGCTTCGTACACTACGGTTGTGGGCCGAACACTCGAAAGGTTCTCCCGCTTGTTAACCTTTACTACAGATCATTCGCAATGTGGGACGGCCGGGTAACTGTAGCTGAGCAGCCCCAACTCCCGTTATCGAATAAATGCGAACTATCTACACGCTGGGGGCGTTCGCTCAACGCGCTGAACAAGGCACCATACGTCAGAGCTTTTCTTGCACAGGAGCATAGGGAAAATATCTCCCAAAGGGACGTCGAATCTGCACTTGTCGTGTTTGTTTCCTCCGTCGTAACAACTCAGAGCCGCTTCGACCGATACTATTACGCTGGCGACCATTCCGCACTTAAATCAGATGAGATTGCCGGCCTCGAATTGTTCGTTGGAAAGGCAAATTGCAGTAGCTGCCACACTCTGAATGGTTCTTTCGCAACTTTTAGCGATGACGGATTCCACGTCGTAAATCTTTCAGGAAGCGGTCAAGACGTCGGTAGGTTCGGATCTACACGACGCCCTGAAGACAGGTTCGCATTTCGCACGCCAAGTCTTCGGGAAATCGGCACTACCGCTCCTTACTTCCACGACGGAAGCAGTGCGACTCTTGAGGACGTAGTGCACCGATACAACCTAGCCAAGCCAGCGGATGCAATTACGTCGGACCGTAAGATAAAGCCCCTCGGTCTCACCGCGACGGAAGAGTCAGAGCTTGTGGCGTTCCTACGAGCACTGGACTCGCCGATGGCCGTTCTCACGGACCCTGTTCGGCAGAAACGTCGCAAGGTTCGCTTCCATTGAAGTTGCATGGTCGACTCGTGCGAGCAGGGCGGGAAGTTCAAACAGGATTACATTCACGAATCTTAGAAGGATCAATGAAGGTCGCTAGCAGTTCAGCCGCGTTAAGATACGAAGTTGGGGGTTGTATGCGTAAGTTGCGCTATAGTTCGGAAGCTTCCACGTTCAGAGGGACGCTCACCACGAATCGAAGTCGTGAAATGGGGGATGTGGAGAGGAGAGGAGCCGCTAATCTCCAATCAACGGGTTCTTAGGCGCACAAGCCAGTGCTGTCTTTCTTCATGGAAGCACGGAGGACGCACCAGTGCGTCTAAGAGTTATTTGTCGGCGGTTGATAAGCGCCCTTAGTCGCCCTTCAGAGCTGCGCGGGCTAATCTCCAAAGCAGACGTTCAAGACCGCATCCGAAATGCGTGCCGGATTTTATGACATTGTCAGATCGCTGAGCGCCTATTCGTCGCTATATTCCTCAATTAATTGGGCGGTACGGACTCAAACGATATGATCCTGTCCATTTGCTCGCCGATCAGTTCCTGGAACGCTTCGAACGCCCGGTAACAGTGATCGCGTTCAATCTCGAGGACATCCGCAACCTCGGCGAGCGTGAATGGCTCGGATTGATTGAATGTGTAGCCGACTCTGCCGTCGTTGCCCACCTTGCGCTCAACTGACCCAGAAACCCCGACAACGAAGTTGGGCGAGAAACCGTGATTGTAGGCGTGCCGAAAGTTGGCAGATGCATCTCTAAACTTCTGGCCAGCGAGTGGTTCGAGCGCGAGCACGAATGGCCGGAATTTCTTCCAAACGTTGCCGAACGGCTCAATATGGTGGAGATAGAGATTTCCTTCCGGAAACTCGTCCTTCCAATCATCAATGCCCTTCGACATATTGGCCTGGTGGCAAAGATGCCCAGCCGCAACCGCGAACCTGCTTTTGATTGCATAGGGCAGTCCTAATGCGATCGTGCCCAGCTGGTCGACGAATTCGTGCGTAGCCGCGAGCTTACCTTCATCGGATAGCGGATCGACGACGATGTGCCACGCCCGCAGTCTGTCAACGTGATTAGTGAGGTCATTGATGATGTTGGCTAGCTCCCGAGCATATTCTTGGAGCATCTGGTCCCAAACCATCCATATGCCGGATAGTCGTCCGGGTCGTTCCCACCATTGGTACGGCATACACCGTCCGGTAGTCGGCTTCTGGTCGAGTTCGGCGCGAAACTGCGTGTAGAAACTGATCAGCTGCTCGCTGGTTCTGCGTTGAAAATCATCGGACATCAGGCCGATTTAGCTTGTATTTCGAATATGCGCAGCGCCAGACGATCAGGGTGTAGGGACAGAAGCGCTCAAGGCGCTGCAAGCTCGCGTGCGCGATCATTCGCCACGTTGGCGTGATCGCATTTCAGGGATGCAAAGGTGGAGAATGACCGGCGCTAGTGTCCGCTATTCTCGGTGGGACTCTCCGCGCCAGCAACCTCGGCTTCAATCAGAGTCTCCAGTCGGGTGAGATCTGGCGAAATAGCGACGTAGTAACCAGTTGAAAGCGTGTGGACGTGCGCGAGATCGAGCAACATGTTCTGCGGCTTCTTTGCACTGAAGGCGTCACTAACAGAGATGGACACTGCTTCGGCATCTGGCTTTAAGAACGTCAAGAAATAGCGCACCGTTCGGATCGACGAGAAGGCGCTATCCTCCCGACCCGAATAGTGAACGCCGAAGTCGTGGTAACAGACGAATTTCAAGAAATCTAAACGCGAAATCAGCTCATTGCGGACGCGGACAACTGAATCTGAAAGCAGTCTTTGTATATTCACCTCACGTAACCTCTGCAGCGATGAGGGGAAGTGGAGTGAGGCGTTTCCGTCCTTCATCGAGGCCAATTCATCAATCCGGTAGCACTCGAAGATTTGATCATTTAATCCAAACAGTGGCGGCACCCCGACGCTGATGAACTCGGACTGCGGATATTTCGCTAAGCACTGAAAGTCAGGCACGACAACGTGCGCACGCCCCATTCTTGGACCTGCAACTGCATTCAAGTGCCCATCCAGCAAAAACCGCCGAATGACGACGCTCAGCCGCCGAACATCGCCCGCTGTTGGCTGCGGAGAACTCAGAGTCCTGCGCATAAACTTGAGATCGTCCAAGAAAGCGATTGCGGCCTCATGCGTGGCGGCGCGCATCGCCTGCTTTTCCTCATCGGTTAACGCCATGCTGAGGAACATATCTGCATGATGCCTCTGGTAGCGCAACCCGCCCGGGCAGCTATACGACCTGCTTCGGCGTGCGCTGGGGCTTCAGCGTCTGATCTTCCTACTTCTGCACCTGCGATGATTTTGCGAGCTTCGAATGACCATGAACAAGACGCATTCCGCCGCGTGGGGCCGCAAAGCCGACCGTCTGATCACGGTTAGCTCTTATCTTTCCGACGAGCGCCCTTTTCGGCCCCTAGCTTAGTATTGATTGTGTCTCACTGGCTGCTGCACGTTCATGCGAGAAGAGGATCGTATTAGAGGGGCCATGGAGGATACTACACAACCGGACATCGACGGCATCGCGCTGTGTGCTCACTGCTTCAGTGACAGAGGGCTGCGGCTTATGGCCCTGAATTTCGAAGGCCACAAAGTTGCTTGCTCAAATTGCGGCCAGACTTCACCGCATGGACTGAACCGCGGTCAGCTGTTGGCGCTTTCCGACGCGTTTTTTGTGCGAGGTAGCGCGATCGCAACGGACTACGGAGGTGCCCCAAGAATTCAGTTCAACGAACATCAGACAGGCTCGTTAGAGCCCGACCCCACATTAACTCAGGATGTGGAGCTTCTGCAGCGAACCCTAGGGATCGGTTTCTTCCATTACGGTCCGCGCCTTTGGATGCTGGGACATATCGAACCGTTAGATGACCTTCGGAGCGAGGAGAAACGCGACGCGACCATCGACCGAATCCTCGCCGAATACCCAGCAGTCCAACTTTCAACTGAAGAATTTCACCGCGTCCGAAAGGCTCCGGCCAAGCCGGCCGATCATCTGGAATATGATGCACCACCGGAAGGGTGCTATGGGACGGGGCGCCTCGATGCACCCGGTCGTCCTGTCCTTTACGCATCGCAAGACGCAGAAATCTGCGTTCACGAGTCACGGTTCATGGCAGCCGACGAGCTTTATATCGCGACCTTGCGCTCGGCCGGAAATCTCAAGCTCCTCGACCTGTCTGTTATTCTGAAAGAAGACAAGACCGAATTTGAGAGCCTAGATTTGGCGGTTTTGATGGTCTTTTTGGCTCAGTCCCACTCCTACCCAGTCTCGCGCCGTATCGCAGAGGCTGTACAGGCTGCTGGATTCGACGGCCTGATTTATCCTTCGTATTTCAGTATTTTGCGCACTGGCGGCAATCCGTTCGAGACTGTGTATGGCTTATCGACACGCCGCTTCGGTCAAGCTGAACAATACGAACGCTCAAAGATCATCGGTAACCTCGCTCTCTTCGGCCGACCGATAGCGAGCGGTAAGGTGCAAGTTGTGGGAATGAATCGCCTCAGTATCGAGCAGGTTAGATACAAAATGATTTTCGGCCCAGTTACATACTGAGGCCGCGTACATCTTAAGAGCGACGCTGTTCGTTTGTTGCGCCGTCTTCGATTGAAAGCTGTCAGACCGCTATCGGCCATTTTTGAACAGGTGATATCCGCAACTAAGTGAAGTGCGGTCTGCCGCCGTTTCTCACATCTGCACTAAATCTTGCAGATCACTCGCCTGGTGTCGGCAATGAGCAACCTGAGGTTCTCCGGTGAGGTCTCATCCTGAAAACCGTTTCTTAAACCCGGAGTGCGCTGCTAGGCTGAACGTTGCTCGGCGGGAGGGTAAGTAGCGTTTATTCAATCGAGCGCAATAACTCAGCCGATGGATAACAATCAGCCGGCAGTGATCGAGATCGTCGGTCAACGCGGCGACCAAGCACTGAAGATTGACCGGCGAAGCTATCGTGTCAGCGACGATGCGCACGCCGAACAGTCCGACACGTTCCAGCTGTTGCGCGGTCTTCCGGCAGTTACGATCACGCCCGACCAGCACATCATGCTGCTGGGCGATCCGCAAGTGCGGATCTTGGTCGACGAGCGCCCGGTCGAAGGCGATGCGCTGCAATACCTGCGAACGCTCCACGGCAGTGACATCGAGCGCATAGAGATCATCACCAACCCGTCAGCCCAGTATTCGGCGGAAGGCACCGGCGGCATCATTAATATTGTGCTGCGGAAAAAGCGGACTGACGGGCTTGCTGGATCGGCATCAGGTGAGGTGTCGAGCTTTGGCCGCGCGGACGGAAGTGGCAGCTTCAAATACAAGAAAGGTAAGTGGACCTATGAGCTGCAGGCGCAAGCCACCGACGGGGAAACATCGCATTCGACGTATAACAAGCTTCGGTCGACTCAGGAGTATGCCGGCGCACCTCTGACGGTGAACACGGAAACAGGTAATGGCTCGGTCGATCTTCTAAACCTCCGTCTCGGCGGAAAAATCACTCGCGCGATCGACGACCGTACCAACGTCGCGACGCAGATCTTCTGGGGCGAGTTCAACACTCACTCGAGGACTGCCGTTCAGTTCAGAGGCCTGACCAGCGATTTCGCTTCGTTCGATGAGGAGCAGCGATCCTCCGAGTTCGCGACTTACCGGGTTCTCGAGCTCCTGTTGGATCGCGCCGGAAAGCGGGAGGGCGAATTCCTGAAAGGAACGCTGCGCTTCTTCCAGAACCCACAAGTTCGCCAGGACTTTGACGCTGAAGATTCGAACGGCGGCAGCCTCCGGACGAGCAATCCGATCCGCGAGTCCGCAATTAATCTGAAGCTCGACTGGACGCACCGTATCGGTAAGTCGATCATTTTGACTACTGGGGTGCAGTCGGACGTGACCCGTACGCACCGGACCTATTTGCTTTCGGATGCGGCGAGCGCCGCGGGAGTTTCTCCCGTGATCACCAATAGCTTCTCCGCGGTTCAACAAACGTCTGCCGCCTACGCGACCGTACAAGTCCCGATTGGCACGTGGACGGTGATGCCCGGGTTGCGGGTCGACTATTATGAGCAACGCGTTGAAAGCCCGTCACACTCAGCGACACACCTTCGTAAACCGGAAGCCCATTCAAGCCTCCACGTCGACCACAGCTTTGGTAAGCGTTTGCAGCTCACGCTGAGCTACAGCAACCGCATCGATCGTCCCTACATCGGCCTTTTGCAGCCGTACGACATCGTTCAGGATCGCGTGACGATTCTGCGAGGAAACCCTGATCTGCGCGACCAGCAGACGGACGCCTTCGAAGCGAACCTCCACTACCGTCTCGGCAAGCTCGATGCAGGCATGGTCCTCTATGACCGCGAAACAGATGGTCTCTTCTCCAATCGCTATACGGTGGCGCCAAGCGGCGCGACGGTCGTCACGCAGATCAACGCCGGTCACAAGTCTGACCGCGGCGCCGAGTTCGACGTGAACACTCCGCTGCTTCCAAGCCTGAAGGTCACAACGAGCATCAATCTGTTCGACAGCCGGACGCCAATCGACCCATTGTCGGGCGCTTCCACACTGGAGACGTTTCGCTACTCGGCTAACACGACCTTGGACTGGACGGGCAAGCAGCGACGCTCGATCCCCGGCGATACGGCCCAGCTGCAATTCATCTACGATAGCCCCCATCGCGATTATCAAATTCGCTACGGTGGTACCTACTGGCTTAGCGCATCATACACGCATAACCTGTCGAAGACGCTATCGCTCACGGGAACGGTCGACGGCATCATTCCGCTTCGCAATAATCACGTGCTCGATGCACCTTTGGTACATGAGACCTACGATCAGCGGCAGCGGGGCCCCGAATTACGCCTCAAACTGTTGAGGAGCTTTGGTTCGTCTCACTGAGCGCCCGAATGGTAGTCTTTGGTCGAAAGCCGCGGCTAGCAAATCACTTCGCAAACGGCAGCAATTGCCGGTATCCTCTCGAGAGCGGATCGTCCGCTCACGTTCAGAGTTTCGGACGCCTGAAGGGCGTCGGAAAGTCGTCGGAGCCCGAACCCGCGGTGTGGGTGGCGTCACCTATGGGGATTTGGATTTTGCGCCGGTCCGAGGGGCGGCGGTCGTGCACCCATAAGCGGACGAATC
>DASZBO010000130.1:0-25618 GCA_035944075.1 Sphingomicrobium sp.
ATGAGGTAGGCGCGACCCACCGAGCCCGCCGGAAAATCCCCGGTGCGTCCAAGCTCGAGGCGGATTGATCTCCAATTCATGGCAACCAAGTGGATTATGTTTCGCCACCTGAAAATAAGGGCTTTCCCGTAAAGAGGACGCCATCCTCAGCGTGGATGCTCGACAGCGGCGACTCTGGAATGGGCAACATCACGCAGCATAGGTAGCCCGGCGAAGTCCCCTCCACCTGAAATCGCGTGTCGTGTGTCTGGCCCGAGCCCGCCGCGCCTTATTCAGTGCCAGGGGGAGCGACGACTATCGCGTCTTTGCACTCGTCGCTCGGGCCCAGCGTATGGGCTATACGGCCAGGGATGAGTACGACCTCGCGTGTAAAGGCATTCTCGTCTTCTATCCCGTCCTTTCTCACGGCCGAACGGCTAGACAGAGCTAAGGACTATTACGGAATGTGACATGCGCCCTATTGCGCAACTTTGCATGGATGGACGCGATCGATCTCAAATTTGGCATCCCGAATATCGAGCTCGGCTGTGCATCGGGAGAAATGGTAAATCCTTCAAGCTTTGCGGGTCACGAACTTGTCGTGCTCTTTTGTCCGCTCGATCCCGGCGCAGCATTCGAGGAAATCGCCAAATTTCTTGCACATTCGGCAGAGTTCGTCGAACGAGATGCGTGGCTTTTGACGATTGCTGAACGCGGCGGTGATCTCGCGGTCGATGGCGCGGGGCGCGCGCTAAAAACGATCCCTGATCCGGGTCGGCATGCTTGGGTGGCGTTCCGCGAGCTCACTCCACACGACGAGGTGATGGACCGGGAAAGCGGGGCAACATTCCTCTTTACCCGAGGCGGTAACTTGCACCGTTACTGGCAAGGTTCGGGTCATGTCGACGACGTCCTTGCAGAACTAAAGAATCCGCTGTCGTAGCTTCCGCAACAGGCCTCTACGTGGTCATTCGCGGCCCCAAAGGATTTTCGACTGGAGTTTCGGGTCTGTCGTTGCGCGGTCCAATTCGATCAGGGTCTGGTCCTCCTTGGGCCGAACTTCGAGGCCGGGGAACGGCTCGAGCGATGGTCAATGCGACACACGATTGACGAACGCCGAAACATCACGGGCAAAGCGCTCCGGCTCGTCCGCAAACATGAAGTGTCCGGCGTCGCGGTAAACCAACACTCGTCCATCACGCACCTTCAAGGCGAGCGCTTGCTGTGGAGAAAGCGTCGTCTGGAAGTCGCGTCCACCGGCAATAAACAGCAGGGGCATCGTGATCCGGTCGGCTCGTGAAAAGCGATAGTCCATCAGTCCTTGCGTAAAAAGGGCGCTACCGAGCGCGCCGGAGTTCGCCAGCGACGGAATGTGGTCGAGCCAGTTGACGCGCTCTCGAACCTCGGGATCCGGAAACATATTGTCGTCGAAGAACTTTTGGCGCTGCTCGTCGCTGAAAGCCGCGAACGGATTGCATTTTTGCCCGACACCTCTGGCTTCGACGGCCTTCTGATAAAGTTCGGGATGGACGGCTTTGACGCGATCGCAAAGGTGGTCGACAGCGGCGGGTAGGTCGGGAACAGCTCCAGTGAGAATTAGTCCCGCGACATTTTGTGGGTAGTGGGAAGCATATTCAAGCGCGATCGGCGTGCCGGCGCTGTGCGCGAGGAGAATAATCCTGTCGGAGCCGAGCTCGCGGCGGACTCGCTCAATGTCGGACTCCAGGAGGCTTAGCGAATAGAATTTCTGGCCGTTCGGTCGATCCGATCGACCGGAGCCGCGCTGATCGAGATAGACCATTCGAACGGTTTTCTCGAGCGACGGTCCTGCCAGGGCCTGCATCGCCTGGCTTCCTTCACCAGGTCCGCCATGAAGGAAGAGCACGGGAACACGGTTCTGAGGACCTGCGACGCGATACCATAGCTCCACGCCATCAGCTGTCCGTACGCGATGTTCGCCGGTCGTCGCTCCGGGCGGAGCCGCGGCAACTAAAGTGAATAGCAGAGCAATAAAATACTGCCGCACGCGAACCTCCCTGCGCCCGTTCCTTGGACCCAGGCGCAATGTCAACCGATGCGGTAGCCGTTAGCCGGGGCGACTTCGCGGCGCCTCTCCAGTGTCTTTTGGAGCAGCGGCATCGGAAGTTTTGGGCGTTCCTGCGCCCCTTAGAAATGATCCGGCATATGCGTAAGGAGCGCGGCACGACGGTGCTGCGCCGGGCTTGCAGTCGGTCTGTACTGAGACCCGCAGATCGTTAAGGATCGGAAACAGTCTTCCCTGCGTTGGGCACCAACCTTTAGAGGAAAACGCATGGTGGCGACAAAGTTGGCCGACAAGGCAGATTTCGGCGTCTCGGGCCTCGACGACGTAACGGTCGGCGGTCTCGCCCGCGGCCGGTTATTCTTGATCGAGGGCAAGCCAGGAACTGGAAAGACGACGATAGCGACGCAATTCCTGATGGCGGGAGCAAGGGCCGGCGAGGCTTCGCTCTACATTACCTTGTCCGAAACAGAAGATGAGCTTCGCTCGGGCGCAGAGTCGCACGGTTGGTCACTCGATGGCATTCACATCTTCGAGCTGGTTCCCCCTGAAAGCCTCCTCGACGAAGATCAACAGCAGAGCCTTCTCTACTCCTCGGACCTCGAACTGGGCGAAACGACGAAGCGGATTTTTGAG
Organism: Sphingomicrobium sp.; assembly: GCA_035944075.1. Classification (GTDB taxonomy): domain Bacteria; phylum Pseudomonadota; class Alphaproteobacteria; order Sphingomonadales; family Sphingomonadaceae; genus Sphingomicrobium. The sequence goes on from DASZBO010000130.1 coordinate 2,657, forward strand.
GCGTTCGAAAAGGTCAAACCTGCGCGCGTGGTGCTGGACAGCCTTTCGGAGATTCGGCTGCTCGCGCAGTCGTCGTTGCGATACCGCCGCCAGATCCTTGCGTTGAAGCATTATTTCGCGCGGAGCGGAGCAACGGTGGTCATGCTCGACGACCTCTCGAGCGAAATTAACGACCAAACGATGCACAGCATTGCTCACGGCGTAATCCGTCTAGAGGAATTATCACCGGAATATGGATCGGAGCGGCGTAGGCTCCGGGTTCTTAAGTATCGCGGTCAGCGCTATCGGGGTGGTTTTCACGATTTCATCATTGATACGGGCGGTGTGCGGGTGTTTCCGCGGTTGGTTTCAGCCGAACATCGCAAGCCATTCCGTCGAGAAGTTCTTGCGACTGAATCGGCAGGACTCAACGCTTTGCTCGGTGGCGGAGTAGAGCGCGGTTCCAGTGTTCTCATATTGGGCCCGGCAGGAACGGGAAAATCGCTCCTGGCCCTAACTTTCGTCGCTGCCGCTATCGGGCGCGGGGAGCGCGCTGCTATGTTCGTCTTCGATGAAGAGTTGGGTTTGTTGTTCGAGCGCGCCAAAGGTCTCGGTATCGAGTTGCAGGCCATGGTTGACGCGGAACAGTTGGTCATCGAGCAGATTGATGCCGCTGAGCTCACTCCGGGCGAATTATCGGAACGCGTCCGCCAATGCGTTGAAGAAAACCATGCGCGAACCGTCGTTATCGACAGCTTGAACGGGTACCAGGCAGCAATGCCGGAAGAGCAGGCGCTGGTCCTGCACATGCATGAGCTTCTCCAGTATCTAAACCGACAAGGCGCATCGACTTTTCTTACCGTTGCGCAACACGGGCTGGTTGGCGACATGAAAGCGCCGGTGGACGTCACTTATCTTGCGGACACGGTGCTGTTGCTTCGCTATTTTGAGGCGTTTGGAAGAGTTCGGCGGGCCATATCCGTGATCAAGAAACGGACTAGCGCACACGAGGACACCATCCGCGAATATAGTATCGGCGCGCATGGAATCACATTAGGCGAGCCCCTGATGGGCTTCCAAGGTGTGCTTCGCGGCGTTCCGGAGCTGGTTGAGAACCAATCTGCGTTACTCGAAAAAGCGGTCGATTAATGTCGGCCGTCTCCGAACGCGCGTTGATCCTTGCCCCCCAAGGACGCGACTCAGAGGTGGCCCGGTCGATACTCTCGGAAGCGGGCCTGCCCGGCACTATCGTTGATCACATGCTCGAGCTCGTCGATGAGCTTCGTCGCGGTGCGGGGTTTGCGATTGTCACGGAAGAGGCTCTTAGTGGGACCGACCTGCACGCCTTGTCAGACTGGCTCGAAGAGCAGCCCGAATGGTCCGATTTTCCCTTTGTTCTGCTGACGCGGCGCGGAGGGGGGCTCGAACGCAATCCGGAAGGTGGCAGGTATCTCGAAGTGCTCGGCAACGTTACGTTTCTCGAGCGCCCATTCCATCCAACTACCTTCGTCAGTCTCGCACAATCGGCACTGCGGGGCCGACGACGGCAGTATGAGGCACGCGCGCGGCTCGAGCAATTGAACCAACTGGCTGCCGATCTGGAGCAGCGCGTCGAGCAGCGCACGGCCGAGCACGCGGAAACCATCGCGCAGCTGCACGAGGCGCAAAAACTTGAAACACTCGGACAACTGACGGGCGGCGTCGCGCACGATTTCAACAATCTTCTAACGCCAATCACTGGTGCTCTTGATTTGCTTCAGCGAAAGTATGCTGAAAGCGATCCGCGTTCCGCGCGCCTGCTTAGCAACGCCTTGCAAGCGGCCGATCGGGCGAAGACGCTTCTTCAGCGCCTTCTCGGATTTGCGCGACGGCAGTCACTTCGAACCGAAGCCGTTGACATCGCGGGTCTGCTGACGGGCATGCGCGACCTCATCTCCAGCTCAGTTGGGCCAAAGATAGAAGTTACTCTTCGATGCTCCGGTGGGCTTCAGCCGGCAATGGTTGATCCCAATCAACTGGAGCTCGCGATCCTCAATCTGACCGTAAACGCTCGCGATGCGATGCCGAACGGCGGACCGCTGACCATCCTTGCCGACGAGGTCGCGATGGGACCGGGATTGGAGCCTCGCCTGAGACCGGGCCTGTACGTTCGGCTGTCCGTCATCGACGCCGGTTGCGGAATGGAAGCCGAGTCACTGGCTCGCGCCATCGAGCCATTTTACTCAACCAAGGAAGTCGGACAGGGGACCGGTCTCGGTCTGTCCATGGTGCACGGCCTTGCCGGTCAGCTCGGTGGCGGCTTCGCGTTAACGAGTGCGCCAGGCGAGGGAACGCGGGTGGATCTCTACTTGCCGGTCGCGAAGAATGCGCCAGCGCTCCAACCGCGCCCCGCGGCTGAACCAAGCCGATCGACCAGCCGACATCTCAACGTGCTGCTGGTCGATGACGAGCAGATTGTCCGGACGGCGACAGCGGAAATGATGCGGGACCTCGGCCACGACGTACAAGAAGCCGCAAGTGGGCCGGAAGCGCTGGCGATACTTGAACGCGGCGTTAAGGCCGATGTGCTTGTGACCGATTATATGATGCCGGGAATGGATGGGGGCGCGCTGGCGCGGCGGGTCGAGCAAATCTATCCGGATATCGCCGTCTTGCTGATTACGGGCTACACCGGAGGGACCGAAGACGTGCTTCACCTGTCGCGTCTCGCGAAGCCCTTCGGTCGTGCCGAACTGGGCGAAGCGCTTGCGAACCTCATCGACGGTTGGAAAGTGATCCGTTTCCCCAAACGGACCGCTTCTCCCCCCTCATCGGCTTAGCCACGCATCGCCTGACGCCAATTCGGGTTCGTGCTTGCGACGGCAACCCTCTAACTTTGGCTGAAACTTAGTGTGCAATGGTTTCTCCTGACACGCAAAAATGGCTCACTGCTGAAAGGCGAACCGACCTTAGAAGTCCGCTGTCCCGTCAGTCGGACGGCCAGCATTGGCTAGGCCCCAGGCCGCGCTGAGCGCCAGCCCAGCCCAGGCGGGCATCGAGTATGCTCCTTCAAAGCCCGTCAACATGATTGTGAGCAGGCTGAAAAACGCAAGCAGGTAAGATCCGGAAGGCGACCCCTTCCCGTCAAGTTCACGAGCAATCCAGCTTTGTTCGCTGCCTGCGCCAAATTCCTCTTCGGTCTCGAATTGCGCGTGCCGATCCCTCACCGCCATTAATATCAGTGCCAAGCTGCCAACGACGAACGTTAGGACGTAGGGTAACCATAGGGGCGCGTCCGCCCAGTAGCCCACAAGTGCAGCAAACAACGTGCTCATCACGATTAGAGGAGTTCGCTTCGAAAGCCGACTGAACATCGAGTTGTCCCGCATGGATGCTTCTATCGTGCGTGCAGGCAGCACCCGCAATGGGATCCAAAGGCTCGCCCGGCCGCTTAGCCGGCGATCGCTCTGATCCTAATGAAATCCCCGCTCGACGATTCGAGACGATAGAACTCCAGAGGCGTAGGGCCGTCAGAGAGGCCGCACCGCGTTTGGGCACCCACGCCACATTTGAAGGTAATGTTTGATGGCTCCAATGTTATCCCGACTTAGCGCTTCGCTTTTCATGCTTTCAGTTGCCGGGTGCACCGGCCGCGTTGACCTGCCCGCCGCCGGTGGCGTCGATTTTGAGCCAATTGCCTTCTTCTCAGGCCGTACGCACGGTGATGGTGAGTTGAAGAAGTTGCTCAGTAATCCCGTCAGAGTGACGGTCGATAGCGTTGGCTCGGTCAAGGGCGATACGCTGATCCTCGATCAGACGATCCGTGAGAACGGCAAAGTACCAAGCGTTCGGCGATGGACGATGCGACGCGTCGGACATAACCGGTATTCCGGAACGCTAACGGACGCTGTTGGGGCGGTTGAAGTCGATGTCGCCGGCCCCCGCGCGTCCATACGTTACACGATGAAGCACGGTGTGAGGGTTGCTCAGCAACTTGTGCAACAGAGCGACGGTTCGACGGTGCTTAATCGGCTCGTCGTGCAGAAGTTCGGTGTGCGCCTCGCCACGTTGAATGAAATCATCCGCAAGTCGGATTGATTATCCAAAGATCGTAAGTCAGCAATTAGCCTTGATACGCCCGAAGTTGCCCGAACGAGTTAACTGGCGGAAAAAGCGGGCTAAAACGAGAGATCTGGAGTGAAACTCGGGGAACGAAAACGGCCTTTCAGAATTGATTCCCGTGAGCACTAAGGGTGCAAATTGGAAGAGGTTCAGTCATGCTGAAGAAAGTTCTACTCGTGGGTGCTGCACTGGCTACGCTGGGCGTACCGGCTGCTGCCAATGCGCAGTATTATGGCCGCAGCTCCGGCTCCTATGGTCACGGTCGTCACTATTATTGGGACGGTCGTCATTATCGGGATCGTGACAACAATGCGGTTCTCGATGCCGTCATCGGTGGCCTGCTTGGATATGCGGTCGGCAGCATGAGTAACCGTAGCTACGGCTACAGCTACCCGTCATACGGTTACGGTTACAACAACGCCTATTACGGAAATCCAGGCTACGGCTATAGTTACCAATATGGGTATCCTGCCTACGGCTACAGCAACAACTACTATTATGGTCCACGCCGCTGGTAATCGCGGCAAAATCAAGAAAAGCCCTCGGGAAACCGGGGGCTTTTTCTTATGGGTGTCGGACGCGGAGCGAGGGCACGGCGCCAGGACCCATGGTGGCGGTATGTCTGCCAATTGCACGAGTGAACGGGGCCCGGAATATTCCGAATAAGCCTTATTCTGTGGTGATAACGAGCGCGTCGGCGAAGGCTAGGCTGTGCACGAGCTTGCTCCGCTCGTCGTGGACGTCGATGCGGTAACGAAGGTCGAGCCTCCCGTCCCGGACGTCGCCGGCCATGCAATCGCGTGCTGCCAGTAGGGCCGTTCTAGCGACGGCTTCCAACGGCGTTTCCTTGCCCTCCGGCTCGAGAGTGTCGGTGAACTCATCTCTAAGGTGCAGATAGTAGCGTGGCATAAGGGACATTCGGCAGGCGAGAGCACGTCCGGTCTCTCAGCCGTTAAGAGGCAAGCAGAGCGCGGCGGTCTGGGTAAAGCGCCTAAGACCGTCCAAGGCTCCAACGGCTGTTAGGTGCAAAGTGGGTTGTGATCGAACAATAGTGCTTCTGTCCGAAATCATGAGGTCCGCCGTCCCTGTTCGTGCTATCGGGGAAATCCGGTCTCCCGAGGAGGCTCCTATGACTCATGCGGCTGAGTTCATCGCCCGCGAAAATATCCGGCGGTTCAAAGAGCAGCTGCTGGTTGCCGGCGAAGGGGTGCGCAAAATCACGATTGGCGAACTGCTTGCGAAGGAGGAGCTTCTGCTCCGCAACCTCGTAGCCGGACGGGAATGAGGAGCCCGTTCTAGGGGCATATACCGATGGCTGGTGACTATGCAGGGTCATGCCGGGCCGTCACCAAGGGGCAACCTTCGGGGTGGCGAGAGATCGGGGAGAGGTGAAGGCTGCTTTCGATCATTTTGCTTCCTCCGCGCTTGGCCAGGCCCGCGCCCGGCAACCGACGATATTCCCGATTCACGTAGAATCTGCTTGGAAGCGAGCGTCGCGATGCTTGCGCCGGATAGGTCATTGAAATTCTTGCGATCGCTTCGTGACTTCGCTGTTCGATTTGAAGAACAGCAGTCTAAACGAGGATAAAGCAAAAAATCGTGCCGTCTTATAAAAACAACCACTCAATATGTTAGCTAATTTCCGAGCTATTTATCCAATAGCAATTGGACTGTGTTCTGATAGACAACTGAAGACACAAATAAATCCCGAAACCAATTTATTTTGGTAATTTATTTTTTTAGCGATATTGCACATTAAAAGGCTCGGCCCTATCTAGTTTTTAGCTACCAGTCGCAATTGACGGTCTTTGGCGCTAGTTCGCTCCTCCGCCCATCTTTCACGTCTCCTAGCGGCAGCAGCCATTCCGGCTGCTTCCACGAAAGGAATTCACCATGAAATATTTTGGAACGGTCAAGTCATTCGACACGATCAAGGGTCACGGAGAAATCAAGCCGGAAACCGGTGGCAATGATCTTCGTTTCGAAACAAGTGCGATCCAGTGGGACAAGAATGTTGCTCCAACTGTCGGCCAGCGTCTTAGCTATGATGTCGGCCAGACCGGCGACCGCCAGCCTTGTGCGTTGAACCTCCAGACCATCTAACCGACGAAGGCGTGGCCATGGCCACGCCTGTAACGCGTTGGGGCCGATCCCGGGCAGGCAATTGAGTGACTTGATCCTCGCTGTCCGGGTGAGCCCAAGATTGTCTTCATGAGGAATGATGAACCATGGAACAGACAGTCCGAACAAAGTGGCGTGGCGTAGCGCTCCCGCTCATCTTGACTGCGATCGTAATCGGATCGGCCTTGGGCTTTGCCTTCTCCTAAACCCGCTCCGGGCTGGTAATTCGTCGCGCAATCCCCACATCGGAACCATCGCTGGCCATGATATTCGTAGGCGTCAGCGGCTGAGAGACATGAGGCGCTCCCGCTTACAGCATTGGGAGACTGAATCATGGACGTCATTTCGCTGCTATGCCGAAGGCAGCTATCATTCATCCCCGAGCAGCGCTTCATGACCCCGCAAGATAAACGCGCGCATGAGCAGTTCGCGCGCGAATATGCGGAGCAGACCCTGCTGACTCGCGCGGCCTTGGCGGAGCGCGGGAAGTGAGCGCTCCTGAGGCCATTCCAGCCGGAGGCAAGCCGGCCCCTCGCCGCAATATGTCCTTTCGTAAGCGCAGCAAGGTGGGGCTTCCGACGCCCGAACAAGCACGGCGGCAGAGCGGCGTGATCCAGTCCGCCTGGAGCCATTTTCGCGAGCCGGGCCCAGTAATTGCGTTTCTTAACACGCGCCATGAGGTGCTCGGCGGACAACCGCTCCACCTTGCGATTGAGAGCGAAGAGGGGCTGAGGCGGGTCGAAACCCTGCTCGAGCAATTGACGCTGAAATCCTAGCGCGACGCCAGAGCCGGTTCAGCTTCGGAACATGAGGAATGGCGCGACCTCGTCGAGGTATTGCTCACACTCAAACGGATGAGGCGGAGTTCGAGAGCGGAGGACCAACGTCGCAGTGACCCAAGGTATCAGCACAAGCGCCGGATCGTCCGGAGACTGACTCATGCGCCATTGCTTCATACAGGGCGACCATCGCTTTCGCCCGCCACTTCGCTGCCGAGGAGGCTGAAATGAAGCGAAATGAACAGGGCGGCGGAGATGAGGGCGGCCACATGAGTTCAACGAGGGGCCGCGTCATGCGTGTCCCCGGCGCGGACCTGGCCTATCTCGTTGTTCTTTCTCACCATGGGAGCGAACCGACCGAACACGCATTCGCCACGATGAGGGAGGCCGAGGCCTTCATAAAGCGGAACACGCCGGTTCCCGGCGCAAGACTTTCCACAACCTACGACCGGCCGGCGTCCGAACCGGGGGAAGTGACCGACATGGAAGTCATCATGAATGATGAGGATATCCTTGCGAGGCTGAAGATCATTGATCGACGATTGCGGATGATCTCCACCGAAGAAGCGGCGTCGGTCTTGGCTGGCGGCTTGGCAAAGGCTGGGATCCGTGAACAGGAAAGGCTTCGGCTTATCTCGGAAACGGAGCGCATCCTCGACGAACTCGACGGTCGGTCCGATGATTAAGCGATGGGTGCGCGCTCCGGGTCGAATGGATCGACAGTCCTGAGCGCGTTCGGTTCGCGAACGCAAAATTGCAAGTAGGTCGTGCGGACGAGGCGCGGAGCTGGGAGCAGCAGACCGCCTCGCTCCGATACTATTTGTTACTGTTGCTGCGTAGTTCTAGCCGCTCGGGAAACGAAATGGCTAAGGATTTCCAAGCCGCCGTCGATTGGCCGCAACCTTCCGCCGGTAATGTTTCAGCGTTGCCTTGGCCGCTCCCGCGGGTGTTGACCCCAGCGACCCGGTAAGGGCGCGGGTCTGCAATTCGGACAGCGCAATGACCTTCTCCGACCACATCCGCCACGCTTCGTCGGCTGCCTGTGGGCCGCCGGCGGCAGCGCTGGCCAATCTCAGGCCAACAACGCCTGCCGATTCCAGGCCGAGCATGGCCGTCTCCGCTCCGATCTCCATCCAGTCCAAGACATTCTTTCGATACACGCGCAATTCTCTTTCATCATTTCTCGTACAACGTTCGACAGAACGATTCGGATGCGACGCCGCGCGCGGCGGCATTACGTCGGAACCATGGGCCAGCTGTCGGATCGCAAGCTGCAAAGAGCGAGGATCGATCGTCGGACGCAGCATTTTCCCAACTAGACAATTTTTTCGATTGCCCGTCCGCTTGCCCTCGGTCGGGATTTTCATTCGGATCGCTCGCGTTTTCATGCTGTGCATCAGCGCTGAGCGCCGCATCAAGCTCGCAACCACTGACGTGCAGGTCTCGCGTTCCTGAAGCCGTGGGGAGGACAAGAACGGTGGAGGTGCGAACATGCGCCGTGTGCTCATTGCCTTCATACGCACAGTGCTCCGTCTCGACCAGGTACGTCCCCGCTGGATAGAGGTTCGGCGAGCACCCTAACGTAAAAGGGTCATGAAAAACGACGCGCTGGTCAGTATAGCGGGCAGCCCTTCCATCAGCGTTGACCAAGAGTGGTTTGAGGAAGGACATGCTGTTCTCCTGCTTGAGCAAGCGGGAACGCGAAGGTCCTCAGTCACGCACGGCTTGCCGCGCAGAATGCGTAATGTTCACTACGTGGGGTGACTGCCGCAACAAACAAGATCGCGCGAAAGTCAGTCGACCGCCGTACTCGCCGATCGGCGAGCCCGTCGCTCTCTGAGATTAGTCGTTCACCGGCTTATTGAGACCGTTCCAGAACGTGATTGGCCCTCCGGCGATAGTCGCGACGTCGACGCGTTGCTGACCCAGCATGACGGCCCCGAAGATGCCGCAGACAAACCACACGCATATCGCACCAAGAATATACGGCTTCATCGCTCCCCTCCAACGGATAACGTTACGGGAGTCGCCGAGGCGACCGATATCAAATGTACTCGGAAACTCTTTACGCCCGGTGTGCAGCGAAGCCGATAATTACGAGCACCAGCAAAGCCCTGTTGCCTGAAAGTCGCAACGTCCGCTCATTCCCAAGCGATAGTCTGACAATGGGAAACAAACTTTTAACCGTTGAGTTGATGTGACCGAGGGGCCTGCAGACAAGCTGTTGTAACCGCTCGCTAGTTTTCGAATTCCGGGAGCGGATAAGTTGCGTACTCTGCTAGAAGATCATGGCGCAGCAGCCATAGGTGGTTACATCCGGCGAGCGCGTCAGGAACGGGAACTTGCCGCTGTCGCGATTACTGCCGAAGGCGCTTTCGCCCACCTCAAACTGGCACATCATTATGAAGGCCTCGTCGCGCAATTGCAGAATCTGGAGCGTGGGCAAATCGCGGCTGACCAGGATGGCACACGCTTTGATTTGGGGTCAGGGGTTCAAAGCGCTTTTCCCTTTGGGAAAGCAAACAGCGTCGCGCGCCTGATTAGCTCGCGTTCGCACCACTGACACGCGTGATGGGGGCTTAGTTGACCCGAGACACGCGCAGAGGACTTGAGAGACGCCTTTTTCTCGATCTGCTAGCCGCGCCCCTTGTACTCACCGCATGCCGCTGCGGCGCGAACCGCCCGGTTGCTGGCTCTCCCCGGCATCGAACGGAACGTCGCTAATATTCCGGCAGCTTTTGCCTTGCGAGTTCCGAAAGTCCGCCATCGTCGAGGATCACCCAATGCGAAATTGCGCGACCAGCAACCAAAAGCGCTGCTGCGGCTCTTCCTATGGCTGCTTCTCTAACAGCTTGATAATTCGATCGAGGCGCTTCTCACTCTCATATGCGGAAACCGCGACAACGAGAGCAACGAAGGCGCCGACTGCGATGATCACCCAATCGAGTGTGTCCATCTTGCTACTCCAAGCTGATCAGAAATGATGGGTGCACAGGGCAAGTAGGAGGATTATCGGTATCGGAATGCCGATAAGCCACAGCAACATCGAACGCATACAAACCTCCTTCACGGCTGTTGTGGACATGATAATCGGATCAGGGCGAAATGGTTCCACGAGCGTTATGAGTCGTGTACCGAACTCGCCGCCATGGAGGCATAAAAAAAGGCCCAGCGCAGAGCTGGGCCTTCCCGAAAACATATCGCCGATCAGCGATCGTTGTCGCCGCTTTCACCAAAAGTTTCGCGCGCCTTGTCCTTCATGCTGCCCCAAGCGTTCTGAACCTTTCCTTCGGCTTGGTCGGCCTTTCCTTCGCTCTTCAACTTCTCGTCACCAAACAGCTTACCCGCGCCTTCCTTGAGTTCGCCACCCATCTGCTTCATGCTGCCTTCGGTGCGATCCTCGTCGATACCGGTCCGAGCATCGTCTTGCATGTCATGATCATCCATGGTGTTCCTCCGTTCTTCACGGAGCTTCAACGCATCAGCCGTTGGTTCGTTCGAACTGACGATTTTGACCGAATTCGCAGGCTCGGCAGCGAGATCGTTCTCGGCCTAACCCTCTGATGGCTTGTAACCTGCGATCCGGCGTTCCGCGCTTTCGAGCTTGCGTCGAAGAGCACTTAATTCGGCGTGATCAGGTGTTTCAGAGTGAGCGAGAAGGCTGAGCTCGATCGCGAGCTGCTCACGCTGTTCGTTCATCTCAGTAAGTACGGGGTTTGGGCGAGTTAGTCTGGTCATTGCGTCTCCGTCGTCGGTGTCAGTTGAAAAGCGCCGTTCTAAAGCACTGGCGGCCATCCGCCGCTATCGTCGTAATCGATCGAATTAAGCCACTGAGATAGCACCTCGGCAACTTTGTCCGTTCTTCCCAAGTTCCGCATCCACGGTGAACGCGAACTTGCGCCGTGAATCCAGATGCAGCCACGTTCGTCCGGGCCCTCGATGTAGAACAGGGCCTCCTGCTCGGGTGCATCAGGATCATCCATTGGTTGCATCCTGTCACGTAAGGTGGAGTACGACCAGCAGAATGTCTGCAAGCGTCGAGAACGCCTTGCGGCCTAATGCCCCAATCAATTCTGCCGGAGGCCAGCGAGGGCGACTTTCATACCGGCGATCCGGAGCGCGTTGGCTAAGCCGATAGATCCGGCTCCGACGACGATGACCTGTGACATGGAGCTGCCCTTCGTGTTTGCGTCTTTTGATCAGCTGAACGGAGAGCCTACGGACGCACCATCACCTTGATCGCCTCGCGATCATTCATCGCGCGGTAGCCGTCGGGAACGCCGTCCAGACCGACGGTGCGATCGAACACGCGACCCGGCTCAATCCGTCCCTCCATGACGTCGGGAAGCAGTTCATCGATATAGGCCCGCACCGGCGCTGGTCCGCCACTGACGGTCACGTTATGGTAGAAAACCGATCCCGCGATATCGACTGGTCCGTAATGAGGCACGCCGACGCGGCCGATTGCTCCCCCGGGGCGAACGATACCAAGCGCCGTCTCCATTGCGGGCTCGGCGCCAACGCACTCGAGAACCGAATGGACGCCAAAGCCGCCAGTAAGTTCGCGAACCCGCTCGACCGCTTCCGCTCCACGTTCGCTTACGACGTCCGTGGCGCCGAATGCCGTTGCGAGCGCGATCCGTTGCTGGTGGCGGCCCATGATGATGATCTGCTCTGCGCCAAGCCGCTTCGCCGCTATGACTCCGCAAAGACCGACAGCGCCATCACCGATGACCGCTGCCGTCCGGCCGGGACCGACCTGTGCATGGACGGCTGCGTGATGTCCGGTACCCATCACATCCGATAGAGTGAGCAGTGACGGCATAAGCGCATCGTCTTCGCCCACCGAAAGCGCATAGAGGGTCCCGTCTGCCTGTGGGATGCGCAAAGCTTCCGCCTGTGCGCCTCCAACATCGGGGCTTCCGAAGAACCCGCCATGGACGCAGGATGTCTGCACGTTATCGCGACAGAAGGTGCAGGTGCCGTCTGAAAAGGCGAACGGCATCACGACCAATTGCCCTCGCTGCAGCGTCTTCACGTCGCGGCCGATATCCTCGACGATACCAATAGCCTCATGACCCATGGGGCGACCGCCGGGAGTTCCCGGCAGATCGTTGTACGGCCATAGATCGCTTCCGCAGATGCACGCGCGCGTAACCCGGATTAGGGCGTCCGTCGGTTCCTTGATCGCCGCGTCCGGGACATTCTCGATGCGCACGTCGTGCGCCTTGTGCATGATGGTTGCGCGCATTGTTCTTCCCCTCGTTTATGCTTCAGCTTTTTCGGGCGCTTCCCGACCGGCCATGGCCATCTGAGCGGGAGCATAACGCTCACCCTCGGCCTTAATGTGTGACGCGCCTTCATCGATCACGCGCAGGTCGGCCGCCGTAAGTTCAAGGCTTGCTGCGCCGATGTTTTCCTCGAGCCGGTGAAGCTTGGTCGTGCCGGGAATGGGAACAACGTACGGCCGCTGCGCCAGCAACCATGCGAGGGCTATCTGCGCCGGCGTAGCACCCTTTTTGTCCGCTACCTTTTTCAGCAGGTCGACGAACGCCTGGTTCTTTTCCATCGCATCGGCTTGGAAGCGCGGCACGTTGCTGCGGAAGTCATTGGCAGCGAGCGGCGTGTCCTTATTGAGCGCGCCGGTGAGGAAGCCCTTGCCGAGCGGCGAATAGGGCACGAAGCCGATGCCGAGCTCGTCACACGCCTCAAGGATGCCATTCGTTTCCGGGGCGCGCCACCACAGCGAATATTCGTTCTGAAGTGCCGTGACGGGCTGGATAGCATGGGCGCGGCGAAGCGTCTTAACGCCCGGTTCCGACATGCCAAAATGCTTGACCTTGCCCTCCGCGATGAGTTCGCGAACGGTGCCTGCAACATCCTCGATTGGCACTTTGGGATCGACACGATGTTGATAGAGCAAATCAATGGTCTCAATGCCGAGCCGCTTCAGCGAGCCTTCGACCGCCTGCCGGATCCGTTCGGGACGGCTGTCTATCCCACGGTTCTCCCGGGTCTCTGGGTCAATGTCGAAGCCAAACTTGGTGGCGATCACGACCTGGTCTCGGATCGGGCGTAGTGCTTCGCCGACCACTTCCTCATTATCGAACGGACCGTAAACTTCAGCTGTATCGAAGAAGGTGATTCCTCGTTCGACCGCGTCGCGGATCAGCCTGACACCATCTTCCTTCGACAGCTTTGTTGCGTAGCTGAAGCTGATGCCCATGCAGCCAAGGCCGATCGCCGAGACGTTGAGGCCGCTGCGACCGAGTTCACGTATTTGCATTTGATGTCTCCATTATTCTTTTGACAAAGCGGACGGCGAACCCTCGAGGCTCGTGTTCAACAGTATCGTTCGTCACTGGTGCCACTCTGCCTTCAATCGCAGTCCTGATTACGCGGATTGCCTCGGCCTTTTCCGCCGAGTGACCGAGCTCAAGCTCAACCCAATTCAGCACAGGGCCATCGCCGATACCTTAGGCCGGAAGAAATATTGGCAGCGCGTTTCACCTGCGTGTTGTCACTCCCTGGTTTCGCCAGGAGCTATTTCTGTCTCGGCAAATACCTGGCGCGCTATGCCGACCGCAGTGCTGGCTGTTGGCCAGCCGGAGTAGAACGCCAGGTGCGTAATCACCTCGATGATTTCTTCGCGCGTGACGCCGTTCTCGAGCGCTTTCCTGAGGTGGAAGGGGAGCTCGTTGCTGCGGTAAAGCGCAACGAGGCTGGCCACGGTGACCAAGCTGCGGTCACGTGGGCTGAGCTGCGGCCGTTGCCAAACGTCACCAAACAGGATGCGATCGCTGATCTCGGTGAGATGCTGTGCGATGTCGCCCCAAGGCGCACGCATCGGCGAGGCTGGACTCGTCATCCTTCGATCCTTTCTTGCTTTCGGTAGCCTCAAGGCGAGGCGGCCCTTGAGTTCCGAACGCTTTTCCTTGGCTCGATGGCGATTTAGTGGGTTTGCGGCATTTCAATTAGGCGCTTGGATCCGCATGAACTGATGAATTGTGCTCAGTAATCTACAGCGACGTCCGCGCGGCAAACGTCCCCGGAGCAATTCGCTGCTAACGAGAGCTCAGTATACAGCCGCTGCTTCAGTTCGTTGTTCGCGATAGAGGTCAGTGCAGCATTCCTGCACGACTTTGTGTTTGGGTTTGACGTAATGGCTGAACCGGGGCTGGCGACTGATCCGTCCTCCGGACACCAGATGAACGATGGAAATATGCCTCAAGGTTCAGCTTCCTGTCATTTGGCCCATGCATTTCGGCTCGCAGCTGTGGCGAGGGAAAGTGCATCGTCGACCATTACTCCGATGTAATTTGCCTCCTGCAGGTTTTTTCACGAAGGCAGCGCTTCGCCAACTCTGTGATGTAATATTATCGCATAACATGCCCGGACCCGCGGACCGCACCAACAGAAGTCAGAGACGCATATTTATGCCATATCGTCGACTTGCCTCGATGGGCGTTTTTCCGTTGGTCGCTAGCGCGTGCGCTGTTGGTCCAAACTTCACTCCTCCGGCTCCGCCCGCGGTGGCGAGCTATACCGCGAACCAGCCTAAGACGACGGTCGCGACCCCGGGGGTGCCTGGCGGCAGAGCGCAGCAATTCATCACTGGCGCGGACATCCCGGCTGACTGGTGGACGTTGTTCCATTCGAGGCAGCTGAACGCACTTATCCAGCAGGCGCTTGCCAACAACGCGGATCTCAAGGCCGCCCAGGCAGCCTTGCTTGTCGCGCACGAAGCGACGCGTGCCCAAAAGGGCGCTTATATGCCGCAAGTCAGCGCGGGCGCGAATGCTACGCGGCAGAAGGATCCATCGGCAACGCTCGCGCCCATACCCGCTAATAATTCCTCGAGCTATTCGCTCATCACGCCTCAGCTGAGCGTATCCTACGTCCCCGACGTGTTCGGGCTTAACAAGCGGACCGTCGAGGCCGCCGCTGCGCAGGAACAGGCAAGCCGCTATCAGATGATCGCGGTGGACATCACCCTCACGTCCAACCTCGTTCAGGCAGTCATCAAGAAAGCCTCTCTTGAAGATCAGATCGCGACGACGAACGAACTGATCGGTATCAACCGGCAGATCCTCAGCCTGCAGCAATTTCGGCAATCCAAAGGATATGTGGCGGGTACCGACGTCGTCGCGCAGAAGGCGCAATTGGCGCAGCTCGAAGCATCGCTTCCGCCATTGCTCAAACAGCGAGATCAGCAGAACGATCTCATTGCGGACCTTGCCGGCCGTTATCCTGGCCAGATGCCGAGCGAGACGCTTACGCTCGCAAGCTTTGCGCTTCCCTCCAATCTGCCACTCAGCCTTCCCTCGGCGCTCGTCGAGCAGCGGCCGGACGTACTGCAGGCGCAAGCCAACATGCATGCGGCTAACGCCCAAATTGGCGTCGCTGCCGCGAACCGACTCCCCAATATTACGCTCACCGCCAACGCCGGCAGCAATGCCCTTGCACTCGGCCAGATCTTTGGACCGGGCACCGGCTTCTGGAACATCGGCGCGGCTCTGCTCGCGCCTATCTTCGATGGCGGTACGCGCCTCCATCAAGAGCGCGGCGCGCGCGCAGCCTATAAGCAAACAGCGGAACAGTATCGCGGCACCGTCCTCACGGCTTTCCAGAATGTCGCTGATACCCTTGCGGCATTGAAGCACGACGCGGAGACGCTGAAGGCCACCGCTGCTGCGACCGATGCTGCCAAAACCAGTCTCGACCTCGCGCGGCTGCAATATAAGGACGGCTACGCTGCCTATCTTTCGGTGCTGAACGCCGACCAGGCATACCAGCAAGCGCGCCTCAGTCTCGTTCAGGCCGAGGCGGATCGGTTCACCGATACCGCGGCGTTGTTCCAGGCACTGGGAGGTGGATGGTGGCACAGACCCGATTTGATGGTTGCGACTAATGCGCGGTAGGCGCGATATTCGGACCCTCGCGCTCGCGATCCTCGCGTTCGCCTCGATTTCCGCTTGCTCGTCTTCTTCGGACGAGAACAGCAGCGCCAATGCCACGGTCGCGAATGTGCGTCTGTCGAAGTCGCAACGCGCGCACATCCAACTCTACACCGTCACACCGGTCGCATACCGCCAGAATATCGATGCGCCAGGAACTGTCGATTTCGACAACGACCAAGCGACTTCTATCCTGTCGCCTTTCAGCGGACCCGTGACCCGAATCCTCGTCGATCTTGGTCAGCGTGTCTCGAAAGGTCAGCCACTAGCGCTGGTAGAGTCCTCCGACTACGCGACAGCAATCGGGGCTTATCGCAAGGCCGTTGTCACGGCTGCCAACGCCAGAAAGCTCGCTACGGCAGACCGAGACCTCGCTGCTCACAACGGCATCTCCGCGCGCGAGGCCGCGCAGGCGCAGACGGACGCCGCAAGCGCGGAAGCGGACCGGGTGGCGGCACTCCAGAGCCTGCTAGCATTGGGCGTCGACCGCGGCACAATCGCAAAGTCGATGGCAGGAAGTTCGACGGCGGGGCTTGCCGGAACGATCCGGGCACCCGTCTCCGGCATCGTGGTTCAAAAGCAAATCACTCCCGGTCAACTGCTTCAGGCTGGGAGCACTCCCGCGTTTACCGTAGCAAACCTTTCGCAAGTCTGGGTGCTTGCCCAGATCTCCCCGAGTGATCTTGGCTCAATCGGCGTGCATGACGCAGCATCGATCAACCCCGGAAATGGCACGGGCCCATTCCGCGGTATGGTTGAAAACATCGGCGCATCGGTTGATCCGGACACGCGCGCAGTCGTCGCACGCATCGTTGCGCCCAATCCCGGTGGCCTGCTCAAGAAGCAGATGTATGTCGATGTCTCGATTGAGTCGGGGCAAACGAGAACGGGTTTGTTCGTGCCCGTTTCGGCGGTCCTGCGCGACGATGAAAACCTTCCATTCGTCTATGCCGCGCTTCCGGATGGAAGCTTTGCGCGACGCCACGTCACGCTCGGTTATCGCGACAGTCAACATTACGATGTGACCAACGGCCTTGCGAGCGGCGACCGGATCGTCGCCGATGGCGCGATCTTTCTGCAGTTCATGCAGAGCCAATGAGCGACGATCGGAACGAGCCGCCGCAGAGCGGCTCATCGTTCATCAATCGCATCGTAGCGCTTAGCCTCGAGCAGCGAATTCTGGTCGCATTTTTGACGATACTGCTGGTCGGCGCCGGTGTGCACGCGTGGAGCCGACTACCGGTTGATGCCTATCCCGATCTTTCTCCGCCCAAGGTTGAAATCATCACCCAGTGGCCCGGTCATTCGGCCGAGGAGGTGGAGAGGCTGATCACGGTCCCAATCGAACGCGAAATGAACGGGGTTCCGAGGGAAGATAACGTTCGTTCTGTCTCGTTGTACGCGTTGTCGGATGTGAACATTACATTCGATCAGGCGACGGATCGCCAATTCGCGCGCCAGGAGGTTTTCAACCGGATCGGCTCCCTGAGCCTGCCTGCGGGTGTAACGCCATCCGTCAGTCCGCTTACCTCTCCGTCCGGACTGATCTACCGCTACACGCTCCAAAGTCCCGACCGCTCTCCGACCGAGCTTAAGACATTCGAAGACTGGACGGTTGAGCCGCAATTCCGGTCGGTTCGGGGCGTGGCCGACGATTCCGGATTTGGCGGCGGCACGATGCAGTATCAGGTGTTGCTCGACCAATACCGCCTTGCAGGTGCCGGGCTGTCCCCGCAGCAGGTGGAG
Source organism: Sphingomicrobium sp. (assembly GCA_035944075.1). Lineage (GTDB taxonomy): Bacteria > Pseudomonadota > Alphaproteobacteria > Sphingomonadales > Sphingomonadaceae > Sphingomicrobium. The sequence continues at coordinate 20,340 of DASZBO010000130.1, forward strand.
AGCGCCCTTGCGGCAAACAACGGAAACGGGGGCGGGGGGTTCTACTCCGAGGGCGGGCAATTCTACTATGTCCGGGGCCTTGGCCGCCTGTCGACGCCGGAAGACATCGGAAACGTGGTCGTTGCCGTGCACAATGGCATTCCAACTCTCGTCAAGGATGTTGGTGAGGTTACCCTCGGTATCGCGCCCCGCCTCGGCCAGTTCGGTATCGACCGGCAGAATGATGCCGTGGAAGGCGTCATCATGCTTCGTACCGGCGACAAGACGCAGGACGTCTTAAAAGGTGTCGAAGCCAAGACCCGCGAGCTCAATAGCAGCATCCTTCCAAAAGACGTGAAGGTCGTTCCCTTCTACGACCGATCTGATCTCGTGCACGAGACGGTACGCACCGTCGAAAACAATCTCCTGCGCGGAATGCTGCTGGTAATCGTCGTACTGATCTTCTTCCTTTACGACATACGCTCCGGCCTGATCGTCGCAGTCACAATCCCATTATCGTTGCTGTTTGCGTTCGCCTGCCTTGACTTGCAAAACGCGTCGGCGAACCTCCTATCAATCGGCGCAATCGACTTTGGCATCCTCGTCGATGCGGCCGTCATCATGGTGGAGAATATCTATCGCCGTCTCGCCGAAAGTGAGGAACGGCCCGGCGATCTCATCGCAATCATCCGCGATGCGGCGGCGGAGGTTGACCGTCCGCTATTTTATTCAGTGATCGTGATCGCCGTAAGCTTCCTTCCCATCTATGTGCTGTCGGGACCTTCCGGCGTCCTGTTCAAGCCGATGGCCGATACCATGATCTTCGCGCTCATCGGATCACTCGTCGTCACGCTGGCGCTTCTTCCAGTCCTTTGCTCATGGCTGATGCGAAGTGGAGTGCGCGAGCGACGCAATGCGATTTTCGAGCGCATTCGCTCCGCTTATGTGCGAGGACTCGATTCTTGCCTTGCGCGTCCCCGCGCAACAATTGGCGCCTCGGCCTTGCTTCTTCTTGCGTCCTTGCTGCTGTTTGCGAACGTAGGCGCCGAATTCATGCCGCATCTCGATGAAGGCGCGCTGTGGGTGCGCGCAACCATGCCGTACACGATTTCGTTCGATCAATCCGCGAAGATCGTTCCACAAATTCGTTCGATCATCGCTTCGTTTCCCGAGGTAACCGTTGTCGGATCCGAACATGGGAGACCCGACGACGGCACCGATGCGACAGGATTCTTCAACGCAGAATTTTACGTGGGGTTGAAGCCCTATGCCCAGTGGCACGGATCAATCCACGACAAGGCACAATTGATCGCCGCGATTAACGAAAAGCTGCAAACATTCCCTGGCATCACTTTCAACTACACACAGCCGGCTGAGGATGCGGTCGACGAGGCCGAAACGGGTCTCAAGAGCGCGCTCGCGGTGAAGGTGTTCGGGCCTGACCTCAACACGCTCGAGCAGAAAGGCAAGGAAGTTAAGGCGGTACTCGAGCATGTGCGCGGAATCCACGACGTGACCCTGGTTCGGGAACTTGGCCAACCCAGTCTCACGATCAAAATCAATCGCGCGAAGATCGCACGCTACGGAATAAACGTCGACGACGTAAACGGCCTTGTTCAGACCGCGATCGGCGGAGACGTCGCAACGCAGGTCGTCCAGCAGGAAAAGGAATTCGACCTCCTCGTACGCCTTCAGGGGCAGTATCGCGACAATCCGATTGCAATCGGCAACATCCTGGTCGCGACACCGGGCGGCCAGCGAATTCCGCTGAAGGATCTCGCGGACATTTCGATCAGCAACGGCGCGTCGTTTATTTATCACGAGAACAACAGCCGCTTCATCGGCGTGCAATTCTCCGTCGAGGGACGCGACCTCGCGAGCGCCGTTCAGGACGCCATGGCGCAAGTTTCGCGAAAGGTGAACCTGCCGCAAAGCTACCGGACTGATTGGGGTGGGGAATATAGCGAATACACGGCGTCACGCGCGCAATTGATGACGATCGTGCCACTCACGCTGCTCCTCATATTCCTGCTGCTCTTTTTCCTTTACGGGAACTTCAAATTCCCAGGCATAGCCCTCATCGGCGTGCTCATGTCGGCGCCGGTCGGGGGCATACTGGCGCTGTGGATCACCGGGACTCCGTTCTCGGTGTCCTCCGGCATTGGCTTCCTCGCGCTATTCGGAGTCTCCGTGCAGACTGCGCTCGTCTACATTTCCTACGCGAACGAGCTTCGCCTGGGCGGCATGTCACTGCCGGATGCGGTTAGAGAAAGTGCGATCCTGAGGCTCCGGCCCATCATGATGACTGCCCTTGTCGCGGCACTTGGCCTTCTCCCCGCTGCGGTTGCAACCGGAGTGGGCACGGACACCCAGCGGCCTTTTGCGGTGGTCATTGTCGGAGGCCTCGTAACCTGCCTCCTCATCATCATCTTTTTGATGCCTGCACTCTACTCGCTGGTGGCTCGTGAGGGTGATCGTCTTAAAGTCTGACTCTAGCGATCAAAGCCGCAACAACGAGCTTGGCGCTGCGACCGCATCGGACAACGATGAGCCCCGAAGTTTGCCTGGATTGCCTTCTGAAACCCTCGGCGTCCCCACACAACAAGCCGCTTTCTAGGGTCCGTAATGAGCAGTCGCGGAATCCGAGCTCAAAAAGACGCAACTTTGTATCCGATTAGCAGTTGAGCGGGACAAAACGGGAGGATCCGAAGATGAAAAATTCCGCTCTAGTCGTTTCCGCGATTGCCTTGCTTGTTTCGCCAGTCGCCGCGAACGCCAAAGGCTGCCTTAAGGGAGCCGCAGGAGGTGCGCTTGCAGGTCATCTCGCGGGGCACCACGGAAAGGTCGGCGCCGCCGCTGGATGTGCAATCGGACACCACCATGCGAAGGCGAAGGCCGCGAAGACCAAGTAAGCGCCGGCGCAAATGATGAGCGTACATCCGGAAGGTCGAGCTGCCATCGTCGCAGCCCCGCCAAATGTTCCCTGCCTTCGTTACTGTAGCAGCGGGTGAGTGGCGCCGGGGCTCGTCCCATGAGCAGCCGATCGTCGGATAACGGGCACGAGAAATTGCGCTGCATACTCTATGATGCCGCGGGCCACGATCGCAGTGTGCAGCTCGAAGACATCGATGTCGATAAACTCGCCAGCGATCAGTTGTTGTGGGTCGATGTGACCGCCCCCGGCTCTGCGGCCCTGCCGAAGGAGCTTGCAACCGCGCTTGGACCTGCCCGCGGAGTAGGCCGGCTTGAGATTTTCGATAACTTCTACCGGTTCGCGATTCCGCTCCGCGGCGGCTCGGATTCGACGTTGCGCTTCGCGATCGGACGATCCTGGGTGCTAACGGAAAGCGAAGACCGGCCGGCCTTTTTCGATCAATTCATCGAGGCGGATCAAGGGGAGACCTTGAAGGGCCGAATGACGTCGACGGCGTTCATGGCCGCCCTGCTGATGCGGCACCTCGACAGCTTTCGTGAAGAAATTGCCGGCGTCGATCTTGCCATCGACAAACTCGATGACGTGATCCTGCGTTCTCGGGAAAAGCGTTCGCCTCTGAGCTCGCTTGCAGCGCTCCGACGGCGTCTATCGAATTTGCGGTCCGTTCTCACGGATCAGCGAACCGTCATTCACGGCTTGATAAATCCGGATTTTCTTGCGCACGTGTCCGAAACGGATCGCGAATTCCTGGTGGAGGTGAATCGAGTTTTCGAACGCCTCGAGGACGACATTGCTCGCGCGCGAGAAACCGTGATCGGAAGCTTCGAGCTTTATGCGAGCCGTGTCGCACAAGATACCAATCAGCTCCTCAAGGTCCTCACAATCGCGACCGTCATTACCGGCGTGATCGGCGCGGTCGCCGGAATTTTCGGGATGAACTTCGAAACGCCGATCGCCCACTCGGGCTTCGCCGGCTTCTCAATCGTGACGGGCGCAATGATTGCGGTCTCCCTCGGGATCGTCGCTCTCGCTTTTTGGCGACGCTGGATCTGAGACTCCCCTGTTCCGACAGGAAATGACGAAACGAAGCGACATAACGTTAGCTCGTGCCGTTTTCAGAAACTGCAACGTGTCGCCATTCGGCTAGACATGCGTTCCCGCGATACGTCCGACGCCAAATGTGATCGCCATTCCCAGAAGCCCGCCTATGACGGTGCGTGTAATCGACTTCGCGAAAGAAGTGCCACCCAGCCAGGCGGAAATGGATCCGGAAAGCAGCAGTGCGAAGGCAACAGCCGCGCCTGATACCCAGACGGCAAGGTCATCTCGCGAGAATATAACGGCCATCAAAGGGATGAGCCCACCGACAGTGAAGGCGATCATCGACGCAGAAGCCGCGTGCCATGGATTTGCCACTGAATCAGGATCGATTCCAAGCTCAAGGTTGGCATGAGCGGAAAGAGCATCCTCATCGCTCAGCTGCCGCGCGACTTGGTGTGCGAGATCATGTTCGATGCCACGCTTTTTGAGTATCTCGCGAAGCTGCCGAAACTCTCCCAGAGGGTCGCGTTCAAGGTCAGCCTTCTCGCGCTTAAGTTCGGCTTCTTCGACGTCTTTCTGGCTCGACACCGATACAAATTCACCCGTCGCCATCGACATGGCTCCCGCGGCAATGGCGGCAATGCCGGAGAGGACAAGCGTAGACCGGCCCGCGGCTGCGCCAGCAACTCCGAAGATGATCGAAGCCGTCGAAACGATGCCATCGTTTGCGCCAAGGACGCCGGCTCGAAGCCAGTTGAGCTTGCTGCTCATCGTCGCCGAATTTTCGGCCTCTACCGGTGTGAGATCCATTGGGCGACAATCGCAGGGACGGCTTCCTGTTCCGCGATACGGTCGAAGGTCCGTGTGTGCAGTACCTTAGTGTCCGGGGGCCAGCGATTTCTATGTTGATGCGGGCCTTCCATAAGAGCCGCACGGATTGAACTGTTGAACGCGGGGCGTCGCTAACCGCGCCGCGATTTCAGAGCGGCTTGCACGCGGCGGACGAGGGCGACGGGTAGCGTCGGTACGATTTTGCGCCCGTCCAGAGTGAACCCGGCCATCTGCCGCTCCTCGAGGGCCAAGCGGCGGTTGCGCATGAGCTGGACGAGGCCGGGGTCACGACTCCAGAGCGCCTGGTAACGGGGGCTTTCGCGCACCGCACGGGGGAAGGGCGAGGATCCGAACGGAAGCGTTGTTGGCCAGTAAAGGGACTTCGCGGCGAGCGCTCGATCGAGCATGTCGATCGCCTTCTCCGAGAGGCCGGCCCACGCATATTCGATCGCGAAGATAAATGGCAGGTCGTCCCGCGCGCGTCCCTGCGGCG
>DASZBO010000131.1:0-31287 GCA_035944075.1 Sphingomicrobium sp.
GGCTCGTCTCGTTCCTCACCTACGATCTTGGATACATCGACTTGGAGCAAAAAACGCTGCAAACCATCGACAACCCGTTCGGCACGAGGTTGTTACCCATGTCTTAGGAACGTTCTGTGACCCATGTCTCAAGAACGTACACCTGACTAGGTGGCGGAGAGGGTGGGATTCGAACCCACGGTACGGTTGCCCGCACGCCGCATTTCGAGTGCGGTGCTTTCGACCACTCAGCCACCTCTCCGCGGATTAAGGAAGCGCTGGCCGGACAAGATGCCGGCTGCGGTCGGAGGCGGCGCTCTAGCAGCGGGCATCGGGGTTGCCTAGATAGTATGCATGACCCCTTTTGAACCTTTCGAACGTTCTTCCTCCAAGATGACACCGAAGATCGACATGCCGGTTGCCCGCTTCGCCCTTGGCGATGTCGTCCGGCACCGGATTTTCGATTTTCGAGGCGTGATCTTCGACGTCGATCCGGTCTTTGCCAACAGCGAGGAATGGTACGAAGCCATCCCCGAGGCGCTGCGTCCCTCGAAGGAGCAGCCCTACTATCACCTGATGGCCGAGAATGCCGAGACGACCTACCTCGCTTACGTCAGTCAGCAGAACCTGGTGGTCGACGAGAGCGAGGAGCCCGTGGGCCATCCCGCGATCATGACCATGTTCGATCGCCTAGAGGACGGCCGCTATCATCTCCGGCCCGATCTCACGAACTGATCGATCGAGGTTCGCAAAGTCCGCGCCGACGGTGACTGGTTTTTCGCGACAGAGTCCGTTCGCCGTCTAGGCGGAATAGCAATCCGCGACACCAAGCAGTCGAGACACCAGCGAAGAGTGACGCGCTACCTTTAAAGTTCGCAACCTCTTCCGAGCCTATTACCGACACTCGCGCACCGGAGCCGTCGCCACTGAGTTCCGGTGACGATCGCCTGGCCGTCGTGGAAACGTTCGTGAAACAAGGCCTGGTGGCCGTCCCGCGGTTGACACCTGCGGGACACTAACATAGGCGGCTCGCTTTCCGCGCGGCCTAAGGGTTTTGCGCCCACACGCGCGCGGGACCGGATTTCTACGGGAAGAAGAGAAGAGCCAATGTTCGCAGTCGTGCGCACGGGCGGCAAGCAATATCGCGTCGCCCCGGGAGACAAGATCGTCGTCGAGAAACTTGACGGCAATGCGGGCGACCGCGTCACCTTGGGTGACGTCCTGCTCGCCGGAGATGGCGGCAGCCTCAAGTCGACCGATGGCCTGACCGTCGCGGCGGAGATTATCGCCCAGGCCAAGGCCGACAAGGTCACGGTGTTCAAGAAGCGGCGTCGGCACAATTATCGGCGCAAGAAGGGTCATCGCCAGCAGCACACGATCCTGAAGATCGTCGCGATCGGCGATCAGAAGGAAGAAAAGCCGGCCAAGGCCGCTGCGGCGAAGGCGCCCAAGGAAAAGCCCGCTGGAGCGATCACGCCCGAAGAAGGCGCGGGCGACATCGCCGGCAAGCCGACCGCGAACCCCGCGCCCGGCGCCGACGAGGCAAAGAGCACCCCGAAGCCGGCCAAGGCGGCGGGTGGCAAGAAGAGCACGGCGGACAATGAAAAGCCCGCTGCTGCCTCGACAGAAAATGCTGCACCTGCTAAGGGCGGCTCCAAGAAGGCCCCGAAGGCCAAGTAATCAGGACTGTATTTCGTCATGGCACACAAGAAAGCAGGCGGCTCGTCCCGCAACGGCCGCGACAGTGAGAGCAAGCGCCTCGGCGTGAAGAAGTTCGGCGGCCAGTCGGTCCTCGCCGGCAATATCATCGTGCGTCAGCGCGGGACCAAGTGGCACCCGGGGACCAACGTCGGCATCGGTAAGGATCACACCCTTTTTGCACTTACGAACGGCGCTGTCGCGTTTCGCGACGGCAAGCTTGGTCGCAAATACGTGCACATTATGCCGATTAGCGAGAACCAAGCATAGGAACGGTCAGAAAGGGACCGTTCCCACGAAGGGGCGGCCCGGACGAGATCTGAAAAGATCGAGACCAAATAGGGAGAAAGGGGAGCCCCGGAAGGGGTCTCCCCTTTTTCTTTGCTTTCTCCCGAAACTGTCACGGGCGGCGAGTAGTCGACCGGACCGAAGGAGAAGTGAGATGTTCGCGAGAACGCCAAGATTGCTGCTGAGGCCGGGATTCCCGGAGGACGCGCCGGCGCTTGCCGCCGCGATTGCCGATGAGGCAATTGTTCGCAACCTTGCCGTCGTTCCGTGGCCCTATTGCGTCAAGGATGCCGAAGCCTTTCTTGCAAGCCCGCGCGACCCCGTCCTTCCGGCACTTCTTATCTTTGAGCGAGGTCTCAAGGAGCCGCAGCTTGTCGGCGCTTGCGGGCTTGCTCGCCGGCCGTCCGGAGCGGTCGAAATCGGCTACTGGATCGGGCGCGCCTACTGGGGCCGGGGCTATGCGACCGAGGCCTGCTCGGCGCTTGTCGACATCGCTCGGACGCTTGGCCTGCGGAATCTCGAAGGCTCGCACTTCATCGATAATCCCGCTTCGGCAAGAGTGCTGGAAAAGCTCGGATTTGAGCCGCTCGGCATCGTTGCGCCGCGGATGAGCTGCGCTCGCGGCGAAGAGGTGCCGGCAAGGCTGATGCGACTGGCGCTGCAGGATGCGGGTTTTGCAGTGACGAACGAAGACGAAGCGCTCGCAGCATAAGCGCTCAGCAAAGCGCCAGGGAACGGAGCGGGATAATCGGGCACGTTCCGACCTGGCGCTAATCTGGACCTTCTCGTTCCCCGACGGTCCAGCCCCGCTTGGTCTCCAGGAGTGCGATTTTACGCGCTAGAGCAGCGTTTAGACCGCCCTGCGCACTTTCTTTTCGCCTGGTACCGCAGGATTTGCGCTCGGTTCGTAGCGGAGCAGAAGTCTTCGGTCGTCCTCGTTCCACGGATGGAAGCCTGGCAGAAAAAATCGGAGCCAGGCCCCGGCAATCTTTCGGAACATGCCTGGCCTTATCCAGAGGTACCAGAGGAGGAGAAACCAGGCCTTGGAACCCGTCACACCGTCCTGCGCCATGAGTTCAAGGGCGCCCGCCGTCCGGTCGACCACGAAGTTCCGTGTGACGTAAAGCATCACCTTCGCCTTGACCTTCCAGCGCTTCGATCGAGGCCAGTCACGGGTGGCATGGAGCCAGGTGTCATAGGCGACACCCTTATGCTCGATTTCCTCAACTGCGTGCCAGCGCCAGAGGTCCGCGGTTTCCTTGTCGGCGCCGTCGAGATGGCGCGGATCGGCGAGCAACTGATGCGCTAGGATTGCGGTGAAATGCTCAAGCGCCATGGTTGCAGCGAGACTAACGATCGGAGGCTTGTCTCTTGTGACGGCGAGACGTTCTTCGACACGTCGCTCGAGCTTTCCGAGATCATATCCCAATTGCGCCGCACGCTTGTTGAACGCGTCATGTTCGCGACTGTGAATCGCCTCCTGCGTCGTGAAACCCATGATCTCGTCGGCAAGCTTTGGAGGCGCTCCCTTCCGGAACGCGCGCACGCTTTCGACGAAGAAGGCTTCTCCTGCGGGAAAAGTCGTCGATAACGCGTTGTAAATAGCAGTCGCTTCGACGCGTTCCCCGTGCCACAACCGCGGCGCGGCGGCCTCACGGCCAAAACGACGGTCGCGCGGCGTGATGCTGAGGTCATTGGGCGTCGGCAATAGTGTCGCAGTCATGGGAACAAGATAGTTTAACTTACACACGTGTCAATAAGACGAACCCGCCTCTCTCCCGAAGAAAGCCGCTCTGCCGCACTTCGCGCAGCGCGGAAGCTTCTCATTGAACAGGGTCCCCAGGCCGTGACCCTGAAGGCGGTCGCGGGCGAGATCGGGCGGACTCACGCAAACTTGCTCCACCATTTTGGCTCCGCTGCCGGACTCCAGGGCGAGCTTGCAAAATCAATTGCCGATTCCGTCAACGGAAGCATTGCCGATGCGGTCGAACGGGCTCGTGCCGGAGAAACCGACGCGCGGGTGATCGTCGATCAGTGTTTCGACGCCTTCGGCAAAGAAGGCGCCGGCGCGCTTGCAGCATGGATGATCCTTACCGGCAACCGTGATGCACTGAACCCGATTCTCGATTCGATCCGCGGCCTCGTTTCACAACTCGCCGTTGGCCATGAAGCCCATCATGTCGCCGAAAGCACGCTATCCCTTGTCCTGAACGCCCTTGGCGATTCCCTTCTTGGACCACCAATTGCCGAGGCACTCGGTCTTCCCCGCGACGCGGCGCGCGACCTTGCTGCCCAGCGGCTTCGCCATCGCCTCGAGGCCGAGCACCCGCGCGGATGAAGCCTGGCGGTTACCCAATAGCGGCCGCTGCTCAATCGTTTGGCCGATATCGATACTGTTGACGGCGAAGTCTGCGCTCGCAGCACCTCGCCAAACGCTACACGTCAATCTCGCTGGGTGTGGTTCTCAAACTGGAGCCGACGGTCAGCATCGTCGATCGCCCGAAGTAGTTCGTTAAACGCGGGCGCTTCCTCGACTGGCCACACGCGATCGAACGTTGGACCCAACAGGTTCAAATCGCGTCTGGTAAGCAAACCGACGGCCACGATGCGTTCGCTCATCATTTGCTCCGTAGCCTTATTTATATGAGAAACGCCCTCAAGAGCCTGAAGTGCCTTGCGTTTCACCTGAGAATCGTTCGACCTGCTTGAAGCTGGCTATAATCGGACCGAAATTCCGATGCGATGGTGGAAAGTCTGATGCCGCATGCAGCGCCCGAATGGCAGCACCTGGCCTTGTACGCATTGGCAGCGGCGCTCGTCATCATGGCGTTGCAGCGGATCCCGTTTGTCGGTCGCATCATTCGATTCGCCTTTTCGGCGGGCCTTCTCGCCTTCCTCATTTTCGTTCTTCTCCAACAGGCTCCCTATCAGCCCGAGCTGTCGCAGTTCACGCAGAAGCTCGGGCTCGACGATCAGCGAGTCTCGGGGAAGGAACTCCACGTCGACATGTCCGCGGACGGACACTTTTGGGTCACCGCGGCGATCAACGGTGTCCCCCGACGCATGCTGATCGACAGCGGGGCCACGGTGACCGCAATCTCGGAGCAAACGGCGCATGCGGCGCGCGTCGACGTCGGCACTGGGCTCGCACCGGTGATCCTGCAAACGGCTAATGGCGCTGCGCGCGCGAAGACGGGCGAAGTCGGGGAAATCCGGATCGGCAATATCGTCGCGCGCAACTTAAGGATCGTGACCGGACCGGGACTCGGGAACCTCGACGTCCTGGGCATGAACTTCCTCTCGCGGCTTCAATCCTGGCGTGTCGAGGGCCGGACTCTCGTCCTCGTCCCCCATCATCCCCAAACGGCGATGCGCAGCCACACCTGACCAGGAGCAGGTCGGAATTGTGCGCGGGCAGTCCTACGAAGGCGCTACGAGTTCCGGCTGACATACGGCCTCCATGAAGAGCTCGTAGGAACGAAGCCGAGCTTCCTCATCGTAAATCTGGGACGTGACGATGAGTTCGTCGGCGCCAGTACGCTCGAGAAAGGCATCCACTTGGCGGCGGACGGTCGATGGGGATCCGACCGCCGAACAGGAGAAGATGTTTTGAAGCATTGCACGCGCTTCGAGCGGAAGTGCGTCCGCATAGCCGGCCCTTGGCGGGGGCAGCTCAGTCGGTGCGCCACTTCGAAGTGCAACAAATGCCTGTTGAATTGAGGTCGACAGATAGGCCGCTTCCTCGTCCGTTTCCGCGGCGAAGCCGTTGAACCCCAGCATGACGTACGGACGGTCGAGTTGCTCGGAAGGCTCGAACCGGTCACGATAAAGTCGGACCGCTTCCATCATCATCTGGGGCGCGAAGTGCGACGCAAAGGCGTACGGAAGACCAAGCATCGCCGCGAGTTGCGCGCCGAAGAGGCTCGATCCGAGGATATAGATAGGGATTTTCAACCCTTCGCCCGGGACCGCGCGGACCTTTCCATTATCACCCCGAAAATAGCCCATCAGCTCGACAACATCGCTTGGAAACTGGTTGGCGTCGGAGCTCAGATTGCGGCGCATTGCATAAGCAGCCGCCTGGTCGGTGCCGGGCGCACGGCCAAGACCAAGGTCAATGCGCCCAGGAAACAGCGAATCAAGCGTACCGAACTGCTCGGCGATGATCAGCGGCGCATGATTGGGAAGCATGATGCCCCCCGAGCCGATCCGGATCGTCGAGGTCTGTGTTCCGACATAAGCAAGAGCAACGGCTGTCGCCGCGCTCGCAATGCCCGGCATCGAGTGATGTTCAGCCATCCAGTAGCGCTTGTAGCCGAGCGCCTCCGCCTTTCGGGCGAGGTTTGCTGAGCGTGAGAGAGCCTCCCCTGCGTTCGAACCTTCAGTAATCGGCGCAAGATCGAGGACGGAGAGCGGGACCATCGCCTTCACATGGTCAAGAAGACTGCCAATTCAATGCGAGGTTCCCCTCGCCGCTCGCATCGCCTAACTCCGCGCCAATGCATTTTCTAGACCAGGCCAAGATCTTCGTCCGCTCCGGCGCGGGCGGCCCCGGAGCAGTAAGCTTCCGGCGCGAGAAGTTTATCGAGTTCGGAGGCCCCGATGGCGGCGACGGCGGCAAGGGCGGCGATATCGTGTTTGAGGCCGTCGCAGGCCTCAATACGCTTATCGACTTTCGCTACACCCAGCATTTCAGGGCGCCGCGCGGCAAAGGGGGCTCGGGCTCGAACCGGACCGGAGCGGGCGGCGACGATCTCGTCATCAAGATACCGGTCGGGACGCAAATCCTCGCCGACGACGAAGAGCGGACGCTTCTTGCCGATCTGACCGATGCGGGCCAGCGCTTCGTGTTCTTGAGAGGCGGCATGGGTGGGCGCGGAAACGCCAGCTACAAGACGTCCACGAACCGCGCGCCCCGCCAGCATCAGACGGGCATCGCGGGCGAGGAAATGTGGGTGTGGCTGCGCTTGAAACTCCTCGCTGACGTCGGACTCGTCGGTCTCCCCAATGCTGGCAAGTCCACGTTCCTCAATTCGGTCAGCAATGCATCGGCCAAGGTCGGCGATTATCCGTTCACGACGCTCCGGCCGCAGCTTGGAGTCGTCCGGCACAAGGGACGCGAGTTCGTTGTCGCCGACATACCCGGGCTCATCGAAGGGGCAGCGGAAGGCGCCGGCATCGGCGACCGCTTCCTTGGACATGTCGAACGCACACGGCTGCTTCTACATCTTATCGACGGCTCGGACGAACAGCCGCTCGAGGCCTGGCGCGTGGTCCGCGGCGAGCTCGATAGCTATGGGGCGGGACTTGAGGATAAGCCCGAGGTCATCGCGCTCACCAAGGCCGATCTTCTGGATCCCAAGACGCTCTCGAAGACCGTCAAAGCGCTCGAGAAGGCGAGCGGAGCAAAGGTATTTGCCATCAGTGCCCCGATTGAGGAAGGCATGGGACCTCTCCTCGACGCCATCATCGAGCAGCTCGGCACGGCGGCTAAGGTTCAAAAACGCGAATCGTCCGATGAAAGCTCCTGGTCGCCCCTATGAGGGTTGCGATTACCGGCGGCACCGGCTTCGTCGGCTCTCATCTCATCGACGCCGCGCTCGCGGCGGGTCACGAGATCAATGCGCTGACGCGCCGAGCGCAGCCGCCTCGCGGCGGGATCAACTGGATCGAGGGTGATCTCTCGAGCCGGGATGCCCTCGAGCAACTCGTCGTCGACGCCGACGCGATCGTCCATGTGGCAGGAACGATCAATGCGCCAAATGCCCGGGGTTTCGAACAAGGGAACGTCGCGGGTACACTCGCGATGCTCGCAGCGGCAACGGCAGGAGGGGTACAGCGCTTCGTCCATGTCTCGTCGCTTGCCGCGCGCGAACCGAAATTATCGCTCTATGGCGCCTCAAAGGCGCGCGCGGAGGAGCTGGTTCACAGCTCCGGTCTCCACTGGGCAATCGTCCGTCCGCCGGCCGTCTATGGCCCGGGGGACAAGGAAACGCTCGAGCTTTTTCGAATGGCAAAGCTCGGCCTCATGCTGATGCCGCCCAAAGGACGCGTGTCCGTCATTCACGCCGATGATCTTGCGCGGTTACTCGTTGCGCTCGCCGCGGATGGAGTACCGTCCAACTGCCTTATCGAGCCCGATGATGGAAAGCCCGGCGGATGGACCCACCGCGAATTCGCCAAGGCGCTCGCGGCGGCAGTCGGGACGAAGGCTGCGGTCATCTCGTCGCCGGGACTGGTGCTTCGGCTCGCCGCCCATGTCGACCAGCTCTTTCGCGGCGAAAAGGCGAAACTGACCGCCGATCGTGCAGCTTATTTCTCCCATCGCAACTGGGTTGTCGAAGGAAAGCGCGCTGCTCCTCGAACCCTATGGAAGCCTCAAATCGTCACCCCCGACGGCCTCAAGGACACCGCCGCATGGTACCGCGAGAAAGGCTGGCTTTGATCAAACGATCAATCGGACGTCCGTCAAAACCAGTTTCGCGTGCTTGCGTCGCAACTTACTTTTGTTAACATCTTCCGGTGTTCTGCGTGATGACAGGCGCTCGGGATGAGCTGATCAGGTGCCTTATCGCTAGTTCCATGCTCGCGATGTGCTCCCCGAGGAGCAATCCGACACACCCAATGGGCTTGAAGAACGCTCCAGCAAAATCATGGGCCTCCTCGACATGACTTCGGAACATTCTGCAACGAGCATCGGCGCGCGACTGAAGGATCTTCGAGTTCGCCGGGGCCTGACGCTCGAAACCGTGGCAAGGCCGCTCGGCGTAACCCGATCGTGCGTCAGCCAATGGGAAAGCGGTCGATCGCCACCGGGAGCGAAATATTTCGAGCGACTCGCCGAGACCCTGAATACGAGCGTGAGCTTTCTGTTGACTGGCGCGAGCGAGCAATCGCCAAGGCCGCGAACATTGAAGATCGAAGCGCCGGATGTGGTGCTTCGCGCGCGGCGGGACATCGCCGATGCGCTCGGACTCCACGTATCGAAGGTGCGCGTCGAAATCGATCACGTGTAAAAACATGGGGGCAGTCGCGGTCAGTCGGACTGCATCTCGCACCAAAGCAGCCCTAATGGCGCCCCATTGCGTTGCGAAACGGTCGTCTCACCATTAACGACGCGCGAATGTCCGACCGCCAGCAAACCCTTACAAAAGTCAGCGAGCTGATCGTCCCCTTCAACAAGAAGGGAATCGCGGTCAACGAAAGCACGCGCTTCGCCCAGGACCTTGAATGGGACAGCCTCACGGTCCTCGACTTCGTTGCCAATATCGAGGACGAGTTCGACGTGATCATTTCGATGAACATGCAGGCCGAGATCGAAACCGTCGGACAGCTCGTCGATGCGCTGGAGAAACTCAAGGCGTGAATGATCTCCTTTCCAAGTTCGACCCGCTAATCGAACAGCGCGAGAACCTCCTCAAGACCGGCGTTACCGACCCGTTCAACCTCGTCATGGAGAAGGTTGAAAGTCCAACGGTCGCGATCTGCAACGGGCGCCGGACCATCCTTCTCGGCACGTACAATTACATGGGAATGACGTTTGACTCCGACGTCATCGCCGCGGGCAAGAAGGCTCTCGAGGAGTTCGGGGCGGGAACGACCGGAAGCCGGGTCCTGAACGGGACCTACGGCGGCCACAAGGCCGTCGAGCAGGCGCTCAAGGATTTTTACGCCATGGATCATGCCATGGTGTTCTCGACGGGTTACCAGGCGAACCTCGGGATCATTTCCACGATTGCCGGCAAGGACGATTACATCATCCTTGATATCGACAGCCACGCTTCGATCTACGACGGCTGCGCGATGGGCAATGCCCAAATCGTTCCCTTCCGGCACAATGATCTGGATGCCCTCGAGAAGCGATTGAAGCGTGTTCCGGAGGGCGCCGGCAAACTGGTTGTCCTCGAGGGCGTCTATTCGATGCTTGGCGATGTCGCACCGTTGAAAGAAATGGTCGCTGTTTCCAAGGCGAACGGCGCAATGGTGTTGGTCGACGAAGCGCACTCGATGGGCTTCATCGGCAAGAACGGCCGCGGCGTCGCCGAGGATCAGGGAGTGATCGACGATGTCGATTTCATCATCGGCACCTTCTCGAAGTCCGTCGGAACCGTAGGCGGCTTCTGCGTCTCCAATCACCCGAAGTTCGAAATCCTTCGGCTCGTGTGCCGTCCTTACGTGTTCACGGCATCCCTGCCGCCTTCGGTGGTCGCAACGGCGGCGACATCGATCCGGAAACTGATGGACGGCGCCGACAAGCGCGCGCACCTCTGGGAGAACAGCAAGCGCCTTCATGCTGGCCTCCGACAGCTCGGCTTCACACTCGGCACGAACAATCCCCAGTCCGCGATTATCGCGGTCATCATGCCCGACCTTCAGACGGGAGCGGCAATGTGGGAGGCGCTTTTGGAGGAAGGACTTTACGTCAATCTCGCAAGACCGCCTGCGACGCCGGCGAACATGACGCTGCTGCGCTGCTCGCTCTGTGCGCTGCACACGCCGGAGCAGGTCGGAGAGATTCTGGGCATGTTCGCTGCGGCGGGCCGTGCAACAGGCTGCATAAACTGAACATTTCTCGCGGAACCTTTGCCTTTCGTCCAAAGATTAACGCGATTACATTGCAATCATGATGGACGATGGGGAGGACGTCCGGTTCGACTGGCGGCGCGGCGGTGCGGCGGCGCTCGGGCTGCTTGCGGCTCTCATCCTCATGACCATGGTGTTCGCCGTAAAGTTCGCCAACGACGCGCGCGAGCAGGCACTGAGCGCCGAACGCCACTCCTACGAAGTTGCGCTGATCGTCCGCAACGTCAGCGCCAACATCTCGAAGGCGGAAGCTGCACTTGCCCGGTTCGTCCTCGACGAGGATGAAAAGACCAGCGGCAACATTTACGCGTCCGATTGGCAGCTCGCCGGCTATCAGATCGACCAGCTGAAGCTTCTCGAACGAAACACCCCGGCGCAGCAGCGCCGGGTCGCAGCGCTTGAGCAGCTCTTCAACAAGCGTGACCAGGAACTCTCGCTCGCCGCCCGCGCGGCACTCGCCAAGCAAGGCGACACCGGGATCAGCTATTTCTACCAGGCGTCGCATGGTGCCAACAACGCGCCGAGCACCGGCGAACTCCTCGAGAAAAAGCTCGACGAGATCATTCGTGCCGAACGACAGACCCGCGCGGGGCAGATCGAACTCAGCGACGTGTCGTCAGCCCAGGCCGATAGCCTCACCAATTATCTCAGCTGGCTTGGTATCATCGTCGGGTTGGGCGCCGTCTTCCTCGGCGTCGTCGCGGTCCAGGCGCTTCGCCAGAACGCCCAGGCCCGTCGCCAGGCGGAAAATGAATCGGAGCGGGCTGAGCAGCTCGAATTCGCAGTGCGCGAGCGCACGCAGGAGCTCTGGGAGGCGAACAAGGCCCTGAAGGCCGAAGCCGCGGATCGCGAGGCCGCCGAAGCCCAGCTCCGCCAGGTACAGAAGATGGAAGCCGTCGGGCAGCTGACAGGCGGCATTGCGCACGACTTCAACAACATGCTCGCCGTCGTCGTCGGCGGGATCGACCTTGCCCTGCGGCGTCTCAATGGTCCCAGGCGCGAGGTCATGATGCACCTCACCAACGCGATGGAAGGCGCGACTCGCGCAGCCGCCCTCACCCGGCGCCTGTTGTCCTTCGCCCGTTCCGAGCCACTCCTCCCCGAACGCGTCGATAGCAACGAGCTGATCGAAGGCATGTCGGATCTCCTCGACCGGACCCTTGGGGAACAGATCCATATCGAGGTCGAGCTCGCTTCGTCCGCCTGGCCAATCTACGTCGATCCGCACCAGCTTGAGAACGCCATCGTCAATCTTGCAGTGAACGCCCGGGATGCCATGGATGGGCGCGGGCAGATGCGTATCGCGACACAGAATGTGAAGCTTGGCGCAAGCGAAGTCGGCGATGTTTGCGCTGGCGATTACGTAAGGATCAGCGTCTGTGACACCGGGTGCGGCATGGCGCCCGACGTGCTCGAGCGTGCATTCGAGCCCTTCTTCACAACCAAGCCCGTCGGCAAGGGAACGGGTCTTGGTCTTAGCCAGATTTTTGGATTTGCGCATCAGTCGGGCGGTGAAGTCGGCATCGACAGTGTGGTTGGCAGAGGGACGACCGTATCGATTTATCTGCCACGAACGGAAGTTGCGGCACCCGTCCGGCTTCATCCCGCACTTCAGCGCGGCGAGCGCGATGTGCGTGTCGAGGGCGCCCATATCCTGCTCGTCGAGGATGATCCCCGCGTGCGTACGGCAACCGTCGATGCGCTCGAGGACCTCGACTACGAACCGATCGCCTGTTCGAGCGGGGCCGAGGCAATCGAACTATTCAATTCGCAGGTGTTCGATCTCGTAATCACCGACGTGATCATGCCCGAAATGACGGGACCGGAGCTCATCCGACACCTGAAGCAGACGAGCCCGCGCGATTTCGCGGTGCTTTTCGTGACCGGCTATGTCGGCGAGGGAGAGACGGACGACCTCGTCGGCTATGAACTGCTGCGCAAGCCCTTCACGGTCGGCGCGCTTGCAAGCGCGGTCGCCGCTGCCCTTGCCCGTACTAGCGAACCGCCCCGCTCTTCAGCAGGCGCGGCAAGAGGCTGATCCCCGCAAGCAGCGGGTGTTTCCGCTGCCAGGGCCGAAGGCGGATTTCGCTGTCGGCATGCCGGTTTATCTTCCAGGCAATATAATCGGCGCCACCAGCGAAGGTCAGGCTCGCCTTTGCAAGCCTTGCGACCGACAGCAGTTTGCCGACGGCCCGCCGAAATGCCCAGCTCGGCTGCCGCGTCTTGACGCCGGCGAGCTCGGCGATTGCGGGGCCGCTGAACCGCGCGTAGCGGCCCGGATCGAGATCGACGACCGAACTTGCGCGGCCTTTCGGTTCGGCGCGGAGTTCGGCCGAATAGGTGAGCGCAAAGGCCCGCTTCCACCAGTCGATCGATTGCTCGCCGGCCTTTCGTCCGGCGGCAGCGAGCAAGGTGGGGGCTGCGCGGGTAACCGCGTCGATGACCCGCTCGCGCGCTTCATCGTTCGCACTCCACACGAGGCGAGAGGGTTGAGCAAACCGAGCCCAGACAGAGACGCTCGCCGTCTCCGGGCCATTCAACCGGGCAAAATCTCTTTCGCTTAGAACCGCATATTTGCCGACGAGGCCGCCATGCTCGAAATAGAAGACGTTGGGCGGAATGAGGCGGTTGGCGATAGCGAGCCAGGCCTTTCCGTAGGCCGCTCGATAATTGGATACGACGAGATAGAAATCGAGCATCAGGCCTTCGAGCTCGCCTTGGCGCAGGCAAGAGCCGTAAAACAGCACGGCACGGCTTGCTTCATTGTGTTCGCGAGCGATCGCAACCGCCATGTCCGCGACGCGCGGATCGACGGAAAGAGCCAGCTCCCTTGCAACGAGCGTCCGCAGTTCGCCCATGAGGCGTCGTCTAAGCTGCCAGGCGGACGAAGGACAGCGGCCGTGCGAGCTTCAGACTGATTGGCATGCCAACCTCGGCGAGGAACGTCTCGCCGTCTAGGATCACATGCGAATTGTCCCCTTCGATCGTGATCTCGTCCGCTTCCTCGAAGTGGACACCACGCACCTTCTGATTGCCCAGCTTCCCGACGATGCTCGCAGCAAATCCACGAAGTATCGAAAAGGGCCGCTCGTCGACGGCAAGCAGCTTGAGACTTCCGGAGCGACGTCCTGCAAGCTCGCTCGACAACAGCAATTTTTCGAGCGTCGTCACCGCGAGGAGCGAGAAACGTCCGCTGATATTGTTGCCCCTCTCTTTCAACGAGACACTGAGCGGCTGGGGATCCGGCGGAAGGAAGCTCGCGCGCATGGGCAAGAGAAGCTTCATCAGGAGCGCGAAAGCCGTGATCCCGTGAGCGATGCCGTTGGGCAGACCCAGCGGATAAATCTTGTCGCGGCAATAAAGCATCGTGTCGGCAAGGCCTGCGCCGCCAAGAAACATGCCGATGACCGGCCGGTCGTCAGCGCCGCTTTGCCTCAGCTCAATCAGTTCGCGCGGCACCGTATGGGCGCCAAGATCATCCTCTCGCGCGAGGTCCAGCAAGCGTTCGAGTGCTTCGACCGGATCACCGCGCGCGCCAAGGTCGAGGGCGATAAGGTTCGTCTTTCCGCTCGGAAGCACGGCGACGGGAGGTGGAGTATCTCCGAAATGATGGCCGTTCCGCAGCTCGGTCAGCACGGCCTGCACGGTTCCATCCCCGCCATTGATGACAAGAATCCGTGGCCGGATATGCGCGATCGAGATCATGGCTTCGCCGATCTGCGTCGCCTGCTCGACCTCATAGTGGAAGATCTCCGGGTGATCGGCACAATAGGCCCGGATACGCGGAAGCTGCGCAATGTTGCCCGTCGACTTTGGATTGGAAAGGAGGGCAATCCTTGCGCGCG
The DNA here is from genome assembly GCA_035944075.1 of Sphingomicrobium sp. Taxonomy (GTDB): domain Bacteria; phylum Pseudomonadota; class Alphaproteobacteria; order Sphingomonadales; family Sphingomonadaceae; genus Sphingomicrobium. The sequence goes on from DASZBO010000131.1 coordinate 14,394, forward strand.
CTTTGGGGACGGTAGTCGGGACCGGCGGGGCATTTTCGCGCAGCGCCTCGCCGGCGCCGGCGGAGCCTTGCCCCAATCCCTCCACTTTCAACATGAAACCGCGCACCATTCCGCTATAGGAGCCTTCAGAACGGGACGCTCTGATCGTGGGCGTATCCGTCCTTATGGGATTGTCGGCCGCCTTTGCGGCCAAATCGTGGTGCTGGGACGACCAAATTTGCTCAAGCTTGGGTTGATCGACCGCTATCTTGCAAAAACGATCGCCGGCCCCCTGTTCGGATCGCTGGTGCTCGCGGCAATGCTGCTCGTGCTCGACAAGATGTTGCGCCTCTTCCAGTACGTCGTCGATGCGGGCGGCCCGGTCAGCGTCGTCTGGCGGATGCTCGCCAACCTGCTCCCCGAATATCTCTCGCTTGGGATTCCGATCGGGCTGATGCTCGGGATTTTGCTCGCCTTTCGCAAACTTGCCTTATCCTCCGAACTCGACGCGCTGCGGGGGATCGGGATCGGTTACACGAGGCTCCTTCGCGTTCCCTATCTCTACACCATTGTGCTCGTCGCACTGAACCTCTTCATCGTCGGCTATCTTCAGCCCTACACCCGCTATCGCTATGAGGGCCTTCGCTTCGACCTTAATTCCGGCGCTCTTGGTGCCGCGATCAAGGTCGGCGAATTCAATCAACTCGGAAAACGCATCACGCTGCGCATCGACAAGAGCGAACACAATGGCACGCAGCTCCAGGGGATCTTCGTCGAGAGCGACGATGCCAAGGGCAACAGCATTGCCGCAACCGCGCTGCACGGTCGGTTCCTGTCGACGGACAACCCTGACCAGATCCTTTTCCGGCTGACGAAAGGCCGCCTCGTCCAGAACAATCCCAAGTTTGCGACGCCGCGTACCCTCGCCTTCGACAGCTACGACTTGCCCGTGAACCTACCCGCGGTCAGCCAATTTCGAGGCCGGGCGTCTGGAGAAGCGGAGGAGCTCTACCTTCACGAATTGTGGAGGCTCGGCTACGGCGGCGGGGCGCGAACTCACGCGCAACGCATCGCGGCCGAGGCGCACTTCAACTATCGGCTCGTTGAAGTCCTCATGATGTTCATGCTGCCATTGCTCGCCATCGCGCTCGCGATCCCGCCGAAGCGCAGTTCGTCGTCTCTCGGGATCTTCGTTTCGATCCTGATCGTCGTAGCCTACCACAAGGTCAATCAATACGCGGACGCTTCGGCGGCCAGCGGTCGGCTCGATCCGACGCTTGCGCTGTGGGTGCCGCTCGTGCTGCTCACCACGTTGATCATCTGGATGTATCATATCCTTGCCCACAAGCCGGGCGGCCAACCCATCGGCGCTCTCGAATGGTTCTTCGGGGGCATTGCCAAGCGCGTTCGCAGTCTCCTTCCGAAACCCAAGATCGCATGATCAATTTCAGCTTTTTCCCGTCGCGCCGGCTCGCCTTTTACATGACGCGCCTGTTCCTGACCCGCAGCCTCGCGGTGCTTGTCGCCTTGGTGCTTGTCCTCATGACGCTGGATCTCCTCGGCGAATCGGGGAAGATCCTTGCCGTTCCCGGCAACAGCGACGCCGACCTCTGGCGTTACGTCTCCTATCGACTGCCCATGCTTACATCGCGTTTCCTGCCTTTCTCGGTCCTGCTTGGCACCCTCATCGCTTTCGTTGGGCTCAACCAGAACAGCGAAGTCGTCGCAATGAAAGCTGCGGGCCTTTCTGCTCACCAGATTCTCGCACCCCTCATTGTTGCCAGCATTGGACTTTCCGCCATCCTGTTCGCCTTCAACGAAGGCGTTGTCGTCAATTCGACGCGCGTCGTCAGCGCGTGGAGTGACAATGACTACAAGCCCGTGCCGCGCGCGAGCGGAACTCTCCGAAATGTCTGGGTGATGAGCGGCGACGATCTCGTCCGGGCGCAGACCGCCGGCGGCAATCCGTTGGCAGCCGAGGGGGTCACCGTCTACGATCGCAGCGGCGACAATCTCCAGCGCGTGATCCAGGCCGCGAAAGCGATACCAGGACCCAAGGACTGGCTCCTCGAAAACGTCACGATCTATGATGCCGCGATGAACGCCGTTCAGCGCCTTCCCTCCATGCGGGCGATGCCGGGCATCACTCCTGACCAGCTGAAACTCGCAAAGGTCGATCCAACCGAACTCGATTACTGGACGCTCAAGCGTCGCATCGCGGAGCTTGAGATTGCGGGGAGGCCCGCCGACGAGGCCAGGGCCGGGCTCGCCCACAAGATTTCGCAGCCGCTCTCCATTCTCCTGATGCCGCTGCTTGCCGCCATCGCCGCCTTTGGTCTTGCGCGATCCGGCCAGGTGCTGATGCGCGCGGTCGGCGGCATGGCCCTTGGATTTACCTATTTTGTGGTCGATAATTTCAGCCTGGCGATGGGCAATGCGGGGACTTATCCGCCGCTCGTAGCCGCCTGGGCGCCCTTCTTGCTCTTTCTTCTCATTGGCGAAACCGTGCTCGTCCGGACCGAAGAGTAAGCGCTAAATTTACAAGCGATTCGAACGGGCCGAATCAACGCACAATAAAGCTTGCACCGAATGCATTTTCGTTATCGAACTGGGGCCTGGAGCTTTTGCTGGGGAGGCTCGCGTGTATCCGAATGTGCATTTCCTGACCCGCCAGGCGGCGCGCGAGCGACTTGCCGCAAAGCGCGCGCTAACCGAGACGGCGCGCGATCGACATCTGGCGCTCGCGGAAGAATTCCTGAAGCGCGCCGAGGCGGCAGAGGGAACGATCCAGCCCTGAGCTAAGCCGCGGGCCGCATCAATCGGCCTGTTGCGTTCGTCGAATGGCCTGGGTTTTCTGTTGCAATTACCGTCAGTTACGCCAACGTGGCAGGGCTCGGACCGCCTTGGGGACTCTCCATGAAAATTCGTGTTCTGGTCGCGTTACTGCTTCTTGGTTCGTCCGTGCCGCTCCTTGCCGAGCCGCTCCTTAAGGCGCCCGGCCACTGGGCCCAGGATTATACAGGCCGGAAGGCCGATCCGAATATCCGCTTTGGCACGCTTCCTAACGGCCTTCGCTATGCGATCATGCACAACGAGACGCCGACCGAAGGCGTCGCGATGCGCATGCGCATCGGCTCAGGTGCCATCGAAGAGCGTGATGACGAACAAGGGCTCGCCCATTTCATCGAGCACATGGCGTTTCGCGGAAGCGCCAACATCGCCGACGGCGACGTCGTCCACCTCTTGGAGCGGCTGGGACTGCAACTCGGGCCCGACACGAACGCGTTCACCTCCCAGGACGAGACGGTGTACATGTTCAACTTTCCCCGGGCGGATGCGACGGCGGTGGATACGGGCCTCAAGCTCTTTCGCGAGATCGGTGAACGCCTGACCCTCACTCCCGCCGCGATCGAAGCCGAGAAAGGCGTGGTGCTTTCCGAGGAACGGCTGCGCGACACGCCTGCCTATCGCTCGGCCGTTGCAAGCATGACCACGATCCTTGACGGTACGCGCGCCGTCCAACGATGGCCCATCGGCAAGGTCGAGACGATCAAGGCCGCCGACCACGACCGTTTGGCACGCTATTATCGCGCCAACTATCGCCCGGACAATGCCACGATCGTCGTTGTCGGAAACATCGATCCCGCCGCTCTCGAACAGAAGATCCGTGCGGCCTTCTCCGACTGGAAGGCAGGCGGTACGCCCGATCCGATCGATTTTGGAAAGCCATCGGGAAAGAAGACGACCGGCGAATTCGTGGCCGACGGCGCGCCCGATCACCTAAGCCTCGTCTGGGTCGGCCAAGAAGACCGCCGAGCCGAAACCGAAGTGGTCGACAGGGAAATGCTTGTCCGACGCATCGCATTGGCGATCCTCAACCAGCGTCTTGCCGACCGTTCGCTAATGCCTGGAAGTCCGTTTGTCGCGGCCCAAGCGGTCAGCAACCCGTCCGTCGCGCATTCCGGCTCGCTCACCGAGCTCGAGATTAGTTCCGCGCCCGAAAAATGGCGCGAGGCCCTCGATGCCGTCAGCGACCAGCAGCGAATGCTCCTTCGCGATGGGGTTCAGCCAATTGAGCTCCAGCGCGCGATCACAACCTTTCGAACGTTGCTCGAAGCGAAGGCTGCCGCGGCATCGACCCGCAAATCGAGCGAAATCGCCGATGCGATCGTCCGCGCCGCCAACGACGATAGACTTATGACCAGCGAGGCACAGGACCTCGCCTTCCTTGAGCCGGCACTTGCGAAGATTACCCCGACCGAGATCGACGAAGCACTAAAGTTGCTGTTCCCGGCAACGCGGCCGATCCTGTTCCGATCAGCGCGTCAAGCGCAAGCCGGGGACCCCGAACTCGCATCCGCGCTTGCCGCGGCACACGCGCGCGTTTTGGGGCCGGCGGTCAAGGTAGCCGCGATCCGCTGGCCCTATACGGATTTCGGCATGCCGGGCGCGATCGTTTCGCGCAGCGAGGACGCGGTCCTGGGAACAACGACCGTCAGGTTTGCCAACGGCACACAGCTCATTGTGAAGCCAACCAAATTCGACAAGGACCGCGTGCTTGTGGCGGTCAATTTCGGCAGTGGTCGCACTGGAGTTTCACCGTCGCTTGCCCATGGCTTGTGGGAAGCCCAGCTATTCCCGCTAATCGGCACCGGCAAATTGTCCTTTGGTGAGATCACCCAGTGGGCGCAAGCGGCCGGCAAGGCGGCTTCTGTCGGGCTAGAAGCGGGTTCGCGCGCGTTTGTGCTGAAGGGCGTGACGCGGCCCAGCGACCTCATGACCCAAATGCAGCTGCTTGCCGCTTATTCCCGCGATCCGGGCTTCCGACCGGAGGCTTTCGAGAAGGCCAAGTCGCTCGCGCCAATGCTCGCGGGCCAACTCAGTTCAAATGCCGGAGCCGTCTATGCACGCGGCACCCAGGCGCTGATGGTCGGGAATGATCCGCGGTATCTCGTCCTGCCGACCGCGACGGACCTCCAAAAGCTCGACGCTTCCGATCTGCCGCGCCTCCTTCGGCAAGCCCTCGCGGGTCATGCGGACGTTGTAATCGTCGGTGACGTGACGCCCGAGGACGCGATTCGAACCACAGCGGCGACCTTTGGTGCCGGAAGCGGGGCAAAGCCGGACGCGCTGATCCCGGCGCGCGTATCGATCACGAGCAGGGCCGGAAAACCGTTCGTGTTCGAGCACAAGGGCCGCGCGGACCAAGCGGTCTACGGTGAATATTTTCCGCTCCCGGACTATTTTGCCGATCCGAGGACCAGCACTGTAGCGCAGGTTGCAGCAGCGATCCTCAGGGCCCGTCTCAACGATACGGTCCGCGAAAAGCTTGGCTTGACCTATACGCCGATGGTCGGCGCAAGCGCATCGCTCGAGCTTCAGGGCGAGGGCTATTTTACGGCGGCAATCGAAACTCCGCCGGCGAACTTCGACTCGTTCCGCGACCTCCTGGCCAGCCAGATCCGCGATCTCGCGACGAAGCCGGCAAGCGTTGATGAACTGAGCCGCGCCAAGCAACCGCTCATGGCCGCTCAGCGCCGTAACCTCGAAACAAACGGCTACTGGCTCGGAAAACTGAGCGAGCTCACGCGCGAGCCGCGCGTTCGCGAGCAGGCGCTGGAACAGCTTTCCATGCTCTCGACTGTATCGCTGGACGACGTCCAGGCGTTCGCCGCGAAGTTCCTCGCCGGGCGGCCGCCAATTGTTGCGATTGCAAAAGTGGGCGCTTCCCCCGCTTCAGCGCCCAGGGACGCGAGCGCCGCAACCACGTTTCCCAAGGTGAAGGGCTGACGAAAGGAGTGGCCTGCACATCGGCACAGGCCACGCCTTCCACTTGGGGCCGCCGGCCAATCCGGCAGTGACCGTCCAACTCGTTGATCGGACACGTGTTCCTGTCGCGGAGCTCGTCCGCTTACCGTCCCGTTCTGGAGCGTTATTACCCGGCGCTGCGTCGCTCAATGATCGCACCGACCGCGGAGAGTTTTTCCTCGAGGCGCTCATAGCCGCGGTCCAGATGATAAACTCGCAGCACTTCCGTCTCGCCCTTTGCGGCAAGGCCGGCGAGGATCAGGCTCATGGAAGCCCGAAGGTCGGTTGCCATGACGCTCGTGCCCGTCAACTCTTGCACACCGTGAACAATTGCCGACCGACCATGGATGTCGATGTTCGCCCCCATCCGGCGAAGCTCAGGAACGTGCATGTAGCGATTCTCGAAGATGGTCTCCTCAAGGAAACTGTCGCCGTTGGCGAGCGTCAGCATCGCCATGAATTGTGCCTGCATGTCCGTGGCGAAACCTGGAAACGGCGACGTCGACAAAGCGAGCGGACGTAAATCGCCATCGGCACTGACCTTGATTCCGCGATTGTGAAACTCGATCACGAGGCCCGCCTGGGCGAGCGCGTGAAGGGTCGCTCGCATATCGTCCGGACGAGCGCCGATGAGGTCGAGCGACCCGCCCGTCATCCCGGCGGCGCAGGCGTAGCTACCCGCCTCGATACGGTCGGGCATGACCTCATATTCGCAGCCATGAAGCGCCTCGACCCCGTCGATGATGAGGTGCGACGAACCGATCCCGCGGATTCGCGATCCCATTGCGACGAGGAGATTGCAAAGATCGACGATTTCGGGCTCGCGCGCCGCATTGAAGAGCTGCGTTCGGCCCTTGCCGAGTACCGCTGCCATCAAGGCATTTTCGGTTGCTCCTACCGAAACGACGGGAAAGCTGAAATCGCCGCCTGCGATGCGCCCATCAGGAGCGCTCGCCTTCACGTAGCCAGCTGTCAATTCGATTGCGGCGCCCATCGCTTCAAGGGCGCTCAAGTGAAGATCGATGGGTCGGTCACCGATCGCGCATCCGCCGGGCAGCGAGACCGTCGCTTCCCCTGCCCGCGCCAGCATGGGACCAAGAACGAGGACCGAGGCCCGCATCTTGCGTACCATGTCATAGGGCGCGACCGTGGAGGCGATATCGTTGGCCTGGAGCGTCATGCGCCGCCCGACCTGGCCCTTTTTCACGCCGGCCACGTGCGTTGAAACGCCAAGCTGGTTCAGAAGATGGCTGAACGTGTCGACGTCGGCGAGGCGCGGCAAGTTCGTAAGCGTCAGCTTTTCATCGGTAAGAAGCGCGCAGGGCATGAGTGTCAGGGCCGCATTCTTCGCGCCGCTGATCGGAATTTCGCCGTTGAGGCGATTGCCGCCTTTAATCCAGATGCTGTCCACAAAAGGGCTTTAGCGCAGCTAAGCGCTGCTGCAACGTCTAGGCTTTCTCCAGCGTGCACTGGAGGGGATGCTGGTTTTCGCGTGCAAAATCGATGACCTGCGTCACTTTGGTCTCCGCGACTTCATAAGTGAAGACGCCGCAGACAGCGACGCCCTGCTGATGAACCTGGAGCATCACTCGAGTCGCATCCTCGATACCCATGCTGAAAAAGCGCTGCAGGACGAGCACGACGAATTCCATCGGCGTGTAGTCATCGTTCAGCATCAGCACCTTGTAGTTCGAAGGCTTCTTCGTCTTGGGCCGCGTGCGCGTCGCAACGCCGGTCTCGTTATCATCGAGTCCGTCGTCATTGGGGCCTGTCGCCATTCGGATCCGTGTCGAAATCATGTCAGCCTAAGATATGGCAGTCCGCAAAAACGCGGCAAGGCGGCAGTTTGCATCATATCGGTAAAAAAATGGCGGCCGCCCCAAATAGGAGCGGCCGCCGACAATCGTTGCCCTGACTTAGGAGGGGAGAGTGTCAGGCAACGAGGGTGTTGAAGCGTTCGGCATTGGCCGAAGCGCGATTGGAAAGCGGCTGGAACGCTTCGCCGGCGAGCTTCACCAGCGACTCGGTGAGACGCGAGCTCTCCGCAACAACGCGGTCGAACGAAGCACGGGCGAAGTCGCTCTGGAGCTGCATATATTCCGTCGGCGACTTGGCCTCGGCGAGCGAACGGATAGCGTCCGCTGCGTGCTCGAAGCTGTTGCGGCTCGAGCTGACGGCTTCCTGACCGATCGAGCGAGCACCCTCGGCGGCGACGCGGCCGGCCTCGACAACCGCCTCAACGTTGGCGCGGGCGAGGTCAGCAAGCTCACCGGCAACCTTTTGGCTTCGCTTTACCAGATCCTGGCTGCGCTCATTTGCTTCGCTGTAGATGCTCTGGAACGGCGCGAACGCCGGAACGGCGTCAAAGCCGTTGAACATGTTCTTGGTCACAGTCTCAATCCTTTCCTGGGTCGCTGCAGCAGTCCTGCGCACGGCCTTGCGGGTCTTTCGCGTTGCACGGGGCGCACTTGCCGCACGGGCGGCGCGCGTTCCACGCGTGGCGCGAGTGCCCCGGGCTGCCGCCTTCACGACCGTCTTTTCGGTCGAGGTTGCGCGGCGCACGGCGCGGGTTGCAGCGGCACGCGTACGCTTGGCGGTCTTGGCGTTTTCCTTGACGACCGTCTCAACGGTGTTGGCCACCGCTTCGGCGACCTTGGCCGGCGCCTGGGCCGCGGCCTGCGCTTCAGCTTTGGTTTCGTCTGCCATCACTCAAATTCCTTTTGTGTTTGCTGCACTGCACAATATGCATTGCGACGCACCAATTCAAGAGCTTTTTTGTGCAGTGCAGCATTTGGTCGCTTGACGCACACGGCTCGACCGAAGCAAGAGCAGCCATGGATCGTCATTCCGAACTTCCCGCGCGCCATCGCCGCGGCTTGCTGATCGTCCTCTCCTCGCCGTCCGGCGCCGGAAAATCGACGATCGCAAAGATGCTGCTGGACGCGGACAAGGAAGTGACGATGTCCGTATCCGCGACGACGCGCCCCAAGCGCCCAGGTGAGATCGAAGGCGTCGATTATCACTTCGTGGACAACGCCGAGTTCGATCGGATGGTCGCGGCCAACGAATTCGTCGAATGGGCATTCGTCTTCGGCCATCGCTATGGAACGCCCAAGGCTCCGGTCAAACAGGCACTACGCCACGGACGCGATATTCTTTTCGATATCGACTGGCAGGGCGCTCGCCAGCTGGAGCCGGACTTCGGCGAACATCTCGTTACCGTCTTTCTGCTCCCGCCGACCATGGCCGAGCTCGAGGAACGGCTCCGCAACCGTCAAACGGATTCGCCGGAGGTCATTGCCGATCGCATGAAGCGCGCGGCGGACGAAATCGACCATTGGGCGGAATATGAATATGTCCTGGTCAATCGCAACGTCGACACCTGCCTTGCACAGGTTCGCGCGATCGTCATGGCCGAGCGGTCCAAACGCGTCCGTCAGACGGACCTTGTCGAATTCGTGCGCGAGCTCATCGGTCCGCTTCACTAATCCAGTAAATCGAGGAAGCGCGCCGCCGCGACGAATTCGCGCCGGCGGTTCTCGAGCGCCGCTTCCGCCTCGGTGTCCGACCCCCATTGCTCGAGCTGCCATCGCTCGTCGATACTGACAGCGTTCCAAGCCTCTTCGACCGAAATCGCTTTTTCAGCAACGGCCAGTGCCGCAAGGAGCGAACCCCCGATCGTCACCAGCGGCGAGAGGCCCGCAAGCCGGAAGGCGTCAATCGCCCTCACCGCGTGGCGCAGCTGCTCGATAGTCAGCGGGGGCTGCGCAACATGCATCAGTCCACACGTCGTTTCGAAGTCGACGTCGTAGCGGCGCCGTGCCCACGCCAAGAGGCGATCCCATTCACGCTCCTGGCGGGCAACGAGTTCGCGCGGGCCATCGGCGCGATAGCAGGCAAGATCCGCCTCGGCATAACGCGCAAGCGCTTCCGCAAAAGCTGAACAATCGGCGGAAACCCGGTCGATGGCGGCATTGGCAAGTCCGGTAAACGGCATGCTCCGCGGGTCGACCTTGTCTTCGACTGCGCGCCACTCATCCGCAATCCCTTCGGCAAGTGCGAGGGTCGGCACCATCAGCAATGCGCGTGCCGGCGTTCTTATCGGACGGTCGTCGAGCGCGATTTTCCAGCCGCCACCCTCCGGTTGAACGGCAACCGTCTTCCAAAAGCGCTTCACTGCTCGGGCCGGCTCTTTCGGTCCCAGGCTTTCTTGAGTAGCCGCGGTGCCAGGAGGGCGTCGACCACGCCGACAATGGCGATAATCGCGCCAAGCTGGGGGAAACCACCGCGCCGCACGAGGTCCGTATAAATGATTGCAACTCCAAGAAAGAAGATTGCGAGCCCACCAAGACGAACGAGCGAATAGAGCAGCAGGCGGTTGCGGGCGACATTATCGTCGATCATCGGCGCTTCGTCTTGCCTTGGGAGCCTCGCGCGCGCCGTTCGCCACGCCGTTCCCGGCGCCGCGCCTTCGCCGCTGCCGCGACCTTTCGCTGAGGCGAGGGAGCGGGGTTCGGTTGTACAAGCGGCAACGCATCGGCGGCACTGACCTCGAAGCCCAGCGTCTCCAGACTCTCCGCGAAATGCGAAGGAAGCTCCGCCGTCACGTCGATCTTGCCGCCGTCCGGCGCGTCGATGCGGATACGCCGTGCGTGAAGGTGAAGCTTGCGGCTGATTCCGCCGGTCAGAAAAGCCTCTGCACCGCCATATTTTGCATCGCCGACGATCGGGTGTCCAATTGCCGCCATGTGCGCGCGAAGCTGGTGTGTCCGTCCGGTAAGCGGTTGGAGCTCGACAAATGCTGCTCGATTGCCGGCCCGGTCAATCACCCTCCATCGTGTCTTCGCCGGAAGTCCCGCTTCTTCGTCAATGTGCATTTTCTCGCCGCCGGTCCCTGGCTGCTTCGAAAGCGGCGCGTCGATTGTGCCCTGTTCAACATCGGGCACGCCGGTGATGATCGCCCAGTAGATTTTGCGCGCGGTTCGGCCTGAGAATGCCTTCGCGAAATGTCCCGCCGAGCGCGCGTTGCGCGCGACCAGTAAGGCCCCGGACGTGTCCTTATCGAGTCGATGAACCAGTTTCGGGCGGCCACGCTCATCGGCAAGACCCTCAAGCAGCCGGTCGAGATGCTGGGTGGTTTTCGTCCCGCCTTGAGTCGCAAGTCCGGGCGGTTTGTTGAGCACGAAGGCGTTTGCCTCCTCGTGGATCACCATGTCGCGTACATACCGCTCTTCATCGGTTGTCAGCGCCTCGGGTTTTGGACGCGACCGCGCCGGGCGCTGCGGCTCGCTGACGGCCGCCGGGAAGCGGATTTCCTGGCCGGTTTCGACACGGTCGCCCGGAACGGCCTTGTTGCCGCTCAGCCGGAGCTGGCCAGTTCGAGACCAGCGGGAGAGAATATTGAAGCTGATCTCGGGGAGATGGCGCTTGAACCATCGGTCAAGGCGGATCCCGTCGTCATCCTCGCTGACGATAAAGGTGCGTGGCTCACTCACGACACGCGCTTAGCGAAAGCTATGCCGTTCGTCCCGCCCAATAATCAAAAGCCTGTTTCTGGACCCTGACGATCAACTTCGCCGCCTGGGCACCCTCCCAGAGACCCGTGTAGCCGTGCTTGCGAGACCCGCCGATCCACCAGCCTTGCCCGGGAAGTCCGTCCGACTGACGAACGACCAGCACAGCAAGTTCGGGTTCGCCGCGTTCCTCGGCCTCGTCGTCGACGTGAGCAAGAACCTTGCACAGCGCCCGCATCTTTGGCCGCGTGAAGTGATGCCCAAGGAGCTCCAGGACTTCGGAATAGCTGATCGAGCGACGAGCTTTCGCCGAGGCAACAAGGATCGCGCGAACTTCGCCCGGATCCGCAAGCAAACCGGCCTCGCTCATCCTTCCGGTTGTTGAGCAACCGGGGTCAGCTCAACGACGTCGAGCTTGGAGGTGCTTTGCGGCCAGGGAATCACCAGTCGCCAGTGAAACGGACCGATGCGTTCGAGGACACCGGCCATGTTCCGCTTGGGATCGTCGCCATAGGCGAGAGGCGACGTCTCGTCTCCAAGCCCGAGACTGCCGAGGAAAATGAGCCGCGTTGGAACATCGTCCTCCCAAAAGCGCCCGGCGGGTCGCTGGCTTCCCGTCTGCTTGACGATGGTCAGCTGGCCATCTTCGACCTCGACGTAGCAGAAGAAAGGCTTGAAGGTTTCGAACGGGCGGCTTTTGGGCGTCGCCTTGCCAAGCTTGGTCAGCCGGCAATTATAGCTGCCGGGGGTCGGATCGGGTCGTGGCAGGGCAGCCCGCGGCAGGAGGAGCTTACCTTCGCGGTGAATTTCGACGGCGTTCGTCTTGCCCGCATCGGAGAGCGCTTCCTGCCATGCGAGGCCGAGACGAGCGAGGCGATCCTGATCTTCGACCGTTGCCACGCCCTTCCATGTTTCCGATTTGAGCGGCGGTCCGACTTCCACGCTCGGATGCGTCCCGGATGTGACCTCGGGCTTGGTCGCGCACGCGCCGAGAACAGCCAGCATTGCCAAGCCGAGCACGACCTTGGCGCCAAGTCGCATCACCTTCTGATCGTCCCTTGCCGTTACCAAGCACTTACTCTGGCAGCCGACCGATACCGTTTCAACCAACGTGCCGCTCGCTATCCTCTTTCATGCAGGCTTCACCGACGGCGAATGCACCCAATATGAATGCTGCTGCCGCCGCTGCCCGTTTGCTGCTACCAATGCCTCAATGTTCAACCTCGCGTCGCTCATCATTGGCTTCGTTGCGCTTCTCTGCGCACTTGTCGCCTTCCTTCCCCTCCTCGGCTGGCTCAATTGGTTCCTCATTCCGCTCGCAATCATCGGCGCAGCGGTCGGCCTCCTGTCTCGCGGTACGGCTGGCCGTAACCTCAATCTGCTGGTGATCATGATCGGCGTCGTCCGGTTGATGCTAGGCGGCGGGATCTTGTGAACCGCGACACGTGCATCGACGCCTACATCGCCAAGGCGCAGCCCTTCGCCCGGCCGATCCTCGAGCACGTTCGCGAACGGGTGCATGCGCTGATACCCGAAGTCGAGGAAGCAATAAGGTGGGGACATCCGGCGTATCTCAAGGATGGCAACATCCTTCTCGGAACGGCGGCATTCAAAGGGCATGCTTCCGTTCATTTCTGGCGCGGGCAGGAGCTTGGCTTCGACGTCAAGGACGGCGCGATGGGCCAGCTTGGAAAACTCAAGGACTTCGCCGACCTCCCTCAACATCTCGATGCGATGATCCAGCGGGCCGCGGAGCTCTCGGCCGCGCCGGTCCCACGCAAGGCCAAGCACCCGCCAAAACCCCTCCCCGACATGCACCCGGAATTCGCGTCTGCTCTTCAGAAGTCACCCAGAGCCAAGGCGCAGTTCGAAGGCCTCGCCCCGAGCCACCAGCGCGAATATCTCGAGTGGATCCAGGACGCGAAGCAGGAGGCAACGCGCGAGAAGCGGATCGCGACCGCCATCGAGTGGATCGGGGACGGCAAGCGACGCAACTGGAAGTACGAGAAGTGCTAGCTACTTCGTCATTCGAAAGGCGGGCCCGAACCGCGTTTGCTCGTCGCCTTCGACGGTGAACCCGCAACTCTCGTAAAAGCGCCGGACGCTCGGATTGGCGATTACGCTGAGCGCGAGCCCCTTGCTCCGTGCTTCCTTGATGGCCGCATTGATCAATGCCCGGCCAATGCCTCTCCCCCAGAGATCCGGCTCGACGAACAAGCCATCAAGTTCGCCTCCGACAACCGCGGCAAAGCCGGCGACCTGGCCGCGATACTCGGCCACGATCACTTGTCCGTTGGCGATCTGGGCTGGCGGCAGGTGAACCGCGTCGGGGTTTGCAAGCAGCCGGTCACGATACTCTGGAAGTTCGAGCGAGGCGTGCGCCTGGAGCTGCTCGAGCTCGTCATGCTCAGACGGTCGGGCTCGTCGAAGAATGATCGTGTCAGCGGGATTTGACATAGCTTCCCGGCGCGTCCTCGAGCGGCTTGAGCTTGCCTGCCCCGGGAATTCGTGGCCCGTCCGCCTTTACCGTCTGCCCGTCACGCTGCTTCAGCCAGGAAAGCCAGTCCGGCCACCAGGACCCCTTGTTTTCCTTTGCTCCTTCAATGAAGCCCTCGAGGGTCCCGCAGGGTTCCTCATTGATCCAATAGTGATACTTCTGCGCCGCCGGCGGATTGACGACACCCGCGATGTGGCCGGAGCCGGCGAGGACGAACCGCTTCGGGCCCGCGAAATGGTCCATGATCCTCCACACGCTTTGCGGCGGCGCGATATGGTCTTCTCGGCCCGCCTGAATGTAGCTCGCCGTCTTCACCTGGTCGATGTCGACCGGAGTTCCGGCAATACTGATCGCGCCTTTCTTCGCCAGTTTGTTCCCCTTGTAGAGGCTTTCGAGATAGTCACGGTGCCAGCCGGCCGGCAGGTTCGTCGTATCGCTGTTCCAGTAAAGAAGATCGAAGGGCGGCGGCTCCTCGCCAAGCAGGTAATTGTTGACGACGTAGTTCCAGATGAGATCGCGCCCGCGCAGGAGATTGAACGTTGCGGCCATATAGCGGCCGTCGAGATAACCCTTTTCCTTCGTCAGCTGGTCAAGCAGGGACATGGTCTCGGGTCCGGTGAACAGTTTGAGGTCGCCCGCTTCCGTGAAATCGACCTGTGCCGTGAGAAAGGTTGCCGACTTGACCTTGTCGGGGTGCTTCGTCGCCGCAAGGTACCCAAGCGTTGCCGCTAGGGTCGTTCCCGCAACACAATAACCGATCGCATGGACGCTTGGCACGTCGAGCAGATCACGAACGGTATCAATTGCGTCCATCTGTCCGCGCAGCACATAATCGTCGAGCGTGACATCGGCGATACTCTCGTCCGCCGACTTCCAGCTGACCATGAAGAGGCTGATGCCGTTTTCGACGCACCACCGCACGAAGCTCTTCTCGGGCGTCAGGTCGAGAATGTAGAAGCGATTGATCCAGGGCGGAAAGATCACGACCGGGGTCTTCAGGAGCCGCTCGGTCGTCGGAGTGTACTGGATCAACTGATAAAGATCAGTCTGCTTGATCACCTTGCCCGGCGTCGTCGCAAGATTGCGGCCAACCTCGAATGCTCCGGACTTGGTCTGCGTCAGCTGACCTGACGCGATGTCCCTGAGCATGTTCGAGAGGCCTTTGAGGAGATTCTCGCCCCGTGTTTCGAGAGTTCGCTTCAGGACTTGCGGATTGGTTAGAGCGAAGTTCGACGGGCTCATCGCGTCCACGAAACTGCGCGTTGCAAAACGCAGTTTCTCGCGCGTCGGCGCGTCGATCCCATCGATCTCGTCGACCGTTCCGAGCAACTGATCGGAAACCCGCAAATAGCTTTGGCGGATCGTGTCGAAGATCGGATTCTCGCGCCATTCCGGAGCAGCGAACCGCCGGTCTTTGCGTTCGGACTCGCCAACGGCGGCAGCGGCTGTCACGCCGCCCAGCACCTTGCCCCAGGTTTCAAGGCCCTTGGCCCAGGCCTGTGCGCCAGCGCTCATCAAAGCCATCGGGTCTTGCGCCGGCTGCGCCTGGTCAAACCCGAACGCCGACGGCGACCAGGCCGGAAACGGCTGATCCTTCTTGAGGCTGTTGGCCCAAAACTCCATCAGCATTTGCTGGGTACGCCCGATGACCAGCGTCCAGTGCTGCCAATCCTGGAGGTTTGGGATCGCTCCATCTGTCTTTGTCTCGTCCGCCATCAGCTGCCTTTACGCCTGGAAGACCACAAAACGAAGAAGCGTCGACCACGCTCCGACTTTCCGATTTACCGCTCAAGACGAGGGCATCGGTCGGCTGGCGTCTAATAGGCGGGACAAGGCCCAGCACGTCGGGGACGCGGCTTCGCTTGGCGCAGGAAGCAAACAGCGCTTAATCTGCCGCGCATGCGCTCTTTCCTGCTGCTTCCCAGTCTTGCACTTGCAGGCTGCGCCACCGTTCAACAGACAAATCTCCGCATCGGCACCGAAGTTGGCGTTGCTTTCGATGCGGGCCGTGAGACCGGAAGCTTCGCGGATGGGCTTGCCGATCCCAGCAGCGGCCGGCGTGTCACGATCGATGATCCGGTTCGTGTCGCTTCCGTCAGCAAGATGATCACAGCGATCGGCGTCATGCGCCTTGTCGATCAAGGAGAACTGGACCTCGGGAGCGACGTTTCACGCTGGCTCGGATGGCCGCTTCGCAATCCGAACTTCCCCGGCCGGCCGATCACATTGACGATGCTCCTCTCGCACACCGCTTCGATACGGGAATACGACGACGATTATGTCATTCCGCTCGGCGCGTCGCTGAGGGACGTCATGAGCGACGGGCGGAACTGGGACCGGCAGCATGGTCCGGGGGACTATTTTTCCTACGTGAACCTCAACTATCCGATCATCGCCTCGATCATGGAAAAGGTGACGGGCGAGCGCTTTGACGTCTGGATGCGCGCCAATGTCCTTGCACCGATGAAACTCGACGCATGCTTTAACTGGCCGACCTGCAGCGACGACGCGGTGGCGCATGCCGTCGAGCTCGATTCCCCGGAGGGAACAGCGGTGAAGGACAATCTGCACGGCCATCGTCCCGATTGCCCGGTGTTCGTGAAGGATCCAGCCTCCTGCGATCTTGGGCTTTGGCGTCCCGGCGAAAACGGCGCCCTATTCGCGCCGCAAGGAGGCTTGCGCATCTCGGCTCGGGGGCTTGGACGGGTTGGGCGCATGCTGCTTAATGGAGGAACACTTGAGGGCGTTCGAATCCTTTCGCCTGCCGCAGTCGATACGCTTTTGAGGCAGGTCTGGCGCTTCGACGGAAAAAACGGCCAGACGGACGGCGGTTTCTATTGCAGTGCGGGGAACGGCACTCACCAGATTCCTAACCGGGAGCCGGGCTGCGCCGATGACATGGGAAGCGGCGGCGCGCTTCTCGTCGGGCACGCCGGAGATGCGTACAATATGAAGAGCGGGATCTGGATCGATCGTACACGTCGACGCGGGATCGCCTACTTCGTCACCGGCGTTCCGGATCCTGCACCAAAGGCGCCCGAAAGTGCCTACACCTTAGCGGAAGTGCACGCCTTCAGGAGAACCTACGCGCTTCTGA
>DASZBO010000132.1:0-5370 GCA_035944075.1 Sphingomicrobium sp.
GGCGTCGAACGCTGCGACTTCCGCGTCCGTCAGCGCGCGAAGCCGTTCGGGTTTGCCTTGCAAGGCGAGGCGACCGGCTTCGATGCGGGAGGATAATGCCTGCAATTCCGGAGAGTTGGCTTGACTGGCGATGCGGGCGCCGAGGCTCTGGAGAGCGGACGCGTTGCTCTCTGTGAGAAACATGAAATAGAGTTCGCGCAGCAGGAAAAGGTTGTCGGGTTGCTCCTGAAGCTCCGCGTCGTACCGGCGCATTGCGGCACCTCGAGCGCCGGCGACGTAGAGGAGGCGCGGCAAGGCAACGCGCCGATAGGGATTGCGCGGATCGAGCTCGAATACGGAAAGTGCATGGTCGATGCCCTCAATCCCGCGCCCAAGGGTTCCTAACTCATAAACATAGGACCAATGCGCATCGACGAAGCTTGGATCGACGCTGAGTGCGCGGCGGAAAAGGTTTTCCGCTTCGGTCCAGCGGAATTCGAACCGCCGATAATAATCTCCAAGTTGCGTCAGAGCGGCCGGATCGCGCGGGTCCACAAGCAGGGCGCGCCGTACAATTGCGATCGAGGCTTGGACGCGTTGCTTGGTCGTCAGATTCTGCGCCGCGAGCGCCGGCGTCCAACCGTTGCGCGTAATGATTGCGAGTACGGCAAGGGCGCCGCTGTAGCTGGGGTCAATGGAGAGCGCCTGCTCAGCAAGTTTTTGTGCTTTTGCGCCCCCGGCGAGAGCATCGCTTCTCTTTCCCCGCATCTCGCTCGTGCGCGTGTCTTCGAGAAGGCGGTTCGCCTGCTGGACCATGGTATAGGCTTCGGGGTCGGGCCTGCGAAACGGCGGGACATGCTCGCTGGAAATGGGGACGATCCCGGCCAGATGCTGAATGACGTCCCCCGCAATGGCCGATCGGAGACTGGTGGGGTCTGCCACTGGAGCCGCCTCCTGGGCATTCCACACTCGCGACCCACTGGCAGTTTCGACGAGCGCGACGTCCGTCACGAGTTGGCCATTTGCGCTGCCCACTTGGCCTTCGACCAGATAGTCGGCGCCAAGGCTGTTTCCCATCTGTTGCGCGGTCAAGCGGTCGCCAGCCACTTTTCGGCTCGAAGTTTCGGCGATGACGCGGATGTCGACGACACGTGAAACATCGGAGCGGACATCATCAGAAAGCTGGGCTGCAAGAGTTGCGAGCTGGGGCGCAGGCTCCTCGGTCGTGAAGGGGAGAACAGCGATGGTCATGGGCACGTCGGCGTCGCGCCGCTTTGCCCTGCCTCCCGTCTCATAAACAGCAAAACCCGTCCCCGCGACCGCGAGCACGCCGACCGCGCCTCCAACGATTGCCCTTCGGCTGAATACCACACGCGCCTCGAGGGGCATTTGTTTGTCGTCCGAACATTCGACGAGACGATAACCGACCTTGGGCACTGTCTCGACGCTGAAGCTGTTCCCGCCGACGCTGTCGGCGACGCGTCGAATCTGAGCAATGACCCGATCGATTGCATCGTCGCTGGTCATTCGTCCGGCCCAGCAGAGGTCGCGAAGGTCGCTCCGGCTGAGGAGCGCGCCATTGGCGTTCGCGAGCGCGACCAGAACCTGCATGACGCGCGGCTCGACCTTAAGCGTGGTGTCTTCGTCGTCGCGGATCAACCGGAGCGAAGGCTCGATGGTCACTTTTCCGAGCTTGAACGGTCGCTCGTGCGCGAGCTCCGCGGCTTGAGTGCCCATCCCGTTCCCCTCCGGTGTGAGCAGAATACAGCACATTAAACTGGGCTTAGCCAGCGCTTCGCGTTCCCATTTCCATCGGCGAAATATCGGGAGAATGTCGGTTCGATTCCGGCGCGCCAAGCTTTAGCGTTCACTTGCGAGCGCGGGGGCGGCAGGGGGCGGCTTCCGCACTCGCAACAGCCCGGAAAAAGGGGATAGCTACATGCGCAAACTCACTCTTGCGGCGGTTGCAGCGGCTTCCGTTGCCGGTGCGGTCGTGCTCGGATTCGTTCCGGCAGGCGCCGAGCCCTATGTCGATTACACGCCGCAGAAGGGCTATTGGAGCATTAATGCGATCGAGGTCGATCCCAATCACATCGACGATTACCTGAGCGGTCTACGCCGAACTCAGATCCCCGCGCTTGAGGTCCTCAAGGCGCGCGGCGTTGTCGACGATTACAAGTTCATGGTGCGCAACGGATACGTCAAAGGGTCGCCGAACGTGTTGATCATGACGCATTCGCCATCCGCTGCGACGCTTGATCCTGACCAGGCACGCGATCAGGCGATCGAAAAGGAGCAATTCGCTCGGGTCAGCAAGGCCGAGGGTGACAGGGCCGTTGCCGGCTATGAGAAGTACCGTACGTTCATTGACCAGGGTGACTGGGGCGTTATCACGCTGAACAAATGAAACGCTACGTGACCGCCGGGTCGCGCTCGACCATGGTTTGAGCGCGGCCCGGATGAGTCGAGGACCTGGCGATCAGGCTGGGACGCTGGGTTGAACGCTCGGTATGCTGCTGCCGTGCGTGCGCCGAATTCAGCTTCGGGCTTTTGCGCGCTCTTGATGCTCAAACGCTGGTTCGAACTTTTCGAGATCAGCCTGACCCATTCCCAGCTCCGCACCAACATCTCGCCACTGGCGTCGACGCTCAATCAAAGCGCGCGCATTGGCAGGGCTAGGAGTGCTGCAAAAGTTCCCCACTTACTCCGGAAGTAAACGCCGGTGGGAAATATCTGCTTCTCAAGGTGTTGAGTTTCTTAGCCTCTTGAGGAGAATGGTGCCCAGGGGAGGAGCAGTTCTCTCCTGAGTTTTCATGCGTTTAGCCCAAGGTGGGGAAGTCAAAACTTTCCATAGTATTCCATAGCTTCCCGACCGGAGTTCCCCATCTTATCGGTCTGCCTGCGAGTTGTGCAGTATGCAGTTATTGCCCCTCGAAGATGTCGCTGTTGTCGAGGAAGCTCCGCTGGGTTGAACAGGGCTAACTTGTAGAACGACCACTGGTTAGCTATATGGTTAGCTAAGGAGGTGGGGTATGGCGCAGTTCTCGGTTCACGACGCGAAGACCAATTTGTCAAAGCTGATCGCTGACGCGCTCGCAGGCGGCGAGGTAGTCATTGCGCGAGGGAACATCCCGGCGGTTCGTCTGGTGCCAGTGGCCCCTCGAGGCCACCGACGTTTCGGCGCGCTGAAAGGCAAGATTGCGATCGATAAGCGCTTCCATGAAGCACTGCCCGATAGCGAAGCCGACGGGTGGAACCTGGTTTGAGGTTGTTGCTCGACACGCATGCGCTGATCTGGTGGCTGGCCGGCGACGAGGCCTTGAGCCGTCGTGCACAAGAAGCGATCGCCGACCACACGAACAGCGTTGCGGTCAGCGCGTCGTCTGCGATGGAGGTCGCGACCAAATACCGCATCGGAAAGTTGCCGGATGCCGCCTTGTTGGCGCGTGATTTTAAGGCGATCATTGCAGATCAAGGTTTTGATGAACTGCCGATCACGGTTCATCATGCTCGCCTCGCCGGGGAAATGAAGATCGAACACAAGGATCCATTCGATCGCCTTCTGATCGCTCAAGCGCAGTCGGAAGACATGGTCCTGGTCTCAAATGAGGCTTTGTTCGATGACTTCGCCATCAACCGCTTATGGTAAGTCACCAGTTCGCCGACAGATTCTGCTTCCCACAGACGAAAACGTCCCTGGTGCGCATCCGATTACTTCAATCTTAGGGGTAAAGCGCTGATGACCGGTCCCCCGCACTCGGGCGATTTCGGGTCCGACATAAAGGTGAACTTCAAAAAGCTCCCCACCTCGATTCCGGTGAGAAAATAAGCCGTTGATATGATTTCACGATTTCGAGGAGGAATGGTGCCCAGGGGCGGGATCGAACCACCGACACCGTGATTTTCAGTCACGTGCTCTACCAACTGAGCTACCTGGGCGCGCTTCTCAGAGGATGGTGCCTCCAGCGGCGAACGGCTCCCCTAATCGCCGCTATCGTCCCTGTCCACCCTTTCAGGATCAGCCGGTGGACCAGCGATCCGGTATCCTTCGCCAAGCCAGTTTAACAGGTCTCGATCCTTGCATCCGCGGCTGCAGAAAGGGGCATGTTCGGGCACTTCAGGTTTGCCGCAAAGAGTGCAGGCTCGGCTTTGCTTAGGTTCGTTCGGCATATCCACCGGACATGGGTAGGCTGCCTTCAGCGCGCAAGCGAACGAGGCCGCCAAGCTGCCGCGAAAGGGCCTCAAGCCAACTGGAATGGTGCTCAAGCGTTCGAATCACCGCAGGATGTGCGACGAGGGTTTGTGGGCCAGGAAGCCCGAAGCTGGCTCGCCTCAAGAGCGCGCGCGTTTCGAACAGGGCGCGGTCGCCTGCCAATTCCAGAAGGGAAGTCCGCCTTCGCGGACGCACGATCTGAAGAAAGCCAAACCCGTTCACTGCCGTGCGTTCGAATGGTCGCGGGAGAAGGTCGTCAATTGTCCTCGCTGTCGCCAGCCGTGCACTCCGGCTCTCGACTGTCGGAAGGTCGATGCCGATCGAGCCTCCAATATCGAGGCGCCGAATGGCGCGCGCCGCTGCGGCTGCGCCCGCGAGCGCCAGCTCCTGGGGCTCAAGATATCCGTCGACATCGATCATCGTTATTGCCGGAGTCACGGCCAGGCGAAGTTCGCCACCCGCGAAGCGAACGACGCCGCTCCGCGCCTCCTCGACGAGATCATCCCACCCGGCGTTCGCGAACTCGTCGTGGAGTGGCGACGCGAGGCGAAAAGAACCCGGCATGTCCCCGAATATCTCGGCGCGACGGGGCAATTTGTCGCTCAACCGGGCCAAAGGCCGCTTCCAAGGTTCGGAACCCGGAATTGAGCTTCGCGTGACTTCAATCGCGACGTTCGCGCCCTCGCTAACGCCAGGGGCGCCCCCGGGGAGCAAGAATTCGCAATCGTTGGCCACCGCGATTGCGTTGCGGCCCTTCAAACCCACGCTTGTCAGCCGGGCTTCGAGGATACTGCCCGTCGGGATCGTTCCCTCGAGTTCAATCCGCGCCTCAAGGATGTCGCCATTTTCGAAGAGCGCTGCGCGGGTTTCGCCAATGCCCCGCTCAACGAGCCAATCAGGCAAGCGGGTAGCCCGCCGACTTCAGCAGAAAGCGCGTCTCGGCAAGCGGCAATCCCACGACATTGGAATAACTGCCGGCAATGTGGCGGACATAGACCTCGCCATAGCCTTGAAGCGCATAGCCGCCGGCCTTGCCGCGCCATTCGCCATGACTTGCATAGAAATCGATTTCCTCCATCGAGAGCCGCTTCATCGCGATAACCGTCTCGACAACGCGCTCCCGGATTGGGCAGCCCGGAATCGCGAGGGCAACGCCCGTCATCACCCGGTGGCGCCGC
>DASZBO010000133.1:0-17672 GCA_035944075.1 Sphingomicrobium sp.
CATGACGCTCAAGACTGAACTCGTAAAACAGCGCTTCCTGAGCCACGGTGCGCTCACCCATCATCAGCAACTCTCCCGCTAAGCACGAATGCTGAATCAGATCGGAGTCACGGCTTCAAGCGCGACTTCTTCAACACAATCAGCCGTAAGCGGACATCGGTCATGGGCTCGCCTACGCAATCTGCAAGAACTGAGACGGTCGCTCGGCGACACTGGCCGCAAGGGTCGACAATAAAATGTGTGAAAACAGGCCCGGACTGAGGGCAGCTACCACCGAAAGGCAACTCCCGCGAACGCTTGACTAATCGCGAACCGCATTCTCGATGAGCTCGAGCAAAAGTAGTTCAACCGCCGTGTCGATTCCGTTTTCGCGATAACTGATCCAGAAGCATCCTGTGTGACGGACTTCTCCTAACGGCACGAATTCGACACCCGGGAAGTGGACGTGCGCTAGTGTCGAGCTCATGATTGAAACGCCCAAGCCGCTCGCGACAAGTGCAAGAGTGGCCCCCCAGTCGTTGGTGCGCTGTTTGATATGGGGCTCGAAACCTGCTGCCTGACACATCAACGTAATCGTGCGGTGCCATTGCGGCGCAAGGGCCTCATCGCTCGTGATGAAGTCGCGGCCGGCAAGTCGTGCAAGAGGGAGTTCGCCTTCGCGTGCCGCTGGATCACCTTCGGGAAGGGCAACGACGAGGCGATCACGGGCAAAGAGACGGTTGGTGATTCCGAACCGATCGTGCGCCTCACGGCTGACAATCAGATCATATTTGCGAGCTCCAAAATCTGTCCACAAACTCGCCGAATAGGTTGTGCCTAATTGAAGCTCCACGAAGGGGTTGCGCTCGTGAAACGATTTGAGGATCCGAGGAAGATTGGTCATCATCGCGACGGGCGCATAGCCAAGACGTACCCGACCTCGCCGACCCGCAGCAGCATCTCCGGCATGAGCATGCCCTGCATTGAGCTCGTGCATGGCTTGGCTCGCTGCCCTCACGAGTAACGCTCCCGCAGGCGTGAGCCTTATTCTCGGTCGTCGAAAGAAAATCTGATAGCCAACGAGATCTTCGATTCGACGAACGATCTGGCTGACACGAGGCTGGCTGACATTCAGGCGTTCGGCAGCACGCCCGAAATGGCATTCCTCCGCGATCATGAGCAGCGCTGGCAGCTCAGGCAATAGTGAAGACGGGAGAGGCATAAGCGAAAGCTAATGTCGTCCTTATGACAAACGTAATAGGACTTGGCCTTCGCTCCGCCTAGACCCGATTATTATAGGGGAAACAGCCACTTAGAGGGCGAGCCCGGCTGACTAGAAAGATTTTGCAGTGTTTCAGAGTCAATTCGAGCGTGCTGCCCGCATTCGACACACGATCGCTCACCTCGAGTTTTGCCTATCTGAGATCGAGTCGGATTTGGGGCTGACCCCATTAGCGGAATCAACGTCGGGAATGTTTGAACTCGATGAGAACAAGGTGCGGCGTCTCCTCGCAGTCAGGCGAGTTCGTGAAAAGCATTTGGGGCCCGGTCTGTTCGCGGATCCGGCTTGGGATATTCTGCTCGAAGCCTTGGCTTCGGAACTGGGCAAGAAAGTCGCTTCCGTTTCAGATTTGTGCAACGCATCTGCGGTTCCTGAAAGCGCAGCGCAGCGATGGATCAGGACCCTCGAGATGGACGGCTGGCTCCGTCGATGTGCGCCGCCAGGCGAAGGGCGCGACAGCATCGAGTTGACGTCGAAGGGTTCGGTCAAACTGCGGCTCTATTTCGCAGCGGTGGCCCCTGGGTTGCTCATCTGAGAACCTGATGCGCGCTCGGCCAGAGTTCGAGCCGCAACACGGACAAGGGTGCTTTGCAGGTTACTCGTCAACTATGACTGTGTATCGCCGTCTACGAGGAGCAGTCTCAGAGCATTTGGCAGAAGGGCGGGGAATTTTTGTCGGCGCAGACGTCGGGCTTCGTATGCGTAGTTTTCCAATAATGGATCAGGCCTAGCCGCTGGAGAAGAGCGGGAAAGGACGGATCTCGACGTACCGCGTCCATGCTTGGATACCAGAGCCATTCACGACCGGTGGAAGATCCACGCTGGACGTTTGCATCAACATTTTTGATTGCATCCGCATTGTCGCCGAGGGCGGCTAAGAGCGGGACCTCGGGCATGCTGATCCAGCTTTCTTTCAGCGCATTCAGCTCTGAAACCGCTCGGGCCTTTGCTTCCGGGTTCGCGGAATCGAGCGCCGCGAAGGCGTCCGAATTTGCACGCACGTTCTGGGCGAAAATACCGAACTTCGGGTTCAGCATGGCCTTGTCGGCACCGGCATTCTTGCCGGTGATTGCGGCCTTCGTAACTGTGAGATTATCGGCAAGGCCCGGTACATCCGCGAGATCAAGGACGACATCAAACCGCTTCGCGGCCGCGTCCGGATCACCTTTGATCAGCATTGCCTTTCCTGCGGCAAATTGGCTGCCAGGATTTAGCGGCAGAACATCGGTGGATCGGTCCAATTCACGCATGGCATCGTCGACGCGTCCGACTTCCATAAGGAAGCTGCCGTACTCATGATGCTCGCAGCCGCAGGCAAGAGCCCGCGCTGAGATTGCCTTTTTCAGAAGGGACTCACGTCCGAGGAGATCGCTCGGATCGAGCAAATGGCTCCTGACCAAGAACGCTTCGCTGTTCGACGGATCGAGCGCGATGGCCCGATCCGCCGCGGTTCTGGCCTCCTTGAGCACGTCGTCGCGCTTTGGTCCCTTGGGCTGCTGATAAGCCGCAGCGCTCGCGGCAAAAGCGAGACCCGACCATCCCCACGAAAAGTCGGGGAGAGCGGCAACGATCTTGTGGGTGATGTCCATGTCTTTTGTTGGCGATGCATGGACGCAGAACTGGAGGTAATCCGAGAGTATCGGATCCGCGAGCGGCTTGGGATAGGTGGAGGCGCCGAAAAGACCGCAGCGAACCACTTGGCTGACGTCGACACCGGCCCAGCGCGCAACGTGCGCGAGGTTTGCTGACTCATAGCTGTAACTGTTCGACCACAAGCTGGTACCGGTCCGTTCGTCCGTCATTCGCACGATGACTTTGAGCTTATTGCCGTCGCGAGCGACCGTGCCGCCGAGCGCATATGCCGGACCGCTTCCGGCCGGCGGCGCGGCCGCGGTCGATACGCCGATTACGCCGTCGTCATTGAACGCGGCGCTGATCTCCTCATTTAGCGCGGCGGGCAGCGTAGGAGGAAGTTCGGGCGACAGACTCGAAAAGCCTGTCAGCCTCACCTGCATCGAGTGAGCAGGGCCGGCGCTCTGCCGCAGTACGAGCCAGCCTGCTACTGCCGCAACAACAATCACTAAGGCACAGCCAGCAACTAGGACCGAGCCCCGGATCGTAAAATGGCGGCGCCGAGTGGTCGACGTTGTCGCGTTTGGAGCAGTTGGTGATCCCCCGGCTTGCTTGATTTTGCGCACAAGCGAGTCGAGCGATTTGTCCCAGCTCCCGAACGCGTCGATCCATTGCCGTGTTGAAAGTTCGTAGGCGAAAGCATTGCTTGGCTCGACGTCCTCGATGCGTAGCGCGATAACGGTGAGATTGAAGCGGCTGGCGAGCGAGAGCTCCTTTTTGATCTCGTTGGAATTGTTGGCAGCTTCGGAGAAGACAAGCACCATTGCGCACGACTTCTGGATAGCCGCGACGATCGCTTCCTGGTAATTCTCGCCGGGCTCGACGTCGCGGCACGAAATCCAGCAAGTCGTACCCCGCCGCTCGATCGCTTTGCAGACGGACAGCGCTTCCTTCCGATCGGCGGTCGCGTAGCTGATGAACACGGGGCCTTTCGCAAGCCCGTCGTCGCTAGACAACTTCTCCGGTTTGTTCACGGTTACGCCCCCCGTAAGCGCTTGGTTTATTATGAGTTTAACGGAAAGCAAATAGCCGTATCATTCGAGCACCTAATTCGCCGCCCCTTCGCAGGGCCGCTGTTTGACAGAAAAGCTCGAAAAGGATGATCTCGCCGAGCTCAAGCGGGCCCGGGCAACGGGTCGGCTCGGTCGAATAATCCGGCTGCGATGGGATTGCGGCGCGCTTAGGGGTGACGGCCTACTACAGGGGGAGCGATGCTTTCGATGTTTGCGGTGGACCGAAACCGGACGCTTGGGTGTCCAATCTAACGCCGGCGCGAAAACAGGACGAGGGCAAGGCCAGCGAACGCCAGGATAGCACCGCGAGTGACCCATGGCCGCTGGTCGATCATGAAGCTCGATTCAGGCCAATGAACCAGGCCCGCGCCCTGTCCGACCCAGAGAAATCCAACTAGCAACGCAAGCAAGCCGAGGATCATCAAAGCAGTCTTCATGACGTCTCCCTGTAGGGCTCGCTATCCGCAGTTCACAATAGTCAGAAGACGGGCCTTAGTCCTCTATGTCTCGAAGCAGCAAATTCGCACGGGAGGGATTGGTCAGCGTGACGCTGCCACTTTGGTGATGCTCGTCGATGGGGCCAGAAGCTTGCGCTTCAAATAACCTTGGATGAATAATTGCCTCGCTCGGGTGGGGAGACAGTATGCGGATTCGAATGTTTGCGATCACGATCGCGTCAACGATGTCCGTCAGCAGCCCAGCCTTAGCGTATCAAACCGATAATCCTTACGGCGGCGGCACACGGTTCACGGGCCCACCTCCTGCCGAAATCCCGACTGGCGTAATGACGCAAGAGGATCGGGCGCGCCTTCTGACGCAGCGCCTCGCCGCCTGTTTGATCAAGGCTCATCGCGCGGCGGTGCTGAAGGCCATCCAGATAGAGCCTTGGCAATCTGATGCCCGGCGTTTTCTTGCGAATGCCGTCGATGCCAAATGTCTCGACAGCGGTGAGCTCGAAATTCCGCCGAACCTGCTGCGCGGCGCATTCTATCAGCAATTCTATCGCGAAAGATTCGCGACGACGCCGCCCGCGTTGCCGCCCGTCCCAATTGACTTCACCGCTTCGTCGGCCGGGGGCTTAACCGATGACGCGAAAACGGAAGTTGCGTTGCGTCAATTTGGCGATTGCGTCGCACGGCGCGATCTGAAGGACGCGCATGCGCTGATATTCTCGTCTCCCGGCAGCGCGCGGGAAACCGCCGCTCTAACTGCTTTGATGCCGCAGTTCAGCGCATGCCTGGTCCAGGGTTCGAAATGGACACTGAACCGCAGTTCCATTTCGGCGATTTTGAGCGAGGTCGTGTTTCGCGAGGCCACTGACGCAAGTAGGCGAACACCCAAATAGGCGCGCCAATTGGCGGCATGGATTGCAAGCGAAGCACGCGGTTCAATTCTCTGCTGTCGTTGAAAGGCCAGACATGTCAGCGCGACATTTATTCAAGCTTGGTTGCGGGTTTGACCGGATGTTCGGGCTCGATGGTGCGGACCCGTGCGGAATTTCGTTTTCAGGATCCGCACTCATCCGTGCGGCGCAGCGCTTGTGAGGTTTCTGCGATCTGCAAAATCAGGCGGTCTCAAGTTACGGCCGAGCTGCGCAGCAGTGCCTGTCGCGTCTCGCTTCGGCCCTCTGTTAGTTCTTGATCTCACTCCAAGTGTGCTTTGCGTCGGGCGGGAGCTTGTCCATGTGTTTCAGGAACAACGCCAAGGTCCAGATCTGCTGATCGTTGAGAGCAGAACCCCATGCCGGCATTCCCGTGAGACGGATGCCGTGCTTGATCTTCCAATAAGAGACTCCTTCGGGATCATCTTCCACACCTTCGTCTGCGAATTGCGGAGGCGCTGGATAGAGGCCTTTTGCAACCGGCGAAGCTGACGATGCACCGGAAGCGGTGCCATGGCAGATCGCGCAATGTTCGCCGTAAAGAGTAATTCCGGCGATCAGATTGGCAGGAGTAAGCGGGACAGGATTTGCTTGCTTTGGAGCCTGGTTGCGCAGGGTGGCATTTAGCGACGTGCCGGCGGCCCACAATTCGAGACCTCCGGGTTTTGCGTCTGCGTTGGCTGGGAGCAAGCCGCTTTGCAGGAGCAAGTAGCCACCCGCCAAAAGTACTAGGATTGAAACCGCTATGCCAGCAAGGAAGCCGCGGACCATTTGAATCTCCCGACGAAACCGTCACTTTTTCCGCTGATGAAGCAGAACTGACAAGCTCCATCGCGCAGATAGTTTTGCGGACATTGCGGCAGCCGGCAGTCCATGGTTAATCTCCGGACCGGGGGGCAAATGACCAAAAACCAAATCACTGCGAGCGTTCTGGCGATCTGCTTGTCGCTCGAGGCTTGTTCGTCGAGGCCGCGCCAGTTCGCGCCTCAGGTTGCAATTGCGCCAGCCGCTCAGGCTCAGTTTGAAGCGGCTTACAGGGAATGCCGTGAACTGCTCGCTAACGGCAAATTGGATGCAAACGGCAGGAGCGCGTCGGTTGCAGCTGGCGCGGGAGCTGGGGCCGGAACGGCGGCAGTTGGCGGCGCGGCGGCTGCAGCGGCCGGTGGGTGGGGCGGCGTCGCGCTTGCCAGCGCCACTATTGTCCTACTGCCCTTCGCCGTTGTCGGCGGCGCATGGGGAATGTCGCGCATGAAGCGAACGAGGAAGGAACGCGCGATCAAAGCGGCTCTTCAAGGCTGTCTGAGAGAGCGCGGGTATGATGTTGAGGGATGGATAAAGACGCCAAAGAAACCGTTGCCGTCCCACGCGAGTTAGCGGGCGGAAAATCCACAACTGGGCGGATCCGGACATCAGGCGG
The DNA here is from genome assembly GCA_035944075.1 of Sphingomicrobium sp. Taxonomy (GTDB): domain Bacteria; phylum Pseudomonadota; class Alphaproteobacteria; order Sphingomonadales; family Sphingomonadaceae; genus Sphingomicrobium. The sequence continues at coordinate 6,705 of DASZBO010000133.1, forward strand.
TTTCCTGAGCGAAGGGCTGGAAGGCCGGTATCGTCGCCCGAAAGACGCAACCTCCGAAAGCACGAGAATTATCGCGAATTCCATCGCAGGTTAGCAAGTTGATTTATGGCCAATGGATCAGCTTCGAAGGCCGCCGCTTGAGTTTTGAGCCAACGTCTGAGCTCTGCCACCTGCACGCGAGTGCGACAGTCAGCTTTGGCCGAGGCATTCCGCCGGCAATGGGGCCACTTGCAGCGATCTTAGACTATGGTGAGAAGGGGCAGCGAGCTGGACTGTGGGAGTCGTGTGCCGTGTCGCCAGCGATCGTGGGTGCAGTTGCCGGTGCAATGTTGAGCGCTACGCCGGTTTTTGCTGAATCTGCTCAGAATGCAGCGACCGCTCGGACTGACGCTGCGTCCAGCGTAACTGCAGCAGGGCATGATGCAGCAGACCTTCCAAATACGACAGCTAGAGAAAACGGGGAATGTGACACGCCGGACGCTCGACACATCGTCGTATGTGCCCAGCGACCGCAAGGCTATCGGCTCGATCCAAGCGTCATAGAAGCCAACCGCGAAGCGGACGTGAACCATCGCTCCGCTGGCTCGCGAACGCCCGCAGCTCAATCTGTTTGCTCAAGTCAACCGATGGGATGTGGCGAGGGCCTTGGCAGCCTCGACCTCGTCAACGTCGCCATTGTCGCAGGAACAATCGCGGTCAAAGCTGCCAAAGGGGAAGACTGGAAGAAGGCTTTCAGAGTGGGTGGCCCCGACGAATACCAACTCTACCAGGCAGCGAAGCGAAAGCGCGAAGCTGAAGAAGCCGATCGGGCTGCCGCGAGAGCCAAAGTGAATGCGCGCGCGGCGCAGAGCGCGCCTCCGGAACGTACAAATGACAACTAACCGTTGGCGTCGAGCGATGGCTTTCCTCGAACCAGCGCTAATCTGCGATCAGCTTGGGGGCTGACTCTTAACGAAGGCCGCGTCACCCGCCGCTCAGCGGAAACCTCACATTCCGCCGTCGGCCAAGTCCAACTTTGCTTGCATTGGCGGCGCTACTAGGCTGAACCGGTCCTGATGCTAAGCACCGATAAGGCGTGGGAAAAATTCGGAAAGGACGAGCCTTATTTCGGTGTTCTTGCGCATGAAAAATATACCTTGAAGCAAATAAACCAGAACCGTGATGAGTTCTTCTCTTCGGGCAATGGTGCCGTCGCAAGGATTATGAGCCGCTACGAAGATCACTTCGGCTCCGTTCTGCGAAGGCGCGTGTTGGATCACGGATGCGGCGTTGGAAGACTGACCATTGCGTTCGCCGAGCAGTTCGAGAATGTCGTTGCCCTCGACGTTTCGCCTTCCATGCTGACCGAGGCGAAAGCAAACGCGCTCCAGTTCGGTTTTTCGAACGTAACGTTTGCTCTTGCGGACGATTGGCTCTCGAACGCAGTCGGGACGTTCGACTTCGTCAATAGTCACATGGTTCTGCAACATATCCCTGTGCGTCGGGGTCTTCGCATCATGTCACGAATGCTGGATAAGCTGAATGATGGAGGCGGATTTCATTTCCACATTTCAGTCCGCACCGATCGCCTGAGATCGCGCGCCCTTTGGTGGACCAGTCATCATGTACCCGGTGTCAAAATGATCCAAAATCTTTGCGCCGGTCGACGATGGAACGCGCCTGCGATGCAAATGAACAACTATCCATTGAATCGGGTTCTCGCGTTGCTAGCCTCGCGAAACGTCACGCAAATCCTGGTTTCGCCCGAGAACCATGCTGACTTTCTAACGCTCAGCCTAAGCGGAAGGATGCCCGTCAGAACGTGAGCGGACGCCCGTTCTGTCGTTTCCCGTCAACACATAGCCGACGGGCTGCAATCGGCCAAATTTGCCATCTTATCGGCGCGTTGAGTTCCTCAGATCCGGCTGGACTAGCCGTGTGAAACCGGACGGCAATCAAAGTGCCAGGCCGCGCAGGCGTAGCCATCGGGATGAAAGCCAAATGCAAAGGCTCGTCGCTAAGAATATTACCGCCATCGGCAGTTCCAGTTCTCTTCCTAGCGAGAGCCAATGAAACAAGGATGCAAGCGATACCAAGGAAAGCGCAAATGCCGTGAGCATCGAGCCGCGAAGTAGCATTCGTGCACGCAGCTCATTCATAAGTCTCATTCCTCCGCTCCAACCGATAGGCGTAGACAGTCTGCGCTAAGGGATGACCGTCCGCAATCGACACGTGTCGCAATGCACTCGGGGCTACAGCGCTCCTTTTATGCCAGGAGATTGTCCAGCGTCTGGCTGGTGCCAACAGCGACCCCACACAAGGCCTCGGGCAAAGGTCGAACTGGGTAGAAGCCGTGTGAAAACTCGGTTCTGAAGTCGTCAACGGGCTGAAAATTGCGCATCGCTCCTGCGGCCGCGACTAAGTAAAATGCTATGCGATTATCAGGGGCGGGCTCATCTTTTGCGGATGCCGCGCAAGATCTTGCCTTCGGTGCTGAGATAGAGGCTCTCGTAATCGACGCGCGGCGTGTCGGCGAAGATGAGATAGTAATATTTCATCTGCTCGGCCCACCAATATCCGGCGCAGTGGTCGCTTTGGACCTTCGGGTTTGCGCTAACGTCCGACAAGTCTGCATATCCGTAGCGCGCCTTGTTCCAGCGCTTCATAGCGAGGAAATGGTCACGGCAGATGTGCCGCCATTCTTCCCGCCGGTCGAGGAGCCAATGGTTGAACGCTGCGTCGGCAAGCTCGGGCCGAAGTGCGTTGGACTTGCTAAGGGCAGTCATGTCGGTTGAATCGATGCTTTCCGGCAGCACGCCGTAACGCGCCTGCACCCGCGCCCAAGTGCGGGTGTGCGCCACGCCAAATCCGTTGTCCCCACCCTGCGCAAGAAGGCCACCATAGAAGGATCCGAGCTCGTCCTGTTCGCTATCGAGCGGCTTGCCGGTTTCGAAATCGACATTGGCGAACCACAGGTTTGGGCCACGCAGGACCGACTGGTATTTAAGGATCGCCGCCGTCAGCGTCCTGTACATGCGCAGGCAGTCATGATCGCCGAGCAGGTCCCAACCATCGAAAAGATATTCGTAATAGCTGTCGGATGGCGGACCGATGGTCGCACGCCGACTCTTCCATTCGCCGGTCATGCAATCCATTGCGTCGGCCAGCAGGCCTATCCTCGAGCGGCGCTCGAACATCGCGACCTGCGCCCGCTTGGCCCACTTACGATAACGGTCGTCGCCGGTTGCTCGGCTAAGGAAACCGAACTCGGGAAGGAACGTGCCCGTCTCGGCTGGGTTCGTAATCGTGTCGCGCAGCGCCCCGGTGCGCAAGTTGACGTAGCGGTGCGGAATGCCGAGAGGCGACGCTTCGAAGCTCGGCAGCAGCCGATCGCCGAGGTCCCGAGCCTTAACGAGTAGCACGGGATCGCCGCACGCATGGTAGGCCGCGAGAAGCCCGCCGAGCAGGCGGATGGAGGTCTCGAACACCGACACCTCGCCGTCGACATCGAAATCAAGGTTCGCCTTCACCCACTCGACAGCTTCGCGGAACTCATCGTCGAGACCCATCACGAACAGCGTGTCCAGCGCCTCGATCATGCTGAGGCCGAGATGATGATCCTTCAGCGGGAAGCTCTCGAATCCGCCGCTGAGGGGCTTTATCTGGTCTTTGCCCCAAGCATGCTCACGATAGTTGCGCCACGCCCAGCGCATCTCGGTCCGGACCTCATCGGCGAGGGCGCGCCAATTTGGGCTGGCCGCTCCAACAGCGGCTCGACCGTGCATCAGCAGTCCCGCCCCGCTTGTCGCGAGCAACTGACGGCGGTTGAGCGGTAGACTAAACATCAGCGCACATCATCCCTCAACTCGGTCAGAGCCCGCGCCCTTGTTATTTCCGATACTCAACCCAGGAAAGACGTAGAAGCAACAGGTAGAAGCTTGCCTTGATTGGATTCAGGTCGGCCACCCTGCATGAACGAAGGTCGGCTTTGCATCAGGATGGAATGTGGACGCTGGACGTGCAATCGACGCGGCATGACCATTCTTGGAGCATTGCTAGCCTTCGTCGCTGCCGCATCGGTCCTGACGATTACACCGGGGCTCGATACGGCATTGGTGCTGCGGTCTACGACTGCCGGTGACCCCCGAGGGGCAGCGTTTCCAGCTTTGGGGATCGCGCTTGGATGTATGGTCTGGGGCGCCGCAGTTTCTGTTGGGCTCGGTGCCTGCTTGCTGCATCGCGGATAGGCTATACGCTTCTGAAATGGGTTGGCGCCGCCTACCTCATTTGGGTCGGGATCAAGCTCCTCATCCAACCACGGGAGAGATTTGACAGTATGTCAGGCGGCGCTGGCGATTTGCCACCGCTCGCTTTTCTAAAGCAGGGACTGCTCACCAACGTGCTCAACCCGAAAGCCGGCGTGTTCTACCTGACGTTCCTGCCGCAGTTTATTCCGGTGGGCACGAACGTTGCGATCTTTTCATTGTTGCTTGCTTCCATCCACGTACTGCTCGGACTGGCTTGGTTCGCAGTCCTTATTTCGGCCACGGTTCCGATGAGAGACCTGCTAAGGCGCCCGCGCTTCGTTAGGGGAATGGATCGGGTCGCTGGCGTTGTGTTTGTCGGCTTCGGAGCCAGGCTCGCGCTGACGAGGTAAGGCCCGCGTTTCTGTGCGCTCTGTCGCAGTGAAGTCACCAGAACAGCAGGCGGCCTTTGGCGCTGCACCGCACAGGCATCTTTTTGGTCACCGGCGAACCCAGTTGGTGAACATGATTTAGCTCACCAGAGCGGAGAGACTACTTCAGCCAAACCCAGCAACCCGGGTGCTGAAACTTGATCAGCTCTGAGCGCCAGAAGAGGGCGGAACGCGGATCGGGCTGTTGGACACGGGAACTTGGCCATCAAGCTCGTTCAGCAGCCGCCGGCCATTTGAACACTTCAACCGGAGATCATTGTAAAAGGCAGAATATTCGTCAGGCTCTTGGTCGTCCTCAGTTCGAAGGACGTTTTCAGCGCGGTCGAACACAAATACGGTAAACTTCTGATCGGCACCCGAGCTGCTCTGGCTTTTGAACTCACCACAAAACAGACCGTGCGTCTCGGTGACGTCGCGGAACTGTAGTGAAGAGGCGTCTTTCACGGCTCCGCTCAGCGCGGCTCGCAAATAGCTGTCTCGCGTCGATTCATTGCATGCGGGCAAGATTGCGATGAGCGCACCAATCGCTAGCCATCTCATGGATCGCCCCCCGTGACCTGCAAAGGGTAACAGAACGCGTGAGGTCGGCAATCCGTCTAAACCTCATATCCGAGCTTTCAGGAACTGGCAACAGCTCTCGCCGCAAATTGACCCGAAAACGGATCGGCTCCTTCCGGCCTGGTCCAGAACTTACGCACGGTTGAGTTATCGAGCGACTGCGGAGGACTGTGGACAACGGTCGCGGCACCGATGGTTTCAAGAATACGAATTTTTTGGGGTGGCGAGGATTCCTGCCGCTTCGTAGACCGGCCAGATGAACGCGGTCGAACGAATGTCGGTTGGCTATAAAGCGCTTACTGAAAAGGAGAAGCAGACCCTGCGCCTGATCGTGCGCGGGCACGACGCCAAATCCACGGCGCGCCATCTCGGCCTCTCGGTTCACACGGTGAATGAACGATTGCGCGACGCGCGACGCAAGCTCGAAGTTTCGAGCAGTCGGGAGGCGGCGAGGTTTCTGCTCGATCGGGAAGGCGCAGACCCCCAAAAGGTTGGGGACAATGAAATGGGGGAAGCCGCCGAGCGACAAGCGGTGACACAGTCCGAAGTGCCCAGACCGGGAAAAGCGAACGCATGGGGCGGCGCCTCCCGGGCTTCCTGGCTCATCGGAGGAATCCTCGTCATGTCTGTGCTTCTCGGAGTTCTAGCCCTCGCGGCCGTTCCACAATTTCCAAACACTCTGCCCTCGTCAGAAGCCCCCGCTGCCGTTTCCACTGTCGAAGCCGAAGCCGAGCGTTCCGCCCGCAATTGGCTGATGCTGCAAGACGAAGGACGGTGGCGCGAAAGCTGGAACGCCACCGGCAAGTCATTTCGCAAGCTCAATTCGCTAGAACGCTGGACCGACGTTGCTGAGAAAGTTCGAGCGCCCCTCGGCGCTGTGGTTTCGCGCGAGGCGATCAGCCACGATAGAGTGCCCGCGCCGCCGGCCGGAGTTGAGGTCATCAAGTTTCGAACCAACTTCGCCAATAAGCCTAACGCGGTGGAGACCGTCTCCGTGGCTCGCGAAGATGGGTCCTGGAGGGTCGTAGGCATCTTAATCGAGTAGAGTCTTGTGGTTGGGGGCATCGGCTGACCGAGTGCGGCGATGCCCGCAGCTCCCCGCTACTTGGGCCGCAACCGATAAGAAACTGTTGCGCTCCAGGTTTTAGTGGCATGAATCGGACTACCGGAGCGAGGTGGCTGGCACACGGTCGCCCCGCTTTCCGATTTAGCGCTCGCGTCGCTTGTAAGCAGACCGTCCGTATGCAGTAACTGGCGGAAATTATTCCCTAGACTTCACCCAGGCGGCGAGCGCTCTTGACCGGTCGATCAGGGCGGAAACTTCCCGGACATCAAGCGGGCTGTCGAAGCAGAGACCAAGCACGCCTTCGTTCTGCCACCTGACTATCGCCGGGCCCCCAAGCGTTCCACAGTCCAGTATCACTGCAGTCCCGACGGAAATATTTGCTGGGCACTTCAGCTTCGCACCGCCCGCAGAAAGATCCATGAGGTGCACGGCATGACGCTCGCCGTGGGCTTGAAGGAACGCGGGTAGGGCGAGCTGTGTCCGCGCATAAAGCCGGCGATCAGCATAGGGATCGAAGCTTTCGGCGGATGGGACGGGGGATGCCATTGCAGATCACTAACGGCTGGAAGCTGCCGGATAGTAAACGCTCAACGTTATCGATGAGCAGCACGATCAGAGGCGTCGACGGACGCCGCCGCTTCCGCTGACGCTGATCAAAGGACTGGCCCACTCCTGACAGCCAAAAATTTCATGCTTCTCCGCCTCCTTGAATATCGAATTGCATGTTGAACCTCGGCATCCGGCACTATGCTGAACCGATCACTTTCCAATTGGGAAAGTTTTCACTTGCCACATCGGAAAGTCACGCCTACTCTTTCCATATTGGAAAGTGATGAGGTCAATCATGGAAAAAATTGAGGCTCTATCGGCGCTTGACGCAAAGCGGCACGCCGAAGCGCAAATGGCGCGGGCAGCGAACTGCCCGCCTTGGCGGCATGCGGTGTTTGGCCTGTTGATGGGCGGATTGGTCGCGAGCCCGGCTTTCGAGATCAAGATCCGCTTTGCGGTCTTGGCTGTCCTGTTGGGCTGCATTCCCCTTATCATGCACTCGGACCGCAAACGTATGGGCATGTTCGTCAATGGCTATCGACGCGGCAAGACTCGATTAGTCGCATTAGGCGTGTTGATCGTAGAGTTAGCGCTCTATTTTGGTAGCGTTCGGTTTGCGCTTAGTCTCAACGATCGCACAACACCGCTGCTGCTCGGATTGGCGGCTATTGTTATCGGTATTGGCGGCAGCCTGATCTGGCAGCGTGTATTCGTGCGCGAATTGAGTGCCTGAGGATGGACGTGCCTACGGGCTTCGACGCCGCGCTGCATCCGCCCGCGCGACTCCAGATCGCGGCGGTGCTCGCCCAAGCTCAGGAGGCCGAATTCGCCTTGCTTAAGGATATCACAGGAACGAGCGACTCGGTTATGTCGAAGCATCTCGCCGCTTTGGCAGATGCGGGCTACGTTGCGGTCCGCAAGGCAAATCTCGGAGGCAGGCAGAGGACGTGGGCGAGCCTCACGTCCGCGGGGAGAAAGGCTTTCCGCCAGCATGTGAAAGCGCTCGAAATGCTGGCTTTGAGTGTGGCAGACGACGAGCCATCTGTCGGTGACGCTAATCCGGAATCCTGATCGCGAACGTGGCCCAGTTGCGATCATTTATTCGGAAGGTAAGTCCACGCCATTCAGCTTCCATGAAAGCCATGTGGTTTGAAAATGAGTCCATTATTGGCTTCTGCTTCCTGGCAGCGATAACTCAGAAAAGCCGCGCCGCATGGTCACGGGCCGCCGCTTTGGTTTGCCAGGGAGGGTGTGTCTTTGGATCGATGAGGGGCCTTCGTACGGCCAAGTTGCAACATCCAGTTTAGGTAGCAATCAGACATTAGAGGGTGACGAAAAGAAGAACCGGAATGATGACGATAATGGCGAACGCGAGCGCTATCGACATGATCAACGCCGCAATCTTTCCAAAACGCTGCTCAACCCGGTCGTACAACGGTCCGAACAACCGACCGAAAGCCCATTCTAGGATGTCTTCTCCCATATGGCGCATAGTTTAATGGTGTGTCGTTGTGTGCGCAAAGGGCCGGTTGCAGACCTAAACCATAATCTTCTTCCATTGAAGCCAGCGGGGTCGCAACTCCGCTGTCCCGAAACCAGTCATTCGTTCAGATTCGAGCCGAATGACCGCAATGCGCCATCCGGACGTCATGCGGTTGCTTAAACGAAGGACCAGAAGGCCGGTATAGTCGCCCGAAAGCGGACGGGCCGCTTCCGGCCAAAAGCAGCATCTTGCTCGCTAAGAGAACTCTTAGTTTTCAACGGCAGGGAATGTAAGTGGCGGTGCTGTTCTACTCTGGTCGGATCAGCGACTCAGCCGACGCCTTGCTGCTTCGGTGCAAGGCCGCCGCCATGTCCTCGGCCGACGCGAATGCCCGACCGCGAAGCCAGCTCTCGACGAGCGCCAGCTGAGCCTCGGCGAGATGAATTGCCGCGAGACGCGACGGGATGAGCACTTTATCACCGCGATTGCGCAGACAGGTCTCGATCATCTCACTCAAGGACAGCGCAAGGATCTTTCGCGGCGTCCCGGCGAAGATTGCGTCGACGAGACGGCGGTTACCCCAGAAGTGATTGAGCACGCCAGCAAGCTCTGGCGGCTCACTTTCGCGCGACACGCATTGGGCGAGCACTTCGAAGAACTGCGCCATTGAAGCGCGAAGCACGTCCTCCTTATTGCTGAAGTGCTCGTAGAAGGTGGAACGGGCAATGCCTGCACCGGCAACGATCGCCTGAACCGACACGTTTTCAAAGCCGCTGCGGAAAATCAGTTCGACAAAGGCGCCCAAGATCGCGGCGCGAGAGCGCTCACTGCGTCCGTCGACAGGCGCGGTCACAGCGGTCCTATCGGACAAATGGGGGCGAATGTCCGCCCGAACCGCAGTTCGTCGAACGCCTTATTTCCGGACAAGACGCGGGACCGTAGGTCGCGGCACACAGTCAATGCAGCGGGAAGAAACAAGATGTTCAGGACATTGTCACTCATAGGAGCCGCGGCATGCCTGGTCGCGCCATCAATTGCCAACGCGCATTCGGTTACGCAAACCCACTTCCTTGAAACTGCCAAGCCCTATGCACCGTACGAATTTCTAATCGGCGACTGGTACAGCAAGCTCGCAACCCAAAATGTCATTATCCACCAGCAATTCAAATGGGGTCCCGACAAGTCCTACATCACCTACGCTAGCTATCTGGTTGTCCCCGGCAAGCCGGAGCAGCTGCATTTTGAAGGCATGATGGCGTGGAACGGCAAATCAAAGTCGCTCGACTTTTTGTTCGCGCTTCAGCCTGGCAGCGGGGCGCAGGAGAAGGGGACGGTTACCGCGCAGCCTGACGGCACAATTGTTCGCGATATTGCGATGACCTCTGCCGACGCCGACCTCGACCACTTCCGTCAGACGTTCCGCAAGGCCGCCGGAGGAAAAGTGCTCACGAGTATGATGGAGAAGACAGCTCAAGGCTGGAAACTGAACCCGCCGGGCGAGCTTGTGATGCAGCAAGCGCCGTCGAGTGCTGATCCGACGACAGTCAAACACTGATTGTCTGGCGGCGATCACTTACTGATGGCACCAACGTCTAAGCTCTCTGGATTTCTGTATGAATGTGATCGCCCCGTCCGAAACGCCGACGCGGGCTCAAAATGCACTGCGTTCGCACGAATTACTTGCAACGCGCATCTTCATCTCAGGACAGCTCGCGATATTCGTCTGTGCCGCGGGCTTGATCGTGCCAGCGGTAACACCCGGCCAAGCGGTGAGCGGCGGACTTGGGATCAAACTCCTCTTCCTGATCCGGATCGCGGCGCTTGTCGGACTGGCGGGCTGGATGCTGCACAGACGATCCTTCAGCTGGTGGGATGTGGGACTGACCCGACCCTCTTGGCGGCGTTTGCTGATCGCGATTCCTGCCGGTCTCTTGATTACGATGCTATTCGGCATCCTGGCCCATGCCATCATGCAGCGCGCCGCGTTGTCCGCCCCCGACTATTCGATGTTCGCGCCCATCAAGGGGGACCTCGGAGAATATCTGTTCTGGCTTCTTCCTGTCACCCTTGGCACTGCTGCCTTCGGCGAGGAGCTTATCTTCAGGGGCTTCGTAGCGGACGCGTTGCGGCGGCAGTTTGGCGGATCGGGCGACTTCGCGACCGTCGCCGCTCTCTTCGGCCAGGCTGTGATATTCGGGGGACTGCACTTCTACCAGGGACCCGGTGGGATGATAATCGCGGGTACTACCGGGCTTGCGCTTGGTATCACCTGGCTCATGGCCGGCAGGAACCTCTGGGCCGGAATCATAGTCCACGCGCTACTCGACGGTTACGCGATGACCGCGTTCTACCTTGGCCATTTGACAAGGTGACGCTGCGGTCAGCGCAGCTGTCATTCGCAGTTGCAGCACTTACGAGCGGTTTGCGGCGCTTCCTGCGCTTCCTGAACCGAGGTCCGCTTATAACCCGCATCGTCCAAAAGCTGACCGTCCGCAGACGTTCAGAGTTTCGGACGCCTGAAGGGCGTCGGAAAGTCGTCGGAGCCCGAACCCGCGGTGTGGGTGGCGTCACCTATGGGGATTTGGATTTTGCGCCGGTCCGAGGGGCGGCGGTCGTGCACCCATAAGCGGACGAATC
>DASZBO010000134.1:0-68772 GCA_035944075.1 Sphingomicrobium sp.
TTAAGAACGAGAAGGGCGCGACCGCCATCGAGTACGGCCTGATCGCAGCTCTCATCGCCGTTGCGGCGATTGGCGCGATGCAGGGCATCGGCAACAAGCTGAACACGACGTTCAACAACGTGTCGAACCACCTGAGCTAAGTCGCGGCTCAAGTTCGCTTAAAAGGAAGCGGCGGTGCCGAAAGGCGCCGCCGTTTTCATGTTGATCGCTTCTAGCGTCGATCGCGTTGCAGGGAAGTCGCTCGAGCGAAATGCGGCATACGCTGGCAAGAGATCGGCTCGATTTTCGTTGCACGATTGCCCGTCGGTCGGCTTCTGCCAGGTTTACCGCTGGCGGTTGGGTTGAATTCCCCGTCGGCGTTCACTCGCGCGCCCCAAGCGCGTTTGCATGCCCCCGTTGAGGATCCGCGAACCGTCGACAGGGAACGGGTTGTAGGAAATTAACCGGTCCAAGCGTATTCTCCCTGGCCATGGCGACGTTAATTCCGTTCGAAGAACGCGCGGTTGCGCGGCTGCGCGAAAGGCTTGGCGCTGCCGAGGAAGCGAACCAGGACCTGATCGCGTTCGCGCGCGGTCATGCAGGTGCCGTATCGTCGATCCATGACGCTGTGCTTGCTGCGATCGACGCCGATAGCATCGAAGCCCTACTTCATGTCGTCACTCAGGAATGGCCCCTGATCCTAAGAATTGACGCCGTCGCGCTATCGCTGATTGTATCCGGCAAGGGATTTCGCGCCGATGGATGCGGTGTGCAGTTAGTCGACCCTAAACTCCTTCGCCGGTCCGTAGACCGAGTGCATGGGGTCGAGATGCGCACTGTCGAGCGAGGCCATCCCTTGTTTGGACCAGCCTGCGAACTGATTCGCGCGGAGGCATTGGTGCGGATCGATTGTGATCCCCCCTTGCCCTGCGGTTTGCTCGCGCTTGGCCAGCGCGCCGAACTCAGCCTTGACGCCCGTCACGGATCCGAATTGCTGATGTTTCTTGGAAAGAGCCTTGCGGCTATGATCCGCAAGTGGCTGACGATCCCGCATCCCTGACCGATCACCCGGCACGCGCACTTGCGGCGCGCTGGGCCTTGCACCTGCAGCACGATCGGCGCCGTTCGCCTCACACAGTGCGCGCTTACGCCGGGACAGCCCATCGGTTGATCGAGTTCCTCGGACGCCACCTCGGCGAGTGCATCGACAGCACCAGGCTAACCCAGCTCCAAGCTGCAGATCTTAGGGCATTTCTCGCTGATCGTCGCGCGAGCGGTCTTGGCGCCGCCTCAGCCGCACGCGAGCTTTCGGGCGTGCGCGGCTTTCTCAAATATGCGGCCGATCAGGAGGGGATCTCCGCTCAACTGCCACGAACGCGGGCGCCGAAGCGCCCGCGAACACTTCCGCGCCCGGCGGCTCCGGACGAAGCCGTTGGACTCGCGCATGATGCGGCGGAAGGCGCGAGTGCGCCATGGATCGGTGCCCGCGATCTTGCGATCCTACTGCTGCTCTACGGAGCGGGTCTTCGCGTCGCCGAGGCCCTGTCGCTTACCGCGGACCTTCTCCCGATTGGCTCAACCCTGCGCGTTACCGGCAAACGGTCCAAAACGCGTGTGGTCCCGGTTGTCGCGGCCGTGCGCGAAGCCATCGAGGATTATGTGCGCCAGTGCCCCTACGCACTCGAAGGGTCGGCTCGGTTGTTCGTCGGGGCAAGGGGAGGCGCCCTCAATCCCGACCTGGTGCGCCGTTCCGTTGCTGCGGCTCGCCGACGGCTTAACCTCCCGGAGACACTCACACCGCACGCGCTGCGACACAGCTTCGCGACCCATCTCCTGGCGCGGGGAGCGGATCTCAGGTCACTTCAGGAACTGCTCGGCCATGCGAGCCTGTCGTCCACCCAGATTTATACGGCTGTAGATGCTGCGCGGATGCTGGATGTTTATCGTCACGCCCATCCGCGCGCCTGAGCAGCGGTGATCGATGATGTCGCGGCGCGCCGGCAAGTGGGGTCACCGCCGCGCCGCGACGAAGTAACGGCTAAACGATAGCGGTAAACCCAATCCTAAATAACCGTTTCGGTTCAATCTTTTGACAGGCCCACGAAGTCGACTTCAATCCGTTCCGGCTTCAATTGGCCGCGCGCCGCTCGATGGCCTCCCAGATAAGCGCGGCAGTGTCCGTTCCGTTGAACTTATCGATGGCGACAATGCCGGTTGGCGAAGTCACGTTGATCTCCGTGAGCCAGCGCCCACCGATCACGTCGATGCCCACAAAAAGGAGCCCTCGAGCCTTGAGTTCCGGTCGAAGCCTCGCGCAGATTTCCTCCTCCATCGCGGTGAGGTCGGTTTTCGCCGCCGTGCCACCAACCGCGAGGTTGGAGCGGATTTCCCCCTGGCCAGGCACGCGGTTGATCGCACCGGCGACTTCGCCGTCGACAAGAACGATGCGCTTGTCGCCATCCCGGATCTCCGGAACGAACGCCTGGACGACATGGGGCTCGCGATAGGTTCGATTGAACAGCTCCATCAGTGAAGCAAGGTTCTGGGCCTCACGATCGATCCGGAACACGGACCCGCCCGCAAAACCATGGAGTGGCTTGATCACGATTTCGCCGTGCTCGGCGAGGAATTTCCGTGTCGCTCCAATCGACCGCGTAATGAGGGTCGGGGGCATGAATTCTGCGAAATCCAGCACGAACAGCTTTTCCGGCGCGTTGCGAACGGCGGCCGGGTCGTTGACCACGAGCGTCTCGCCCTGGATGCGCTCGAGAAGGTGCGTCGCGGTGATATAGCCAAGGTCGAACGGAGGATCCTGGCGCATAAGCACGACATCGACGTCACGTCCAAGATCGAGAATTCGAAAGTCGCCAAGACGAAAATGATCGCCGCTTACCGGCTGAACGCTGGCCTCGTGGGCACCGGCGTACAGGCGTCCATCGGTATAGGTCAGGTCTTCGGCAAGATAATGATAGAGCTTGTGACCCCGCTCTTGTGCCTTGAGCATCAGGGCGAAAGTCGAGTCTCCCGCGAGGTTGATCGTGTCGAGGGGGTCCATCTGAACAGCAATGCGAAGGCTCATGGAAGTGAGGCTCTAGCCGACAAGGACCCTGTCGCACAGCCTGTTGCTAGCGTCGGCCGTTCTTTCAAATCGACGTGCCGCCGCAGGCTAGCCCTTAATGGGGTCGCGAGGGCAAATGTCCGGGGCCTTATGAGCCGCCTTCGTCGGGAGGAGCAGTCGAAGGCATGAGCCCCGGTGCGCCGGGCTTAATCCGTCCCGTCGGTTACCTTCGTGTCATTGCGGCAGCGCATAAGCGACGAGGCTGTCGCCCATCGGCGTCTCCATGAAATGATGGCCGCCAGCGAAGATGACGAGATATTCCCGGCCATTTTGTTCGTAGATCATGGGGGTTGCCTGGCCGCCGGCGGGAAGCGGAACGGACCACAACACTTTTCCGGTGCGCTCGTCGATGGCTCGGATGAGGTCATCGGTGGCGGCTGCGATGAAGATGAGGCCGCTCGCGGTCGTGACAGGCCCCCCGTTGTTCGGAGTGCCGATCGTAAACGGCAAGCCGGTCGCCATCTTGAACGGGCCGTTCTTACGCGCGGTGCCCAGCGGATGGTCCCAGAGCGTCTTGCCGGTAGCGATATCGATTGCCCGAATGCCGCCGTAGGGTGGGCGCTTGCAGAGCATGTCCGTGAAGGGCAGCCGCCAACCGGCATCGACGTTCACAGCATAGGGTACGCCCCACTGCGGATCGATCTGGTGCGGCTTGCTCGGAGGTTCGCTCGTTGCAAAACGCGGAACGATCCCTTTCTTGTTGGCAAGTGCTCGCGGCACAAGTTTCACGTAATTGGGCATGTCGTTGTAGTTGGCAATCGCTACGCCCCGCACGGGATCGATCGACACGCTGCCCCAGTCGCTACCGCCATTATAGCCTGGATATTCGACGCTGTGCCGCTTCGCGCTCGGCGGTGTAAAAAAGCCGCGGTAGTCCGCGCGGCGGTACTGGATGCGGCAGATCATCTGGTCGACCGGCGACATGCCCCACATGTCCGCCTCCTTCAGATCCGGTTTCCTCAGCGTATTCCAAAGCGACACAATCTGCGTTGGTGAGCGCTCGGCGGGTTCGATGCCTCCACCTGGGGCCTTGATCGTTCCGATCGGGGTCAGCGGCTTTCCCGTTGCGCGGTCAAGAACGTAGAGGTCGCCCTGCTTCGATGGGACGAGCAGCGCCGGAACCCCCTTGTAATCGACGAGACTTGGCTGGCTTCCGATGTCGTAGTCCCAGACGTCCTTCCGCACCGTCTGGAAACTCCACCGCGGCTTGCCGGTCGTGACATCGATTGCAACAACCGCGCTGCTGTAGGCATTTTCGAGCGGCGTTCGTCCGGCAGAAATATAGTCGTCGGCCACATTGCCTGTCGGCACGTAGACCAGTCCCAGTTTTTCATCGCCGGCACTTGTCGTCCAGCTATTGGGCGTTCCCCGTGCCCAGGTCTGGCCCTTCGGCGGATACCCCGACCAGTCGGGGTGCTGCATGTCCCACGCCCAGGCGAGCTTGCCCGTGCGAGCGTCATAACCTTGGATGACACCGGAGGGTGCGCAGCGACATTGTCCATCGAGTACCTGGTGTGGAACAACGATGATTCCGCGAACGATCGTTGGCGCTGAATTGATCGTGGCGGAGCCGGGCGGGACCCAGCCCATCCCGATCTTCGTATCCTGCTGGCCGGTCCTATTGAAATCCGTGCACGGCTTGCCGGTAAGGGCATCGACTTCGATCAACCGGCTGTCGAGCGTCCCCTCGATGATCCGGCCAGCGCACATCGCGCTCGCTGCCGAACCGGGCGTCCTATAATAGGCAACGCCCCGGCACGCCGTCGTATAGGGTATCCATTGGTCGGGCACGTGCGGGTCGACGCGCCAGACAGGTTTCCCGCTTGCCGCATCGATCGCAAGAACGATGTTCTTTGCTGTGCAGGTATAGAGGAGACTGCCGACCTTGAGCGGTGTGTTCTCCGTGCCGTAAAGCTTCACATAGTCGGCATTCCTGGGCATCCCGCCGGTGTGTAGCTCCCACACTTTTCTAAGCCTGCCGACGTTAGCAGGCGTAATCTGCGTCAACGGCGAGAATCGCCACGCGGCATTGGTCCCCCCGTAGGCCGTCCAGTCCGCGCCCGTGGCTGCGCCGGAGGGATCGCCGAACCCTGGCGAGCTTTGTACCGGAAGGGCCGCGATCGCCGATCCTCCGTTCGCGTCAAGGACGACGAAGCTTGCAATGACGAAGACGATTGAAACTGCAATCGCGGCCCCGGCATAGCGCCATCGCCGCGGTGATGCCGCCAATGTCGGCATCACGAGGAGGGTCCAGACAAGGATCATGAGTGGCGCAATCAGCCAGGGCACCATCGCCCAGGCGTTGCCCCGCGCTTCGGCGAAGCCGCAGGTCGCGGTGACGATGAACAGGCCGATGTAGATCCAGCCGCCGAGGAGGCGACCGCGAAACAGCAACACCGCCGATGCCAGCATGGCGAGCCCGGCAACCAGATAGTAAAGGGATCCGCCGAGGATCAGCAGCCACGCGCCGCCGAAGGAGAGCGTCAGGCCGATCAGCGCCATGACGAGAGCGAGGAGTGCTGTCGACGCCTTTGCCATGCCGGCTACCTTCCGCAATTTTTCCCACCCGGCAGGTCAAACGGAACTTCTGCCCGGAGCGTTCCATGTCACTAACCAAGTTTAGTGACCGGGTGGCCCTCAAAGATCCCACGGTCTAGAGCGCGCCCATGACGGACTTTGCATCTTTGCTCGCTCCAAATCAGGGCCAACAGGCGCACCCCATCCATCTCGTCGACAAGTCGAGCTTTGGAGCATGGCTTAAAAGGCGTTCGCCCGAAGATCGTGCGCTCATCGATGCCCAGCGGTTCGATGGAAAGACTCCCTCCAGCTTCCTGCTCCTGCCCCGTGGTGGCGACTTTGAGGTCGTGAGCGCCGTCAGATCGGTTGAAAAACTCTCGCCCTGGTGTCTTGCAAAGCTTGCCGAAAGCTTGCCAGGCGGAACGTACAGGCTTGCGGACGGCGAGCCCGGGAAAGCAGCTCTTGGCTGGCTGCTCGCGCAGCACCGTTTCCTTGCCTATCGCTCAACGGTTGAAGATCGTGATGAGGCGCCACGGCTGCTCCTGACGGGAGAGGCGGCAAGCATCGATGGCATGTTGCGGATCGCCCATGCGACGGCGCTTGTTCGTGACCTCGTCAATACTCCCGCTGCGGATCTGGGACCGGCGGAGCTCGAGCAGGCTGTACGCAAGACGGCGACCGAGCTTGGCTGCACGGTGCGGGTCACCAGCGGCGAAGAGCTCGTTCGTGGCTATCCGCTGGTTGCGGCGGTCGGCGCGGCGGCATCCGAAGACCGTGCTCCGCGTGTCATCGAGCTCGAATGGGGCAAGCTCGAAGATCCGCGCATTGCAATCGTCGGAAAGGGTGTCTGCTTCGACAGCGGCGGTCTCGACCTCAAGCCCGCAAGTGGAATGCGGCTCATGAAAAAGGACATGGGGGGCGCGGCGCATGCGCTCGCCCTCACGCTACTGGTAATCGGAGCAAAGCTTCCGGTCCGTCTTCATCTCTTGATCCCTGCCGTTGAGAATGCCGTCTCGGGTGATGCTTTCCGGCCGGGGGATATCATCAAGTCCCGCAAAGGCCTCTTCGTCGAAATCGATAACACCGATGCGGAAGGGCGTCTCATTCTCGCCGATGCGCTGAGCCGGGCGGCCGAGGAGGCGCCGGAACTGATCATCGACTTTGCGACATTGACGGGCGCAGCGCGCGTCGCACTTGGACCGGATCTTCCGGCATTTTTCGCCAACTCGGACAAGCTCGCGGCCGATGCCGCACAATGCGCTCGCGCGGTGGATGACCCAATTTGGCGCATGCCTCTCTGGGAGCCGTACGACGAGATGCTGAAAAGCGACATCGCCGATTTGGCCAATGCGGCGAGCAGTCCGATGGGAGGATCGATCGTCGCTGCAATGTTCCTGAAACGCTTCGTGCCCGATGCTGTGGATTGGGCGCATCTTGATACATACGCCTGGCGCGACATGTCGAAACCGGGTCGGCCAAAAGGCGGCGAGGCACTCGGTTTGGGTGCGATGTTTGCCCTGCTGAAGAAGCGATATCTGCGAAGCTGAAATCGCCATTCGCGAAAATTTGCGGTTTTTCGACTCATCCTTCTGCAACATTTCGCGTGCTGACCGGTTTACTTCGCCAAGCTAGGCGGCACGGTAACTGGAGTATAGCGGCATGGGCGAGGTATCGCTTACCGGGTGGATGAAGGCGCTAATTGCCTATGTCCGTTCGGGCGAGCCGGACCTGACGAACCGGCAGATGGCATTGTTGATGCTCGTTTACCTGACCCCTGGGCCCCATACGGTACGCGGCCTCGCACGAGTCCTCGGTGTTTCCAAACCCGTGGTCACTCGCGCCTTGAATACGCTGGGTGCGCTCGGCTATCTGCGCCGCGAAAGAGACCAGGACGACCGGCGCAACGTGTTCGTTGTCCGCACCAGCAGCGGGACAGAATTTCTTGAAGGCTTCAAACGTAACCTCCGCGAGGGCGACAACGGCCCCGCGGCCCACCGGCCAATCATCGGCCAAGCTCCGGCCTACGCCCACCAGAGCTGAAAGTTTCGCGCTCTCTGGGCTCTCGGGTTCACCGGACCCCCAATTCAACGCATACCGCAAAGATCTTGCTGACGTCGCCCTCGCTGGCCGCGTTATCGCCTCGCATTATGCCGAGCCTCTCGAGTGCAGATTTGGACGATCGACAGCGCTTCGCGAGGCGCCAAGCGACGAGGCAACCTTGATCCGCGAAATGAAACCGGGCGAAACGTTCGCGATGCTCGACGACAGCCTTGGCTGGGCATGGGGCTATGGCGGTGAAGAAAGGCGCGTTGGCTACGTGCAACGATCCGCGCTTGATCAGGAGCTGACGGACCCCAGCCAGATCAGCTGATAGACGCTGGTGAGGACGATCATCCCGATGAGCCCGAGAATGGCATAGTCGCGCGCGGGCCATCTTGGCCGTCGCATCGGAAATAGCAGCCATCCAGCGAGGGCGCAGAGGATGAGATTGCCGATAGCGCTGTGACGCAGGAAAACCACGACGGTGGTTCGGACCTCGTGCGTATTCGCGCCATTCACCGTCCCGTGGGGGCTCATCATGAAGCCGGTGAACCACGAAATGGCGGCAGCGAAAAGAAGAAGACCGCCCATGAACATCCTGCCGCGGCCAATGCCACGGTTTCTCACATCTGACCTCGCTGGCGGCGGATTGCGTACCATTTGGCGACATTGGCATTTTGCTCATCGAGCGTGTTCGCAAACACGTGACCGCCCGTTCCGTCGGCGACAAAGTAGAGGGCTTTGGTCTGCGCAGGATGCAAGACTGCTGCGATACTTTCCTTGCCAGGATTGGCGATTGGTCCCTCCGGAAGACCTGGTCGGCGGTAGGTATTGTAACCGTTTACGGCATTGAGTTCGGACTTCAGGATTCGCCGTCCCAGCGGTTTCCCTTTTGTCACCGGGTAAATGACCGTCGGGTCCGCATCGAGCTTCATGCCGATCCTCAACCGATTGCAGTAAACGCCAGCAATCATGGGGCGCTCGGTCGACTTGCCGGTTTCCTTCTCGACGATCGATGCGAGGATAATGGCTTCTTCCTGCGTCCGGACGGGACAATCCGTGGTTCGCCGGGCCCAAAGTTCGCCAACGGTCTTGTGCATCGCTTGCTGCATCTGGCCGACGAGAGACTGACGCGTTTCTCCCCGCTGATAGCCATAACTATCCGGAAGCAGGGATCCCTCGTCGATCGTGGGAGTCGGGCCGGTGAGGTAGGGGTTTGCCGCGAGCTTCTCGCCGACCACGACCGCAGGCATTCCTTCGGTAACGGTGATCAAGCGCTGGACCGGCTTGCCGTGTTGGAGCAGGTCGAGAATGGCCGCGCCGCCCATGCGCTCTGGGATCTTGAATTCGCCCGCCTGGATCGGATCGCGCGACCCGAACAGACGCGCCATCACGTAATACGTCTTGGCTGTTCCCGGAATTACACCTTCGGCCGCGAGCTTGCGGGCCACGGATCCGACGGTCGCCCCGTCCTGGATCGTCACCGTATGCGGGCCCGATTTGGGACCGGGCCCCCACCACAGCAGATAGATGCCAAGAAGTGCAGCAGCGAGGAGTGCCCCGACTGCAAGGGTAAAGCGCCTCACACGGCCTTCATCACGAGCGAGGCGTTGGTGCCACCGAAGCCGAAACTGTTGTTGAGTACCGCGCGAACCGGCCTTTCCTTGGCCGTGTGCGGTACCAGATCCACTCCCTCGCACGCTTCGCTCGGATTATCGAGATTTAGCGTGGGCGGAACGATCTGATCACGCAGTGCGAGGATGCAGAAGATGCTTTCCACCGCTCCGGCTCCGCCGAGCAGATGCCCGATCGCGGATTTCGTCGAACTCATCGAGACATTCGCGATCGCATTGCCGAAAAGTCGACGAACGGCGCCGAGCTCAAGCTCGTCGCCAAGCGGTGTCGAGGTGCCGTGGGCGTTGATATAGTCGATTTCGGAAGGCTGCAGGCCCGATCTCTTGAGCGCCATCTGCATTGCACGATAGCCGCCTGAACCTTCGGGGTGGGGGGCGGTCACGTGATAGGCGTCGCCCGAGAGGCCATAGCCGACAACTTCCGCGTAGATTTTTGCGCCGCGCGCCTTTGCGTGCTCATACTCTTCGAGCACTACGACGCCCGAACCCTCACCCATGACGAATCCATCGCGGTCGCGATCGTAGGGGCGGCTCGCTTTTTCCGGCTGGTCGTTGAAGTTGGTGCTGAGCGCGCGGGCCTGCGCGAAGCCCGCAATTCCGATCGGGCAGATCGTTGCCTCGGCGCCGCCGGCAAGCATGATGTCGGCGTCGTCCATGGCAATCATGCGGGCTGCATCGCCGATCGAATGCGCGCCCGTCGAACAGGCGGTCACCACAGCATGGTTGGGGCCCATCAGGCCATATTTGATCGAGACCTGACCGGAGATGAGATTGATGAGACGTCCGTGCACGAAGTGCGGACTGACCCGGCCGGGCCCCCGCTCGTGAAGCACGATACTCTCGCTCTCAATTCCCGGCAGCCCGCCGATGCCGGACCCGATTGATACGCCCGCGCGAAGGCGCGTCGCTTCATCCATATCCAGCAGTCCAGCGTCTTCGATCGCCTGGCCCGCTGCATCGAGGCCAAAGACGATGAATGGGTCAACCTGACGCTGGATTTTGTGATCGACGCGCTTGCTGGGGTCGAAGCCATATTCATGGTCCGCCGGCTTCACCTCGCAGGCGATGCGGCATTTCTGGTCGCTTGCATCGAATTTGGTGATCGGCCCGGCGCCACTCTTCGACGCAAGGATATTCTTCCAGCTCGTCTCGACGTCGGCACCAAGGGGCGTCACCAGTCCGAGACCCGTAACCACGACACGGCGCATCATTTCCACTCCGTCAGTACGTCCAAAACAAACGGCCTCCCGATCGGTTCGGGAAGCCGTTCGACGCCGCCTTACGGCACATATGGCGGCAGGTCAGCGGACCCGATCAGCCCTTGTTCTGGTCAATATATTCGATCGCGTCGCGAACCGTCGTGATCTTTTCGGCGGCGTCATCCGGGATTTCCACCCCAAATTCTTCCTCGAACGCCATCACCAGCTCGACGATATCGAGGCTGTCCGCGCCAAGATCATCAATGAAGCTCGCATCTTCCGTCACCTTGTCCGGCTCGACGCCGAGATGTTCGACGACGATCTTCTTCACTCGATCGGCAGTCTCGCTCATGGAACGCTTCCTCCGTTGTCCTTTTCCGATGCCCTAGCGATGCACTGATTAGGCTGCAAGTGGCGGGCGGGAGTGGCTCGGGTTAGGATCGCGATCATGTACGCGCGCCCACTCACGTCCGGCGAAATCGATCTTGGCCAATCCATCTTCGGTGACGCGATCGATTATTCGAGAGTTCGGCTGATCAAGGGAAAGTGGTGGCCCTTTCACCCACGCAACGCGGCGATGGCGCCGACCGGGCACATCTGGTTTCATCCCACGGCGGGCGGGTGGTCGGACGATTTCGGGAAAGAGTCGCTCGCGGCGCAGGGTTTTTTCATCCATGAGTTGACCCACGTCTGGCAGGCGCAGAGGCGGGGACGCCTGTACCTGCCACTGATGAGGCACCCGTTCTGCCGGTATGCATACCGCCTCACTCCAGGCAAGCCATTCAGCCGCTACGGGATCGAACAGCAGGCCGAAATCGTGCGGCACCGGTTCCTGGCCGACCGCGGGGCAGTTGTTCCGATAATTCCGCCGCGCGCGCTGCTTCGCTTTCGATAGTAACATTTCGTTACTGTAACGAGATTGCAACAGGACACGGCATAAAGTGACGGACGTCTGTCCGCGCTCTTCCGCCTTCACCGCCGTTTCGGGCATAGCGTCACAAAGGCAACACAACGTTGGGGGGATCATCCATGCGTGCAGCGGCCTTGTTCATCGGTTCGTCCTTCGCGGCAATCAACGCTCCGGCTTTTGCTCAGACGCAAGCGGAAGGCGCGGCGCAAGCCAGCAATCCACAGCCGAATTCTTCGCCCGTCTACCAGAACGAAGGCGCCATCATCGTGACGGCGACCAAGCGCGCGTCGACGGTCCAGGACGTACCCTTCTCGGTAAATGCCCAGACGCAGGCGGATATAGAGCGAGCGCACGCGCAGACGATCGAGGACATCAGCCGCAATGTTGCGGGTCTCACGGTGCAGAACCTCGGGCCCGGTCAAAGCCAGGTCTCGATCCGAGGCGTTTCGGCCGGGCAGATTGTTCGCGACCAGCCTGGGGTTAAGGAGCAGGTCGGGGTGTACCTCGATGAGAGCGTTGTCTCGATGTCGCTGTTCACTCCGGATTTTGATGTCTTCGACCTCAATCGCGTCGAAACCTTGAGAGGCCCGCAAGGAACTCTCTTCGGTGCAGGCTCCGTCGGAGGAACGATCCGCTACATCACCAATCAGCCGAAGCTCGAAACCATTGAAGGGGAAGTCGAAGGCGGAATCAGCGTCGCGAAGGGGGGCGATGTCGGTTACGAGACTAAGGGAGCGCTGAACCTTCCGATCGGGACGGTCGCGGCCGTTCGTGCGGTTGTCTACAACACCCATTTTCCGGGCTTCATCAATTCGGTCGGGCCATACAGCAAGAAGCACGTCAACGACGGCGATCGGTACGGCGGGCGATTGTCCATGCTGCTGGCGCCCAACGACAGCATCAAGATTACACCGCGCATCGTGTGGCAGCGTTCCGAGGCGAACGGCTTCAACCGAGAGGAATCATATAACCTCTACGATAACCAGTTTACGACCGAGCACGATCTTGGAACGCGCACGATTTACCTGAAGATTCCCGAGAAATTCCGGGATCAGACGGTCCTTGGGGATCTTACTGCGAGCTTCGACTTTGGACCTGCCGAGCTCACTTCGGTAAGCAGCTATCTCCACCGCAACATTCTCGTCAGCCGCGATGCATCGGCACTGACAGGCTCGGTAAGCGTCGATCTCAAATTCCCTGCGGCGGGGGTCAACCTGCCGTCAAACCTGGTTGATACGACCAAACTCGATCAGCTGACGCAGGAAGTGCGCCTTTCTTCCACCGGTGGAGGGCCCTTGCAGTGGGTGATCGGCGGTTTCTACGCTCACGTCGATCGCACCTACCACCAGCGACTTCCGACTCCCGGCTACGACGCATTTACGGACGCCACCTTGGGTGCTGGCACAGCGGCCGCGACTGACAACGGGTTTGGACTTCACGACAACCCCTATCACTCCGATCTGCCTTACGTGGACATACAAAAGGCAGTGTTCGGTGAGGCGAGCTACAAGGTGAGCCAATTCAAACTCACTGCGGGCGGTCGCTGGTATGATTTCCATGAACACCGGCAGTTCCACTCTGGCGGCCTTTTCTCGAACAGCGACAATCGAACCGACACAACCAAATCGAATGGCTTCAGTCCGCGCGGTATCGTAAGCTGGCAGCCGGATAAGACCCTTAGTGTCAACGTGCAGGCCGCCAAGGGCTTCCGCCTTGGCGGCGTCAACGATCCGTTGAACATTCCGTTGTGCAGCGGTTCAGACGTTGCGACTTTCGGTGGATTCCAGACCTACAGGGACGAAACACTCTGGAATTACGAGGCGGGCGTCAAATATTCCAAGCACGGCGTTACGTTCAACGCAGCCGCCTTCTACAACCAGATCCGGAACCTCCAGGTAACGCTTGACGCGGGTACCTGTTCGTCGCGCATCGTCTTCAACGTTCCCAAGGCTCATGCCGAGGGCATCGAGGCCGAGTTCGCTATTCATCCGCTGGTTGGGCTCGATCTCTCCTTTGCAGGCAGTCTGCTCAACTCGAAGTTCGATTCCTCCGTAACGAGCGGCGGCGTGGTCGTTGAAGGGATCCGCAAGGGCAACCGCCTACCGACCGTGCCTAAGTACCAGTTCGCTGCGACGGCTAACTATGAAACGCGCTTTAACGCGAACGCCGACTGGTACGTGAACGGCAGCGTCCAGCGAATCGGCAATCGTTACACGCAGCCGGCCGACCAGGAACCGACGAGTGCCATCGGCCTCACCTTTTTCGATCCAACGACGGGTGCACGAGGCGTTGTTGGAACCGCGCTCGGGACCTTTAAGCTTCCGGCCTATACTCTGGTCAATGCCTCGATCGGGCTACGGTGGGATAACGGTCTCGAAGTCTCGGCTTACGTCAACAATATCTTCGATGTTGATCCCAAACTTTCGCTTGACCGCGAGCGCGGCCTTCGCGCGCGCATCGGTTACAATGTTGGACTGCCGCGGATCATCGGGCTGACCGTACGCAAGAGCTTTGGCGAGTCGACCAGGCCGGTGGCGCCGCCACCGCCCCCACCGCCACCGCCATCACCGACTCAAACATGTCCCGACGGGTCCGTAATGCCGGCGACGGCCGCCTGTCCGGTTCCGCCGCCTCCTCCTCCTCCTCCTCCTCCTCCGGCTCAGAAGGGCGAGCGCGGCTGACGGTTCAGGGGTGAAAGGCATCAGCGTATCGCGCCGCTCGCTGCTAACAGCCGCGAGCGGCGCTGCCGTTTCTCCGTTCGTTGCGAAGCCCGCGTCGGGCAAGAGCGCAGACCACATTGTCGTTGTCGGTGCCGGCGTGTTCGGAGCCTGGACTGCGCACCATCTCCATCAAGCCGGGCACCGGATCACGTTGGTCGATGCGTGGGGCGCGGCCCACAGCCGCGCATCATCGGGAGGAGAATCCCGGCTCAGCCGCGCAGCCTACGGGAAAGATGACATTTACACGCGGATGGCAGTCGACTCCCTACCGCAGTGGAAGGCGCTCAGTGCCGTCTCCGGGC
This sequence comes from Sphingomicrobium sp., assembly GCA_035944075.1. Lineage (GTDB taxonomy): Bacteria > Pseudomonadota > Alphaproteobacteria > Sphingomonadales > Sphingomonadaceae > Sphingomicrobium. The sequence continues at coordinate 14,420 of DASZBO010000134.1, forward strand.
TGCCAATTTTTATCGAGTCCGGCGTACTCTTTTTCTTTGCGCGGGAAGAGCCCTACGTTCGCGACAGCATCGCAGCGCACAAGAAATTCGGGTTGCCGACGGACGTGCTGAGTCAGGCCGAGATGCAGCGCCGTTTCCCGATGATGGATTTCGCCGGGATCAGCATTGGACTGTACGAGCCCGGATTCGGTGCCTTGATGGCGCGCCGGTCCGTGCTGACGCTCGTCGATCGGTTCGTCAAAGAGGGCGGAAGCTACAGGAGGGGTTTCGTGCAAGCGCCCAGAGCGACCGGTGAGCGACTGGACGAAATCGTTCTTTCCTCGGGCGAGCATATCACGGCGGACCGTTTCGTGTTCGCGGCAGGTCCTTGGCTGCCCAAGCTTTTTCCCGATGCGGTTGGACGAAGAATCGAGCCGACGCGGCAAGAAGTCTTCTATTTCGGCGTACCCTCTGGCGATTCGCGCTTTCTGCCTGGCACGATGCCCAGCTGGGCTGACTTCAATGGCGGCGACATCTTCTACGGCTTCCCGGATCTTGAGACCCGGGGAGCGAAATTCGCGCACGATGTCCACGGCGTGGGCGTGGACCCGGATACGCAGAGCCGGCAACCGACGGCGAGCGCGCTTGCCGAAATCGTCGCTTATCGTGATCGGCGATTTCCGCTTCTGCGAGGCGCGCCGCTCATCGGTGCCGAGGTTTGCCAGTATGAAAATAGCTCGAACGGTGACTTTATGATCGACCTCCATCCGCGATGGTCAAACGTTCTTCTGGCCGGAGGCGGCTCAGGCCACGGCTTCAAGCACGGACCGGAGGTCGGCCGCTACGCATCCGCGCGGTTATTGGGCTTAGTCGCGCCGGAGCCGCGATTCAGCCTCGCGACGAAGACCGAGACCCATCACCGCGAAGTGCATTAGTCGGCGGCTTTGGCGACTCCGACCAACGCTGGACGCAGCAGCCGGTCCTTCATCATGTAGCCGGGCTGCATTTCCTCGATGATGGTGCCGGGCTGCTGATCACTCGGCATTTCCATCATCGCCTGATGGCGATGCGGATCAAGGGGTTCACCAACAGACTTGATCCGGCTGATGCCATGCCGCTGGAATACGGCCTCGAGCTCGCGCGCGGTGGATTCGATGCCCGCGAGGAACTGCGCCGCTGTCTTGTCGGCTCGAAGCTCGGCACTCACCACCGCGAGAGCGCGGTCGAGATGATCCTTGATTGCCAGCATGTCACGGGCAAAGCTCGCCGCCGCATAACTCTTTGCCTGCTGCAGCTCCTGCTCGAGCCGACGCCGGACGTTCTGGGTGTCGGCGGCCGCATAGAGCGCCTTCGCCTTTGCCTCCTCGAGCTGCCGTTCGAGTTCGGCGAGCCGGTCGTGTTCAGCCACTTCGGGAGCGCTGTCCGCCGTTTCCTTGCGGATTTCCTCTGCTTCGTCGTGCCGTTGTTCTTCGTTTTTGGTTGCTTCAGTCATGCCATTAGTCTCGTGAGCGCTTTTGCTGTGAAATCCACCATGGGTACCACGCGAGCATAGTTCAACCGCGTTGGACCAATCACGCCCACAACGCCGACCACCTCGCCCTGGCTCCCCCGATAGGGTGCGGCGATAACCGATGAGCCCGACAAGGCGAACATTCGATTTTCCGAACCGATAAATATGCGGCAGCCCGGAGCGTCGCGCGCGCTTTCAAGCAAACGGGCGATTTCCTGCGCTTCTTCGAGCTCGCCGAGAAGGCGACGAACCCGTTCCAGATCGTCGGCCGCAGTTGCGTCGATGAGGTTGGCGTGGCCGCGCACGATCAATACCGGGCGACGCTCGTGATCCTGGCTCCAGGCGGCAAGACCCGTGGCGACCAGTTCGGCAGCTGCGGAATCGATCGCCTCCTTGTGCTCGCGGATCTCCGCCCGAAGTCGCGTTTCCGCTTCGGCCAGCGTCAAGCCAGCAAGGCGCGCGTTGATGAAATTGCTGACTTCCGTCAGCGCTGATGAGTTTGTCGTGCTGTCGAGTGTTACGATCCGGTTTTCGACAGTGCCATCCGCGCCGACCAGGATGGCAAGTGCGCGGGTGCTGTTCAGCTGGACAAAGTTCAGTTGCTTGAGGCGCAGCTCGCGCTTTGGAGCGAGCACCACGCCAGCGGCCTGGCTGAGGCCTGAGAGAGCCGTCGAAGCCGCGGCGAGCGCATCCTCAATCGGCTGGTCGCGGACGATTTGTCGCTCGATCTCGCGTCGTTCGCGCGGATCGGGCGTTGCGGCCTGCATGATTCCATCGACAAACAACCTGAGGCCACTCTCGGTCGGAATACGCCCCGCGGACGTATGGGGATGGGTAAGCAGGCCACGCTCCTCCAACTCCTGCATGACCCCGCGGATCGAAGCGGGCGAGAGGCTGAGGTTTCCCGAGAGGGCCTTCGATCCGATCGGTAGCCCGCGCTCGAGATATGCTTCGACCACGAGGCCGAAGATGTCGCGCATCCGGTGCGTGAGTTCGCCGATTGGTTGTGCCATGCGTCGACATCTAGGATTGCGACGGTTGCCGGTCTAGGGAGCGGCCCGCACCGTTTTAGGAGATTTGAATGGCCATGCGCCCGTCCGGACGCGCCCTCGACCAGATGCGTGAGTTGAAATTCGAGCCAGGCTTCACTCGGCACGCCGAAGGATCCTGCCTTGTTAGCTTCGGTGATACGCGCGTTCTTTGCACCGCGAGCGTCGAGGACAAGATCCCGCCGTTCCTTCGCGGCAAGGGGCAGGGGTGGGTGACCGCCGAATATGGAATGTTGCCCAGAGCAACCCACACTCGCGGGAATCGCGAGGCGGCGAAGGGCAAGCAGTCTGGCCGAACTCAGGAAATCCAGCGACTGATTGGCCGCTCGCTTCGCGCGGTCGTCGATCTCAAGGCGGTCGGCGAGCGCCAGGTGATTGTGGACTGCGATGTTATCCAGGCCGATGGCGGCACGCGCACCGCATCCATCTCGGGGGGATGGGTGGCGCTCCGGATCGCGCTCGACAAGTTGCTCGCCTCAAAAGCCATTACGTCCGATCCGATCCGTACGCAGGTCGCGGCCGTAAGCTGTGGCTTCCATCAGGGCGCCGCTGTGCTCGACCTCGATTATGAAGAGGACAGCCAGGCGGGATGCGATGGCAACTTTGTCCTCACGGCCGACGGGTCAATCGTCGAGGCGCAAGTGACCGCCGAAGGTGAATGTTATGACGAGGAAGGACTTTTGCGCCTCCTTCGCCTCGCGCGGATCGGCTGCTCGGACATTTTCGCAGCCCAGCTGAAGGCCGTCGGCCGGTGAGACCGATCGGGAACAAGCTCGTCATCGCTACCCACAACAGCGGAAAGCTCCGGGAGATTGCTGCCCTAATTGAGCCGCTTGGAATTAGCTGTGTTGGTGCAGAAGAGCTTGGGCTTCCGGAACCTGACGAAATCGGCGTGACCTTCGCCGACAACGCCGATCTCAAAGCCCGCGAGGCGGCAGATCTTAGCGGTTTCCCCGCGCTTGCGGATGACAGTGGCTTGTGTGTCGATGCCCTGCACGGAAGGCCCGGCATTTTTTCCGCACGGTGGGCTGAGGACGAAGACGGCAACCGGGACTGGATGCGCGCGATGGAAAAGGTCTGGCGCGAGGTCGAGGCAACCGAGCCCGATGCTGCGCCCGCAGCCCACTTCGTCTGCTCACTGGCAATTGCGTGGCCCAACGACGGCCAGACGGAGACGTTCGATGGGCGCGTCGACGGCTTGCTGGTGTGGCCGCCGCGGGGGCAAAGAGGCTTTGGTTACGACCCAATGTTTGCACCCGTAGGCTACGACAAGACCTTCGGCGAGCTGGAGCCCGACCTCAAGCACCAGATCAGCCACCGAGCCGACGCGTTTCGCAAGTTCCTGGCAGCGCTCAACGAATGAGCGGCGAGCCGCTCGCACTTTACGTCCACTGGCCGTTCTGCGTCAGCAAATGTCCCTATTGCGACTTCAACAGCCATGTTCGTGCGAGCATCGATCAGGAAACGTGGCGCCGGGCACTCTTGGCTGACCTTGCCCATGAGGCCCAGCTGCTGCCGGGACGAAAGCTCACCTCGATCTTCTTTGGAGGTGGAACGCCCTCGCTGATGGAGCCGTCCACCGTTGAGGCCGTCATCCGGGCTGCCCAGGATCAATGGACGCCGACCGCAGATCTTGAAATCACGCTCGAGGCCAATCCCAATTCCGTCGAGGCTGGCCGGTTCGCGGATCTCGCGGCTGCAGGCGTCAACCGGCTCTCGCTTGGACTTCAGAGCCTCGATGACCATGCACTGGCGTTTCTCGGCCGAGCACATTCGGCAGCAGAGGGCCTGCAGGCGCTTGAAATCGCCCAGACGCAGTTTGGCCGCGTCAGTATTGATCTGATTTACGGACTTCCCGGCGATTGCGAACGAGAGTGGGAGGCGACACTTGCTCGCGCGTTATCCTTCGGCGCGTCGCACCTGTCGCTATACCAGCTTACCATTGAGCCGGGCACGCGCTTTGCGACGATGGTGACGAAGCGAGAGTTCGAGCCGCTCGATGCGGAGACTGCGGCTGGTCTCTATGAACGGACCGACGCCATGACGTCAGCGGCCGGGATCCCCCTTTACGAGATCAGCAATTACGCGAGGGCGGGAATGGAGAGCCGCCACAATCTCACATACTGGCGGTACCTCGACTATGCCGGCGTTGGTCCTGGAGCCCATGGGCGACGGATCGGAATGTCTTCAGTTAGGCACAAGAAGCCGGAAAACTACCTTTCCGCAATCGCGCGCAACGGTCACGGCATAGCCGAAGAAGCACTTCTTTCGCGGACCGAAGCGGCGGATGAAGCGCTCGTCATGGGCTTGCGACTGCGTGAGGGTATCGATGCCGACGCAATCGCAAGGAGGTTTTCGTTAGAAAGTGTCGTCGACTGGGGCCGCGTCGATGTTCTCGTCCGCTCGGGTCACGTCAATCGGGAGGGCGCGCGCCTAGCGCTCACGCCCGCCGGACGGTTACTTCTCGATCACATCCTCGGCGCAATCGCCGCCACGCAAACTAGGGCTTTGGCGGTTGGCTAGGAGCCGCTGCGGGGGTCACTGCCGGTTTCACAGCCGCAGTCGGGGCCGCAGCCGCAGGGGAAGTTGCTGCCGCCGAGGCCTGCTTTGCGTCCATGCTGCTCATGAACTTGTAATTGTCAGCAGGCGTCGAGACATAATCGTCGACCGTCATCGCCGCATCGTCAGCAGCCGCCTTTCGTGTCATTCCGTTCTTCATCCGGAAAGCCACCAGCGCTTCGCTAAGAGTGCTCATCTGTGCCGTGCACGATTTCTTGAGATAGGTTTCGATTCCGTCGCCTGCGACCTTCTCGCTTTTGGCTTTGGTGGCCGCATCGCGCAGACAGCCGCGAAAAGCATCGGTAGGTACGGCAATTCCTGCCTGAAGTGCGCTCATATAAATCGCCGTGGCAGCAAGTAATGCAATCATCGCGCTCTCTCCCTTCGAGCCAATGAATGTCTGTACGATGACTCTTTTCCCGTTGAATTGGAAGAGGTTAATCCAAGGCTGATGGACAAGAAGCTAAGCCCCGGTCTGCACATCGTCGCAACGCCGATCGGAAACCTCGGCGACCTCAGTCCGCGTGCGGCGGATACGCTTCGTCATGCGGACAAGATTCTTGCCGAGGACACTCGCGTAACCGCCAAACTTCTCAATCACATCGGCGCCAGAGTTCCGATGATGCGGTATGATGATCACAGCAGCGAGGCTGCGCGTGAGAAGATAGTGGGGGCGCTTGGCGAACAGGCGATCGTTCTCGTAAGCGATGCCGGAACCCCGCTGATCTCCGATCCGGGCTACAAGCTCGTGCGTCTTGCTCGCGCCGCTGGGCATGCGGTGCACACGGTCCCAGGTCCGTCAGCCGTCATCGCGGCATTGACGCTTGCCGGACTCCCGACAGACCGGTTCATGTTCCTTGGCTTCCTTCCCGCCAAGGCAAAGGCGCGAGCGGAAGCGATCGAAGAGCTCGCTGCTGTTCGGGCGACACTCGTCTTTTACGAGAGTGGTCCCCGATTGTACGATACGCTTTCCGCCCTCGAATTGAGACTCGGCGCGCGCGCGGCGGCCGTTACGCGTGAAATCAGCAAGCTCCATGAGGAATGCCTTACCGGGACACTTTCGGAGCTGTCCGCGCGCTATCGGGAGGTCACGCCAAAAGGCGAGATCGTTCTTGTGGTTGGACCTCCCTCCGAAACTGTTGATGTGAGCGAAGCTCAGCTCGATGCCGCACTCGACGAGGCCTTGAGTCGGCTTTCGCCGTCGCGTGCGGCCGCCGACGTCGCCATGAAGCTCGGTCTTGCAAGAAAACGCGTCTACGCGCGGGCGCTCGAGCTCAGCGCAAGGGATCGCCAGGAGAGCTGAGCGAGGAGGCACTCCTGTCTCATCATCCCAATCGGGAAAAGCTTTGACGGTTCCGGCTGGCGGGAGCGCAAGCCAAGATCGCAACTAGAGCGGAACTCCGTAAAGGTCGTGCTCGTCAGCGTCCTCGATGCGCACTTCGATGATGTCGCCGGTCGCGAGACCCGCCGCGTCGCGCAGGTGAACTTCGCCGTCGATCTCCGGAGCGTCGGCCTTGGAGCGGCCCGTTGCACCGCCGGTTTCTTCGTCGACCGCGTCGATGAGGACGTCGAGCGTTGAACCGACCTTCGCGGCGAGCTTTTCAGCGGATATCCGTGCCGAAAGCGCCATTATCGCTTCGTAGCGCTCCTGCTTCAGGCCATCGGGAACCTGCTGGTCCATCTGGGTTGCCGGTGCGCCTTCGACGGCTTCAAACTTGAAGGCGCCGACCCGATCGAGCTGCGCTTCCTCGAGCCAAGCAAGCAGATACGCAAAATCCTCTTCCGTCTCGCCAGGAAAGCCGACAACGAAGGACGAGCGAATTGCGAGCTCCGGCACTTTCTGGCGCCAGCTGCGAATTCGCTCCAGTACCTTTGCCTCGTTGGCAGGCCGTCGCATCCGCTTGAGGACGTTTGGGCTCGCGTGCTGGAATGGGATATCGAGATACGGAAGGACGAGATCCTCGGCCATGAGCGGGATTACGTCGTTCACATGAGGATAGGGATAGACATAGTGGAGGCGAACCCAGGCGCCGAGCTTCCCGAGTTCCCGCGCGAGGTCCGTCATGTGTGCGCGAGCTTCGCCGCCCTTCCACGGCCACGCCTTGTGACGGATGTCGACGCCATACGCGCTGGTGTCCTGGCTGATCACCAGCAGCTCGCGTGTACCGGCAGCAATCAGCTTTTCGGCTTCGCGAAGGATTGCATCGGGGCGCCGGCTGACGAGGTCGCCGCGAAGGTGCGGAATGATGCAGAAGGCACAGCGATGATTGCAGCCTTCAGAGATCTTCAGGTAGCTGTAGTGGCGCGGCGTCAGCTTCAGGCCGGCTTCGGGCACCAAATCGATATAAGGCGAAGGAACAGGCGGAGCCGCCTTGTGGACCGCAGCGACCACTTCTTCATACTGCTGGGGACCGGTCACTGCGAGCACGTCCGGGAAACGTTCCCGGATGAGGTCCGCCTCCTTGCCCATGCACCCGGTGACCACGACCCGGCCGTTCTCAGCGATCGCTTCGCCGATCGCCTCGAGGCTCTCTGCCTTGGCCGAATCAAGAAAGCCGCAGGTGTTGACGAGCACGACTTCGGCGCCGGCATAGTCGGGTGACATGTCATAGCCGTCGGCGCGCAACTTGGTCATGATACGCTCGCTGTCGACGAGTGCCTTGGGGCAGCCGAGCGAGACCAGCCCGACACGCGGGGGCTTTGGGAGAGTTGTGATGTTCATCGGAAGGTCTGCGCCAATATAGTGAATTTTGGGCGAAAACTAGGCCATCGGGTGAACGCCTGTTCACCGGTCCAAACGGTGGCTAAGGCGCAATTCCGAAATTCAGGGAGTAAGCATGCGCATTACGATGATCGGCACCGGCTACGTGGGACTGGTGTCCGGTGCCTGTTTCGCCGATTTCGGCCATCGGGTGCATTGCGTCGACAAAGACGCCTCGAAGATCGATGGGCTCAACAACGGCATCATGCCGATCTGGGAGCCCGGTCTCGAGGCGCTGGTCAAATCCAACGCGGAACGCGGGCGACTGACCTTCACCACGGATCTTGCAGCCGCCGTCACCGATGCTGAAGCGGTGTTCATTGCCGTTGGCACCCCCGCGAGGCGCGGCGACGGCCATGCCGATTTGACTTTCGTGTTCCAGGCGGTGCGAGAGCTTGCAAGGTTCATCAGTCCTGGAGCGGTAGTAGTCACCAAGTCGACGGTTCCGGTTGGAACGGGTGACAAGATCGAACAGATATTGCGCGAGGAAGGAGTGGACGGCGTCTCGGTTGCCTCCAATCCGGAGTTCCTTCGGGAAGGTGCGGCAATTGCTGATTTCAAGCACCCAGACCGCATCGTAGTCGGGGCAGAGGACAATCGCGCGCAGGACGTACTTCGCGAGATCTACCGACCTCTGTTCCTCAATCGCGCGCCAATCCTCATTACTGCCAGGCGGACCGCCGAACTCACGAAATATGCGGCGAACGCGTTCCTCGCCGTCAAGATAAGCTTTATCAACGAAATTGCGGACCTCTGCGAGGCCGTGGACGCCGACGTCCAGGACGTGGCTCGCGGGATTGGCCTTGATAATCGTATCGGCCCCAAATTTCTTCACGCGGGTCCCGGCTATGGCGGTAGCTGCTTTCCCAAGGATACGCTCGCGCTTCTCCAGACCGCCGACGCGGCAGGCGTTGATCAGCGGATCGTTCGAACGACGGTCGAGGTCAACGATGACCGGAAGGCGCATATGGTCGATCGCGTTGCGCGCGCCCTTGGCGGCGAACTTGGCGGGAAGCGCGTCGCGATCCTTGGATTGGCCTTCAAGCCCAACACCGACGACATGCGAGACGCGCCGTCGATTCCCATTATCGAGGCGCTCCTAGAGCGCGGTGCGGAAGTCGCAGCCTTCGATCCGGTTGCGCGCGAACAGGCGGAAAAGATCTTTCACGGCGTTCAATTTGCGAACGACGCTTATGCGGCTGCTGAAAAAGCCGACGTCCTCGTGATCGTTACCGAATGGGACGAGTTTCGCGCTCTCGACTTAGACCGAATCGCGGGTTCGCTGCGGCAGAAAATCCTCGTTGATCTGCGCAACGTCTACGATCGCGCCGAGGCTGAGGCAGCGGGCCTCGTCTATTATGGAGTAGGACGTGGCCGGTCCGAGGTACGCCCAGTCAGCTGAGTTGCTTCGCGGGTTTAGCGGATCGACTTAGGTCCGCACAGGTTCGCTGCTGCGGAACCCATCGAAAGACAATGCGCCCCTGCGTGTGGCGCTCGATCGCTTGCTCGTAACGCCGGGCGCGCCTTTCATGAGCCCTTCGCGACTCTTCGTTCTGTGCGCGGCTGGCACGGACGCGCTCAACTTGTTGCCGAAGGAACAGGTCGTTGAGGTCCATCGCGAGTCTCCAAGCCGGCCCTGGTCTCGATACGGATACGGAACGTTAACGGCCGATGAGCGGATTGTCCGGTTCGCGGCGTTCAGAGCTTTGGGACAGCCGAACGGTTCCGCGCCGGCGCCGTCTCCTGGATCGTTAGGATAACCGGGAACACGCCAACCGCGACAATGGCGATCATCACGCCCGGCGCGCTTGGCCAATTGAGTTTTTCAACCATCAGTTGTGCGACGAATGGGGTGAGGCCGCCGAAAATTGCCGTTGCGGTGGTCGCGCCAAGCGCAAGGCCCGAGATCCGCGCCTCGCCAGGGAATTGTTCGGCCGTGGAAACGGCGCCGACCGCACTGATTGCCCCTGCAAGGAGCGCGAGAATCACCGCGCCCGCGAGTGCGGCCATACTTGTCTTGCCGGACATCAGGGAAAACATCGTGATGGGGAGTGCTGCGCTCGCGAGACACAAGGCGCGAAGCACGGGCCTGCGCCCGATATGATCCGCCAACAATCCGGTGAGCGGCGTCACGAGGATGACCGCGACGGCGGCAATGGTGGAGAGCCAAAGCGACTGCTGCTCGGACATCCCTCCAACCGAGGTCAGAAACGATGGCACATATGTTATCCCAACATAGTAAGTGATCGACCCCAGCGCGGAGATCGCAAAGCCCCGAGCAATTCCTCGGCGATGATTTGTAACGGCGTGGCCGATGGGAAGCTTCGGGACGGTGCCGCGTTCCTTTTGACTTAGGAACTCAGGCGACTCGTCCATCCGCGTGCGCGCGATCCCCACGGCGCCGGCAAGGGCTGCGCCGACGAAGAACGGGATCCGCCAACCCCATCGCTGGAGATCAGCCTCGTTCATGAGGCTGACCGTCAAAGCAGACACGCCAACGGCGAGAAGAGCGCCAAGCTCGCTCGCAGCCGATGCTGACGATGTAATCAGCCCGCGGCGTCTCTCGGGAGCGCCCTCGAGGAGATAAGCGACGACACCTGTATATTCCCCCCCAACGGAAAACCCCATCACGCACCGCAGCCCGAGGAGTAGCCAGCCCGCGGTTGGGCCGATCGCGGCTCGCGTTGGCATAAGCGCCGTTGCAAGCATCGCACACGTCATCAGCGCCACGGAAATCAGAAGCATGTGCCGGCGACCGCGCCGGTCTCCGATATGGCTAAAGACGATCGCTCCGAGCGGCCGCATGAGGTAAGCCACGGCGAACCCGCCGAGTGTCAACAGGAGCGAACCGCTGCCTCCACCGTAAAAGGTTCGAGCAAGTACCGTCGCGAAATACAGATAGAGGGTGAAGTCGTACCACTCGACGACGGTCGAGAAAGCCGCGATCGCCAGCGAGTGCGGCGGCAATACCGGTGTTTCGCTGTGCGCTGGACGGGAGCGACTTTGGTCCATTCGATCAATGCACAATTGCATACTGCAGGCGACCTGTCGCCATCGGTCGGGAACGCTATTCACGGTCCTCAAGGGAGGATTACATGAAATATGCACATCTCGCTTCGGCCTTGCTGCTGGCGGCTTCGAGTTCAACCGTTGCTGCTGCGGAGGAGATGAAGTGTCCGCTCAATGCTGCCTATGATCCGAGCAATCCGTTCGCCCGGATTATTCGGGGCGAGAAGGAGCAAGCAATCGTCTATTCCGATCCGCTCGTCATCGCCTTCGTGCCGAACGGCTGGGACAATCCCGGTCACGTACTGATCGTGCCACGTCGGCCCGTCCGCAACCTTGATGGCTTGAACGATGCCGAGATGCTTGCTGTTTTCCATCTCATCAAACGGATCGCCGTTGCCCAAGAGCGAGCGTTCGGATCCACGGGCTTCACTATCGAACAAAACAACGCTCGCCACCAAAGCGTATGTCACGCGCATTTCCACGTCATTCCAAACACGCCCAAGGAGAGCGTGGACAATGCGACGCCCGCGCAAATGGAAGCGATTGCGGTCAAACTGCGGGCAGCGTTGCCACAGCTCTAGCAGTTGCAACCGGCAAGTCGGTCAGACTTCCGCCCTCGGTGCGATTTCATCGAGGTGGTCGAGCATGTCCGCGGGGTCGTCGTAGACTCTCAGCGCGCCCGCTCGTTCGAGCTCTTCGCGGCCGTATCCTCCGGAAAGCAGACCAATGCCAAGGGCGCCGCAGCGAGCCGCGGCAATCATGTCCCAGATGCTGTCGCCGATCACATAGGAACCTTGCGTTGTTGTGCCGAGCCGGCGCGCCGCCTCGACAAAGAGATCCGGGTCCGGCTTGGCGTAGCGTACCATGTCGCGCGTCACGATTGTTGCGGTTTCAAGGTTGATACCGAGGCTCCGGAGGTTCGTTTCCGCGGTTCGCATGCGCCCGCTCGTTGCAATGGCCCACCGGAGGTCCTGCCGAGTAAGTTCCCGGAGAAGCTCAACCGCCCCTGGAAGCGGTGGCACATCTCTAGATATATCGCGAAACAGTTCGGCGTGGCGGTCGCGTAGTCGCTGAGACGTGGCTTCGTCGATTGCCCTACCGAGCTCGCGCTGGAGCTGAGCGGTAAACAGGCCGCCGCTCATCCCGATCTTGCGGTGTATCCTCCAGACCGAAAGCTCGAGGCCTTCCTCTTGAAGCGCTAGATGCCAGGCGCGCACATGATTGTAGACGCTGTCGACGAGGGTTCCGTCGAGGTCGAAGAGAAATGAAGCGGTGCCGGCCATACATACGCGAATACACGGAAGTCTGAGGAGTTCCGAGGTTAGAGCCTAACCGAATATCAACCATGTTCGTCCAAGGATGCCTGAACGGCGGGAGTCTTGTGTGGAAGGTATCAGGCGAATCTTGAGGAGCGGGGGCAATTCCGTCCAAGAGGACACGCGCCCGCAGACTTCTCGCGCCGAGGGATTGATCCAGGAGTTTGAAAGCAGCGAAAAGGGCTGGTTTTGGGAGACGGGCAGGGACGGTTCGCTGACCTACATCAGCGACAGCGTTGCGTTCGCGCTCGGTCGAGAGGCCGCCGACCTCTTGGAGCGTCCGTTCACGGACTTGATTTCCACCGAGACCGCGGATGGTTCGGCGACGTCCGAGCGCACCTTGGGTTTCTATCTTTCCTCGCATGTCGCCTTCCAGGATCTCATCGTTCGGGCGAAGACAAAGAACGAGATCTGGTGGTCGATTTCGGGTCGACCAGTCCATGACGAGATCGGGCGGTTTTTCGGATTCCGCGGGTTTGCCTCGGATTTGACCAAAATGCGTCAATCGGAGGTCGAACTCGACCGCCTTGCGCGGCAGGACGCGTTAACCGGCCTTGCCAATCGCCAGGCACTTCGGCGAGCGCTCGACGATGCGTTGATGAGCGCCGTCCGGCGTAAACATCGCTGCTCGATGTTTCTCCTCGATCTCGACCGCTTCAAGGCGGTGAACGATACGCTGGGACACCCTGCTGGCGACACGTTGCTGCGCCTAGTCGCCTTGAGGCTTCGCGACGTTATCGGTGCAGAAGGACAAGTTGGCCGGCTCGGCGGCGACGAGTTCGAGGTGGTCCTGCCGACGATCTCCGACAAGAGCGATCTCTCAAAGCTTGCACAGGGGATCATCGACAGCCTGTCACGGCCGTACACAATAAACGGAACGGCGGTATCCATTGGCGCCTCCGTCGGGATCGTTACGTCCGATTATGACGATCGCACATCGGACGATCTGATGCGTGATGCCGACCTTGCGCTTTATGCAGCAAAGGCCGCCGGCAAGGGATGCTTTCGCTTCTTCGCTCCGGAAATGCACGAGGCAGCCCGCGACCGCCAGCTAATGGAATCAGATCTTCGCGTGGCGCTCGAGAAGGGACAGCTCCGGCTCGTCTACCAGCCGTGCATCGACGCCTTGAGCGAGGCGGTGACCGGATTTGAGGCGCTAATTCGCTGGGATCACCCCGAACATGGCCCGATCAGTCCGGCTCAATTCGTTCCGCTTGCCGAGGAAATCGGACTCATCAACGAGATTGGCGAATGGGTTCTTCGCAGTGCCTGCACGGAAGCTGCGAAATGGCCGCACAGCATTTCGGTCGCGGTCAACCTTTCGCCGGTTCAGTTCAAGTCGCATGCACTGCCGACCATCGTCCGTACCGTCCTTGCCGAGACGAATTTTCCTGCCAAGCGCCTCGAGCTGGAGATCACCGAAGGCGTGTTCCTCAACAATGACGAGCATGTCCATGCGATGATCCAGAGCCTGAAGACGATCGGACTGAAGCTCGCGCTCGACGACTTCGGGACCGGCTATTCGTCACTGAGTTATCTGCAGCGCGTACCGTTCGACAAGATTAAGATCGACCAGAGCTTTGTTCGCGGTGCCTGCGATCCGCAAAGCCGAAACGCTGCTCTTATCCGGGCAATGGTGGGCCTCGCGTCGGACCTCCAGATGCAAACGACGGCCGAGGGCGTAGAGACTCAGGAGGAACTTGAACTCGTCCGAAATCTCGGCTGCTCGCTTATCCAGGGCTATATTTTCGGCAAGCCCATGCCTCCGGAAGAGGCGGGCGAACTTGCGTCCAAAGGGGCAGTCGAAAAGCCAGAGGCTCCGTACCCGGCTCGTGAGCCGCGTATGCGAATCATCCGCGCGGCGCTTCTCCACTACGATGGCCGCGTCAAAGGCGCGCGGCTGCGCAATATCTCGAGCGGGGGTGCGCTGGTTGAGTGTCGCGAGGAGCTCCCGGTCGGCGCTGAGGTCAAGCTCGACTTTGCCGCCGGAGGCCTAATTGACGCCGAAGTGCGCTGGGCGAAGGGAACCCAATTTGGCTGTCAGTTCAAGGAGAAGTTCAACCTGAAGCTCCTCCAGCCTGTCAAGCCGGCGACGACGAAACCTTCGGTCGTCATCCCGACGTATCTTAACGGGACCGACGGTTCCGACGGGAAGTAGCTGCCGCGGCGCCGTTAGCGGCTGGTCCACAAGGTGATGGCCACGCGCGGATTGGCGGAAGACAGAGCTCTCGTTACCGACGCGTCCCTAGTGAAGTGCTTAGGCGTCGATCTCCTCATCATCGAGCGCCGACGCGCGGCTCTGGATGAATTGGAAACGATGTTCGGGGTTGCGGCCCATGAGTCGCTCGACGAGCTCCTTGACCGGCTGTCGGTCTTCGTAGGCGCTTGGAAGGGTCACTTTGAGTAGGGACCGCGTTGTCGGGTCCATCGTCGTTTCTTTAAGCTGCCCCGGATTCATTTCACCAAGGCCCTTGAAGCGACTGACTTCAACCTTCTTGCCCTTGAACTCGGTCATTTCGAGCTCGGCCCTGTGCGCATCGTCGCGGGCGTAAAGAGTTTTGGCCCCCGCAGTCAGCCGGTACAACGGCGGCTGCGCAAGGAACAGGTGACCGCGGCGCACGAGCTCAGGCATTTCCTGGAAAAAGAAGGTCATGAGAAGCGTGGCGATGTGGGCGCCGTCAACGTCGGCGTCGGTCATGATGATGATGCGCTCGTAGCGCAGCGCCTCTTCGTTGAATTTGTCGCGAGCGCCGCAGCCAAGCGCGAGGAGCAGGTCACTGATTTCGCTGTTTGCGCGGATCTTGTCCGCGGTTGCCGAGGCGACGTTGAGGATCTTGCCGCGAATTGGCAGGATCGCTTGGTTCCTGCGATTCCGGGCTTGTTTGGCGGAGCCGCCGGCGCTGTCGCCCTCCACAATGAACAGCTCGGTCCCCTCGGGATCGTCGCTCGAACAATCGGTGAGCTTGCCGGGCAGTCGAAGTTTGCGGGCGGAAGTCGCCGTCTTGCGCAGGACTTCCCGCTCGGCCCGACGACGGAGCCGCTCTTCCATGCGCTCGATGATCGCGCCAAGAAGCGCGCGACCGCGGTCCATATTGTCGGCTAAATAATGATCGAAATGATCGCGGACGGCTGCCTCGACGAAGCGCGCCGCTTCGAGACTCGTCAGACGGTCCTTGGTCTGGCTCTGAAAATGCGGGTTGCGGATGAACACGCTGAGCATGAGCTCGACGCCGTTGAAAAGATCGTCGGCGGTGATGTCCTTCGCTTTCTTGTTGCCGACGAGCTCACCAAACGCACGAATGCCCTTGGTCAACGCCGCGCGAAGACCCGCTTCGTGCGTACCCCCGTCCGGCGTAGGAATGGTGTTGCAATAGTAGCTTTCGGAACCCTCGGAGTAGAGCGGCCATGCTACGGCCCATTCGGCGCTACCCTGGTCATTGGGAAAGTCCTGACGACCCGTGAAAGGCTGGTTGGTGATCGTGGGCCGATCGCCAAGCTGCTCGGCGAGGTGGTCGGCGAGACCGCCCGGGAACTGGAAGACAGCCTGCTCGGGCACTTCAGTCGACGCGAGGGAGCGGTCGCAACGCCAGCGTATCTCGACGCCCGCGAACAAGTACGCCTTCGATCGGGTGAGCTTGTAAAGCCGCTCAGCAGAGAAATTCGCCCCAACACCGAAGATCTCGGGATCGGGCGTGAAGGCGACCATCGTGCCTCGACGGTTCGGCGTTGCCCCGACGGTTTGAAGCGGTGACGTCGCGAGCCCCTTGGCAAAGCTTTGGCGGTAAAGCGTCCGGTCGCGTGCGACTTCAACGGTGGTTTCGGTTGAAAGTGCGTTGACGACACTGATTCCAACGCCGTGCAGACCGCCCGAAGTCGAATACGCCTTGCCCTCGAACTTCCCACCTGAGTGGAGGGTCGTCATAATGACTTCGAGAGCGGACTTGCCTGGGTACTTCGGATGCGGGTCGACGGGGATACCGCGGCCATTGTCGCTAACCGTCAGTCGGTTAGCTTGGCCAAGCTCCACTTCGATGCGGGTCGCAAAGCCGGCGACGGCCTCGTCCATCGAATTGTCGATGACTTCGGCAGCGAGGTGATGAAGCGCGCGCTCGTCGGTGCCTCCGATGTACATCCCGGGACGGCGGCGCACGGGCTCGAGACCCTCGAGCACCTCGATCGCGGATGCGTCGTAAGCTTCAGGCGACGATGAAGCAGAAGACGAAAAAAGGTCGGCCATTGGAGCCAAGGTATAGGACCGGGATTTCTGCTGTGCCAAGCGCGCCGCCACTCCTTTTCCACAGCAATGGCAACCCGGGCGCAGCGCGGCAGGTCCGTCGAGCCGGCGAGCCCGTTCACTCCTCTCGGGGCAAACGCTGGATTTCAAGCTCTGGAATGGGAAAACCGACGATGCTCCCGCAACCGGTTATGGGGCTTTTCGAGCCGTCTTGAAAACGGCCGTTCACTGACCATCTGAAGTCCGCCGGGCGCTGATTTCGGGCCCGGCGACGGGGCGGTCGTGCCCGACGCTGCATGTTCGCTCCGCCAGTCGCTCAAATGGAGGACAGACTTATGCGTAGTGCTTTTGACTTTGCGCCGTTCCGGCGTTCCACGGTCGGTTTCGACCGCTTGTTCGACATGCTCGAGAATTCGAATGCCGGCCAATCGCAAGAAAATTACCCTCCCTTCGATCTCATTAAGAAGGGTGACAATGATTATTGTATCCAACTCGCCGTCGCGGGCTTCAAAGCGGATGAAATCGACATCACCGCTCAGCAGAACGTGCTGATCGTCTCCGGACGCAAGTCCGACGAAAGTGAGCCGAAGAATGGTGACTTTATCTATCGTGGGATCGCCAATCGCTCATTCGAGCGGCGCTTCGCGCTGGCCGACCATATCCAGGTCCGTGGCGCGGACCTCAAGGATGGTTTGTTGTCGGTTGAGCTCGTTCGCGAGATCCCAGAGGCGATGAAGCCGCGGAAGATCAACATCAGCGGATCGGAGGGTGACCAGCACTCCCAGATCGGTGCCGGTGGAAAGCCGGCTTCGAAGCAGACGGTCGATGCGCAGGCCGATCACGCCTGAGCGTTGATATCATTTGAGTAGGTCGGCCCCGGGAGCAGCCGCTTCCGGGGCCGTTTTTCTAGCCAATTCGGATTTCCGAAATTTCGGGCTGGACGCGTGGGCGGATCAAAGCGCTCGCTGATCGCGTCTTCGCCCGTGCAGCAGCCTGCGCGACCGAAAGCCGAACTGAAAGAGCATAGTCTGAATTATCGGCTTCGACGGTGAAGCGGCAAGCCGCAAGCTCCCTCGGCAGTTCGGCGCAAGGATCAGCGACAAGCACTAATAATCCACGACGCGTTTGCGTTTGGTCGGTCGCCAATGCTGTTTGTATAGTCCCAGGGCGTCGAGGAGATCGACGATTGTCATCAGCCAAGATGCGCGACGAACGGCGATTGGGCCAAGTGCAAGAAGATTAAACCCGGCCCAGGGAACGAAGGGCGTTCGCCGTGCATAAGCCCAGATCTCGGCGCGAACGGTAGGTTTGGAGCAGCTGCCCCGGGCATGGAATCCACAGGTGTCGACGATAACGAGCGTATTTGCCGGGACAGCGAAACGCTTCGGCTGCGGCAAAGCAAGGCCGTCGAGTTCTTCGGGACGGATACGAAGGGAACCGCGCTGCGAAAGTCGATCGCTGTCGTGGATGGCGATGCTGCGTTGCTGCTCCCACGCGACGCGTTGTGGAGTTAGGCGATGCGAGCCCGGCACGTAGGTGAGAGGCCCCTCATCGTCCGTCACGTCGGTCAGGAACAACCACGCCTTGAGAGAGGGATGGAAGGTGTCGGCGTGGAGCTCCAGCTGCGGATCCGGATCGCCTGGCGAATGACCCATAATCACTGTTTGGATGTAATAAATGGGCTCGGCGCGCGTACTTGCCGCATAGGCAAGGAGCGAACGCAAGGAACGGTCCCTTAAGAGGGTGCGCAAGTCGGGCGTTGCCGCGAGAATGTCCGGCCCAATTGCGACGCGCCGTGTAATCGCGTCGCCTTGCTGGTGCTGTCGGGCTTCGAACTCCCGACTGAGGAGTTCCTGCTGAAGTCGGGTGAACACGTCCGCGGGCAAATAACCACGGATTTCGAGGAAACCGTCGCGGTCAAATTGCTCGCGCAATTGTGACGGCAGGTTCGATGCAAGCCGTCGGCGGCGGAAGTGCGCGAGCCGGTGCGCAAGCTTGAGACGTGCAATATGCAGTCCACGGCGATTCAATCGCCGCGAACCGAGAATCGGATTGTCGATGAAACTCTTGGCTCCGGTGCCGAGCGCGAGCACCCAGAGCGGCGCACGCCACCAGCGAAGGAGCGCGCGTACGCTCAAGGATCGGAGTCCGGGTTAGCGAACCCTGGGGCCGCCAAAGGGCAGTGGCGGCGGCGGACGACGGTCGCGACGCGGAAGCTGCGCCTGGTAAGCGACACCGCAATGCTGGACGCAGTAGGGAAAGCCAGGATTGGCCTGCTCACCACAGAAATGAAAATCCGGTTCGCCTGGATGGCCCATTGGCCACTTGCAGATGCGGTCGTTGAGTTCGAGCAAACTGGTCTTGTCGGCAACCTCAGGGCTAGGCTTCGCCGGTACCAGTCGGCGTGGCGGAGCCGGCGGGATTGGTGCCTGCTGCTCGCCCGGGCCCTGCCGGATGAACCCACCCGGTCCGATCGAACGATATTGCATTTCCGGCGCGGAACGCGGCGTTGGTGGCGGCGCGGGCGCGGCCTGAGACGCCGAAGCGACCGGAGCTGCGGCCACAGGCCTCACTGGCTCGGGCTTCGGAACGGTCTTGGGCGCTGCGGCAATCGGAGCCGGTTTCTTCGCCTCCTTCTCTTCTCCAGGCTTAACCGGCGACGGGCGCTGCTCAAGGCCAAGGCGGTGGGCCTTGCCGATCACGGCATTGCGGCTCACACCACCAAGCTCGTCGGCAATCTGACTTGCAGTTGCGCCGTCGTGCCACATCTTCTTCAGGCGCTCGATGCGCTCTTCCGTCCAGGACATCTAAACTCTCATGCTCCAATCTTGCCCGATCGAGCGCCAGCCGATAGGCGCCGAAATCGTGAACGACCAAGCCAACAATTGGGTGCGCTTCGCGCCCGGGGACCCGGTGCTGAAGGGCGTCAATTGGGGAGGCCTCAAGACCCTTTATATCAAGGAGGTCAGGCGCTTCTTCAAGGTCCAGTTGCAGACTGTGTGGGCACCATCGGTCACAACACTCCTTTATTTGGCGATTTTCACGGTCGCGCTTGGCCGCGGAGGCCGGACCGTCATGGGCGTTCCTTACGCAAACTTCATTGCTCCGGGCCTCATTGTCATGGCGATGATGCAAAATGCCTTCGCGAACGCAAGTTTCTCGCTTCTCGTCGGGAAGATCCAGGGAAACATCGTCGATTATCTGATGCCGCCGCTGTCGACGGGAGAATTGATGGCCGGACTCATTGGAGCAGCGGTAACCCGGGCCTTTCTCGTCGGCTTCGCCGTTTGGGTCGTTATGCTGCTATGGCCCGGCGTGTCCGTCGAAATGCATCGGCCCGAGCTCGTTCTGTGGTTCGGTCTCATGGGCGCACTACTGCTCTCATTCCTGGGATTGCTTACGTCGCTCTGGGCCGACAAGTTCGATCATGCTGCGGCAGTCACCAATTTCGTTGTGACGCCGCTTTCGCTGCTTTCCGGAACGTTTTATTCTGTAAAACAGCTGGCTCCGACGTTCCGGCAGATAAGCCAAGCCAATCCATTTTTTTATGTGATCTCGGGGTTCCGGGGCGGGTTCCTCGGTGCAAGCGATTCGCCGCTGCTGGTCGGCGGCGTCGCCCTCCTCGTCCTCAACATTTTGCTATGCGCGCTCTGTTTTCTGGTGCTGAAGAGTGGCTGGAAGATAAAGAACTAGGCTTCTCAGCAGTTTAGGTCATTAACCTCCTTGAACGGCGGCTAACGGCGGCGTTCAGCCATCGACAAACTCTCCTCGTCCAATTTTCGGCCATCAACCGCCGCTCAATCGAAGGAGAGCCGTGATGCGTAAGTCTGTTCTTTACCTTGCAGGAGTGGGCGCGACGCTTGCGCTCGCCGCTCCAGCCGTCGCGCAATACTATCCCGCACCTCCGCCACCCGCTTCGGGTTATGGGTATGGTCGTGGTTACGCTTTTGGCCACGGCGCGTGGCAGGAGGTTCGGGAATTGCGGATGCGGATCGAGGGCATCCGTCGCCAGATCGACCAGCTTGATCGCCGGGAAGCAATCAGCGGGCGGGCTGCCGACCGCCTGCTCGACGAGGCCAACAAGATCGATCGACGCCTCAGCGATCGTGCCCGCGATGGGCTCGACCCGCGCGCGACGGGGGACATACAGTTTCGCATTCAGCACCTCGAGCAACAGGTCCAGTGGGCGCGGGCAGGTCGCTGGGATCGTTCCCACGACTGGCGCTGACGCATTGGTCAATTGCTAGTGGGGAAGGCGCTCCGAGCGGAAATCGGGGCGCCTTTTGCCCTTTCGGGGTGTGCTGGCTATAGGCCGGCCGACCCCGAAACATCGCCCAAGGAGCCCAAAATCCATGGCCATCACGCCGCTCATGCCCGTCTACCCGCGGTCTCCGGTTCGTCCGGTACGCGGCGAGGGAGTGTATCTCTACGGTGAGCAGGGTGAGCGCTACCTCGACTTCGCGGCGGGAATTGCCGTGAATATCCTGGGCCATGGAAATCCCCACCTCACGAAGGCCATCCAGGATCAGGCGGCAACGCTGATCCACGTGTCGAACCTTTACGGCAGCCCGCAGGGCGAAGCGTTTGCAAAAAGGCTGACAGACCTGACGTTTGCCGACACCGTCTTTTTCACCAATTCCGGCGTCGAGGCGGTCGAGTGCGCGATCAAGACCGCGCGGCGCTATCATTACGCAAAGGGCAATGCTCACAAGCATGACCTGATCACATTCTCCAATGCCTTTCACGGGCGCACGATGGCGGCCGTCAGCGCGACCGACCAGGCGAAAATGATCGACGGGTTCCGGCCACTCCTTCCGGGGTTCAAGGTGGTTGAGTTTGGCAACCTCGACGCGGCACTTGCGGCGCTCGACGACAACAGCGCAGGATTTCTGGTCGAGCCGATTCAGGGTGAGGGCGGTATCCGTCCGGCAAGCCACGAGTTCCTGGCCGGGCTTCGCGCGGCTTGCGACGAGCGCGACCTGATGCTCATCTTCGACGAGGTGCAATGCGGCGTTGCCCGTACGGGTCAGCTCTACGCCTACCAGCTTTATAATGTGGTCCCGGACATCCTGGCGTCCGCAAAGGGCATAGGCGGGGGCTTTCCGATGGGCGCCTGCCTGGCGACGGAAAAGGCGGCTGCTGGCATGGTCATCGGCACCCATGGTTCAACCTACGGCGGCAACCCTTTGGCCATGGCGGCAGGACAGGCCGTCTTCGATATCGTCGCGAACGAGGAATTCCTCGCGCAGGTGCGCGAGAAGGGTGAGCGCCTTCGCTCGGCTCTCGAACAAATGATCCCCAACCACGATCATTTGTTCGACAGCGTAAGGGGCGTTGGATTGATGCTTGGGATCAAGATGAAGACCGACAGTCGCGCGTTCGTGAACTACCTTCGAACCAAGGGGCTGCTGACGGTCAGCGCTGGCGACAATGTCATGCGTGTGCTCCCGCCGCTGATCATTGAGGAAAGCCACATCCGCGAATTCGTGGAAACGCTATCGACCGCAGCCAGTGAATATGAGGTACCGGCCGAAGCTGCCTGATGGGACGGTAATCGGCCGGAACAAAGCGCGACCTTGCGCGGCCAGGAAGTGCGGATGTCTCGTTGGGAGCCCTGCGGCCTCACGCGCGACATTGTTCGATTGTTGAGCGATCCTCGATAAGCAAGCCGCGGTTGTGACCCGTTCCTTGTCATCCTATCTATCGTCCATGCCGTCATCTCAGCTCAACACGGACGTCGCTCTCGGCGTCGCCATTCCTTCGCGCAATGCGCGTGGCCGGATCGCGCGCCTGGGGCCGGTTATCGACTCCATTCTCGCCAACCATGGCTATCCAGGGGTGATCGAAAGACTACTCGCGGAGGCGCTCACCCTTACCGCCTTGCTTGGTTCTCTCCTCAAGGAGCCGCAGGGCCAGCTGACGCTTCAGGCGCAGACGGAAGGCGGAATCATCGATCTGATGGTTTGCGACTATCTTGGTGGCGAACTTCGGGGATACATCCGCCACGATCGCGAACGTCTAGCCGACGCCATTAAGGACCCGGGGCTTAAGGAGTTATTCGGCAAAGGTTATCTCGCAATCACCTTCGACCAGCCTCTTGCCAAGGAACGCTACCAGGGCATTGTGCCGCTCGAAGGGAGGAACCTCGCCGAGGCGGCCCAAAGCTATTTCGCGCAGTCCGAACAAATCCCGAGCCTCGTTCGCCTCGCTGCCGAGAAGCGGGGCGATCACTGGTTCGCGGGTGGGCTGCTTCTTCAGCATTTGCCCGAAGGTGAGGAAGGCCGCGAACGCCTCCACACGCGACTTGATCATCCCGATTGGCCGCACGTCGCCGTCCTCGGCGGCTCTATAAAAGCGGACGAACTGACCGATCCTGAGCTTGCCCTCGACGATCTCATCTGGCGCTTATTCCATGAGGAGGAGGAAGTGCGGACGCTTGCCGCCATCGAGCTTCGGCGTGGCTGTCGCTGCGATCCCGAATATGTCCGCTCGGTGATTGCCCGTTTCCCCCCGGACGAGCGGGAGGCAATGGTAGGCGACGACGGCGTGATCCGGGTCGACTGCGCTTTCTGTTCATCGAGCTTTGCGATCCAGCCCGGAGAGCTCGCCTGACTCAAAAAAATCTTGTTTCGAGCGGGTGAACGGTGCATTTTAAGCGGCAGGTTGATGAGATTCAGTCCGACTCTGATCATGATTATCAGTGGAATTGGCGCTTCGATGCTCCTCATGGCTGCGACGCAGCCTGCTGGCCTTGCGCAAGCGCAGCCCGGGTTATGGGAAATTAGTGGTGCGCCCGGGAGCAGCGCACCCGTGCGCCAATGCATCGCGGAGATTGCTGCGCTCGCGCGTTTCGAGCACCGAGCGCATGCGTGCAGTTCGCGCGTGCTACGCGCTGGCGAAACATTCACGGCGATCGACTACAGCTGCGGCGGTGCCGGTTTCGGCCACAGCGAGATTGCCGTCCTTACGCCGCGCTCGCTGCGGATCAGCACCCAAGGCATTTCCGGTGGTCTGCCGTTCAACTATGTCCTGCAGGCACACCGCGTCGACGACTGCCCCCAGAATGCGGTTCCGAACCGCCATTAAGGCCTCGTTTAACCATCCTGGATTACACAAGAATCGTGCCCGATTTGGCACGCTTTCCTCCCAATCGGGCTTTCGGGTCCGATACCTGGGCCGCCTGTCCTGAGACCGGCGGCCCTTCTTTTGGGCGCAATCACGTCCTAAGTGCGGCGGCGATGTTTTATCTCCTAATCAAGGCCTCGGTCTCGGGCATCCTCGTTGCGGCCATCTCCGAAATCGCGCGTCGTTATCCTGGGTGGGGCGGTCTTCTCGCCTCGCTGCCGCTAACCTCTCTTCTCGCGTTCGCATGGGTTTACCGCGACACTTCCAGCAATGAGCAGGTCGCTGCCCTTTCCGGAAGCACGTTCTGGTTTATCCTTCCATCCCTGCCGATGTTCCTCGTGCTTCCGGCGCTGCTTCGATCGGGAACCTCATTCCCCTTGGCTCTTGCGCTCTGCATCGTCGGAACGCTTGCGCTTTATGCTCTCTTCATCTGGGGCGCTCCGAAGCTTGGAATCTCGCTGTGAAGTCTGCGGTCGTCCTCCTCTCGGGCGGGCTCGACTCGATGGTTTGCGCCGGAATTGCGCGCGAGCAGGGTTATTTCGTGCTGGGGCTAACCATTGATTACAACCAGCGCCACAGCGTTGAGCTTGGCGCGGCACGTCGCATCGCGGATCTGCTTGTCGACCGGCACATCGTCCTGCCGCTTGATCTGAGGACATTCGGCGGCTCGGCGCTTACGAGCGATGTCGCCGTACCCAAGGACGGCGTTGGGGACAGCATCCCCGTGACCTACGTTCCGGCGCGAAACACAATTTTTCTCAGTCTCGCACTGGGGTTTGCCGAGGCAAGTGGGGCACGTGATCTTTTCATTGGCGTCAATGCACTTGATTATTCGGGCTACCCTGACTGCCGTCCCGAGTTCATCAGCAAGTTTCGGGAGCTTGCCAGTCTCGCGACCAAAGCTGGTGCTGAAGGCGAGGCGTTTCGGATCCACGCGCCGCTCCAGTTCATGACTAAGGCGGACATTGCCCGTGAAGCCCAAAGGCTCGGGCTTGATCCGGCGATGAGCCACAGTTGCTATGATCCCCTGGCGGACGGGCGCCATTGCGGAAGATGCGACGCGTGCCGGCTTCGTGCGAGAGGTTTTGTCGAGGCAGGATTGGCGGATCCGACCAATTATGCAGCGCTCCCGTTGCCCAATGAGCCGGAAGAGCCGTTGGCAGGAGCGAGGGCAGGAGCGTGACCGTCCATCCGGCCGTTCCCTTTAGACGCACTCGATCGACGCTGCGTGCGAGTTATTCCGTGAAGGAATGTTTCCTGACGCTCCAGGGCGAAGGGGTACAGTCCGGCCGCCGCGCCGTCTTCCTTCGGTTCGCCGGCTGCAACCTGTGGTCTGGGCGTGAAGAGGATCGTTCGACGGCCCAGTGCCGGTTCTGCGACACTGAATTTGTCGGAACCAACGGTTCCGGCGGCGGCAAGTTCGCTACTGGAGACGATCTTGCAGCCCACGTTGAGCGCCTTTGGGGCAGCTTCACACGGGATCGCCTGGTCGTAATAACGGGCGGCGAGCCCATGCTGCAGCTTGATCCGGAACTGGTCAGGGCACTGCATCAGCGCCAGTTTCGAATTGCGGTTGAGAGCAATGGGACAATCGCGGCCGTTCCTGGCCTCGACTGGATCTGCATCAGTCCCAAGGCCGGGACAAGGGTAGTGCAGCGGCAGGGCAACGAGCTGAAGCTCGTGTGGCCTCAAGATGGCATCGATCCTGCCGAACTCGAACAGTGGGAGTTCGACCATTTCCTTGTGCAGCCCATGGATTGCAACGAGGGCAAGGCGGCGCTCGAAGCCGCGATAAACCTTGCAATGACGAGGCCCAGATGGCGGCTGTCACTCCAGGCACACAAGGTGATCGGACTTCCTTAGTTCAAAGCTCGTTCGTCGCGGTGGTAGTCGTTGGCTCGGGCGATGCGTGGAGGTTTTCTGCGCGAGGTTTCTTTGGGGGCTGCGTTTTGGCCCTGCCGGGCTCACTGGCGGGCTGTGCTGAGCCAGTCTCGTCGACGTTTCCATAGTTCATATCGACATCGGCGGCCATGTTGGCCGCATCGCCAGTGACTGCGTCAATCGCCGTCACGTCGTTGGAGACGATGTTCGCCGCCGTGAGGTTCTCCTCGGTGTTCATCGTATTGTCGTGCATGTCGTTGTTCTTGCACGCGGTCAGTGCACAGGTTGCCGCGACAAGGAGCAGAAGGACGCGCATGGGTAACTCCGGCGTGATGCGACCTAAAAAAAAGGGGCTGCCGGCAAGTACCGACAGCCCCCCGAAAAGCCAACGCCTCCTTAAAGGAGGCGCCACGATTACATCGCGTTATTGGTCGTGGTGTTCTTCGTGGTCGTCGTCGTCGTCGTCGACGTGTTGCCCATGGCGTTCATGTCGGCGGCATTACCCGTCGCGTTCATGTCCGTCGCGTTCATGTCCGTCGTCGTCGTCGTCGTCGCATTCATGTCCGTCGTCGTGAGATTCTCATCGACGTTCATCGTATTGTTGGCGTTGTCGTTGCTGCTGCAAGCTGCAACCGCCAGGGCCGCACCAGCGACCAGGATAAGAGCACGCATTCAAGACTCCCTAATTATTGCGATCTGCAACGGTTACCCGTCCCGCAAATCGCGCGGACAATAGTCTGAAGCGCAACGTTCCATCAAGACTCTTTGCATGGACGTTCCAAAGCACTGATAAAACCGGGAAAACTGCGCTTCAAGGACGCATCAACTATGTTCATTGCGGTTTGTTTCCCGAGTTCGGCGAGGCTGGTGACTCCGAATTCCGCAATTCCACACGGGACGATGCCGCCGAAATGGGTAAGGTCCGGAGCAATATTGAGTGCGAAACCGTGAAGGGTCACCCAGCGCTTGACCCGCACGCCGAGCGCGCCAATTTTTTTCTCATCGGCGCCTTCGCCGACCCAAATTCCGATACGACCGGGCGCGCGATGCGCTGCGACCCCCAAGCTTAGAAGCGCATCGATCATCCAGCCCTCGAGGGCCTGGACGAAGCCGCGGATGTCCTTGCCCCGATTTTCAAGGTCGAGCATCACGTAGCCGACGCGTTGCCCCGGGCCATGGTAGGTGTAGCGACCGCCACGCCCCGCCGCATACACTGGAAAATGCTGGGGATTAAACAGCTCCGAGGGATCGGCGCTCGTGCCCGCAGTGAACAAGGGAGGATGCTCCAGCAGCCAGATGCACTCCGGAGCGCCTTTTTCCCGGATCGCGTTGGCGCGTTGCTCCATAAATGCATGCGCCACCTCGTAAGGAACAGGATCGGCGCTTATGCGCCATTCGATATCATTGTTGCCGCTCACGCTTGCGCAAATGGCGTTCGCTAGCATCGGGAACAAGCCGCCGTTGCCTGAGCTGTGTCAGCCCAGCATAAGGGCACGATAACAAGGGGACGTGAATGCCAAAGGTTTCCATCTCTCAAGCCTGGGACGAGACGCGGGCAGTCCTCGTGCGCGACGGGAGGCTGATTGCCTCCGTCGCCCTTGCCTTGATCGTCCTGCCCGGCGTCGTGCTGAACGTTCTGGTTCCAAACGGGGTTACGGTTGGGACCGGGCAGCAGGCGGCGTGGGTCGCACTGGGCCTCCTTGTCCTGCTCCTTACGTTTATTGGCCAACTTTCGGTTCTCCGTCTTGCAATGGGCCCGCATATCGCCGTCGGCGAAGCCATCCGCCATGCCTCGTTTCGAGTTTTGCCCTTCCTCGGAGCCTTTGTCCTGTGGGTGGTGCCCTTCCTGGTCCTGGGCTCGGTTCCGTACACGATCATTCGAAGTCATCCGGCGGACGCATCGACGGCGGCGGGAATCGGTCTCCTTGCTGTGATGGCAGCGGCGATGTTCCTCGCAATCCGACTGCTGTTGATCGGTCCCGTTGCAAGCGCCGAACCCGGTGGCTCCCTAAAGATCATCCGGCGTAGCTGGGAACTCACCGAAGGGAATTGGTGGCGCCTGTTCGGGTTCGTTCTCATGTTCGCGATCGGCGCAATGGTGCTGATCCTTGCTGTCAGCAACGGTCTCGGGCTCGTTGCTCGACTGACGATCGGACCCGTAACGCCGCTCAGCGTCGCAGGTCTCGTGCTCGTGCTCATCGCGCAACTCCTAACCGCTGGGATTTATGTCGTGCTGTTCGTTATGCAGGCCCGAATCTACCAGCAGCTCGCGGGCACCCACGAAGGCCGAACCGGGCTTTTGCGTTAGCTGCCGATGAGCGGGATCTGCGGTGCGCAATCGCGCGGAAGGATACCGAGCAGCCGCGGATCGGGGAACCGCTCGATCGCGCGTTTGAACGGCACAAATCCTGCGCGCCGGTAGGCGCCGAGCGCCGCAGGATGATCCAATGAGCAGGTGTGGACGTGGACGCGAGCGACAGGCTCGCGCCACGCCGCCCGCAGGGCCTCCGCAAGGAGCCACTTACCGTGACCTTGGCCCGAAAGCGCGACGGTCAGGCCTACGAACGCCAGTTCACACTCCCCAGGCGTCCGGAAATCGAGTTCGATAAAGCCGGCATCCCGTCCAAGTTCGTCCTCGACCGTGAACAGCTCGACCTGCGGGTCGTGGATGATCGCGGCAAGCTGCGCGTCGTTCATGATGAGCCTCGAGAACCACAGCCAAGGTGCCCCGACGAGACGGAAGAGCTCGCGGTAACGCGCGATCGTCGGCTTCTCAGCCCTCCGAAGTCGAAGTGACGATCGAGGAATTTCGATCGGCGGGGGGTGTCGCATGTCGAGAAACGTTACGACCGCCGCCAGCTCCCCATTCGCAACTGCCTCGTAGCTCACGCCCACTTCGCCGTTGGAGGAAGGCTCATGAGAATGGCTTCGGTATTTCCACCGGTCTTCAACCCGAACAGCGTGCCGCGGTCATAAAGCAGGTTGAATTCCACGTAGCGGCCGCGAAACTCCAGCAGCCGGTCCCTGTCTTCGCCGGTGTAGAGGGTTTCACTGCGCCGTCGCACGATCTGCGGAAAAATATCGAGAAACGCCTCGCCGACGTCGCGAGTAAAGGCGAAATGTGCGTCGAAATGACCCTCGAGGTGATCGTAGAATATGCCGCCGACACCGCGCGGCACGTTTCGGTGCGGGATCCAGAAATATTCATCCGCCCATTTTGAAAAGCGCGGATAGAAGGTGGGGTCGTGAGCCGCGCACGCAGCTCGCAGGCGCGCGTGGAAAGCTGCAGTGTCCTCGTCGTAGGGAATGGCCGGGTTAAGATCCGCGCCGCCTCCGAACCACCGCTTCGTCGTGGTAAGGAAGCGGGTGTTCATATGAACCGCTGGAACGTGCGGGTTCGTCATGTGCGCGACGAGGCTGATTCCGGTCGCAAAAAAGCTCGGATCCTCCTCTGCACCGGCAATGCTCTTCGCGAACTCCGGGCTGAATTGTCCGCCCACGGTGGAGACATTGACCCCGACCTTTTCGAACAACTTGCCGCTCATCTGCCCGCGTACGCCACCGCCGCCAGGGCTTCCCGATGCGTCGGTGCGGTCCCACGGCGTGTAGCGGAACCGGGCGTCGGACCCTGCTTCCTGTTCAAGTTTTTCGAACGTGGTGCAGATCCGATCTCGCAGAGATTCAAACCAGTCCCGTGCGGCTTGCTGCTGTTCGTCGAGTTCGAGCATGCGAGCGCTCATCGCCACACTCGCCGCTTGGTGCAAGCAGTTGTCATTACAAGCTTGTAATCTCTGTATAAATGAGGGGTTCACCACATAATGATCAAGCCGTCATTGCCGAGAAGGCTGCAGAAGGATCCAACGGGTATGAAGATGATCATTGTTAGCGTGGTGCTGGGAGCGACTGTCGCGGCGGCGCCGGCACTTGCGCAGGCGCCCGGCGGTAGCTCTGGGCAGCGCGACCAGACGCGGGCGGAAGTTCAGCAGCGCGCCGATATGATGTTTCAAATGCTTGACTCCAATCATGACGGGGTAGTGACCCGTCAGGAAGCAGAGCAAGCCGCAGCGCAATTCGCGGCGCGCGTCGGGAGCGAGGGCCGGAGCGGTGGACGCATGCAGCGCCTAATCGAACAGGCATTCGGTAGCGCCCAGTCGATCACGCGGCAGCAGTTCGAAGCGCAACTCCTCGCTCGATTTGACGCGATGGATCTCAACCATGATGGTGTGGTTACGGCCGCCGAACGTGAACAATTCCGCGCTCAGCGAAGCGCTCGCGGGGCTGGCACGGAATCGCCGGTTTCGGCTCCCGTGACGGCGACTCCGCCGTCCCCGGGTCAGTAAACGCGGCGTTGAGCGGCGACTAACATCCTAAGAAGCATGGCGACGGGGCGGGGAACTCCAACCTTGCCCTCGAGCCACAAGCTTACCGCTGACCGCGAAACTCCGATCGCCTGCGCAAGATCGTTCTGAGTCCGGTATCCGAGACTTCGCATTGCTCCGCGAAGTTCATCCGGCGACATCGAGGCGAGCATTTCGCGACCATCGGTCAACTGGTCGGCCATCAGATTGCGTCTGCCCCCCGATCGCCAGTGCGGATACGAATCGCCTGTTCAACATCAAAGACAAAGATCTTGCCGTCGCCGATGCGCCCGGTTCTCGCCGCGTTTTCGATCGCTTCGACCACATTGTCGACGAGAGAATTCTCGACGACGACCTCGATCTTCACCTTGGGCAGGAAATCGATCACATATTCGGCGCCCCGGTAGAGCTCCGTATGCCCCTTCTGGCGGCCGAAGCCTTTCACCTCGGTCACGGTGATCCCGGAGACGCCCACTTCGTGGAGCGCGTCCTTTACGTCGTCGAGCTTGAAGGGCTTGATGATCGCTTCGATCTTCTTCACGCGGAAGTCCCCATGCACCTGGCTGGATCCGCTAATGCCCAATCGCGGCCGCAATTCCAAGGCAGTGCGCCGCACGAATGAAAGCGATCATCCTTTCCGCAGGCCAGGGTTCACGACTGGGGCACCTTGTTGACCAGCGTCCAAAGTGCCTGATCGAGTTCAACGGTCGCACTCTTCTCGATCGTCAGCTTGATACGCTCGGTGCGAACGGCGTCGCGGAGGCC
Source organism: Sphingomicrobium sp. (assembly GCA_035944075.1). Lineage (GTDB taxonomy): Bacteria > Pseudomonadota > Alphaproteobacteria > Sphingomonadales > Sphingomonadaceae > Sphingomicrobium. Next base: position 44,966 of record DASZBO010000134.1, read on the forward strand.
CTGGTTGTTACGGGTTTTCACGACCAGTACGTCGAAGAGGCGCTGGCAAGAAGAAGCAGCGGACCTGCGATCCGCACGATCTACAACCCCTTCTACAAGGTCGCGGATAATACGGGTTCGCTCTACATGGCACGCGATGCGCTCGCGGGTGATTGCCTTGTCTGGAACGGCGATACCCTGGTCTCGAGAGCATTGATGGCCCGAGTGCTGGCGAATGAACGATCCGGCATCTGCGTCACCATCGACCGCAAGAGCGCCTACGATGACGACGACATGAAGGTGGTTGAGGAGTGCGGTCGGCTGAGGGCGATCGGCAAACGGCTTCCGCCTAAAGAGGTGAATGCCGAGTCGATTGGCTTGCTTGCGTTTCGCAACGGCGGCGCCGAGCGATTTCGAGACGCGATCGAGCGTGCAATGCGCGCTCCTGAGGGTACGACCATCTGGTACCTGCGCGTCATTCACCAGCTTGCTCAAGATGACGAGGTGTGGACGCTCGATATCCAGGGCGAGGAGTGGGGAGAGGTCGATTTTCCTGCCGATGTTGAGGCGACACGGGAGCTTACTGCACGTTGGGATGAAGCCGAAACGGCAGATGCCGCTTAGCGCAGCCGTACCGCTCTTTAAAAATGGCCAAGGGGGCCGAGGCCCAATAAAGGACACGCAGACCGAAGCGGTCCGTCGCGCCCCGATCACGGGGAAGGAGGCAGAAACCGTCCCACGATGTCGCGCGCCAACCGCGCCGGTCGCTGCGTCGCTGCGTCGAGACAGCACCAGCAGCTCGAAATCTCGCTCAGCACGTCGTCGCCTCGTCGCAACACCGTCCGGAAGAAAGCGCGAGCTCCTTCGACTTTCTCCGTGATCACCTCGGCGACAACCGTGTCCTGAAGGAAGGTGGGCCTCCGGTAGGTGATCTCGTGCTTCAGGGCGACCCACAGGTGTCCAGCGACCGCGCTCGGCGGCGCGACGCTCTTCCAATAATCCACGACCGCCTCCTGCACCCACTTGAGGTACACGACATTATTCACGTGCCCCATGTGGTCGATGTCGCACGGGAGGATCGCGACAGGGTGCCGGAACATGATCAAACGCCTCGCTTCATAGTCGCTTGACCTCTCACTCGCTTACAGTCGTGTCAATAACATCCCCGAATGTCGCTCACGCAGCACCGCTCCAGAAACTCAGCCTGCCGAAATCTCTTTCACATTGTCGTCGCTGTTTCGGTCGATGTAAAAATTATAGGGATCGACGCCGGCGAAGCTGGGCTTTCTTTTGCTGTGCACGACGAGTTGCTGCGTACCATTCACGATCGGCCGTTCCTCCATCATGATCACGTCCGTGGACGAAAAGGTGCCCAAACCCGGCCGAGCGGTGAACAGCCCGACTTCGATTGGCTCGGCAAGCCTCGCCCGGGTCTCTACGCCCTTCCCGTTAGCGTAGAACTTATCGGCCTTGATGGTGAGGGTCGTCGTCCAGCCGTTACTGTCCTTGCGGGTCTTTGCATCGGCTACCTTCAAATCATAGAGCGTGATCCGCTCGAATAAGTCCGTGATCAGCTGTTGCTGCTCCGGCGTCCGGGCTTCCTTGCGGAACTCCGCGACGAGATCGAGCGATCGGGGGTAGGGCGGCCCCTTGAAGCGCCAAGCGGCGTCGAACCTTGCGAGCGCGCGATTGACGGAATCTTCGCCAAGCCGCTGCTGAAGAAGATACATAACCAGCGCGCCCTTGCGGTAATGGATGTATTGCTGGTTTTCGACGCGCTCGAGTGGCACCTCTTCCACAGTTTCGCCCTGGCGGCTGCGCAGATAGTTATCCAGCTCATACTTCAGGAACCGACGGATCTTGTCGGGTCCGTACATGTGCTTCATCACCATTAGCGCCGAATATTGGGCAAGCGTTTCGCTCAGCATGGTCATGCCCTGCATGTTCGCGCCGATGACCTGGTGGGCCCAGTATTGATGGGACACTTCGTGCGCGATCACATAAGTCGTAAAGTCGATCTTGGTCGGATCGTCGCTCTTTGCGTTGAACCCAATCGTTTCCGAATAGGGCATGGTGCCGGCGAACGCCTGCGCGAAACTCGCGTAGCCGGGAAATTCGACAATCCGTGCGTAATCGAACTGATAGGGCCCGAAGTTCGCGCGGTAGTAATCGAGAGCACTCGCCATCGCCCGAAGCATTTTCGTGACATTCCAGTCGTGGCCCTGATGGTAAAATACCGAAAGCTTGATGCCGTTATGGTTCGCGCTCGCAACCTCATAACGTGCGGACTGGAGCGAGAAGAAATTCAGGATCGGAGCGGTGCTGACAAAGTGCGCCGAGCGGCGTCCGTTGCCACTGATGTCCGAGACCCGGCTGCCTGGCGCGATCGGGGTCTGGTCCGCATCGGTGCTCAGCCTAATGTCCGACATCACCCAGTCCGATCCGATATAGTTGCGCTGCGTTGCCGACATATCCTCAAGCCTTGCCGGCCGGAGCTCGGGCGCAAGACCCTGGCGCCGACGTTTAGCCCGATCGCTGAGAAGGCTGTTGCGATCCATCCCGACAATCGGTGCGAATTCGCTGTTGTTGACGAACGTACCGTTCGAAATGATGTCGGTCGCGGGCGCGGACGCGCGAAATCCGCGCCGCCACAGGCGCGAGCGGAACGTGACCTTGCTCGTCTGTCCCGGCTGAAGCGGCGTATCAAACCGGTATATGCGATAGCCGAACTTCTTGTCATCCGAGGCAAGATGCGCGCCTGCAACGGCCAGCCTCAACCATTCGAGGCTTTCGCTGCCCTTCCGAAGATGGATTTCACGGATTGGCGCATTAGTCTTGTTGACTAGATCATAGCGGCCGTCCGCCACCAGCATGCGCTCGCTCGGGAGCAAGTGAACGTCAAGCGTGACCTTGCTGATTGCCGGTTGGGGGACCCGCTCGTACTTGAGAAACTTGCGCTCGTAATCGGCACTGAACTTCTCGGCCTCGTCACTGGTCTGGTACTGGTTGAGGACCTTGATGTTCCAGTAAGCGTAAACGCCCGTCCCAGCCATCAGCAGGGCGGCGGTGCTGGCGATCACCAATGCCGGCGCAGTCGCAACATTCCTCAGGCAACGGAAACGGCTCCCAAGCGCCAGATCGGTGCCGCGCGGCCAGAGCAGGTGCGCGACAACGGCGAGAATCACCGCGAAACAGAGCCAATAGAATTGGAATACCGCCGCGCCCCACCAGAAGTCGCCCGCGCCCACGAAATCGCTCAACGGAACGTTTGGACCGCCGACATAAGTGTAGAGCGGGTTTCCGTAGCCAACGTTGTTGAGGAAGATCCCGCCAACGAACCAGACGAACAGGATGCCCCAGCCAAGATACTTGTTCGGGCAGAGTACCTGAACGAAGACCGCCAGTATCGCGATCAACAAGCCGTCGATCGCGGAGGGGAGGATGAACCAGCCAAGGTATTGCGAGACGCCGAGCACGCGCGCGCCTTCGACGAGCTGGTAAACCATGCCGGTAAAAGCAGCGGCTAAATTGAGAAGCAGCAGAACGAGGAAGATGGCGAGCATCTTCGGAAGGGTCATCACCCAACTCGGCACGGCCGTGGAATCGATAAGCTCGTTCAGCTTTCGGTCGCGTTCCCGCCAGACGAGTTCGCCGCCATAGAAGGCGGCGATCATGAGCAGGAATATCGCCGAACCGGCTCTTGCACCCGTGACCGTTGCCGCAACGGTGGGGTGATCTGCAGTCCCGTAGGCGGAGCGGCCGACAAAAAGCATCAGGCCGGTGAAGGCGACAGCCAGCAGCGTGAGGATAATGAGGCCGGGGCTCGTCACCACTTGCCGGACTTCGACGCGGACCCGTGTTGCAAACTGCGTTGCAAGAGATGGCTTCAGCTCGCGGGCAATCACGTTCTCGCCGCCGAGTTGCGCCGGAGTGGAAGCGATGTTCGTCTCGCGCATCTGGCGCTTTGCCAGGCGCTTAAGTCGCCAACGCGAGGGAGCACGCTCCGTCATGGAGAAGCGCCAAAGCGTGAAAGCGAGGAAACCAAGCCCCAGGATGAGGGCCCAGACACGGTTGAACAGTAGGTTGCCCGTGAGATCCACGAGCCGCGTGTTCATCTCGTTCTGGGTCCAGTAACGCGTTGCCTGCGCAAGCGCGCCCGTGCCAAGCGGCTCCCAGCGTGCCGCAGCCTCGCGATATTCGATCTTCTGACCAATGACGCTGTTCGTGATGAGATAGCCCATGACGAGCGCCGTTGCGCCGATATAGGCGGCCATCATTGATCGCATCAGCGTTGCGAGTGCGAATAGGACCGCACACATGAGGAAGATGTTCGGGATCGCAAAGACGAGAAACGGCCAGGCGTAATAAGAGAGGACCTGCGGGCCGATCCGTTCAGGGTCCACCCATGGCATCACTGACCCGCACGCCATCCCTAGCGGAACTGCTGCATAGCCGATCCAGGCGATCACAAGGCCGCCAAGGAAGCGCCCGATGACAATCTGCTTCGCCGTAACTGCAGTTCCACGAATGATCGGCGCGAACCCGCTTGTCTCATCGCGGACGATTGCGTTCGCGACGAACGCTGTGATCACGAACAGATAGAAGAGCGAGAAAACTGCTGTTGCGATCGCAATGGCGTTGGGAGCATTCTCGTGAACTCCGCCCGGTGTCCCGATGCTGACGTTCTCGCTTGCAGTGATGCCGAAGCCCAGCAGGAAGAAAATCGCGATCGAAACCCAGAAGACCGGGTTGCGAAGCTGGTACCGAATCTCGAAGCCGGTGATACCGAGGAGCATCGAAACGACTCCCTCAAGCCGCGCGGCGAAGGGTGGACAGCGTCGAGAAGTAGACGTCTTCAAGGCCGCCTTCGACGGGATCGAACCCCTCGGGCTGTTGGTCGGCAAGAACGTGGATTACGGAATTCCCCGCGAACAGCCGCGTCGAGATGATCTCGTACCGCTGCTGATATTCTTCGACCTCGGCGCGATCGATAGTTCTTTTCCAGACCCTGCCTCGAGTTGCTGCGATCAGGTCCGTAGGCTTGCCTTCGAGCTGTACACGGCCATTTGCGAGAACTGCCATTCGGGGACAAAGATCGGCGACATCGTCGACAATGTGGGTCGAAAGGATAACGACGACCTTATCGCCGATCCCGGCGAGCAGGTTCAGGAAGCGGTTTCGCTCTTCGGGGTCGAGCCCGGCTGTCGGTTCGTCGACGATGATCAGTTCGGGGTTGCCGATCAGCGCCTGGGCAATGCCGAATCGTTGGCGCATGCCCCCCGAGAAACCGGAAATCGACTTGTTGCGGACCGCCCAGAGATTGGTCTGGTCAAGCAGGCTTTCGACGACAGTTCGGCGATCTTGAGCCTTGGTAATTCCCTTGAGGACAGCGAGCTGGTCGAGCATCGCATAGGCCGAGACGCGCGGGTAAACGCCAAAGTCCTGTGGAAGGTAGCCGAGCGTTCGCCGAAGGCGGTCGGGCTGCGCAAGGACGTCAATGTCCCCAAAGGTGATTGAGCCCGCTGTAGGCTGCTGCAACGTCGCGATCGTTCGCATGAGCGTCGACTTGCCTGCACCGTTCGGGCCGAGGAGACCGTACATGCCGCGCGGGATGGACAGGCTCACATCGTCGAGTGCGATCGTGCCATTTGCATACGTGTGCGACAGTTGCGCAATTTCGAGCATTGATTTCCCCCGCCCCGTTATTCGGCCGGGTGATCAAAGGGTTGGCAGCCGAGGTCAAGCGGCGCCCGCTTCGATTTTCGACCAGCCGACGAACGGCAGCGCGCCTACTTAGGCATAGGGGGGACGGTCGTACCCCGCCGGGCTCTTGGTGAAGATCTCGCAGCCTGCGTCGGTAATTCCGATCGAATGCTCGAACTGGGCCGAGAGGGAGCGGTCGCGGGTGACGGCCGTCCAGCCATCTTCCAGGACTTTCACGTCGGGCCGACCGATGTTGATCATCGGCTCGACCGTGAAAATCATTCCGGGCTTCAATTCAGGACCGGTGCCCGGACGGCCGGCATGCACGACCTCGGGACTGTCATGGAACACACGACCAACGCCGTGTCCGCAAAAATCACGAACGACGCTGTAGCGGTGGCCTTCCGCGTGGCGCTGGATCGCATTAGCGACGTCGCCCAGGTGATTACCCGGTTTTGCTTGTTCGAGACCGAGCATGAGGCACTCGTAGGTAACCTCGATGAGCTTGCGTGCACGGATCGGGACATTGCCGACCAGGAACATGCGGCTTGAGTCCCCGTGCCAGCCATCAACAATGGGCGTGACGTCGATGTTGACGATGTCACCTTCACGAAGTGTCCGCTGCGCGCTCGGAATACCATGGCAAACTACATGGTTGATCGAGATGCAGCAGCTCTTCGTATAACCGCGATAGCCCAATGTCGCGGGAAGTCCGCCGCCGGCGACCGTCATTTCATAGACGATGTCGTCAAGTTCCTGAGTTGAAACTCCTGGCACGACATGGGGCGCGAGCGCGTCGAGGATCTCGGCCGCCAGTCGGCCAGCCCGTCGCATTCCTTGAAAACCTTCAGGGCCATGCAGCTTGATAATGCCGTTTTTGGCTTCGGCGCGGTCGTCGGGAGCAACAGTCACATATTCGGTCATGTCTTTGAGAATAATGCGCTCGCTGTCGATTTGCACCCCCATTGGGTTCGTGAAATGCGGACCGCAAGGCAGTGTCGCTCCGGCCTTGCGCTCGCCGTCCTGTTCGCTAGGGCGAGGGCATGCCTTCTGATCGCGTTTGGAGCGCGGCCCTCGTGGTGATCGGCGACGAGATCCTGTCGGGTCGTACGCAGGACAAGAATATTGCTCAGCTGGCGCTATGGCTCAATCAGCAAGGAATCCGGTTGGCCGAAGTGCGGGTAGTGGCGGATGTTGTCGACCACATCGTTGTCGCGGTGAATGCGCTGCGTGCAAAGCATGATTACGTGTTCACGACGGGCGGCATTGGCCCCACTCATGACGACATAACGATCGATGCGATCGCGGCGGCGTTCAAGGTGCCCGTCATTATCCATCCGGAGGCACGCCGTATCCTTGACGCATATTATCGCGACCGGCCGGGCGGGTTAACCGCGGCTCGCTTGCGGATGGCGCGAGTTCCTGAAGGCGCGGAGCTCATTATCAATCCCGCTTCTGGCGCGCCGGGAGTCAAAATGGAGAATGTCTACATTCTCGCGGGAGTACCGCACATCGCCGCAGGCATGCTCGAAGGTTTGACGGGCAAGCTTGAGGGTGGGCGCCCGATCGTTTCCGTTACGATTGGCGCCAGGGCGGCGGAGAGCGACGTTGCCGATCTCCTTCGCGAAGCCGAGGAAGCGCACCCAGGAGTGGCGATCGGCAGCTATCCCTTCTTCAAAGACGGGAGATACGGCGCCAATTTCGTTATTCGTTCAGAGGATGGCGAGCTTGCACGGCGGACCGGGCAAGAACTTGCCGACCGATTGCGCGACGCCGGCTACGATCCGACGGAGGGTGGGATCTAGAGCCCTAGGACGACCCGGCGATCCTCGGCGGTTTCGTCGATCGGGCATCGCCAGGGAAATACGTGCCGATCCAAATGCGCCCGGCGCTGGCGCTAACCCCTTGCGAGACCGCAATAGACCGCACTAAAGCGCCCATACGAAGCCGAGAATTGCCTCCGATACCGACGTTCGAGAACGTGCGCCAGGAAGTCGTTTTCAGTCTCGTGTTCCGCAGATTTCTGCGGAAAAATGCGGGTATGATGTAATGGTAGCCTGTCAGCTTCCCAAGCTGAACGCGCGGGTTCGATTCCCGCTACCCGCTCCAGCGCTTTAATCCGATAGATCTGTCTCGGGTTCGATGCGCCCGACTCCCTTGAAGCTCTTCGTGTGTCGCCCTGGAGGTCGGATTGCGAGCGTCCACCTTAGCCAATCTCGTTCTGATATTCGAAAAGATGATATTCGCTATAAAGACCGGCATTACGGATCGGGCTCTCCCTTGCCAGTGCTTCGGCTGCAGCGCGATCCTCGGCTTCAAATATCACGAGATAGCCCGAGCGCTCGCCGCGGGAGCCGCGCAAGACACCCGCGGCGTTGATCGGAATCAGGGGCTGCTGCAAAAAGTCGGTAATGTGCTCCTGCACATCCTGATCGATCGGGTCGCTCGACTTTAGAAATCCCATCCATACGAACTGCATTGGCTGCCTCCTGGACGCATCGTTTCAAGCGCCTCTCGGGCCAACTGCGCAACATGAAAAATGTGGAAAACGGGAACTGGATAGCATTTCAACCATTGCTCAATATAAGCAGGCTTACTATATCGGTTGCCAATGGAAACGCTTCCCTTCGAGATCAGCGAGACGGCGCACGCGCTTCGCAAGGCTTTTGACCGCCGTGCCTGCGGGCACGGCGTGACGCGCGCGCAATGGAAAGTGCTGTTCCGGCTTAACCGTAATCCCGGCATGCGGCAGATTGAGCTTGCCGACATGCTCGATATCGAACCGATCACGCTTTCGCGGATTATTGACCGGCTCGAGGAAAGGGATCTCGTCGAGCGTCTTGCCGACCCCACGGATCGACGCGCCTGGCGCCTTCATGTCACCGCAAAGGCGCAGCCGCTCATCGAGAAATTGAAGGCCATTGCCGACGAGATGCTCGCTGAGGCGTTTGCTGGAATTGACCCAAAAGACATTGAAATCACGCGGCAAGTTTTGGGGCGAGTGCGTGAAAATGCGTCCCGTGTCGCTCCGTTGAACAGGGCTTCGAATCAATGAACAAAATGCAGACCGAACCGATGGCACCCGCCGAGACGGTGGAGGCGTCGCCCAAACGGAGACGCGTTCGGAAGGAAGGCGGGCGTAACTGGACCCGGACGGCCCTCATGCTGGTCGTGCCGGCGATCCTTATCATCGGCGGCGCCTATTACTGGCTCACCAGTGGCGGCAGTGTTTCGACGGACGATTCGCAAGTGAAGCAGGATATTGTCTCGGTCAGTCCGCAGGTAAACGGCCAGGTCGTCCAGGTTTTCGTACGCAACGGTGCCCATGTGAAACGGGGAGACCTGTTGTTTCGAATCGATCCGCAGCCCTACCGGGTAGCCGTCGAGCAGGCGCAGGCCGCCTTGTCGAACGCGCAGCTTCAGACGCAGGTTCTACGAACAACTGCTGCCGGCACGAGTGGTGACATCACGGGCGCGCAGGCAAATCTTGCCATCAAGCAGAATGCGCTTGCGAGGCAGACCGCGCTCCTGAAGGAAGGCTTCACGACGCGTTCGGCCTATGACGATGCGTTGAACGACGTGAAAACGTCCCAGACCCAGCTCGCCGACGCGCGCGCTCGTGCAGCGAACGCGAACGCGGCAGTTGCTCCGGGGCAACAGCCACAGATAGCGCAGGCCCAGGCAGCGCTCGACAAGGCGAGACTTGACCTTGAACGAACCGACGTTCGGGCATCGATGGACGGCGTGGTCGAAAATGCAGACAACCTTCAGGTCGGTCAGATGGCCGTAACGGGTCTCGGGATGCTGTCGATCGTCCACAGCACGTTCGCGTGGGTCGAAGCCAATTTCAAAGAGAAGGACGTCGGCCGGATGCATCCGGGCGAGCGGGCCTCTGTATCGGTTGACGCCTATGGCGGGCAGAAGTTCGATGGCTATGTCCAGAGCATCGGCGCGGGTACGGGAAGCGAGTTCTCCTTGCTTCCGGCCCAGAATGCGAACGGCAACTGGGTGAAAGTCACCCAGCGTGTGCCGGTGCGGATCTACTTCAACGGTACTCCTTCGAGGCCGATGATTGCGGGCCTCTCGGTCAACGCCACCGTCTATTTCGACGACAACGGCAAGAAGTAGCGCGCCTATGGCCGACGATAACCGGCCCGACCTCGCAACCCATCCGCTGCCGTCGGGCGAGCGCTTGATCGTTACGATCGGCGTGATGATGGCTGTGCTCCTGCAAGTGCTCGACACGACCATTGCCAATGTTGCACTTCCGCACATGCAGGCGGATCTCAGTGCGTCGCAGGACCAGATCAACTGGGTTTTGACGAGCTACATCGTCGCATCGGCGATCGCGCTGCCGATTAGCGGCTGGCTTGCCGACCGCGTCGGCCGCAAGCGGCTGCTGCTGATTTCCGTTGTCTGTTTTACCGTTGCTTCGGTTCTTTGCGCGACGGCAACGTCGCTCGAGGAGATGGTGATCTTTCGTGCATTCCAGGGTGTCAGCGGGGCCTTTATCGTGCCGCTTGCCCAAGCCACCCTCTTCGACATCAATCCTCGCGAGAAGCATGGCCAGGCGATGGCATTGTTTGGCGGGGGAGTGATGATCGGGCCCATCCTTGGGCCGGTCCTCGGCGGTTGGCTTACTGACAATTACAACTGGCGCTGGGTGTTCCTCGTCAATCTCCCGGTCGGCATCCTTTGCACGCTCGTCATGATGCGATTCATGCCCAAGACCGATACGCACCGGCGCAAGTTCGACATGTTCGGTTTCGCCCTACTGGCATTTGCGCTTGGCGGATTGCAGCTGTTCCTCGACCGGGGAGAACAAAAGGACTGGCTATCGAGCTGGGAAATCCGGATCGAGCTCGGGGTGGCAATTGCCGCCACGTGGATGTTTCTTGTGCAGATGCTCACAGCGAAACATCCGCTGTTCGATCGCAACATGTTCAAGGACCGCAATTTCGCGACGGGCATTATGTTCATGGCTGTGACCGGAGTTCTTCTTCTTGCCGGTCTTGCTCTGCTTCCGCCGCTTCTGCAGAATATGTATGGCTATTCGGTTCTACAGTCCGGTTTCCTGACGGCGCCGCGAGGGGTCGGAACCTTGATCTCCATGCTTCTTGCCGGCCGGCTGGTCGGCAAGATCGACGCGCGCCTACTCGTCGGCATCGGCGTAATTCTTATGGGCACATCGCTTTACATGATGACCCATTTCGCAATCGACCAGCCCTCCAAGCCCGTAATCATGAGCGGTGTTGTTCAGGGTCTGGGTCTCGGGCTCATCTTCGTTCCGTTGCAGAGCCTCGCGTTCGAGACCTTGGCACCGACAATGCGAACCACCGCTGCGGCGCTACTCAACCTTGCACGCAATATCGGTGGTTCGATCGGCATCTCGGTCGTGAGCACGGAACTCGTGCGGTTGACGCAGATTTCGCACGCGGACCTTGCGGCCCAGATCACGCAGCAGACCATACCGACAGCGGATCCTACGATCCTGCAGACCGCGATACCGGTCGTGGGGCCTGCGGCGCTTGGCCTGATCAATGCCGAAATCACGAAGCAGGCGCTGTTCATCGCTTATCTCGACGACTTCAAGCTGATGATGATCATCACCTTCGCTGTCCTGCCGCTCCTGTTCCTGATGAAACGCGGAAACCAGGTCGGGGGCGGCGGTCCGCCGGTGCACATGGATTGAGGAGCGAGCTTGCCATTCGCGTTACACCGCGCTCGGCAAAGCCGGGCATCGCGTGGCGGCTTGCCTCCGATGGCCGCGAGCAACTCGAAGTTCGCGTTGCCGAGGCGCCAACCGACGGCGCTGCCAACAAGGCCGTAGTAAAGCTGCTTGCCAGGATGCTCGGGATCAGTCGTTCCGAAGTGACGATCATCGCCGGTCAGGCGAGTCGCCACAAGCGGGTGGCGCTTCCATATGACAAACGCGAAGTTCGCAATCGGCTTGGGGGCTTGCAGGAAAGGACAATCACGAATGTTTGAAGTCGGCAAGCGGCGGCTCGGCACGAAGGGCCCGGAAGTTTCGGCAATCGGCCTCGGCTGCATGGGCATGAGCGAGTTTTACGGGTCGGGAAGCGAGAAGGAGTCGATTGCGACCATTCACCATGCAATCGAGCGGGGCGTAAATTTTCTCGACACGGCAGACATGTACGGTGTCGGGCGGAACGAAGAGCTAGTCGGGCGCGCGATTCGCGACCGGCGCGACCAGGTCTTTCTTGCGACGAAGTTTGGCAACGTCCGTGGTCAAAACGGGGAATTCCTGGGTGTCCGCGGGGACCCTCAATATGTGCGCTCGGCCTGCGAGGCGAGCCTCAAGCGTCTCGGCGTCGAGGCGATCGACCTCTATTATCAACATCGCGTGGATCCGAACGTCCCCATCGAGGACACCGTCGGTGAACTGTCCCGACTGCAGCAGGAAGGGAAGGTGCGCTACCTTGGACTCTCGGAGGCCGCACCCAGAACCATCCGCGCCGCCTATGCGACATCGCCAATTACCGCCGTTCAGACCGAGCTCTCGCTATGGAGCCGCGATGCGGAAGCGGACGTGATCCCGACCATACGCGAGCTCGGAATCGGGTATGTCGCCTATTCGCCCCTCGGGCGGGGATTCCTGACGGGCCAGTTCAAGTCGCCTGCTGATTTCCCCGACGGGGACACGCGGCGTAATCACCCGCGATTCCAGGGCGAAAACTTTTCCAAGAACATCGAGCTTGTTCACGAGGTCGAAGTCCTCGCTCGTGAAAAGGGCTGCACCACCGCGCAGCTCGCACTCGCGTGGGTTTTGGCCAAGGGCGAGGATATCGTGCCGATACCAGGCACCAAGCGAGTGCGTTATCTCGATGAGAATATCGGCGCACTCGACGTTAAGCTCACCGATGCAGATCTCCAGCGGCTCGACGCTATTCTGCCTCCGGGAGCCGCTTCGGGGCAGCGCTATCCCGAGCACAGCATGGCGAGCGTCAATCGCTAGGTTCGTTCGTCGATCAAGCTCATGCAGGTGACGCCGGCTTCCGCTTTCTGAAGTTCGGATACGTCGACTTCTACCACGTCGAAACGGCGGCGCCTGAGGATGTCCGCGGTCCTTGGGTTGCCGGAAGGGAGGATAAGACAGCTTCCCGCCCGCACACAATTTGCAGCGGCCGGCTCATCGGAAGCGACGGCGATACAGTCGACGCCAGCGAACTGCCGGGGATCGACCGAGGTCTCGTGGTAGATCAGTACGGGCGTTCCTGCGGGATCCCGGCCTGCGAACGTGGCGCCAGTCTTGAGATGCAGGCACTGGCGCAGTTGCGCCGTCGTCACCAGAAAGCCCAGCGGGCGCACGAGGTCGTTCAGGGCGGCGATACCGTTGGTGTCGGTGCGGCTCGAGAGACCAACATAGAGCCGATTGCCAATTCGCAGTACGTCGCCGCCGTCGAGATGGCCGCCCGCGACGCGATGTAGCTCGAACTCGTTTGCGAGTGTGGATGCCGTTGAGGCGGTCTCGGCAGCTCGCGAGGGCGCGCCGGGCCGCGTGATGATCGCATGCTCACCGAGCAAAATCGCAGTGTCCTCAACGAAGACGGCATCCGGAGCGTACGGAAGGTCGGGAAGGCGGATGATTTCAAATCCCGCTCCAAGTAAGGCCCGTTCGTACTCGGCGTGTTGCGACGTAGCCCTCGCGGCATCAATGGGAGCCCGCTCGAGATGGGTGAGCTCGCACTCGGCAAGTCGCGGGCTAACGGCACGGGTGAACGCACGCCTCATGTCAGCCCCCGTGCATCCTCATCCAGCGTGCGAACAGGTCGGGCCACATTGAACCGGACGAATTACGCGGGACGTGCAGGCCAAACCCATGGCCCCCTTCGGCGAACAAGTGCGCCTCGACCGGAACAGCGGCGCGTCGGCACGCGTCGATCCAGATGAGACTATTGTCGATGTGCACGAGATCATCGTCGAATGCCGCGGCGATGAAGCTCGGCGGCGCAACGCCGCTGACGTGGCGCGCGGGCGATCGGGCGATTATCTCATCGGGCGCCGGGCGGGGGCCGAGCAAGTTGGGGCTCGAATTCCCTTTGCTTATCTTGGTATCGAGGCTGATGACCGGATAGATCAAGCCCGCGAATGCGGGTCGCGCGGATAAGCCATCAGCTTCGTCGATCGCCCGGTATACCGGCTCGGCATGCGCAACGGCGAGGTCGGCGGCGAGATGTCCGCCGGCGGAGAAGCCCAGGACACCGAGCCGTGCGGCATCGATCCGAAATTTGGCGGCGCGAGAGCGGATCAGCCGCATCGCACGCTGCGCATCCTGCAGCGGCACTATCGAACGGTTCTCCCATCCCTCTACCGGGAGTCGATAGGTGAGGACGAAGACGGTGGTACGTTCGGCAGTGAAGCGCTCGGCCGGGTCCAGGCCCTCGTTCTGGATCGAAAGGAATTCATAGCCGCCGCCCGGGAACACCAGGAGCGCCGATCCGTCAGACCGGGGAGGGCGGTATACGTGCACCTCGGGAGAAGGCACACCGCGGATCCACAACTCGCGGTTGGGAGCGCTATTGTTCATCGTCCAATTTGGGGCGACGGGTTTGGCGGGAGCGCCTGGGGGGGTGCCCGGCCAGAGTGGAAAGCGCTCTTTGGGGGGGAAGAAGGGGGCCGCGGGGTCCCCGACGGCCGACGTCGGCGCAGCCTGCGCGGCTGCCGCGCCGCCGATCAGGGCAATTCCGCTCCCAAGGAACATTCTGCGGTGCATGTTCACGGGCGCGGCCCCCGGACGAGTTGACCGCCTTTCATCACGAATTGCACGTGTTCGACGGCAGACACATCGCGGGTAGGATCGCCGTCGGTGGCGATGAGGTCGGCAAGTAGCCCCGGTTTTATCTCGCCACGGTCGCTGAGGTGAAAGATGCGGGCATTGCCGGAGGTTGCCGCGATCATGACCTGAGCGGCCGCCATTCCCGCATGCTGCATTGCTTCCATTTCGAGCCAGTTCTGGCCGTGCGCGAAGACGCCGACATCGCCTCCCATGCAGATCTTGACGCCCGCGCGAACGGCCATCTGGAATGACCGGCGGTTCGCCTCGACACTTTCAGGTGCCGGTTCCTTGCCGTTCCATCCTTGGAAGTAGCGCGCATACGCCTCGGAAGCGCCAAGGGTTGGACACAGCGCGATGCCGCGATCGTGCATCAGCCGGAAAACCTCGGGAGTCCCGCCATAGCCATGTTCGATTGTGTCGACGCCGGCGAGCGCTGCCCGGCGCATTCCTTCGGCGGTCGTCGCGTGCGCGACCGCGAGTCGTCCAGCGTCGTGCGCAACAGCGACCCCTGCTGCCATCTCGGCTTCGGTCATGGTCGGCCGCGACGGCTCGCCGGGAAGGTAATGATAGTCGGCGTACATCTTGATAACGTCGGCGCCGGCAGCGATCTGATCGCGGGCCGCGCGTGCCATTTCGTCAGCGCCACTGATCTCCTCGGCGCCCTGCGGGATTTCCACTCCAGGCTCGAAGCCCTTCGGCCCGTAAGCGCCTCTCGCGACATTCGCCTTCGTCGCGACGAGCAGCCGGGGCCCGAGGATGATGCCTTGATTGATCGCCTGCTTTAGTCCCACATCTGCGTAGCCTGCGCCTTCGGTTCCGAGGTCGCGCTCGGTGGTGAAACCGGCTTCGAGCGTTCGCTGCGCATGCACCACGGCACGAGCGGTGCGGAGCGCGACGGTCTCGTGCAGTACCTGATCATCCCACTTGGTCTCGTTGTAGGGATGAAGGAACAGGTGCGAATGACCTTCGATGAGTCCCGGGGCAAGGGTCTCTCCGGGAAGATCGATGACCTTGGTTCCGGCCGGCACGGCGAGACTGGGGCCTACGGCGCGGATCTTGTCTCCTGCGACGAGCACTGACCAGCCTTCGTGGGGCTGCGGGTTGACGCCGTCGAACACTCGGGCGGGATGAAGAAGGATCGTATCGCCCAAAGCCGGAGCGCCGACGAGTGCCGCGACGAGAAGAGGGATGAATGTGCGCATGGGCCGCAGCCTAGAATCGAAAAGGGCGCCTCGGAAAGTCCGAAGCGCCCCTTTGTGCAGAAATGATGAAAACGACGCTCAGCGCTTCGAGAACTGGAAGCTTCGACGTGCTTTCGCACGACCGTACTTCTTGCGCTCGACGACGCGCGGGTCGCGAGTAAGGAAACCTGCCTGTTTCACGACGGTGCGAAGCGCTGGCTCGAAGCGGGTCAGCGCCTGCGCGATCCCATGCTTGACCGCTCCGGCCTGACCCGAAAGGCCGCCTCCGACGACGGTTGCGACGACGTCATATTGCCCCTGGCGTTCAGCAACGTCGAATGGCTGGTTGATGACGAGACGCAGCGTTGGACGCGCGAAATAGATTTCCTGCTCGCGGCCGTTGACCAGGATCTTGCCGGAGCCCGGCTTCAACCACACGCGCGCAACGGCGTCCTTGCGACGGCCCGTCGCATAAGCTCGGCCATATTTGTCGAGCTGTTGCTCACGCAAAGGCGCTGCTTCCGCGGGCGGAGCCGGGGGGGGAGGCGGAGAATCCGCAGTCGGAGCTTGCGCCGGAGTCGGCGAGGGCGCCGGAGTGGTCCCAAGCTGATCGGCGATCGATTCACGTGTATCGGACATTAGGCGCCCACCTTGTTCTTGCGATTCATCGACGCGACGTCGAGCGTTTGAGGATCCTGGCCGCCGTGCGGATGCTCGGCTCCGGTATAGATGTGCAGCGCGCGCATCTGGTCACGACCGAGCGGACCACGCGGGATCATGCGCTCCACGGCCTTCTCGAGGACCCGCTCCGGGAAACGACCCTCGAGCACCTTGCCGGCCGTCACGCTCTTGATGCCGCCCGGAAAGCCCGTGTGCTTGTAATAGATCTTCTGATCGAGCTTACGACCGGTGAACCGGACCTTGTCGGCGTTGATCACGACAACATGATCGCCGCAGTCCACGTGGGGTGTGAAGCTCGGCTTGTGCTTACCCCGAAGGATGTTGGCGATGATCGTCGAAACGCGGCCAACGACCAGGCCGTCGGCATCGATCAGATGCCATTTTTTCTCGACGTCCGCCGGCTTTGCCGACTTGGTCGTCTTCATCAGCGCCTTCATGGCCTGGACCTCTTCCTAACGAGAAAAAGCGGCACCGCCCGGGCACCGCTGTCGGAGCGCTATTTGCGGCTGAGGGCCGAAAAGTCAAGCAAATGCCGTGTTTTCTTGGCGGGTAAAATAATACCCCGGCATATTGTGACGTATTCGTAACGACTGGAACGATGGCCTGCTCCGCATCGTTTCCCAAGCAACATCAAAACAGGAGGAATGCCATGTACATCGGTCTTGGCGGTTTATTGATCCTGATCCTCATTCTTTGGCTTCTCGGGGTCATCTAAACGACGAAAGCGGCCGCTGAACACGTTCAGTTGGCGAAGAATTTCAAAAGTGCCGTGGCCTCGAAAACCTCGAGACCACGGCATTTTGCTTGAGCGGGTAAGAGGGTGGATCGTGGAGGCCCCTTGCGCTCGCTCGCGACCTGCGGCGCGTGACGGAGCTGCCCTTGGACACTGCGCGATCTTGGATCGGGCTGGATTCATCATTGCCCGGATGACGTAAATGATGTCGCGGGTTCCAGCCCGCGACGCCTCGCGTGGTGATCCGAACAATTTCGAATTTTCATGAAGAGCACCGACCCTCCGTGGCAAATCCCTTGCCGGTAATGGCTTGCTCTTCATCGTTAGAGCCGTCTGGCGTATGGTAACCTATGTTAGGGTGAGCCGCGATGACGCCTTCTACGCTTCTTCCAGGGAAATCTTCATTCCTTTCGGGGGCCGCGGTGGTAACAAAACTCGAGGCGTACACGCGATTATCGGCCGACGAACGCACCGCACTTTCACAGCTCAGCCGCAATTTCCGCTTTGTTGACGCCCGCAAGGACCTGATCTCCGAGGGAGACCGGCCGCGCTATGTCCACCTTGTTCTCGAAGGGTGGGCCTGTCGATACAAGCAGATGCCCGACGGCAAGAGGCAGATTATCGCCCTCTTCGTTCCGGGCGATTTCTGCGACGTCAATGTCTACATTCTGAAGGCAATCGATCACAGCATTGGGGCGATTACGCGCCTCAAGGTTGCGATGATTACGCCTGAGGAGATGAGCGCGCTTACGAGCGAGCGCCAGCGGATCACTCAGGCCCTGTGGTGGCATGAACTCGTCGCCGGGGCCGTCCAGCGCGAATGGACACTAAATCTTGGGCAGCGCACGGCCTATGGACGCCTCGCGCACTTGCTGATCGAACTCTATCTGCGGTTACAGAGTGTAGGACGAGCGCACGACGGACGTTGCGACTTCCCGTTGACGCAAAATGACCTCGCCGATGCGACGGGCCTGACTTCCGTGCACGTCAATCGGACACTTCAGGAGCTCCGCCGCGACGGGCTCATCGAACTCGAACGCAAACACCTTCAGTTACTCGATATGAAGCGGATGATGGAGGTTGCGATGTTCAATCCCAACTACCTGCACCTCGACCACGAAGGCCGACATCTCGACGCTGATAATTGACCGGTGAACGGCGCCAAAGGAAACCCGGGGATGGCTGTCTGGTGGTCGTTTCAGGCCGGTGTACGGGGCGGTCCGCGCCTGCGTCCGCCAAAGCCACGTCCGCTACGCGCGACCTGACCAAGGTCAAAAGACGTTGCAGCAATCTGTCGTTCAGGATCGCGCGATAAATTTTTGTGAGTCGTCCAACAGCAAACTCGTGGAGGATGTTTTCGTGAGGAAGCTTCCTGCTTTAGCGTTCGCAGGCGTCGCTGCCGCGCTCCTTGGAGGAACTGCGGTCGCGGCGAGCCGCAACAATCATGTGATGATGCTCGCGCTGCCCGATGGATCGACGGCGCGTGTCGAATATGCCGGAGACGTCGCTCCAAGGGTAACAATCGAACCCTTGCAGCCTGTCGAAGCTGGCGATTGGACCCCGTTGCGGGCGTTCGCCGGGTTCGACCGAATGATCGACCAGATGAATAGTCAGGCCGAGGCGCTGATTCGCGCTGCGCAGCGGGCCAGCGTGCAGCCCGTTAGCGGCGTTGCAACGCCCAGTTACGCTTCGGTAGCCAGCGCCCCCGGGGCCTTCGCCAGCACAACGATCGTTTCCTACAGCAATGGGAATTCCACGTGCACGCGTTCGACGGAAACCGTTTCACAGGGGCCGGGCAAGCCGCCCAAGGTTACCTCGTCCGTCAGTGGGAAGTGCGGAGCCGAGCCGGCTCCGGGGGAAAGGCCGAAATCGCCGGCCCTCGATCACACCTGATCGCGTGAGCGGCGCACGTCGCCGCTCCAAGGGAAAATTGCGTGGCAAATGGCGTTGCCTCGGTTGGGTGCGCGTCTTAGTGCGCCCTACATCGACGCGGAGAATCGCGTCCCAGTCTTCATCGTCGGAGAGCGTTACCGTGCCGAGACGCGTCAAGGATTTCATCGATATCAGCGAATATACGTCGCTCGACGACCTTATTCGCTATCTCGAGGCTATCCGGGACAACCTGCCGACTGATCACCAGGCGGAAATGAAGATCCGCGGGGATGAAATTTTCGGACGCCGTCTGACCATCACCTATTTTCGTGAACAGACTCCGGACGAAGTCGAGCTTGAATCGAAATATTCGGCCGACGATACCGATAGCGCGAGCATCGAGAAGTTGCGCCACCAACTTGACGAAGTCCCGTACAAGAGGGGCGAGGCAACGGGCCGCTAGAAGAGCGTTTTCCGATCGGCGACTTCGCCCACCGATCGACGGTTTGGCCGCCCTCGTTCCATGAGGCGACAAGCGATCGTTGCGCAACCTCGCCCGATCGGCTGAGCTTGACCGGTCCAGAAGCCAAACAGTAATTCGCCCTCACTTGGGCAGCGTTTGGCTGTTTCCCGGATGGCGCATCTTTTTTGTGAACTTTGTGTCCGCCTCAACGCGGTGGGGCGGGCACAAGCCAATGGCTTTGCGTTCCCATTGACGGCAGCGCGAACTGTCCGAGTGCCTCGGGCTCACCGTTGTCCACGCCAACCGGACCGCACAGGAACGAAGACGGCGCGGGTTGGAGTTCAAGCCGATGGGTGACGATCGACCGGGCAGGGCTCGAAGGCCTTGCCGAGTTCGACCCAACCTACCTCTACCTCGATCGGATGGCCGGCTAGTCGACGTTCGCCTCGACAAAGGCCGCGTAACTTTCGAGGACCTTCTCTACCGGCAGTTCGGCAACGCAAGGCACATCATAGCTGTGGAGTTGAGCGATCCGCGTCATCAGTGCGCCCGCGCGCTTTTCGCTGGTCTTGAAGATTGCGGCGACCTCGTTGGCGCTCTCGAGTGCGTTCTCCCAGCGGTAAATCGAACGGATCGGGCCGAGAATATTGACGCAGGCTGCCAACCGCTCCTCGATCGCGGTCCGGGCAATGCGTTCGGCTTCATCGGAGTCGCCGAAAACCGCGTAGATCGAGACGACAGTCATGCGTTGCGCCGTCGTCCAAGCTCATGAGCACCCCAGACGGTCGCCGCGACAAGCAAGGCGCCGGTCGCTTGATGAAGAACGGCAAGCCACAGCGCTATTCCGGAAAGCACCGTCAGGATCCCAAGGATGATCTGCGTTCCGAATGCGGCGTGAATGGCGATCGATGCTGGCCGAGCGCCTTCGATCCGCTTCACTTTTCGCGCGAAGACCACGAGCATGGCAACGACGGCCCAGGCCCACCAGCGGTGCATGAAATGAAGCAGGAAAAGGTCGTGAGTCATCGCAAACGGTACCCCGTGCGACCAGTCGATCCCGCTTGGAACGAAACTGCCGTTCATGTCTGGCCAGGTGTTCGATACATAGCCTGCGCGGAAGCCCGCAACCCAAGCGCCGAGCGTCAATTGGATAAATAGAATGGCGAGCGCCAGTGCGCCCCAGCATGTCAGCCGGGCGGGGAGGCTGCGCGCTTCTCGTGCTAGTTGGCGAAGGTCGAGCGCGGTCCAGATCAGTGCCGAAAAGAGAAACAAGGCGAAGATCAGATGGGCAGATAGACGGTAAGGGCTGACTTCAGTCCGCCCTTCAAGACCGGACATCACCATGAACCAGCCAACCGCTCCTTGGAGGCCGCCGAGGAAGAAAAGTATCACGAGCCTCACCCCGTAGCCTTTCGGAATTGCCCGAGTGACGGCGAACCAGCCAACCCCCACGAAGAAGACAAGTCCGAGAATGCGGCCGAGCAGGCGGTGCACCCATTCCCAGAAAAAGATGAACTTGAACCCGGACAAGGTCATCCCGGCAGGCCCGGCGACTTGCCGGTACTGAGGCGTCCCCTTGTAGAGATCAAACGCGTGCTGCCAGTCCGCGTGGGTCAGCGGCGGAATCGCGCCGCTTATTAACTTCCACTCGGTGATTGAAAGGCCGCTTTCGGTAAGACGCGTAATTCCTCCGACTACGACCATCGCGAACACAAGGCCCGCGACGAAGAGAAGTAGGTTGGACAGGGCGCGCGGACGCTTACGTGCTTCGCTGCGATGCGGTGCAGTGGCGATGACAGTGCTCATGGGACTTCAGCCCTATGCGCGTGAGGTGAGCCAGAGGGCAAGCGTCGAGCTGGTATCATGATATATTGTAACTTCACTTAGCGTCGCATATATGCCGGCTTGCAATGCATCAGCACGCGATCTCGACCAATCGGCTCGACCGTATCGCCATGAGCATTTCCGGCCTTTGCGTCATCCATTGCGTTGCGACGGCGGTCATCCTTGGCCTTCTTGCTTCCGCTGGAGGGTTGCTTGGGCGGCCAATCATTCACGAGGTCGGGCTGACGTTGGCAATGATTGTCGGAGCTGTTGCTCTTGGCCGCGGATATCAGGAGCATGGCTTCATGCTTCCGGCAAGTGTTGGGGCAATGGGGCTTGGCGTGATGGCTGGAGCGCTCTCGCTCCCGGAAGGCGGCCCCGAGCCCATCTACACGGTCGCGGGCGTCCTAATTGTCGCGCTTGGTCATCGGCTCAACGTCATGGCAACTGACAAGAACTTCTGATTGCTTGTCGGTTGGCCGGCGGATGCCTATCTCGTGGCACAAGAACGTCATGTCCCAGCACGATCATAAGATCCACGAAGGCGACTCGCTCACTAAGGCCGCACGCGAGCGGCTGACTGAGGAGGGCGAGCAGTGGACGGAGATGCGAGCGGCGGTCTTCGATGCATTGGCAAGCTTCGGGAAACCGGCAAGCGCCTATGATATCGCGGAGTCGGTTTCGATAACACGCGGGCGCCGGGTCGCTGCCAACAGTGTCTATCGAATTCTTGACCTGTTCGTGAACGCCAACCTGGCGAGGCGCGTGGAGAGCGCCAACGCGTATGTTGCGAACCAGCACCCCGGATGTCTGCATGATTGCATTTTCCTCATTTGCGATACGTGCGGGCAGGCGGTGCATATCGATGACGACCGACTAACCAGCGGCGTTCGTCAGGCCGCGAAGGGGGCGGGGTTCTCGGCCCAGCGTCCCGTCATCGAGGTTCGCGGGACCTGCGGCGAATGCACTTCCGACTGAAGTTGCTGGGGTCCGGCAGCAAATTACCGAATTTCCTGCGAGTAGAAGACGTCGTGGTGACATCGGCGCGACGCGGGCGTAAGGCCCTCGAGCGATGAGTGAACGTCCTGTTACGCCACTGTTGGACAAAGTGCAGTTCCCGGCCGAGCTGCGCGCTCTGAGCAAGGACGAATTGCCGCAACTTGCGGACGAACTGCGGCAGGAAGTGATTTCCGCTGTCTCGGTGACGGGCGGGCATCTCGGCGCCGGTCTCGGCGTCGTCGAGCTGACGCTTGCGCTTCATTATGTGTTCGACACGCCCAACGACAAGCTGATCTGGGACGTTGGTCACCAAGCCTATCCGCACAAGATCATCACCGGTCGCCGCGACCGCATCCGCACGCTTCGCCAAGGTGGAGGGCTCAGCGGGTTCACCCGGCGCAGCGAAAGCGAATTTGATCCGTTTGGGGCCGCGCACAGCTCGACCTCAATCTCGGCGGCGCTTGGCTTTGCAATTGCCAACAAATTGTCCGACGCGCCTGGGCACGCTATCGCCGTCATCGGTGACGGAGCGCTGAGCGCCGGCATGGCCTATGAAGCCATGAACAATGCGGCTGCGGCCGGCAATCGACTGGTCGTCATCCTCAACGACAACGACATGTCGATCGCGCCGCCCGTTGGAAGCCTTCGCAACGCGCTCGCTCGGCTGGTTTCCTCTGGGAAATATCTGACTCCGCGAAAGCTGGCGCAAAGGCTTGCACGCGTGATGCCGGACCCCGTTCATCGCTCGATGCGGCGGATGGAGGAATATGCGCGGGGCATGTTGACGGGAGGCACGTTGTTCGACGAGCTTGGCTTTTATTATGTCGGCCCGGTCGACGGCCACGATATTCGCGCGCTCGTCGAAGTGCTGGAAAATGTCCGCGATGCCGAGGAGGGGCCGATGCTCGTCCACGTCGTCACCAAGAAGGGCAAAGGCTATGCGCCTGCCGAGAATGCTGCCGACAAATATCACGGAGTCGTAAAGTTCGACGTGATTTCGGGAGTGCAGGCGAAGCCGCAGGCGAACGCCTTAAGTTACACGAGCGTTTTCGCGACAGCGCTTGGCAACGAAATGGACCGCGATCCAAAGGTTGTTGCGATCACGGCGGCAATGCCGTCCGGCACCGGGCTGGACAAGGTCGCTGACAAATTTCCCGAGCGCACGTTCGATGTCGGTATCGCCGAACAACACGCCGTGACGTTCGCCGCCGGCCTTGCGGCGCAAAGCTACCGGCCATTCTGCGCCATCTATTCAACCTTCCTTCAGCGGGCCTACGACCAGCTGGTCCACGACGTTGCCATCCAGAATCTGCCCGTGCGTTTCGCGATGGACCGGGCGGGCCTCGTCGGCGCTGATGGTGCAACTCACGCGGGGAGCTTTGATCTCGCGTATCTCTGCACCTTGCCCAACTTCGTGGTTATGGCTGCCGCAGACGAAGTGGAGCTGTGCCACATGGTGCACACGATGGCGCTGCACGACAGCGGACCGATCGCGGTGCGCTATCCGCGGGGCGAGGGGCGGGGATTGCCTCTTCCCGAGCAACCGCAGGCGCTCGAAATCGGCAGGGGCCGGAT
>DASZBO010000135.1:0-5770 GCA_035944075.1 Sphingomicrobium sp.
AGCTAACTCTCCAAGCTCCTGATAATGAGCGGCCGTCGACAAAAATTCGCTCTTTATGCATGCATACAGTGAGGGATACAGTCGCGGCGACCACAGAAAGCCGCTCCATTGCGCCCGCGCCTCCTCCAGGTTGCGGCTCCAGTTCAAGTTGGGAAGAATATTAGCGACGGTCCACAGTCTATCTACCCTGAATAGGGGTATTACATTAGCGGCAAGCACAATCCGGCCATATCGGAATGCGTCAACGTCTAAATTGCAAATGACATTGAATATTTTGGATACTTCTGGCCTCAATAGCTGGCCATCTTTGAGATCCTGACGATACCACCAACGAAGCACTGCATCTGTCGTCTGACCGACAGGATGATTAATCGCATGGAAGAGCGGGTCCTCGTCGCGGTCGTATCCCTTCTGCCTTTGAGCCACGATCAAGCGTTCCGCGATTGAAAGAAATGCGCCTTCTCCATTTTTCAGCAGCTTGGCGACTGTCTGGAGCCACCAGCTTACTGATTGAACAATGTCTTCAAGGATACTGTCGGGCAGCTCGGTGACGACGTCCCGCATTCGGTCCCAGGACAGCTCCGCAATTGTTGGATCGGACCACGCTTGGAAAGCCGCTCGCCACTGTGCTTCGGGCCACAAACCTTCTGCGGCCAAATCGGTTAGAGCCGTCGATGCTGTATCAAGATCGTCCTTACAAAGCTGGGACCACTCTACTGACGTCGCGACTCCTTCCGCGCTTTCAGTTCGAAGCCAAGACTTTAGAGCGTCGAGTTCCCTTGGAATGGCTACCTGTTTGCCGCCAAAATCTCGGATAGGGCCCATCCAAACAGGGAATTCATCGCTTTCATCATCGGCAAGGACAAGATCCGGATAGCGGGCTGAAATCGAACTTAAGGCCGATGATGCGTTGGCTTCTAACCTGCCGCCGGATGCTTGGAATTTCGCTAGCCTAAGCCAAATTTCGCGGTCCGCAATTTGAGAAAGACGCTCTGCGGATATATCTGCCTGATACATAGATCGAGGAGGACCGGACAAAATCGCGGAGACGAAACTCCTTACTTCATGTGCACCTAATTGATGAGCCAGTCTCTTAAGCAGTCTGAATGTCTCGCGTTCGGTCTCCACAGACCAAAGCCACCAGCCCTCATTATCCAGGAGCCAACTCAGCGCTAGGTTTGGCTCGAACAAATTCGTTTCCGTGGCAGCGAAGAAAGCCAATCGCCTAAACAGCGGGTACGGAAATGTAAGCCAATGGTGAACCTCTGCTCGAGCTTTCCGGGGATCTTGCAGGGCTGTTGCGAGCCACGAATCTCGCGTGAGTTCTATAAGAGCTGTCCAATCTCGGAATTTCCGATTTTGATCATGTGCTTTAATCGAGGGTTGGTGCCAATAGGACCCGTCTGCCCGATCGTCTGCGCCTTGTAACTGGCGGCTCAGGTCCATGGCATCGCGAAGAAGCGATGAAAAGCCGCTCAAAAGCTCAGGCAAAGACGCCTGCCATCGTTCACTAGTCGAAAGCTCGGCAATCGTCTGATGGACTTCATCGGTGCCCAGGACAATTTCCCAATCAACAAGTGCCCGTATTGCGGACTCGTCACTGGGCAATCCGCTCGACAGATCTGAATCAGGCAAGCGAAGCGGCGCCCTTACCCTTACGTGCGGCTTAAGCAAATCGAATAATTCCATGCGCAGGCCATACGTAAGCCCCTCCGTCTGGAATCTCCTTCGCCAATCGAAGAATCCGAAATCCATTAGCGCACGCGCCCTGCCAGCATTATTGACCACAGCGTTCGCATCGCCGGAGACACGGGGATGGCGGTGCTGTCGCTGAGGGCTAGTGAAATCAAGTTCACCAATTGCGGCGCAAGTTTCCCGCCGCGGGAAGCGAACCAAAGATATAGGGCTGGATCGTTAAGGTGACGTACCAGCCAACGGGCTAATTGAAACATTACCGTATCCCACAGGTCAGTTGAGACGTCGACGAGTTGCATCGAACGCGCTGTGTCGTACATGACGTATCTTTCTAGCAGGCTGAACCGCAGCTTATCGTCTTTTTTAATTTCCGGCTGAATACCGAATCGGCGCAAGTGGTCGTGTTTAAATCGATACTCGCCCAGAGGTTCGAGCCACTCTAATGGCGGGGCTGGATCAAGTTCCGCAAACTTTTTAGCAGGAAGGCCGGAGGGATCACTCAGTGCCCACAAGACACGGCCAATAAAGTCGTCCTGAATCGTGCTGCCCGCTGGCGGATTAGAACAATGGACGGCCACGATGCGTTCGTTACCCGTGATGCCATCGCGGTAATGTGACGCCCACGCTTCCAGAGTTCGGTGAAGATAGAAGTGCTTCGCATGTTCGCGATATAAAATGGGGGTAACGTGCTTCGCTCCCCATTCGGTGGCCTGCTGGTTCTCCTGCCCCTTGGAGAAACTTCCGAAAGCAAAGACTTCTCTAGGCGCCTCGCCGAGTAGACGGTCAGCAGCAAGCGCGTCCATCATATACCGCAGAACTGGATCGTTAATGCTGTAGCCAACAAAGCAGACCGTATAGTTGCGGACGAGCTCGCTCACAAATCGCGATGCCCACCGCTCTGTTAAATACGCCAATCCAAAGTCGCCGCTAGAAAGCACCAAGGTGTCTAGATCGTTGGCTGTTGGTGCTTCGGGAAGGAGGCCGTGCAAATACACAAGGCCGTTCCACTTCTGTTTGGGCACAGGCAGCCGCGGGGCGGCCGAGTGGCGAATTGTGCCGGATGAGACGGTTTCAAATAGCCGATCGAAATTGGTTGTGATGAGGCGGTGACGACCGTCCCGAGCGCGCGCTAGGTTAAGAAGAGCTCGATGTGTTGTTGTGGCCCGCGGATGGGTCAGGTTGGTCGGAGTCAGTAGCTGCGCAACGTGCTCTCGTACCTTTTCGCGGCCGCCCGGATATCGGTCTTCAAGAAGCGCGATCGCTGTATCGTACTGCCATTTTTTTATAGCGGCATTTTCAACGTCGGTCGGCACCGTTCCGAGTGAGGAATACAAATTCTTGACCAGTCCTTTGAAGCTAGGCAGGTCGGCCGGGAAGGAGATTCCGGCCCCACAAAAAAATACCACCTCACCTTCTTCATGAGCTTGTAACAGTCGATCTGGAACGTCAGGGCCGCCGGGAATGAATTGCATTCGGTAAATCCGCTGAGTGGCCGGTGAGCTTAAAGTTGCTGGCGTAACTCAAGCATCGCGGCATTAATCCCGATGAGGTCAAATCGCGCATCAAAATGCACTGACGCATTTCAAGCAGAGACAGCCCAGAGCGGGCGGTTAGCAAGAGCCCGTGATGCCTGGCTCTTGCCTGTAGCATGACGGCTAGCATTGTGCGCTTACCCGCCCTTGCTCATGGTCGCGTACGCGCTACATTGTTGCAATTGGTGGGAATATGACCACATTATCCATCACAGAGCTTTCTAAAGACCAGCCATTCCGGCCGCGTTGCCTTTAAATAAGTTACCCGCTCGAATGTATTTGATCGTTGTATCAAATCTTGCATGGCGCAACTGCCGCTGAATGGCGTGCCCCGGCGCGTCGTTCGCCGCTGCTGACGTCGCTAACCCGGCGCGGAGCGAGTGACCGGCGAACTGCTCCGCCTGCACTTCCGCCTCCTCAACGGAGAGCCCCTCCGCGACACCGGCGGCGACGATCGCGCGCTTGACGATGCGCGCGACTGAGCGGCCGGCCAGCGCGTAGGCACCCATTTGACCGTGACGATTGATGGACCTGAACGCCGGCCCGTCGGTAATGCCGGAGACGGCTACCCAGTCGCGATAAGCGCGCACTGGGCAGGTCTCAGGGTTTACACCATACGGCACACCTACAGCCGCGCCCTCGCCTTCCTGATCCGCCTTGGCCCGCGCGAGATTCACCTTGAGCCCCTCGGCTGTCTCCTCGATCCAGCCGAGAGCGCCTTCGCGGTGCCGCACTTCCAGCGTAACCAATTCAGAGCGACGCAGTGCGGCCGCGAAGCCAACAAGCAATAGCGCGCGGTCGCGTCTGCCAAGAATTGTGTCTGGAAGCGCTGCGATGGCCTTACGGAGCCCGCTCGTGAGCAATGGCGCCTTCTGCCGGGCCGGAGCGCCATGCGCTCTGCGAATGCCCCGCCAGAGGTCCCTGAATGCGATCGATGAGGTGTCGATGTCGAAGCCGGCGTAACGGTGCGCTTCGCGAACCGCCGAGAGCCGGCGTGTGAGTGTAGACACCTTTAGGATGCCGGCGTGCGCGGTGAGGTAGGCGGCGAGCGTCGCGGCGCCCGCCGGCATGGGGCAGAGCTTATGCTGGTTGCACCAGTGCACGAAGGCCCTCCAGTCGGAGGCATAGGCGCGGCGAGTGTTCTCGGATTTAGCCTGAGCGGTGTAGTCGCGGGCGCGGTCGGCGAGCGCCCGGAGTGCGGAGACCGTGTTCGAGGTGGCGGTAATTAGGTCTCTTGGCATTGAGCTTCGCCCTTCCTTTCGGGATGTCGAAAATCCGGCGTGCCGTGGAACCGACGTCCGGTAACTCCTAATTATCGGACTCTAGAGCCGATTGCATAAAACGCAAGTACAATCCAAGATTGTTGAGAAAATGGCACCCCATCCGGTATCATGACACCGCGGCCCGGGGCGGGTTTCCCTGACGAGCGAGGCCTGCCTAAATTATCGACTTATTTCGCTCGGGCCTTTGAAGTCGCGAAGAGTTTTTCCCTCAGGTGCAGGCCTCTGGCGCCCGAACCTAGGCGCGACCTGGCCACGGGTATTTCATTTCAACCGGAGTGGACGTGTCCACCCTATTCCCAAGGTCCTCCACTCCGCTGCCACGTATGCATTTGAACTGCGACCGCCTGAAAGTGGAAAGGCGGACTCGCAGCTGCGCTGCGAGCCGATATGGTGACGTGTTGCTGCAGATCAGCGCCCGAAGGTGCCGACCTCCCGCTCCTTTCGCCCCACGCTTGATCCAATCCTTAATAGTTCGAGTTGTTACGCCCAATACTTTGGCAGCATTGCTGTCGGTCAAATCCCAGCTGTTCAGCCATCCGTAGACCTCTTCTGCGCTCACCTCGCACGTATGCTGACCGACTGTCTTCATTGTCATCATCGTCTCCTATCTATTCTCAGGCGCAGAGCTAAATTCCCGGGGGTAGACAAAACTGCAACGAACACAGACAAAACTTCCACACCCGCCTCCGCTGACACGTGGACACTGCATACACTGGATATTTTTTATTACATTATCAGCTAGATGCGCCTCTATATCTGTATGCAATAGTGGCAAGCCGTCCGCGTAGCTCGCCCTTAACGGGACTGATCAATCCGGCTTCCTCTAGATTCCTCAGATGATCTTGAACGTCGGCGCTCTTCAAAGCGCAACGTAGAGCGCGCTGGATATCTCTTGGCCTAGCTTCTTGCTTCTGTCGAATAACGCGCAGAATTTTATTCGCCCACCTCTGCCGATCTGTATCAGCGATGAAGCCACGCGCGTCTTCCGCCATTCGCGCGCCACATATCAGAGCAATATCGCGACCCCATTCTACGTCGCCGCGGTCAACCATCGGGCCTTCGCCGTATGGACCGCATCGGCCCACCGAGCGAATGGTGGCTAGGCGCACTGCAATTTCCGCGGCGCGGCCAAGATAGTGTTTTGTTTCCTCGTCTCTCTCGATTAGTCGCTCGACATGCTTTTCGAACTCGGCGTAGCAATCCTCCGCAGAGCTGTCGGCCCAGCGCAGGATCTGTGGCGTCGCGCGCAAGTTCGGATCG
>DASZBO010000136.1:0-16339 GCA_035944075.1 Sphingomicrobium sp.
AGGGGCCGGATCGTCCGCGAAGGAAAGAGCGTCGCGATCCTGTCGCTCGGCACTCGGCTCGAAGAGGCTGAAAAGGCCGCGCTCGAGCTCGAGGCAAAAGGTCTTTCGACAACGGTCGCTGATCTTCGTTTCGCAAAGCCCCTGGATAGCGACCTCATTCGCAAGCTGCTCACCACGCACGAAGTCGCAGTCACCGTCGAGGAAGCGGCTGTCGGCGGACTTGGTGCGCATGTCCTCACGATGGCGAGCGACGAAGGCTTGCTTGATGGTGGTCTCAAGATTCGCACCATGCGCTTGCCGGATCGCTTCCAGGACCAGGACAAGCCCGAGAAACAGTATGACGAAGCCCGTCTCAACGCACCCCACATCGTCGAGACCGTTCTCAAGGCCCTTCGCCGCAACAGCGTCGGCGTCGAAGAGGTGCGAGCGTAGCTAAAATCCGGGCCGATCAGCTGCTGGTGCTGAGGGGATTGGCCGAAAGCCGATCGCGCGCCCAAGCTTTGATCATGGCCGGCGCAGTGTTCAATGGCGAACGAAAGCTGTCCAAGGCCGGCGACATGCTTGCCGAGGGAGCCCTTCTCGAAGTGCGCGCCAAGGATCATCCCTGGGTATCGCGGGGCGGCATCAAGCTCGACCATGGACTTGCGCATTTTGGGTTTGACGTGACCGGTGCGGTTGCGCTCGATATCGGGAGCTCGACAGGCGGCTTCACCGACGTGCTGCTCGCGCGCGGCGCAACCAAAGTCTATGCGATTGATGTCGGCACGAACCAGCTCGCATGGAAACTGAGGCAGGATCCGCGGGTCGTTGTCCACGAGCAGACGAACGCGCGCTCGCTCGACGGCCGCATCATTCCGGAAACGGTCGACATTGTCGTTTGCGACGCGAGCTTCATCGGTCTTGCGAAGGTTCTTGTCGTTCCGCTCAGCCTCGCAAAGCCGGGGGCGAGGCTCGTCGCACTCATAAAGCCGCAGTTCGAGGCCGGCCGCAGCGAAGTCGGCAAGGGCGGCGTCGTTCGTGATCCAGCTGTACATGAGCGTGTTTGCAGCGAGGCCATCGCCTGGATTGAGTCGCAGAGCTGGACGGTGCTGGGGATCGTTCCGAGTCCAATTACAGGCCCCGAGGGGAACGTCGAATTTCTACTTGGAGCGGAGAAGAATGGCTGAGCGCGTAAGGACTGCGAGCGGGTGGAAGATTGGCCTCGTTGCCGTCGTGCTTATTGAGATCCTCGGCGGAGCAAGCGGCTGGCTGTCCAACAGCGGCTATTCAAACCCCTGGTTTGACGCGCTCCGCAAACCGCCCTTCATGCCGCCCGGCTGGACGTTCGGACTGGTGTGGCCGATCCTCTATGCCCTGATGGGCATCGCGCTTGCGATGGTCATCGCGGTCCCGCCGTCGCCGCGTCGACAGGCGGCGCTGACCTTGTTCTTCATCCAGCTCGCACTCAATTTTGCCTGGTCGCCGATCTTCTTTGCGGGGCATGACATTCGCCTCGCGAAGATTGTCATTTTCGTCATGACGGCAGTTGCTGCGGCGGCGGCTGGCCAGTTCCTAAGGTTGCGAAAGGCTGCCGGGCTGCTTCTCATACCCTATCTTGCGTGGCTGGTCTTCGCGACAGTGCTGAACGCAACGATCGAGGAGCTCAATCCCGGCGCGAGCCACTCCTTGTTCAGCCATCCTCCACGATAATTGGGGATTGAACGACACAGTTGGGGATAGTCTTCCGCTCCAGGGTGGCGGATGGCGCCGTGACTTCCTATTTTCCCCGCGAAAGGGAGGAACATTCTTATGCAGTCTGAGAACAGGATGTTCGACGACTTCGTGAAGATGGTGAACGGCTTTGCCGGTACTTTTGCCGGCATGGGCCGCGAAGCCGAGGCTGGCGCTCGCGAGAAGTTCAAGGAATGGATGGGTGGGACGGATTTTGTCGGCCGTGACGAGTTCGAAGCCGTTAAGTCCATGGCTGCAGCCGCTCGTGACGAGAACGAGAAACTGAAAGCGCGCATTACGGCACTCGAGGCGAGGGTTTCGGGGCCTGCGGCGGATGCGACGGCCCCGAAACGGGGTGGCAAGAAGTCGAGCCCGGAGGCGTGATTCTGAGCGAGGAAGAAATCCAGGACGAACGAGACGACGGTGCACCGATCGAGGTGCTCGAGCAATATTTCGAGGCGCGCGGCTGGGCGTGTGAGCGCACCGGTGAGGGCGAAATCGTAGCTTCAGCGACAGGAAGCTGGGCGCAATACGAGCTTCGTGGAGTTTGGCGCCCCGAGGACCAGGTCCTTCAGTTCCTCGCCTTCCCGGATATCAAGGTCTCGGCTGAAAAACGCGGCACGATCTTCGAGGCGCTGAGCCTCATCAACGAGCAACTCTGGCTTGGTCACTTCGAGATGTGGTCGGGCTCGGGACTCGTGGTTTTTCGTCATTCGACAATCCTCGATGCGCGTGGCGATGAAGGCCTCAGCCTCGAGCAGGCGGAAGCAATAGCCGAAGCTGCGGTCGAGGAGTGCGAGCGCTTTTACCCCGTCTTTCAGTTCGTCTTATGGGGAGGCAAATCGCCCGGCGAAGCGATTGCTGCTGCCCTTATCGATACGCACGGTGAAGCATGAACGGAACACTTCAACTTCCGCAGCCGACCTGGTTCGTTGGATGCGGCAACATGGGTCGCGCGATCCTCGATGGCTGGCGCGTGGGTGGAATCGACCTTGGCCGCGTAACGGTCGTGCGCCCAAGCGGCGCGCCGGTCGAGGGCGCTCGGGTAGTCGTTAATTTCGGCGACGCCGGACCACCGCCGGCGCTCGTCCTTCTTGCGTTCAAACCGCAGAAGCTGGACGAGATCGCGTCGGAACTGCGGCGCTATCTGGGCGCGCGGACCATCGTGGTTTCGCTTCTTGCCGGCGTTGAATCTTCCAGCCTTCGGGATCGCTTTCCTGGAGTTGCAGCGATTGTGCGGGCAATGCCAAATCTTCCTGTCGCCGTTCGTCGCGGCGTTACGGGTTTGTACAGCCCGGACGCGGATGCGCAGGCGCAGAGCGAACTCAACAATCTTTTTTCCGCGCTTGGTTTTGCGATGTGGATGGCAGACGAGGCAAAGCTTGCCACGCTGGGTTCGGTCGCGGGTGCTGGTCCTGCCTACGTCGCGCGGTTCATCGCCGCGCTGGCGAAGGCCGGCGAGGAGCGCGGCCTTTCGGCGGAGATCGCACTGACAATCGCGCGCGAAACCGTGCTTGGGACCGCGTGGATGGGCGCAATGACCGGTGAAGACATGGGTTCGATCGCGCGCCGTGTAGCGAGCCCCAAGGGTACGACTGAAGCCGGGCTTGCGATTCTCGATCGCGATGCGGTTCTTGATCGCTTGGTTGCCTTGACGATCGAAGCTGCTGCGCGACGCGGCGCCGAGTTGGCGCAGGAGGCCAAAAGTCCGTCGCTTGCCGAGACCGCGCGCCTGTCCTAGGCGCGCCGGATGGCAGCTCAAACAACGACCTTCGACGATCGCGACGGGTTCATCTGGCTAGACGGCGAGATGATCGCTTGGCGCGACGCACGCGTCCACGTTCTCACCCATGCCCTGCATTACGCAAGCAGCGTGTTCGAGGGTCAGCGAGCCTATAATGGCACGATTTTCAAGCTTCAGGAGCACAGCGAGCGACTGCGCCGAAGCGCTAGTCTCCTCGGGTTCGAGCTGCCGTGGACCGTCGACGAGATCAACGGCGCTTGCAACGAGGTGCTAAAGGTCAACGGGTTTACCGATGCCTATATGCGGCCGCTTGCTTGGCGCGGCTCCGAATCCATGGGCGTCGCACCGGGCACGACGAAGCCGCATGTCGCGATTGCGGCCTGGGAATGGGGTAAATATTACGAGCCGCGGATGTCCGAAAATGGCATTCGCCTCGAGATCGCGCCGTGGCGACGGCCGGCTCCCTATACGGCACCAACCGCCTCCAAGGCCTCTGGGCTCTACATGATCTGTACCCTTTCGAAGCAGCATGCCGAGGCGAACGGTTATAATGACGCCTTGATGCTCGACTGGCGCGGTCGCGTTGCCGAGGCGACCGGCGCAAACGTGTTCTTTGTGCGCGACAACATGCTTCATACCCCCGAGCCCGATTGCTTCCTTGACGGCATCACTCGCCGGACGGTGATGGACCTTGCCCGCAAGCGCGGCGTTGAGGTCAGCCAACGACCCATCTGGCCGGAGGAGCTTGAGAGCTTCGAACAGATGTTCCTGACCGGCACCGCCGTCGAGATCACACCCGTTCGATCCGCTGGCCCGTGGAACTTCGAAGTTGGAAACCTTACGCGCCAGCTGGCGAAAGATTACGACGACCTCGTCAACGGCCGTATTCCGAACGACTAACGCGCCGCGGCGAGCGTCGCCGGATCGAGGATGTCACGGATCCCGTTCGCGTCGATGTCGTCCAACAGATTTTCGAGCCACGCACGGTCGAGCTGCCGCTGCCGCTCAAGATGATCGAGAAGGTGCTCGGT
Source organism: Sphingomicrobium sp. (assembly GCA_035944075.1). GTDB lineage: Bacteria > Pseudomonadota > Alphaproteobacteria > Sphingomonadales > Sphingomonadaceae > Sphingomicrobium. The sequence continues at coordinate 4,486 of DASZBO010000136.1, forward strand.
TCCGGTCGAAAGAACGGGCAAAAGCTGCTCCCGGATTGGCTTCAGCTTCGCAATGAGGTCGGTAAGGCGGTCGATCCGTCGTCGAAGCGCGTCCTTGACGATGTCGGCATCGGCGAGGTGGAGAAAGAGCAGTGCCCCATAAAGCGTCTCAGGAACCGGTCCGTCGAGCGCGAATTGACGATGAAGAGCGCGACGGAATTCGCCGCGACCTTCCGGCGTGATGCGATAGGTCGTCCGTATTCCGCCGCGTGCCACCCGCTCCTGAGCGAAGGCTTCGATCAGTCCTTCCTTCTCTAGCTGACGCACCGCGTAATAAAGGGTCCCGACGTCGACGCCGATGTAGCATTCGACAAGCGCGGCCTTGAGCCTGCGCTTGATCTCGTAGGGGTGGAAATCTCCGCGGTGAAGGACGCCGAGCACTAGAAGTCTTGTGTTCATAGTTCATTTAAACTAATATAATTCGAATAAGCAATTGGGGGGCATTTCGCCATGCTGCGAACGGCTGGAGCGATCATCGGCGGGCTGATCATTTGGGTCATCGTTGTGACATTGCTCAATTTTGGCCTCCGCGCTGCCCTTCCTCACTATCACGCGGCGGAGGCAACGTTGCAGTTCACGGCCGCAATGAAGGCTGGAAGGCTGATCGAGGCGGGACTGAGTTCGATCATCGCTGGCGCCGTCACACGATGGATCGCGCCTTCCAGTCGCTGGGCCCCCGCGATCGTTGGCGTCATACTCCTCGCCTTGTTCGTGCCAGTGCACTTCCATATCTGGAACAAGCTGCCGGTCTGGTATCACCTAACCTTCCTGCTGAGCCTCGTCCCCTTTGTCGTGATTGGTGCTCTGATCCCGTTCGCGGCAAGAGGCATGGAGGCCCGCAAAGGGGTGGCGAACGACTAACGGACATCGTGCATGTTCGGCTTGTCGGCTGCGGGGCCTTGGCAGCCCCAAATCCCGTCGCTATCAGACCGGCCAATCGCGCTGCGGCATCGCCTCGGCGCGGCGCCGCATAAGTGCCGTCCGGCACATCTGAATTCGCGTCAAAGGGGTACGATGGCCACCAAGGCACAACCCGCTAAGGGTCCCGAAACAACAGAGACTGACGACGATGGCGTGCGTCGTCGAGACTTCTTGAATGTTGCCGCCGTAAGCTTCGCGGGCGTCGGCGCAGTCGCCGCGATTGCGCCGCTGTTGGTACAGATGGCGCCCTCGGCCGACGTCCTCGCCCAGGCAACGACTGAAGTCGATATTTCGAAGGTGCAGCCTGGTCAGGGCATCAAGGCTCAGTGGCGAAAGCAGCCGGTCTTCATCCGCAATCTGACGCCCAAGGAGATCGGCGAGGCGGACGCTGTCCCGCTCTCTTCGCTCCGCGATCCCCAGACGCTGGCAGAGCGAACGAAGCCTGGTCACAAGAATTGGCTGATTACCCTTGGCGTCTGCACTCATCTTGGCTGCGTGCCGCTCGGCATTGGCGAAGGTGAAAACCGAGGACCGTTCGGCGGCTATTTCTGCCCGTGCCACGGCTCGCAGTACGACACGGCGGCGCGCATCCGGCAGGGGCCGGCGCCGAAGAACCTCGTCGTTCCTGATTACAAGTTCAGCTCGCCGACCACTGTCCTGATCGGCGCAAAGGGGTAAGCGGACACATGAGCTTTTCCTGGGCCAAGCCCTACGAACCTAAGCATCCGGTGATGAAGTGGGTGGACGAGCGTCTACCGCTTCCACGCCTCGTCTACGGCGCGATCGGTGGTGGTTATCCGGTACCGCGGAACCTCAATTATTTCTGGAATTTCGGCGTCCTCGCCGGCATTTTCCTAACCGTTCAGATCGTCACCGGCATCGTTCTTGCGATGCATTACACAGCGTCAACAGACGGTGCGTTCAACTCGGTGAACCAGTTGATCATGCGTGACGTCAACGCCGGTTGGCTGTTGCGGTACGCGCACATGAACGGCGCGAGCTTTTTCTTCATCGTGACCTACATCCACATTTTTCGCGGACTTTATTACGGTTCCTACAAGGCGCCGCGAGAGCTGGTCTGGATGCTGGGGCTAGTGATCTATTTCCTGATGATGGCGACGGCGTTCATGGGGTACGTTCTGCCGTGGGGGCAGATGAGCTACTGGGGCGCGCAGGTCATCACGGGCTTCTTCTCGGCTTTCCCGATTGTCGGTGAGCCGATCAGGATCTGGTTGCTCGGCGGCTACGCACCAGATCAGGCGGCGTTGACCCGCTTCTTCTCGCTTCACTATCTGCTGCCGTTCGTCATTGCCGGCGTCGTCATTCTCCACATCTGGGCGTTGCACATTCCCGGCTCGAGCAACCCGACGGGCGTGGACGTCAAGGACGAGAAGGACACCCTGCCGTTCCATCCCTTTTATACGGCGAAGGACGGCTGGTTCGCGGCCGCATTCCTCCTGATTTACTGTCTCGTGACCTTCTACGCGCCCAACTATCTCGGGCATTCGGACAATTACATTCCCGCGAACCCTCTCGCGACGCCGGCCGAGATCGTCCCGGAATGGTATTTCTGGCCTTTCTACGCGATCCTTCGCTCGTTCACCTTTGACTTCATTCTCCCGGCAAAACTGTGGGGCGTGCTGGCAATGTTCAGCTCGATCCTGCTGCTTTTCTTCCTGCCGTGGCTCGACAAGTCGCCGGTGCGCTCCGGCTCATATCGTCCGGTGTTTAAGCGGTTCTTCTGGTTGCTCGTCGTCGACGTAATTGTGCTCGGTTGGGCAGGCGGCGGTGCACCGACCCCGTTCCGCAACGCGATCGGCCAGATCAGCGCCGCTTATTATTTCCTTCATTTCCTCGTAATCCTTCCGCTTGTGTCCCGCTTCGAGGTGCCTCTGCCACTGCCGAACTCCATTTCGGAGAGCGTGCTGCATGGCGAGGCTGCCGAAGCGGCGCCTGTGGGGGCGGGGAAGACGCGCGGCGGCTCGATCGCCACCGCTTCGGCGCACTAAGGGGGCGTTTAGACAGATGGTCCGTGTCATTGGTTTTCTCGTCGGCCTGGTTTTTGCCGGCGTCCTGCTGATCTCGTTGATCAGTGGGGTTGCAACCAACCTCAGCAGCCCGCCGGCGCCGCTTGCGTCGGAAGAGTTTCACAAGAGTCCAAAACCGCTGCATCTCGCATCGGACGGGCCGTTCGGGAAATTTGACCGGCGGCAGTTGCAGCGCGGCTTCCAGGTCTACTCGGAGGTCTGTTCAGCCTGTCATAGTCTGAAGCTCGTGTCCTTTGGCGAGCTGAAGCAGCTCGGTTACAATGACGCTGAGATCAAGAAGATCGCCTCCGACTGGAAGACGCAGGTGCCTTCGATCAATCCGGACACCGGAGAGGCAAGCACGCGCAAGGCTCTGCCCTCGGATAATTTCCCGTCGCCTTTCGCAAATGAAACCGCGGCGCGCGCGGCGAACAACAACGCCCTGCCGCCCGATCTTTCGCTGATCACCAAGGCACGCGAGGGCGGGGCTCCTTACGTCTATTCGATCCTCACCGGTTTCCAGGCTCAGCCCGCAGAGCTCCTGAAGAAGTTTCCGGACGCGAAGACCCCTCAGAACCTCCATTACAATCCCTATTTTGCCAATCTGAACATTGCGATGCCGCCGCCGCTGACGACCGCCGGCCAAGTAACCTATGCAGATGGTACGCCGGCAACCGTTGACCAGATGGCCAAGGACGTCGCTGCATTCCTCGTGTGGACTGCAGAGCCCAACCTTGAGAGTCGTCACGCTGTGGGCTTGTCGGTTGTAATCTTCCTGCTGATCGGAACGGTCTTCGGCTACCTCGCCTACCGACAGATCTGGCAGGACGCGAAGCGCGCGGTTCGTGTCACCGGGGCGCTTGAGCCCGAAAACCAAGCCAAGAGCCGTCGCGCGAAGGTCAAGCAGGGCGTCGCGGGCTAACGCCGCCCACGAAGGATCAATTTCGCGAACGCGGTGTTGTTGCGGTGAAATCCATTCATCGCAGCGACACGGGGGACCGCGCATAAGTCTCGTAGCATTGAGGGTGTAACCTCTCATTTGAGGAGTTTTCCAATGCGTATGCGACTTGTGCTTGCACTTGCCGGAGTGACCCTGGGTCTCAGCGCTTGTGCCGACGACCTTTACGGGCCCTACGGCTATGGCGGGATCGGATATGGCTACGGCAGCTATGGCTATCCCTGGGGCGGCGCTTACGGCTATCCCTACGGTTATGGTTCCGGAGGTTACTACGGTTCCTATGACCCGTTCGGCTGGTACGATGACTTCTATTATCCGGGAATCGGCGTCTACGTTTACGACAGCTATCGTCGCCCATACCGATGGAACGGCGACCAGCAACGCTACTGGATGAGCCGACGGAGCAGCTGGCAGGGACGAACGGGGACGACGTGGACCCGTGAAAACTGGGGAGGCTTCAGACGGTCGGGATCATCCCCCACGAGTGGTGGTCATTGGCGCCATCGTGGGTAGTTCAGGCGGACTGCTCCGCGGTTGGCCGGCGGCGGATCATGACGATTGAAACGAACGTCATGACGACTTCGCCGTGCTGGTTGGTAACGGTCGTCTGTGTCCTAAACGAGCCCCGTTCGGGCCGGCTGCGTGACGGCGTGGTCTCGAGGATTTCCCCGCGCACGTGCAGCGTGTCGCCGGGGTAAACGGGCTTTTTCCAGCGGAGTTCATCAATTCCAGGAGAGCCCAAACCCGCCTGCTCTTGATTGACGACGTGTCGGGCAATGACCGCCATGGTCATTGCCGCGGTGTGCCATCCGCTTGCGGCGAGGCGCCCGAAGTGGGTCTTGGCCGCTTCCGCGTCCGAAAGGTGAAACGGCTGGGGATCATACTTGCGCGCGAACTCGAGGACTTCCTCGCGAGTGACCTCATAACTGCCAAAGTCGGTTGTTGTCCCGGCTTGCAGGTCTTCGAAATAGATCATGCGGTGGATGCATAGCCGCGCGGGCGGGTTGACGCTACGCTGCGCGGGTGGCGACGCAATGGACGATCCGACCCCGCTGGCACCCGCGATTGATTGAAGCGGCGATGGCGCTCAACGAGAACCGGCTCGATGTCGCCGAACGGATCCTAAAGCCGCACCTCAAGGAAGATCCGTTCGATGCCGCGGCGATCCGAATGCTCGCCGAGCTCGCTGGGCGGATTGGTCGCTGGCGCGATGCCGAAAACCTCCTTCGCCGTGCCGTCGAAATTTGCCCAGGCTGGACGGCGGCGAAGTCCAACCTGGCGCTCGTGCTTGGTCGAATGGGGCGCCCCGCGGAAGCGATGGACCTGCTCGACGAGGTGTTTGAGGACGAGCCCGAGGAGATCGGTCACTGGAATCTCAAGGCGGCGACGCTCGGCCGGCTTGGCGAATTCGAACAAGCGATTGCGCTTTATGACAGTGTCCTTGAGCGCAGCCCTGATCAGCCGCGAGTCTGGCTGAGCTATGGGCACATGCTGAAAACGATTGGCCGTCAAGCCGACGGAATCGGCGCTTATCGTAAGGCGATCGCCTTGAAGCCGACGCTCGGCGAGGCTTGGTGGAGCCTCGCCAACCTCAAGACCGTCAAGTTCGAGAGCGATGACCTTGCGGCTATGGAGAGGGCAATCCAATCGCCTAATCTTGGCGATGAGGACCGATTTCATCTCGACTTTGCGCTAGGAAAGGCACTCCACGACGCGGGCCGATTCGACGAAGCGTTCGTGCGCTATTCCAAGGCCAACGCGCTGCGTCTGCAAAGCCAGCCGTTTCGTCCCGGGGAGATTACACGAACGGTCGATCGCTCGATCGCCGAATTCACAGCGCTCGCGTTCTCCACGAAGGCGGATGGGTGCGATGCCACGGATCCGATCTTTATCGTTGGTCTGCCGCGTGCGGGTTCGACCCTCGTCGAGCAGATTCTCGCTTCGCACAGCGCGGTTGAGGGGACAACGGAACTGCCGGACATTCCCGCGCTCGTGCGCGAGGTCGGCACCTATCCCCAGTCTATCCTGGAGGCGTCGCAGGCGGAACGTCGCGCGCTTGGGGAAGAGTATCTGCGCCGCGCGAACGTCCAACGTCGCACCGACCGGCCCTTCTTCATCGACAAGCTACCCAACAACTGGCTGTATGTGCCCTTCATCCAGCTCATTCTCCCCAATGCGAAGATCGTCGATGCACGGCGGCACCCGCTCGGTTGCTGCCTCTCGAACTTTCGCCAGCATTTCGCGCGGGGACAGGCGTTCACTTATGATCTTGAGTATCTTGGCCGATACTATCGGGATTATGTGCGACTGATGGCGCACATCGATGCCGTCATGCCGGGGCGCGTTTACCGCGTGATCTACGAGCGAATGGTGGACGACACCGAAGCCGAAGTGCGGCGCTTGCTTCAATATTGCGGATTGGCGTTCGAGCCCCAAGTGCTCGAATTTTACAAGACAGAGCGAGCAGTACGAACGGCATCCTCCGAACAGGTGAGGCGACCAATCTACCGCGACGCGACCGAAGAATGGCAGCCCTATGACGGTCATCTCGACACCCTCAAGACCCTACTTGGCCCAGTCTTAGACTTGTATCCCGAAGTTCCTGCGGCGTTCGCGCAACGCTAAAACGATAAAAACGCGCGAAAGGACGGGGTTGTCGTTGACATTCCGTAACGGCTCTGTCGCAATAGCATCAGACAGCCGAATGGGGACATCACGTGATGAATTGTCGTGCAGCCAGCTTTGCACTCCTCGCTTCGACTGCGCTTTCAACGCCAGCATTTTCGCAGACGGTCCAGCCAACGACCACCGGTCAATCGCCGGCTCCGGGCACCAATACCACGATCGTCACTTCGCCGCCGGCACGGGTGCAGCAACGCCAGGATGGTGTTGGTCCTGATCAGACAGAGATCGTCATCACGGCGACCAAGCGCGAAGAGAATGTTCAAAATGTGCCGATCAACGTCATTGCGCTAGGCACGCGTCGCCTCGATCAGCTCAACATTTCGAACTTTGAAGATTATACGAAGCAGCTTCCGTCGGTTTCGTTCCTGACGACCCAGCCCGGTCAGACCACCGTCTACATGCGCGGCGTTTCGGCGGCGGGCGGCACGAACGCGGAGGGCAACCACTCGGGCCCACTGCCCCAGGTCGGCACGTATCTCGATGAGCAGCCGGTTACGACCATTGGCGGGACGCTCGACATTCACATCTACGATGTCGCTCGGATCGAGAGCCTTTCCGGCCCGCAAGGCACTTTGTACGGCGCATCAAGCGAAGCGGGCACCATTCGGATCATTACGAACAAGCCGGAGCTTGGCATAACGATCGGTCGCGTCGACGGGGAGATCAACTCGATCGCGCACGGCGGCGTCGGCGGCAAGCTCGAGGGTATGATCAACTTCCCGGTGGCAACGAGGATCGCGTTTCGCGGGGTTGCTTTTTATGAGCGCGATGCGGGTTTCATCGACAATATCTTCGGATCGCGCACCTATTACACAAATGCCGGAAATATCGGTGCCGACATACCGCCGTCGACGGTCACCAACGCCGGTCTTGAGAAGAACAACTTTAACACTACGGACATCTATGGCGGGCGTGCGGCGCTCAAGATTGATCTCGACGATAATTGGACGGCCACGCCGACCTTCATGTACCAAAAGACGAAGTCGCAAGGCGTGTTCTTCTACGATCCCGCTCTTGGCGATCTGAAGATCGATCGCTTCCGGCCCGAACCCTTCAAGGATCGCTTCTGGCAGGCGGCGCTGACAGTTGAAGGCAAGATCGCGAACTTCGACGTCACCTATGCTGGCGCATACATGGATCGGCCGAATTCGGGCGAGAACGACTACGCGGACTACACGGACGCTTATGACCGCCTGTATGCTTCCGTGGGCGGCCTGGCTTACTTCTACTATCAGGACGCGGCCGGAAACCCGCTGCGGAACCCGCAGCAGTATATCCTTTTCACCAATCACTTTAAGAAGATGAGCCACGAGCTTCGCATCGCGTCGCCGGCCGACAAGCCGTTCCGCGTGATTGCCGGCGCCTTTCTCCAGCATCAGTCCAACTTCATCCACCAGGACTACAGGGTCGACGGACTCGCGCCGAACCTATCGGTAAACGGTTTTCCAGGAACGCTTTGGCTGACGCAGCAGAAGCGGGTCGACCGAGACTATGCGCTGTTTGGTGAAGCGAGCTGGGATATCGTTCCAACTGTCACGCTCACTGCAGGCGGACGACTGTTCCGGTACGACAACAGCCTTGTGGGTTTCTTCGGATTCGGCCGCGATCCGGCTTATATAACGGGGCCGGATGGCAGTGCTCTGCCGGGTTCGCCGCCTCCGAACGCGGCAGGAAGCTCGCGTACCGGCGTTGCGGCATGCTTCACTCAGAGCGGCGATTCGCTGCGGGATTCGCAGCAGTTCGGTACGGACACGACGTTATTGCCCCCGGCCGTTTCCGGGAGTCCCTGTACGGATCTTGGCGTGTTTGAAAACGGCACCGTTGTCCCCAAACACGCCAAGGGCAGCGGCTTCACGCACCGTCTGAACCTGCAATGGAAACCGCAGCAGAACCTGATGTTCTATGCAACATGGTCGCGCGGCTTTCGACCCGGAGGTATCAACCGGCGCGCGGAAATCGCGCCCTATGCTCCCGACTATCTGACCAACTTCGAGCTGGGTTGGAAGACGACGTTTGGTCCGCTGCGGTGGAATGGAGATGTCTTCCATGAGACTTGGACGAAGTTCCAGTTCGCGTTTCTTGGAGCGAACAGCTTCACGGAAATCCACAACGGTAGAGATGCGCGCATCAATGGCGTTGAGACCGACATAAGCTACATCCAGGGCGGTCTGACGTTAAATGCTGCTGCCGCCTACACCGACGCAAAAACAAAGGGTGCGATCTGCACGAACGCGAGCGACACGAGCCCCGATTGTTCGCTGGATGGGGATTTCCCGTCGGTGCCGAGCGGAACTCGTCTGCCGATTACGCCCAAGTTCAAGGGGACGGCCACAGCTCGCTACACGTGGCCGGTATGGGCTGCCGTCAAGGCACATGTGCAGGGCAGCGTCACCTATCGGGGCTCGGCGCCTTCGTCGCTACGCACCCAGATCTTGCTGGCAGGACCGTCCGGCGACCAGATCCTCGCCAATCCAAACGTGTTCCAGGGCGATCTTAGACCCGCGACGCTCGTCGATCTGTATGCGGGTCTCGATTGGCCTAAATGGAACGTCGAGGCATTTGTATCCAATGTCTTTGACAAACGCGATGACCTCAGTCGGCAAACGGCCTGCGCAAGCTGCACACGCGTGCTGGTCGTGCCGGGCCGTCCACGAACGATCGGCATTCGTGCCGGCATGAAGTTCTAGGTCACGAAACAGACTCACCGAGGCAACGGCTCGCACGCTTCTTTGTTGATCGGCGCATGAACGAAAAGCCGTGGCAACGTGTCGAATGGCCATATATCGCCAAGATCGCGGTCCTAGCGACGATCTGGCTTTCGATGCTGTTGCTCGGGACGGGCCGACTGGACCGAGCGATCTACGAGACCCTTTATGCCGGCGATCGACCGGCACTCCTCGTCGCGGCCCGCACGTTCACCGCACTTGGTGAGCCGACCGTTCTCATTGGCGCATGCGTCCTCTGTGCGTTGTGGCTCTGGTATGCCGGGCGCGGGCGGCTCGGGCTAACCTTGTTGCTTGTTGCCCTTGTTGGACGGGGTCTTAGCGAGGTTCAAAAATATTGGGTGGCTCGCGCCCGTCCGAACCTCGAGCTGCACCTCGTAACCGTCAAAACCCCGTCGTTCCCAAGCGGGCACGCGACAAGTTCAATGATCTTCTACTTAACGCTGGCTCTTGCGCTGACGACCCGCAGCCGCTGGCGGCGCGAGGCCGTCGCAGGAGCAGTGCTGCTGTCCCTGCTTATCGGGGCAAGTCGCGTGATGCTTGGTGTTCACTGGCCGAGCGACGTGATCGCGGGCTGGTCATTCGGGATGCTGTGGGTCCTTTTAACCCTGCGTCCTGCGGAACGATTGCTCAGAGCGTCTTAGACATTAAAGCGGAACAGCATCACGTCGCCGTCCTGGACGACATAATCCTTTCCTTCCGAGCGAAGCTTTCCCGCGTCGCGGGCGCCGCTTTCTCCGCCGAGCGCAATATAATCCGCATAGGAGATCGTCTCGGCCCGGATAAATCCGCGCTCGAAGTCGCTGTGGATCGCGCCTGCAGCCTCGGGTGCCCGCGCTCCCCTTCGCACGGTCCATGCGCGTGATTCCTTAGGCCCGGCGGTGAAGAAGGTGATGAGGCCCAACAGCTCGTAGCCAGCACGAATGACACGTGTAAGTCCGGTCTCGTGAAGTCCAAGGTCCGAAAGAAACGCTTCGCGTTCCTCCGAAGCGAGGGTCGAGATCTCTGCCTCGATTGCGGCCGACACGACGACGGCCCGCGCATTTTCCGCGGCGGCCTTCTCGATGACGCGCGCAGATAAAGCGTTGCCCTCTGCCGCATCGCCCTCGTCCACGTTACAAACGTACAGCACCGGCTTTGCGGTGAGCAATTGCGCGCGGAGGAGCGCCTTTTCTTCCTCCGTATCCTTGGGCTTGGTCAAGCGCGCGGGTTTGGAGGCCCTGAGAAGATCAAGCGCTTGCCCGAGCACCGATGCTTCGACCTTCGCCTCCTTGTCGCCCTGCTGCGCCTTCTTGACGAGACTCGGCACGCGGCGTTCGAGGCTGTCGAGGTCCGCGAGCATCAATTCGGTCTCGACGGTCTCGGCATCCGCGATCGGATCCACGCGACCTTCGACATGGGTCACGTCGCCCCCTTCAAAGCAGCGCAGCACGTGAACGATCGCATCCACTTCGCGGATATTGGCGAGAAACTGGTTGCCAAGGCCCTCGCCTTGGGATGCCCCGCGGACCAGCCCCGCGATGTCGACGAACTCGATCTGCGTTTCGATCCGTTGCGCCGACTTTGCGATCGTCGCGATCTTGTCGAGCCGATCATCAGGTACGGCGACCCGTCCGACGTTCGGCTCGATCGTGCAAAAGGGATAGTTCGCCGCTTGAGCCGCGGCAGTTTCGGTCAAGGCATTGAAGAGCGTCGATTTGCCAACGTTCGGCAGGCCGACAATGCCGCAGCGGAAGCCCATGGATTCTCCATTTTGGGGAAAGCGCGCAGGCGCTTAGCCTTTGGCCTTGTCGAATGAAAGGGCAGTTCCGCCAAGGAGCCCCTTGGCGAGCCTGATCCCAACGCCGGACTATCGGCTCGCCTAGAGTCCGACCAGTGACCCGCAAGGTTTGGTGCCCGGCTCGAGTTGCGCTTTGCAACGCATGGAATATCGTTACAAACGAACAACCTCAGATCGTGTTCTTGGCCCAGACCTCAAGGTCGGCCTGGTGAGGCTCGGTTAGAAGGAACTCCATGGCAAAGAGGCGAGTGTGAACGTATCAACTGCTCCGGACGCGTGCCTGACCGATGAGCAACTTTCAAATCTGGTCGACCGTTTCTATGCGAAGGTACGGGAAGATGTGGTGCTAGGTCCCGTGTTCAACCAGGCCGTCGACGATTGGCCGGCCCACCTTGATAGGCTGAGTGCCTTCTGGTCGTCCATCATGCTGACAAGCGGCCGATACAAGGGCAATCCGATGGCCGTGCACCTCAAGCATCGTGAAGCGATCCGCCCGGCCATGTTCAGTCGGTGGCTCGAGCTATGGGCACAAACGGCAAGCGAAACCCTAAGCCAGCGCGCGGCGGCCGGCGTTATCGAGAAGGCCGGTCGGATTGCCGAAAGTCTGCAGCTGGGATTGTTTTTCCGACTGAATGGAAATGGGCCGGGCGAGCGCTGAGTCAGGCGAAATTGAAAGAAACGCTCAGGCGCTCGTTGCGACCAGCGCCAGGAAGCACCTCAT
>DASZBO010000137.1:0-10325 GCA_035944075.1 Sphingomicrobium sp.
GAAGCCAGCTTTCCCAGAGCAGGAGCAAGCCCGGTCTCGGTTCGACGCTGACGAAGGTCTTTAGCTCTTCTGGAGCGTCGTTGCGGCGCGTCGGCGCGGCCATCATGAGTGGCAGGCGCGGATCCTCGAACCGGATCCCACCGGAGCCCCGCGGGACGTCAACATAGAAAGTCCCCGAGATGGTGCTGTGGGGATGGATGTGCGCCGCGTGATGTCCCGCGCCCTTGAGGATATTTACCCAGAGGCTGTCGAGCCTTGGCCTGCGCGCAACATCAAATGCGCATTCGCTGGCAAATTGTGCGGCATGGCGCGCGAGCAATTTTGCAAGGCTGCCGAAGGCCGGATCACGGGTCGGAAGGTCGTTCAGCGAGGCGTAGCTTGTATACCCGGAATAATGATGTTCCTTTGACCAGCGTCGTCCGGCCGCATCCTCCTTGGCCAGCGAACGAATGGAACGAGCGAGCTCGGGCAGTTCAACTGCCGTAATGTCTGCCTCATACAGGCGTGTGACGAACAGGGACCGGGCCGTCACCGGGCGCATCCAGCACGTCGTTGGGGGCTCTCCATAAGCAAGGCTTTGAGCCGCTCTGGAACGCTGTTGCAAGGGCGTGGACAGCGGCAGCGAGGCTGCTAGCGTTCCGACCGATCGTTGGGAGGGATTTTCATGCGCCGTTACGTGTTTGCGTCTTCGCTTTCGATCGCATTTGCGATGGTGTTGTCGGCACCGGCGCTGGCCGTTCCGCCAAGGACGAGTGCCGTTGCGCAAGAGAAGCCGCTGCTCGAGGTCAGGGCTGATCCCAAGACCGGGAAGATCATTGCGACCTTTCCCAAGCCAGGGCCAGACGGGGTGTCCGGCCGCTACATTTACATCAGTCAGTTGGAAACGGGTCTTGGATCGGCGCCTACCCAGCTCGATTTCGGGGCAGCAAGCAATTCGCGAATTCTTCGTTTCCGCCGCATCGGAAAGAAGGTCGTTGCCGAAGTCGAGAACAGCCGGTTTGTCACCAGCAATCCTGCCGAGCAGGGGACGACGGACCATAGTTTTCCAAGTTCGCCCTTGTGGATGGGCCCGGTGGATAAGGAACATCCGGACGGATCCTACGAGGTTGATCTTTCCGGATTCCTCGCGCGCGATGACCTCGGCATCCCGAAGGTCATCACGAACATCGGCGGCGGCGACTTCAAGTTCGTTCCCGAACTTAGCGCTGCAGACCCGGGTTTCGTGAAGCTGTTTCCAAAGAACGTCGAACTAGCCGCTCGGATAACTTTCCGTTCCGAAGATCCGAAGGAAGAGATGGACAACATCCTGCCTGGGAACGGAACGCTCAGCGTCGTGGAGAGGCACTCGCTTATTGCTCTTCCCGAACCCGGCTACATTCCGCGAAGCGATCCTTACGGCTATTCGATCAGCCGCCAGCAGGTCGATTTTTCGAAGCCGCTCGGGGCGCCCATTGTTACCAGTCTTGCACGCCGGTTCCGACTTGAGAAAGTCGATCCGACAGCGCCTCGCTCACGTGTCAAAAAGCCGATTGTCTTTTACGTCGATTCATCGATGCCCCCGGCAATCCGCGACGCGGTCAAGGAGGGTGTCAGCTGGTGGACGGCGGCGTTCGATGCCGCGGGGTTCATTGATGCGTTCCGGGTCGAGGTCCTTCCCGCCGGGGCTGACCCGCTCGATGTGCGCTACAACGTAGTGAATTGGGTCAATCGAGCAACGCGCGGTTGGTCCTATGGGCAACCGATCGATGATCCGAGGACTGGCGAGATCATCAAGGGAGCAGTCGTCTTGGGCTCGCTGAGAGCGCGCCAAGACATGATCATTTTTCAGGCGCTGGTTGGCGCGGGACTGACGGGCACCGGCGATCCCAATGACCCCATCACCGCCACTTTGGCGCGCCTGCGACAGCTTGGCGCGCACGAGGTTGGTCATGCAATCGGACTTGCGCATAATTTTGCTGCGAGCACCCAAGGACGCTTCTCGGTCATGGATTATCCGGCTCCCCGGATTTCTCTCGTAAATGGGGCACCATCGCTAAAGGATGCGTACGGAACAGGTCTCGGCCCGTGGGACCGTTGGAGCATCATGTGGCTATACGGCGCGCGGACCGATGCCGATGCGGTGCCCGCCATCGCGGCAGCGCGTTCGGCGGGACTGCGATTCGTCGCGGACCCCGACGCACGGCCAGTGTCGGCCGGGCAGCCGCTCGGTTCGCTCTGGGACGACGGAGCCGAGCCCATCGCCGAGCTTCGTCGCATGATGGAGGTGAGGCGTGTCGCCGTAGCGCGCTTCGGCACGGGCGCACTCCCTACCGGCGAGCAGCTTGCTGACCTTCGCCGAGCATTCGTGCCGATCTGGCTTCTCGACCGCTATCAAATCGAGGCCGCGGCCAAATCGCTTGGCGGTGTTGATTTCCCTTATGCGACCAATGGTGAAGGAGCGAGCGCGCAGCCGGTTTCAGGAGCGCGGCAATGGGCTGCACTCTATGCTCTTCTCGACACGATCACGCCGGCTGAGCTTACGGTCCCGCCCCATCTGCTGCCACTTCTTTCGGGCGGGTTCGGCGGGGATCCTGACCGGCAAACGGATATTGAGATCATTCCCACCGCAGGCGGTCCGATATTCGACCCGCTCAGGGCGAGCGAAGTGGGCGCGGTTCAGACATTGAATGCCTTGCTCGCGCCGGAACGGCTCAACCGCCTAGAAGCCCAGCATTCGAACGATGGATCCGTACCGTCTCCAGAACAGCTGTTCGAGCTTCTTGTCGGCCGGACCATCGCGCAATCGGCCAATGATGTTGGCCGACGGATCGCAACGACGACGGTGCTCGCACTCGCACGTGTGCAGCGTGATCGAGCCTTGTCGCCAACAATCGCCTTCCAGCTTGCCGGTCGGCTTGACCGCCTCGCCGACGATCTCCAGCGCGCGCGCGGGGCGGAGCAGGACTGGGGTAGGGGCCTTGGCGCGCTGCTCAAGGATCGCCAGGCACTCGACAAGGCGCTTGATGACCCGGCTCGGCTTCCACGCGTGCCGCCGGGCATGCCGATCGGTTCGGACGATACGCTTTAGTCAGTCCGATTGCTGCAGCCGAAGCGCGACTTCGCTCATGAACCGCGGATCGTCCCCGTCGGCGAGCCAGTCGGCTTCGCCGGCGATTGCGGCCAGGAGATCGCTGAGAGATTCCATCTCCCGCTTGGCGTAATTGCCAAGGACGTGCGGGGTCACGAGGTCTTTCCGTCCCTGCCCGGGGTGGCCGATCCCGATCCGCACCCTTCGAAAGTCGGGCCCGAGGGCCGCGTCGATCGAACGAAGACCATTGTGCCCAGCTGTGCCGCCGCCGATCTTCACCTTGACTTTGAACGGGGCGAGATCGAGCTCGTCGTGAAAGACGGTGAGGTCCTTCATTTCGAGCTTGTAGAAGCGCATTGCCTGCTGAACGGCGTCACCGCTATCGTTCATAAAGGTCTGCGGCTTCAACAGGAGCACGCGATGCCGACCAACGCGCCCTTCCGCTAACAGGCTCCGGAACTTCTTGGACCAGGGCGAAAAGCCGTGAACCTCAGCGACAATATCCGCGGCCATGAAGCCGACATTGTGCCGATGCAGCGCATATTGCGCGCCGGGATTTCCAAGGCCGACCCAAAGTTGCATGCAACAGCTCCTAGTGTGCCAAACCGCCAAAAAGAAACCGCCCGCCGGCGACGGCGAGCGGTTCTTTGATCCGGTGAGGACGAAGAGACTTAGTTCTCGCCGCTCTCGTTTTGAGCTTCCTCGTCGGTTTCGCCAGTAACGGCGTCTCCGGCGACGGTCGGAACCTCGCCCGCAGGCGCTGCCTCTTCCTCTTCGGACTTCATCGCAGATGGCGCGACGATCGTTGCGACCGTGAAGTCTTCGTCTTTGTTGGCCGGCATCACGCCCTTTGCAAGCTTTACCTGGCTGATGTGAACGGAATCACCAATTTCCAGACCCTCGAGCGAGATGTGGATCTCGTCCGGGATGGAAGCGGCATCGCAGACGATCTCAAGCTCGTGCTGGACGACATTCAGGACGCCGCCGCGCTTCAGTCCGGGTGACGCCTCTTCATTGTCAAAGCGCACGGGGACCGCAACGTGGACCTGGGTGTGCTCGGAAATGCGTAAGAAGTCGACATGCACCGGACGGCTGGAGACCGGATGGAAATCCACTGCCTTCGGAAGCGTCCGCGTGGCCTTTCCACCCAGATCGATCATCACGACCGAGTTCATGAAGTGGCCTGTTGAAAGCATCTTCGAGAGAAGCTTTTCTTCGACGTGGATCGAGAGAGGTTCGTTCTTTTGACCGTAAACCACGGCGGGGACCCGACCTTCGCGGCGCAGTGCACGGGAGGCTCCCTTGCCAGCCCGGTCGCGCGCCTCGGCGGGCAGCGTCAGCTGTTCGCTCATTTGGCTATGCTCCGTTTAAATGACCCGCCACGCCTCCAGGGATGACCATGGCAGGGAAGCGCGCCCACTAGTGCGAAGTGCCCGGAAAAGCAAGCTGGTGCTTCAGTTGACCCTTTGCGAGGCAAATCCCCGTTCGGCAAGACGCACCAGGAGGCTGTCGGGCCCCGCGAGGTGTCCTGCTCCAACGGCGATAAAGACGGTGCCCGGCGCCTGCATTCGGGCTCGGATCCAGTCTGCCCAGCGGGCATTTCGTTCGGTAAACATCATCCGGTAGGTTTCGGGCGAAGCAGCCTTCAGCTGGCTGAGCATCCTCACGAACACGCTCTGGTCTCCGCGCTTCCACGCCGCCTGCATCTCGGCCATGGCCTTAGCGAGCCCCTCGAATCGCGCCGCATCCGCGGCAGCTTCGCGGGCCTTTGTGGGCCCTCCCGCCGGCGAGGGAGGCATGCGGTTGAACATGTTGATCTGAAGCTGAAGCGTCTCGAGCCCTTCGACCGGCTTGCCCTCGCTTTCCGCGATGTGGCGCAGGATCATGTCGGCTCCATTGTCGACCTGCATGCCCCGGGCACGGCCGGCGTCGATGGCCATGCGGGTGGTCGCGAGGAACGAGGCTGATGGCGTGATGAGAAGTGGTCGCAGGCGCTCCGCGGGTAAACTGGTCTCGGATGGCTTTTCGGGGATGAGCGTCTCGAGCACCAGCTCTGCTGATTGTTCCAAGGCATTGCGGACATCGGCGCCGAGCCATTGGGACTTGCCGTCGAGCGCGTGGAACGTCCCGAAAATATAGATAGTCGTGTCGGAATCACGCACGACGAAGAGCGCTGGTTCGCTTACCGGCGCCGGCGTTTGCGGCGCAGTCGGGATTGCCGAGGCAAGGGCGGCAGCAACAAGCATGTTCACCATCCAGTCACCTCCCCGAGGCGAACGGTGTCGACAGCGACGCTCCTTGCGGCGGACCGAGATCCCCGCCGGTCTATGCGCGCATCAGACCCCCCAGCCCGATACCCCGAGAAGGATGGTCATCGAGGCCGGAGAAAGTCTAGCGAAAAGAGCGAAAGGTGAACATTTATCAGGGATTAGGCGATTATTGGACGCGGCGTACCTTGTACCCGTCCAATCGCAGCTTCTCGACGACC
The DNA here is from genome assembly GCA_035944075.1 of Sphingomicrobium sp. Classification (GTDB taxonomy): domain Bacteria; phylum Pseudomonadota; class Alphaproteobacteria; order Sphingomonadales; family Sphingomonadaceae; genus Sphingomicrobium. Next base: position 5,556 of record DASZBO010000137.1, read on the forward strand.
GAATCTGCGCCCGCAAGGTGCCCGGCGCCAACCGCGAGGAGGATTGTTCCGGGTTGAGCCATTCGTTGCTCGATCCAGCGCGCCCAGTTTGCGTTGCGCTGCTGGAGCAGGAGTTTTCGGATCTCCGATGACTGGGACAGCTCGCGGTTGAACGTCACAGCAATGCCGTTCACATCGCCCTTGGACCAGGAAGACAACATGCCGTCAAACTCCTTGTCGGTGCTTCCCTGGGGTTCGAGAGCTCCCTCGAGCAACTCCCGCTGGGCCTTCTCCGACATCCGGTCGAAATAGCCGAACTGCTCCACATTCGTTTCGAGCTCGCCGATCGGCTTGTGGGCCGACAAGAACTGCTGGCGAAGGATCTCCTCGGGACCGTCCTTCCCGTGGAGCCCCATGTCCTTGAACTGTACGGACAACAAGGTGATCGCCGCGAGCCAAGTCTTCATCTGGTCAAAGACTTTTTCGGGCGCCCCGCTCTTCGCAATCGCCGCGCGGAGTTTCGCAAGCTTCGCCGGCGGAACGCGCTGAGCGATCGGAGGAAGGCCCTGCTTGAAACCGAGCGAAGCTTCTGCCGCAGCAATACCCTGTGGGTTCTGCTGGTCGACGATGGTCTCGACAACGAGCTGTTGCGCCGAGCTAACCGCCGAATCGAACGCCGGCGTTCGCCACTTGAGATCCTGCGGCAGCAAGTGGATCGTCCCGAAAAGGTAGATCCTGGTATTTGCATCGCTGACTTCCCACAGCGCGGGGCGCGCCACTTGGGGTTCTCGGGCTTGGGCGGAGGTAGAACCGAGCGCGAGGAGCGCGCCGAAGGGAGCAAGAAGGCGCTTGATGATCGTCATGATGAACTCCGATGTGGGACCTTAAGCTAGTCACTCAAGCTTGCGGTTCACTGAAGATGTCTTCGATTCGCGCCTGAAATAGCCGCGCGATCCGAAATGCGAGGGGAAGAGAGGGGTCGTGCTTGCCCGTCTCGATGGCGTTCACCGCCTGCCGCGAGACGCCGAGTTTTTCGCCAAGGTCGGCCTGGCTCCAGTTTCGTTCTGCGCGGAGCACCCGAAGGTGGTTTTTCATCGGCCAGCGACGCTGGGAGCCTGGCTCGCCGTCCACGCCACGCATCTATTTCCCCTCCCTGTCATGGATATGAAAGGTGGATAGCGACCCGCTTGCTGTCAACTATACCTGACTTCACGGAGGGGTTTCGTTGACAACTTGCTCGCCCGCTATGGATGCGCCAAAGCGCAGCGATGCTGAGTTTCCAGGACCTGATCCTCACGCTGCATCATTATTGGAGCGCCCAAGAGTGCGTGATCCTGCAGCCCTATGACATGCAAATGGGGGCGGGCACCTTTCATCCGGCGACCGTTTTGCGTGCGCTTGGGCCCGAGCCCTGGCGCGCAGCCTATGTGCAGCCATGTCGGCGACCGACTGACGGCAGGTATGGAGAGAATCCAAACCGGCTGGGGCATTATTACCAATACCAGGTGGTGCTGAAGCCTAGCCCCGAAAACCTTCAGGAGCTCTATCTCGGGAGCCTCGTCGAGATCGGAATAGATCCCTTGAAGCATGACATCCGCTTTGTTGAAGATGATTGGGAGAGCCCGACGCTTGGTGCCTGGGGGCTCGGCTGGGAAGTCTGGTGCGACGGGATGGAGGTGACGCAATTCACCTATTTTCAGCAGGTCGGGGGATTTGAATGCCGGCCCGTTACAGGCGAACTTACCTACGGCCTTGAACGACTGGCGATGTACATCCAAGGCGTCGAGAATGTGTTCGACCTGCGCTTCAACGATGCGGGCGTTACCTACGGCGATGTGTTCCTCGAGAATGAGCGCGAGGGATCCGAGTATAATTTCGAAATCGCGAATACCGATCGATTGTTCGCAGCATTCCGCGAAGCCGTCGCGGAATGCGAGCTGTGCATCGAGAGGAAGCTTCCCATCCCCGCTTATGAACAAGCGATCGCTGCGAGCCACGTTTTCAACACCTTGCAGGCAAGGGGCGTCATCAGTGTCGCCGAGCGCCAGGCTTATATCGGGCGCGTTCGCGATCTCGCGAAGGCCGCCTGTGGGGCTTGGCTGGAGCGCGCGGCTTGATGGCCGATTTCCTGTTTGAGCTTCTCTCGGAAGAGATCCCTGCCCGGATGCAGGCGAAAGCGCGCAACGACCTTGCCCGCATGTTCGCTGAGTGCATGGCAGAAACGGGCCTTCGAACCGGGGCGATCGACACCTTTTCGACCCCCCGCCGGTTGGTGCTTATTGCGCGCAACGTTGCGCATTCGACGGATGCCACGCGCGAGGAAATAAAGGGTCCCCGGACGTCGGCGCCTCCGCAGGCGCTTGAGGGCTTCCTGCGCAAGACAGGCCTTGCGAAAAGCGATCTCGAAGAGCGCGACGGCGTCTATTTCGCGGTGATAGAGCGGGCAGGGCGTCCAGCTACTGAGATTCTTTCCGAGACAATCGGCCGGATCGTAGCGAATTTCCCGTGGCCAAAGTCGATGCGCTGGGGTGCCGGCTCCCTGCGGTGGGTCCGCCCGTTACACGGCATTCTCGCCATTCTTGGCGACGCGATCGTGCCGGTCGAGATCGACGGGATCGCGTCCGGCGCGGCGACGGTCGGCCACCGGTTTCATCACCCCGGGCCGATCACGATCGGCGGCGCTGCCGACTATCTCGAAAAGCTCAGAGCTTGCCATGTTGTGGTCGACCAGGAAGAACGGGAGCGGCTAGTGCGCGACGGCGCCAGTGCAGTCGCGGCTGCCGCGGGGCTGACGCTCCTGCCGGATGAGGGGCTCGTCACTGAAATTGCGGGGCTGACGGAGTGGCCCGTGCCACTTGTCGGAAGCTTCGATCCCGAATTCCTTGACGTTCCGCGCGAAGTCATCGTCCTTACAATGCGCACCAACCAGAAATATTTCGCCTGCACGAACGACGAGGGACTGCTCGCGCCGGCGTTCGTTTGCGTCGCCAATGTCGCGTCGGGCGATGGCGGGAAGGCGGTCGCTCACGGCAATGCACGGGTGCTTGCCGCCCGCCTTTCCGACGCGCGCTTCTTTTGGGAACAGGATCTCAAGATTCCGCTCGAGGTTCAGGCGAAAAAGCTCGGCGCCATTGTCTTCCACGAAAAGCTCGGCACTCTTGCTGCCAAGGTTGATCGGGTAGCCAAGCTTGCTTGTTGGCTGGTGGACCACGGCGTCGTCAACGCCGACAAAGATGAGGTTGAGCGCGCGGCCCGTCTCATGAAGGCGGATCTCGTCACCGGCATGGTCGGCGAGTTCCCAGAGCTGCAGGGCGTTATTGGCGGCTACATAGCGCAAGCGCAGCACGAAAACCCTGCCGTCGCCGAGGCGATTGGCAACCACTACAAGCCCGCCGGCCCGGGAGACGAGGTCCCGCAGGCTCCAGTCAGTGTTGCCGTGGCGCTCGCCGACAAGCTCGACAGTCTCGTCGGTTTCTTTCAGTTCGGCGAGAAGCCGACCGGCTCCAAAGATCCATTCGCCTTGCGCCGCGCTGCACTCGGCATCCTCCGGCTGATCATCGACAATGAGCTTCGTGTCTCGATGCGCGATTTGATCATGGCCGCGGCCCATCCGGGCGGCGCCGACGCCGGTCGCGATATTGCGGGCTTTCTTATCGAGCGCCTCAAGGTTCAGCAGCGTGAGGCGGGAATCCGGCATGACATGATCGACGCGGTCGTCGCGCTCGAGACCGAAGGCGATAACGTGCGCATGGTGCGGCGGGTCGAGGCGTTGCAGAAATTTATCGACACGCACGACGGAGCCGACCTTTTGACGGCCTACAAGCGTGCGGCCAACATCCTCAAGAAAGAGAACTGGACCGGTCCCCAGGTCATGAGTTCAAGGAGCGAACAGGGGATACCCCAGACCGGCGAGGAGGATCCGCTGGTCCTGGTAGAAGAACCCGGCCTTAAGGAAGCGATCGCTGAGATGGCGTCCGGTCACAATGCCGCGGATTTGCCTCAGGAACGCGCGCTGGTCGTCGCGCTCGATGCGGCTGAGCCCAAGGCCTCAGCAGCCGTCGAGGCGGAGGACTTCACGGGCGCGATGGGCGCACTCGCGTTGCTGAGGGCGCCGATCGACGAATTTTTTGACCATGTTACGGTCAACGATCCGGATGCTGCCAAGCGCGAGCGCCGCCTAAACCTTCTGATGCGGTTCCGGGACGCGGTGAACCGGGTCGCCGATTTCGACCGGATCGAGGGTTAGTTAGTCGCCGAGGCGACAATGGCGGATCACGAACTTCGATCGTCGGCGGGGTTTCGTGCCGCGGCAGCGCGCAGCGAATCGCGTTCGCGCCATTCCTTTTCGCGCTCTTCCAAGTCCTTTGCGCGTCGATCACGCTCGGCTTCAATCTCTTTGCGGCGGCTGACCTCGGTGTTGTAGCGCTCCCGCCATTTCCGGCGCCCGCCGGCAGTCAGGAAAACTCCGATGAGGAGGCCGAGCACGAAGACGAGCCCGCAGATCGCCCAAAGATTAGGGTCGGTAGTAATGTTCATGTCGGCTCCGTGACGAGAATGGAACTACGGCGACTACGCCTGAACGAGCCGCCGCGTTCCCTTATCGCCTAGCCCTTGAGGAAGTTGTCGTGGATCGAGCAGCTCGCTGGACCCAGGATCACTACGAACAAGGTGGGGAGGATGAATAGGATTAGCGGCACGGTCATGATCGCAGGCAGGCGAGCTGCCTTTTCTTCCGCGCGCATCATCCGCTGGTGACGGAACTCGGCCGACAGCACCCGAAGCGCACTGGCA
>DASZBO010000138.1:0-36716 GCA_035944075.1 Sphingomicrobium sp.
GCGCTTAGCTGGGGCCTATCGGGCCAGAAGCACTCCTGTCAGCGACGAAGTTCTTGCAAATCGATCATATGCTCGCGATGCCACTCGTCGTCCGAAATATATTGGAGGCCTTGCCAAGTTCAGCATCTCGACAGCCTCGCCTGGTTTGTGGCTGAGCCAACAGGTTAGGGCAGGCATTAGCCGTATCGACAGCAGTAGGTAGATCTCCTTACGGCCAGCACGCGGCGATCGGCCTATGTACAGGACGGGGCTTTGCGCGCTTGCGACGCTGAGGAGAAAGTATTTTGGATCTCTACAAGCCTCGCTTCGACACGCGTTCTGCCGCCGAGTGGCTTGTGGAAGCGGAAAATTTTGATCGGATGGCCGAGCAGTTCAAAGAGAATGCCGAACTGAGCGACGGTTTTCGGAAGCTTGCGCTCGAAGCGCGCGGAAAGTCTCAGCGAACGAACTCGTAAATGGCCGCTTGCTGACGGCAAGCGAACGACAGGCGAGCAGGGGTGAACCTTCAGGCTCGGACCGCAGGCGCGAACCGGTGCCGATCGTGAGCGCGCCGAAGCATCACGTTTTCGGGATGATCGCAGCGAGGCGGCGCGCATCCTGACGGGCCAAGGACCCTGGATTTTGCGTTTGCGCCCCAGTGTTTGACTCACTGCAGTTTGCAGCGCAGGTCCCACGGTGGCGTAAGGGGGCCGTCACCGGTCGCGCCATCAGTATCCCGCGTGTTCGTCACGAGAACCTAGGGGGACTAACATGAAGCAGCTAGCTAAGCTCGCCGCCGCTGCGGCACTGGGTGCAATTGCATCTGGAACGATTGTTTACGCGCAAGCTCGCGCACCTGAGCCACCAAAAGCCAGGGTTGCATTATACCGGGCTGCTCCGGGCCAACAGGTCGCCTTGTTGCGCTGGATGGTGCAGCAGGATCGGATTGCGCAGTCCGTCGGCGTTCCGACGAGCCAGTTATACGCCCACACCGACGGCGACAGCTGGGACTATCTTGTAATCGATCCCGTTACGACCCCGGCGCAGGATGCGGCGGTAGATGCTGCGGCCAGGAGGATGGGAATGGCCGCCGGATCGGCGCGCTCGCTTGAGTTGCGGAAATATATCGCAATGCACACGGATACTTTCACGATCGGCCCCGTCAGCGCTGCGCAATATCTTGCAATGAGCGGTCAATAAGACAGCGGTCGAATGCCCGGTCAGGGGCGCAGTACGGCCTCTTGTGGGCTTGCAAACGAAGGTCCCGATTGCCGTGTCGATAATGACGAAGCCGTGCTGTTGGTCGGCTAAGCCTCGCGTTCGCATCGCGGTGCCGCGGCGAAAGTCGGTTCATTTTCAACAGGAAAAAAAGGGGCGGCCCAAGCCATTGGGCCGCCCCAGATGCGCGCGAAGAAACAAGCGCGCATTACGCCTTAGTGATCAGGGTTCTAATCGCGCGCCTCAGGCAACCTGCAGCAGCGTTTGCTGGCGACGGCGTCCGCGCATTGCGAAGCCCATGCCGCCAAATCCGATGAGCATCATTGCCCAAGTTGCGGGCTCCGGCACCGCTGCAATTGCGCTAATATTGAGTTGCGCCGGGTGCGATCCGCAACAGGTGCCCGCGGGGTTCGATGCCATATCGGTGACGCCGTAATCACCGCCGCCGGTGTTGCCGATGCCGAACGTGTTGGCGAGTGTGGAGAACGACAAGCCGCTGTAATCCAGCCATGCGCTCGTACCGTTCGAACCGTCATAGAGCAGGTTGTCGGCACTCGCATAACTGGACAGGCCAACAATATTATTTCCATTGGCCGTGCCGCTGATGCCGGTGATATTACCTGAACCATCTACGGTGAGCGTTCCGGATCCAGTGTAAGTGCCGGCCGAGTAGCTGAAGCTATAGTCACCGGCAGCCGCCATCGGCGGCGCAGCGGCAGGCACGGTGTCCGCCAGCGCTGGAGTTGCAACAGCGCAAAGCGACGCTGCAGCGAGTAAGACCATCTTGCGCATACAAATCCCCTTATTCGCGCCGGACTATCATCAGCGCACCGGCCGATTACCTTTCGCTAATTATCGATAGCAAACTGCCGTTTCGGGCATTCCCATTGTGATACAGGCCCAAGATTGTCGCCTTGACGACGGGGACGGCGTGTGCCGGACCCGATTCGCTTCGATTACGCTTCCACGCATCATTCAGCGATCGCGCCGCTCGTTGTTTGAAGGTCCACAAAGCGGGGCGGACCCCGTCCGCTGCAGTGTTTCGCCAAGGCTCGGTTGCCTGAGTTCCAAAGCGCCGTGCAGTGTCCAGAATTAATGAGGCGGTCAGCGGCTCAGCAGCCGAAAAATCCCGTCCTTCAATGCGTTTCGCGAGCGCTTGCACGCTCCATCGCCTTGCACGAAGATGCGCGTCATTGTGATCGGGGGAGAGTATGCGCAACCAGTTCTTAGCGATCCTGGTCGCCGCGACGGCGATCGTCAGCAGTGCTGCCGGGGCTTCCCGACCCAACGAACCCCACAGCAGTGGTGCAGCCCCCTTTGTGCCGCCTGCAGTATCGTATACGGAGTCAATGACCGAGGACGATGCAGCGCGACTGCAACAGGAACGCGTCGCTGCGTGCGTGGTCAAGGCGCGCCGGGGCATGGTTCTTAAGGCACTTCAACGCGACCCGTGGGAGCCCGCCGCGCGGCACATGCTTGAAAATGCCCTCGACGCGAAGTGTCTCGACAACATCCAAATGGTCATGCCCCCGGACTTGCTTCGTGGTGCTTACTATCAGGAGCTCTACCGCGAACGTTTCGGAGCCCGGGCGCCGGCACTGGCTCCCGCCCCAATCGACTTCAGGGGCAAGCCCGGCGGAAAAATGACGAAGGATGCCACCGTCGAAATTGCGCTACGGGAATTCGGCGATTGCGTCGTGCGCCGCGATTTGAGCGATGCGCAGGCATTGATCCTCTCGCTTCCAGGGGATCCACAGGAGACCGATGCTCTTGCTGCTCTGATGCCGCAGTTTAATGCCTGTCTTGTTCGAGGTTCACAGTGGACGCTCGACAGGGGTTTGATATCGGCGATCTTGAGTGAGGTCGTTTATCGCGAGGCGGTCGCTTCGAATGGAGAAGCACCGAACTAGGAAAGCCCCAGGAGCGCGGCTGTGTTTTGCGGCTTTTGACAATGGTTCTGGGCGGATCGCCGGTCATTACGTGCGATAAGAGCGCAGCTCCCCGTTTTGAGAAGGGTTCAAAAACGGCCGCGCGCGCATTAACTGCATGACGTTGGCTGCTTTGCGGCGGCTCAATTTTTTTCCGCACAATTCACATCGTCAGAGCCTGACGCTTGCGTGCGCAACGGAGGTAGAGTGGAAACTGGCGCCAATGATTTCGCGCAAACGCCTGCCGGAGGCTCCGGTTCGAGCGAGGGGGGCTCGCCGCTCGAGTTTGGAGCGCTGAAGCGCCGCACGTTCGCCATCATCTCGCATCCGGACGCCGGTAAGACCACCCTGACGGAGAAGCTGCTCTATTCGGCCGGCGCGATCCGCGAAGCCGGTGAAGTGCGCGCGCGTGGCGATCGTCGCCGCGCGCGATCCGACTGGATGGCCATCGAGCAGCAGCGCGGGATCTCCGTGACAAGCTCCGTCATGACATTTCAGCACGGCGACATCCTGTTCAACCTGTTGGATACGCCGGGACACCAGGACTTTTCCGAGGATACCTATCGGACGCTGACGGCCGTCGACAGCGCGGTCATGGTCATCGACGCAGCCAAAGGGATCGAGGCCCAGACGCGCAAGCTGTTCGAGGTCTGCCGACTGCGCAACATCCCCATCGTCACCTTCATCAACAAGGTCGACCGCGAAGGCCGCAGCCCGTTCGAGCTGCTCGACGAGATTGCCGAGACTCTGCAGCTCGATGTCAGCCCGCAAAACTGGCCAACCGGGCTTGGTGGCCTGTTCCACGGGATTTTCAACTTCGGCACGAAAACGCTCCTCACCGCCGATAAGTCGGATGGGCTCTCTATCGGTTCGTCCGTTCCGTGCGCCGGACTTGAAGATCCCCTTATCGACACGCTCATTCCTGCCGAGGCAGCCCAGTCCCTGCGTGAGGAAGGCGGCCTTGCGCGCGCCGCTTATCCCGAGTTCGACCGGGCTGCGTTCGATGCGGGAGATCTGACACCGGTCTATTTTGGGAGCGCTCTTAAGTTGTTCGGCATCGACCAGCTGCTGAATGGTCTCGCGGCTTATGCACCAGGGCCGCAGCCCCAACCCGCGTTGCCGGCCGCGATCGACCCCAGCGATCCGAGGGTCACCGGCTTCGTATTCAAGGTGCAGGCGAACATGGATCCCAATCATCGCGACCGGATCGCTTTCCTTCGGGTTTGCTCCGGCTCCCTCAAACGCGGAATGAAGCTCACCAATCCACGCGTCGGGAAGACAATGGCAATCCACAACCCGATCACCTTCTTTGCGCAGGATCGCGAACTTGCCGACGTTGCCGTCGCTGGCGACATCGTTGGGATCCCGAACCACGGCACACTTCGCGTCGGGGATACACTCACGGAAAAAGGCGATGTCGCCTTTACCGGGCTGCCGGACTTTGCGCCGGAGATCCTGCGGCGCGTTCGCCTCGACGACCCGCTGAAGGTCAAGCAGATGCGGCGGGGGTTAAGCGACCTCGCGGAAGAAGGCGTGATCCGTCTGTTCAAGCCGGCCATCGGATCGCAGTGGATCGTTGGCGTTGTCGGCGAGCTCCAGCTGGATGTACTCAGCACGCGGGTTGAGCAAGAGTATGGCGTGAAGCTCGGCTTCGAGGAATCCCCGTGGGAGATCGCCCGCTGGCTGCGTTCGGACGATCCCGCACGATTGAAGCGGATCATCGAGTCCAACCGGCCGAAAATGGCCGAGGATCAGGACGGGGAGCCCGTTCTGTTGATCCGCAACGACTGGGAGTTTGGCCGCTTCGTCGAGGAATGGCCGGGAATCGATTTTCTCGCTGTAAGGGACCGGCTTTGATTGAATATCCGCAGGCTCGTTAGCCTCAACGTCAGAACATAGTGGTCGGTGGCTTCGGAGCGGGTTTCAGAAGTCGGGACTGATGGAAAGCCCGAACGCCTCCCCAAAGCCGAGCACTCCTGCTGGCGAGATCGCAAGAGCGCGCGTTCCTTTTTGCCGGCGGACCCAGCCGAGTGTCAGGCTCCGTTCGAGGATCGCCGCTCCCAGTGCTCCCGCAAGATGCGGCCGACGCTCACTCCAGTCGACGCATGTACGGCAAAAAATGCGACCGCATCGCCGTAGCTGATCAAGATCGATCCCCAGTTGGCGCGCAACGGTCTCACCCTGATCCGTCAGCACGATGCCTGAAAGCTCCAGGCGAATATGGCGGGATTGCTCCATACTTGTCGCAATGGCTACACCGAGGCGCCCGGCGAGATGGTCGTAGCAGCTGCGTGCGCGGCGCATCGCGTCTTCGCGCGGTCCGCTGCGTCGAACGCTCTCGATCGGGCGAGCGAGGTTCAAACCGCTCAGATGAAGCATCTCGAGCATTGCCGCGACTTCGGCTGAAGCGATGCGATAGTAGCGGTGCCGGCCCTGGCGCTCGACGCAAATGTACCGGGCATCCAGCAACTTTCCCAAATGACTGCTTGCCGTTGAAGGAGTCACGCCGGCGCGATCCGCGAGCTCCGTTGCGGTCAGTGCCCTTCCATCGAGAAGCGCCACGAGCATGCTTGCGCGACCCGGATCGCCAACCAAAGCGCCCGCCCGTGCGATCGCCGCGCTCGTGATAAAGACCGAATCGGCTCCGTCCATTGCGTCCTCCCGCAACTCTCGTTCTTAAGCGCATCATTGGGCGCCATGCTTCGAGCATCATCGAAATATCTAGCTGGTCGGCCGCTTCTCGAGCCTCCCGGAGATTATCGTAAAAGGCTGCGGACGCACCCGATGTTCGAGATCATTGCTGCAAGATCGTGACTACGATCGGGCGCGTCAAATATGGTTAACCAATGGTTTAAATCTTCTTGCTTAAAGCGCATTATCTTCCGATAGGGCTGTCCGACTCAATGGGGAGTCACGAAGGGGCAGTACATGCGTAACCTTATTGTTTTGGCGGCTGTTGCCGCAGCCGGAATCGCGACTCCGGCGTTTGCTCAAGTCGCTTACAACTCCGCACCCGCCGATGGTTTCAATTACGGAACGGGGAACAACTATAACCCGGCCAATGCGGCGGTTCTCACGACCCCAGCGGGCCCATACAATACGCCAGAGGAACTGGCCCTTCGTTTCCATCTGACGGGTCAGCCGGCTTCGGCCTCGGACAACAGCGGCGTGTACAGCTTCGCTCTTGGAACGAACCCGATCAGCTTCGACTGGAGTGTCGAGGGAAGCCAGTATAATGCGCAGATCACCCTGACCAATCTCCTGACTGGCGCGACGGTCAGCTATAATCCGTTTGCATCCGGCAACGACAATTATGCCCCAAGCACGGACACCGATCTTGCCCAAAACAGCGAGCGTCTCAATTTCGCGTTCCTGAGCGGGCTCGGTTTTGATCCCAACGTCAATGATACGTACCGCGCTACGCTGACTTCTGGCGGCCAGTCGCTGACGGCGTACGCGAAGATTGGAAGCGGTGTTCCAGCAGTGCCGGAACCGGCAACGTGGGGCCTGATGATCTTGGGCTTTGGTGCGATCGGCTTCCAGCTGCGTCGTTCCCAGAAGTCCGGGACGGCCCTTTCGCAGGTCGCCTGATTTTGTAGTGTTACGGGATGGGTGCGGGCATAGCGCCGCATCCATCCATCCGGCGCCAGCGACGGTGGTCTGCGACTCTCTAACCACCGAAGTGGCGGAAAACTTGTATATTCCGCAGCCTTGAACCTGGCGCGAGCGCTCCAGCGCTGACGTGAAAGCCCTTGCCCTTGCAAGAGCTGCCGAACTCAAGCCCAAAGCGAGCGAACTCGACGCGATGCGGCGAACGCTTGAACAGCTTGTCGATAGCTGTCAGGGCGACGACCGACCCGATTGTCCGATCATCGTCGATCTTGCGTCGGGAACCGATGACGAAATAGATTCGGCGATTGTCCGCTCTTCGGAAGTTCCGGGTGAATGGTGATGCAAGAGCGTCTTCAGAACGTGAGCATGGGTCGGTTTCTAGCGCTGGTTCTGGCTTTCGCTCTCCTGTTCGCTCCAGTCTCGATCGCGCAAGCTTCTGCCGGGATGCCCAGTCACGAGCCGATGAAGGCGCAAGGCTGGCAATGCATCATGATCCAAAAGGGCTCTGGTGCCCATCACGGGACGGCGCGCAAAGCGTGCTGTGCCGGGATAAGCCTTGCGGTCGCGGCCGCGACCGCCGGATCGCTGGCTGGCGAGCTCCTGGCGCATGAACCCGGCATTCCCGCAGTGATCGAAAGCCAATTGCGATTCCTCGACGAGATCGCGACTCCACCTCCGCGACCCTCCGGAGATTTCTTGAAACGCTGAAGTCTCTGGAGAGCGCCACGGCGCGAACTCCTCATACCGGAGGTAAAGTCGTGCACATCCGATTGCCGTTAGCCGTGAGCGTGCTTGCGCTCGCGTTCGTCCCCGCGTCCCTCGCAGCGCAGCCAATGAACATGCCTGGAATGTCCATGAGTGCGCGGCCGGCCAAGCCTCGCAACGCCAAGCACGCGGCCATCCATTCGCGATCCATTGCCAAGAAGCCGCCTTCCACCCGAAGCAAAGAAATAAGGCAAAGAGCCTCAGCGCCCAAGGATGGTGGTGCGCCAAAGGTTCAAGACGGTCAGTCGGCGGGAATGCCGATGGCGGGCCCCGGTGCGTCGCAGGCCGGGCCGATGCCGGCCGCTCCATCGCCGACACCGTCAGCGCCGATGGGAATGACCATGCCCGCACAATCTGGTGAAATTCTGAGCGGAGAGATGGCGACACCGTCGGGCAATAAGGGAATGGCTGGAATGGCGATGGGGAAGGGCGATCACGCGATGGAAAGCCATGGCGCCTATGGACCTTATTCGCGGCAGCGTGAGTCTTCGGGAACAGCGTGGCAGCCGGATGCTTCAGCGCTCATGGGCGGCCCGATGCTCATGTCGGGCGAGTGGATGCTGATGGCGCACGGGACCGTGAACTTCGTTGAAGATCATCAGTCGGGCCCGCGCGGGAATGACAAGGCCTTTGCGAGCGGAATGATGATGGGGATGGCCACGCGTCCGCTCGGTGATGGCACGCTACAGTTGCGCGCGATGTTTAGTCCGGATCCGACCATGGGACCTGCGGGCTATCCGCTTCTGCTTGCGACCGGCGAAACGGCGAACGGACGAACGCCGCTCGTCGATCGGCAGCACCCCCACGACTTTGTGATGGAACTTTCCGCATCAATTTCCCAGGATCTGGGCAATAACAGCAGCGTCTTCCTCTACGCAGGATTGCCTGGCGAACCCGCGTTCGGTCCGCCGGCGTTCATGCATCGGGAAGCGATCCTCGATTCTCCCGAAGCGCCGATCACGCACCATTGGTTCGACTCCACCCACATCTCATTCGGCGTGATCACCGCGGGTCTCGTGATCGATCGCCTGAAGGTCGAAGCCAGTCGCTTCAACGCGCGCGAACCCGACCAGCGTCGGTGGAACATCGAAACGGGCCCGCTGGACTCAACCTCGATTCGGATCTCGTGGAACCCCGGCCGAACACTCGCGATCGAGGGAAGTTGGGGCTATTTCAAGGATCCCGAGCAGCTGGAGCCCGGAGTGGATCAGAAGCGCCTGTCGGCGAGCGTGCTATGGGCCGACGAGGTTGCGCCGGGGTGGCATGCGGCGACGACGCTCGCCTGGGGGCGCAAAACGGCCACCCTTGATCATGATGATGCCGTTGCTGCCGAAGCCTCCCTGAAACATGCTCAATGGACACTGTTTGGCCGTGCCGAGATGACCAGCAACCGGGAGCTCCTGGGTCTTGGCAAAAGAACGCCGGCATATCGCGTGGGTAAGCTATCATTGGGGACCGTCCGAGACTTCAAGGTCGCCGATCATCTGTCCTTTGGTGTAGGCGGACTTTTTGCCGTGAATTTCGTGCCCGATGCCCTGGCTCTACTTTATGGTGGCCACAATCCTTTGGGAGCCATGGGCTTTGTTCGGCTGCGCGTGAATTGAGGAGCCGATTATGGCGAGAGAATTTCTAAAACGCCTGCCAAGCGTCGCCATCATATTGCTCGTGCTGCTTGTGCTTGGCGCACTCGGCGGTGCTTTCATTTTTGCCGGGGTGTACGATGTCGGCGCTGACGCGCCGCATTCGTCGCTCGTCACCGCTACGCTCCAGGAACTACGCGAACGCTCAATCGCCAACTATGGCCGACGCGTGAGCGTACCCGCCGATTTCGAAGATCCGAAGCGGGTTGCGGCTGGAGCGGGACTCTATGGCGAAATGTGCACCGGCTGCCACCTTGGACCCGGGCTTGAACGATCCGAACTCAGTCAGGGCCTGTATCCAGCGGCACCGGAACTTGCGCGCGGCGACGATCTGACGCCGTCCGAGCAGTTCTGGGTCATCAAGCATGGGGTGAAGTTCACAGCCATGCCCGCATGGGGCAAAACGCATGACGATCAGCTCATCTGGGACATGGTTGCCTTCATCCGGCAGCTTCCGAAAATGAGTCCGGCACAATATCGACAAGCGGTGGCGAGTGCTCCCGAAAGCCACGCGGAAATGATGGAGCATATGGCCGGCGGAAAGTCCGATCCGGCACCAGAACAGCAGAGGCGCTAAACGGCTCCTACGGGGCTCGAAAAACGGTGTACGCGAATTCGAGCCTCCCCAGGACAAATCGGATCCGATCATCATCACGCGTCACCCCTCAAGGGGTGAAGTTGAGTCTTGGCGAGTGGAGACGTTTGATGGACGACGAAAACGTGCGTGCCGCCCGCGCACGAAAAGGGACACCATTTCTTTCAACCGACCAGGCCGCATTCTACCTGGGATTGAGCGCGCGAAAGCTTCAGCAAATGCGCAAGGTAGGGACGGGGCCATTGTTCCGCCGGCACAGCCGGTACGTGCGCTACCATATTAACGATCTCGACGACTGGTCTCGCGGCGTCACGAACCAAGCACGCCCATTATCTTCCGCCGCAACGGATCCCGGAATGGCGACGGGGCGGAACGCAGGCTTCAGCTGAGATCATTGCTGGCACTCGGCGGCCGAATGGTCGGCCGACTTTGTTCCGCTTCAAGGCGCCGGAGATCAGCTTCGCCTTCCTCTGCCATTTGCCGCAAGATCGCCGCGACTTTATCGTCATTGATCATGGTTGCGAGGTAACGGAAACGTTCAACGCGTGCGCGGATGTTGGAGAGCACGTCCTCGTTCATCCGATTGCCTCACGCGACTTTCAAAAGATTGACGACGCTCACTGCTCTGAGCTGCTGAATTGGCGGTTTTCCGAAAACTCCTTCGCAAGGCCGATTACGCCGATACCGTGCGGAGTTGGCGACGAAAGATACGGCAGGCTGCGGGAGTCAAGCGCCGTACGCCACAATTGATATTTCTCAAGATTATTTCCGCGGCTTACAAAGGACGATTAAGCGGGTCCGGTCCTACGAAGGCATTGCGAAGCCGGGAACGGAGGGGCAAAGTTCAAGGCTCGTCCTGCGTCCAGGAGCGCGCCAATGAAGAAGCAACTACGGCGTTACGGTTTTCTTGCAGCTTCGATCGCGGCCATGGCGATACCCGCCGCCGCGGCGCCCGTTTCTGCCGGTGGGCCATTTGCGAACCAAAGTTCGCTGCCCTTCCAGGCTCCGCGCTTCGATCAGATCCGCGACAGTGATTTTCTGCCCGCAATCGAGCAGGGCATGGCGCAACAGTCCGCCGAAATCGCGCGCATCGCGAACAACCCGGCACCTCCGAGTTTTGGAAATACGCTGATTGCAATGGAGCGCTCCGGTCGCATGCTTCAGCGGACCCAAGCGGTTTTCTCGGTGCTCAGTCAGACGGACGCAAATCCCGAAAGGCTCGCTATTCAGAAAGCCGTTGCTCCGAAACTCGCTGCGCACAGCGACGCAATCTATCTCAATCCCAAGCTGTTTGGCCGGGTGAAGCAGGTTTATGATCAGCGCAGTCAGCAGCATCTCGATCCCGAGCAGCAACAACTTCTGAAAGTCGTCTATCAGCGGTTCATTCGCGCGGGTGCGCAGCTCTCGCTCGCCGATCAGGCGAAGCTGCGGGCTATCAATACGGAGCTTTCAACGCTTCAGACCGCGTTTAGTCAGAAGCTGCTCGCCGCGACCAAGGCCGGGGGACTGGTTGTCGACAACCCGGCGGCGCTTGCCGGCCTCAGCAGCGGCGAGGTTGCCGCTGCCGCGGAGGCCGCAAAAGCACGTGGTCTCACCGGCAAGTGGTTGATCCCACTTCAGAATACGACGCAGCAACCGGCACTTCAATCGCTCGCCGACCGTTCAACGCGCAAGCAACTTTTTGAGCAAGGCTGGACTCGAGCCGAGAAGGGCGACGCAAGCGATACCCGGCAGACGATCGCGCAGATTGCGCAGCTCCGTGCGCAGAAGGCTGCTCTGCTCGGTTATCCAAACTGGGCGTCATTCACGCTCGCTGATCAGATGGCCCAAACGCCGGCGACGGCCGAGGCGTTCATGGCGAAGCTCATACCTCCAACGGCCGCCGAGGAGCGGCGAGAGGCCGCCGAGATCGACCAAATGATCAAGTCTGGCGGAGAGAATTTCACGGTCCAGCCCTGGGACTGGGAGCGATATGCCGAGCGCGTTCGCAAGGCGCGGTTCGACATCGATCAGAATGAGGTGAAGCCCTATTTCGAGTTGAACACGGTGCTTCAGAAGGGCCTCTTTTATGCGGCTAACCAGCTCTACGGCATCACGTTCAAGGAACGGCACGATTTGCCGGTCTGGCGCCCGGAAGTTCGCGTCTTTGAAGTCTTCGACGCGGACGGCAAGCACCTTGGCCTTTTCTATTGCGACTATTTCAAGCGCGACAACAAGCGCGGCGGCGCTTGGACAAGCGCGTTCGTGTCGCAGTCGAAGCTCTTGAATACGACTCCCGTCATCTACAATGTCGCGAACTTCCCGGCGCCCGCCGGCGGCCAACCCGCGCTTGTCAGTTTCGACAATGTGACAACGATGTTCCACGAATTCGGGCATGCGCTCCATGCCCTTTTTCAGAACATCACCTACCCGTCGCTTGGTGCGAGCGCGCGCGACTTCGTCGAGTTCCCGTCGCAGTTCAATGAACACTGGGCCCTCGATCCAAAGGTCCTCGCAAATTATGCCGTGCACTACCAGACGGGCGCACCAATGCCGTCGGCGCTTGTTGCGAAGATCCGCAAGGCGTCGACCTTCAATCAAGGCTATGATCTTGGCGAACTGCTCGCTGCTGCTGAACTCGACATGCGATGGCATTCGCTTGCGCCAACCGCTCCCGCGCAGGACGTCGATCAGTTCGAGACAAGTGCCCTTGGTGCCATGGGCCTAGACGTGACGGACGTGCCGCCTCGCTATCGGTCCAGCTATTTTGAACACATCTGGTCGGGAGGCTATGCGGCCGGATATTACGGCTATCTCTGGACGCAAATGCTCGAAGACGATGCTTTCGGCTGGTTCCAGGCGCATGGCGGTCTTACTCGCGCGAACGGAGACCGCTTGCGCAGCCTTGTTCTCTCGCGAGGTCACTCGCAGGATTATGGGACGATGTTCCGCGCTTTCTATGGCAAGGACCCCGACATCGGCCCCATGTTGGAGGATAAGGGGCTCGCAGGACCAAGCCCGGCAAACCCCTAGGTTCGCCGCCCTCGGGAATTCCGGACGCGAGAAACAGTCGATAATGCCTGCGCGCATTACGATACGGCCGATCCGGCTTGGTTTTCCGTGCAGCCTCTCGCCACTTAACCGGCCAAGAGGTGCGGTCTGAAAGGGATCGCGAAGGCGTCGGGAATTGAGAAGAAGCCGAGGCACAATTTTACGTGAGAGCTATGGAAGGCGCGATCCCCTTTCCCCCCGAGGCAATCAGAGGGGATCATCCGCTGCCGATGCGAGTACTTGCAGCATCTTTGCGTAAAGCTCGGCCATCTCCTCGTGGACCCGCCGCGTATGGCGGCATTCCGACGCAGCCGCCGCGCGGCGCTCCTGCTCCAGGCGCCGCGCATAGTAACTCAGATCATCGCTCATCGTCTGCCCCCGACGGTAGAAAACGATCACGATCATGAGGCAATTCCCGATCATCACAATAACCTAGGCTATTGTCGACGGCGGGATCGCTATTGGCCTCGTCGCGCTCGGAAAGGATCGGCCCTGAAGGCAAGCGAGGGGCTTGTGAGCGAATGCACGCGCTAGGGCAGGGTGGTGGACAAACGAAAAGGCCCCGCGATCACTCGCGAGGCCTTCGTCCGTCAGCAGCGGTCGCTGCAATCAGTCTTCGTTATTTCCGGTCAGGAACGCGGGGGCGAATTCCGGCTCGGGACCGCTTTCGCTTCCTGCCTCACCGCCCTCGCGGCGGGGACCACGCTCGCCACG
Organism: Sphingomicrobium sp.; assembly: GCA_035944075.1. GTDB lineage: Bacteria > Pseudomonadota > Alphaproteobacteria > Sphingomonadales > Sphingomonadaceae > Sphingomicrobium. The sequence continues at coordinate 13,482 of DASZBO010000138.1, forward strand.
CTCGCCGCGCGGGCCACGATCACCGCGGTCACGCCGCGGGCCACGGTCACGATCGCGGCCGCCGCCGCCACCACCCCGATGGCGGTCGCCGCGGTCGCCACGGTCACCGCGTGGGCCCCGATCCCCGCCTTCACGCGGTTCGCGCGGTGGACGGGTGTCAGGCAGCTCTTCACCGGTCTCCTGGTCGACGAGACGCATCGACAGGCGAACCTTGCCGCGCGGATCGACCTCGAGGAGCTTGACCTTGACCTCCTGGCCCTCCTGCAGAACGTCGCGGACATTCTCGACCCGCTCGTTCTTGATTTCGGAGACGTGCACCAGGCCGTCCTTGCCGGGCATGAACGTTACGAACGCGCCGAAATCGACGATGCTCGCAACCTTGCCGGTGTAGACAAGACCGACTTCCGGTTCTGCGACGATGCCGCGGATCCAGTTACGCGCCGCTTCAATCTGCGAGAGATCGCTCGACGAGATCTTGATCATGCCATCATCGTCGATGTCGACCTTTGCACCCGTCTCGGCGACGATCTCGCGAATGACCTTTCCGCCGGTGCCGATCACTTCGCGGATCTTGTCCTTGGGAATGCTCATGGTCTCGATCCGCGGCGCATGGGCGCTGAGCTCGTGACGGCTCTCGCCAAGTGCCTTGGCCATTTCACCAAGAATATGGGCACGGCCGTCCTTCGCCTGAGCAAGGGCGGTCTTCATGATCTCTTCGGTGATGCCTGCGACCTTGATGTCCATCTGGAGCGAAGTCACGCCTTCGGACGTTCCCGCCACCTTGAAGTCCATGTCGCCAAGATGGTCCTCGTCGCCAAGGATGTCGCTGATCACCGCGAAATCCTTCCCCTCGAGGATCAGGCCCATCGCAATTCCGGCAACCGGACGCTTCAGCGGAACGCCGGCGTCCATCAGTGCGAGACTGCCGCCGCAAACCGTCGCCATCGACGAGGATCCGTTGGACTCGGTGATGTCCGAAAGGACACGTACCGTGTACGGAAATTCCTCGATGCTTGGCAGCATCGGGTGAATTGAGCGCCAGGCAAGCTTGCCGTGGCCGACCTCACGCCGTCCCGGAGCGCCGAAACGGCCCACTTCGCCTACCGAATAGGGCGGGAAGTTATAGTGCAGCATGAAGCGCTGGTACGAAAGGCCCTCGAGCCCATCGATCATCTGTTCGGCTTCCTTCGTCCCGAGCGTCGTCGTTACGATTGCCTGAGTTTCACCGCGCGTAAACAGTGCCGAACCATGCGTGCGCGGCAGGAAGCCGACACTGATGCTGATGGGACGGACCGTCTTGGTGTCGCGGCCATCGATGCGACGGCCTTCCTTGAGGATCGCCCCACGCACGATGTCGGCCTCGATGCTCTTTACGAGCTTCATGGCAACGAGCTGGTCCTGCGGATCGGCTTCGGCGAACGCAGCCGCGGCCTTCTCGCGCGCGACATTCAACGCCGCGCTTCGATCCGACTTGCTGGTCAGACGATAGGCAGCGTCGATGTCGGCGCCGATGATGTCCTTGAGCTGCGTCTTGATCGCGGCCTTGTCGCCTTTTGGCGCCAGCTCCCAGGGCTCCTTCGCGGCCTGCTCGGCGAGCTTGATGATCGCTTCGATCACCGGCTGCATCGAGCGGTGGGCGAACATTACGGCGCCAAGCATCTCGTCTTCCGAGAGTTCCTTTGCCTCGGATTCGACCATCATCACGGCATCGCGAGTACCGGCGACGACAAGGTCGAGACGACCTTCGCTGATCTGCGTCTGGGTCGGGTTGAGGATATATTCACCCTCGTTACTGAAGCCGACGCGAGCGGCGCCAACGGGGCCCATGAACGGCACCCCCGACAGGGTAAGTGCGGCCGAGGCGGCGAGCATCGCGACGACGTCGGGCTCGTTCTCGCCGTCATAGCTCATGACCTGCGCGATCACGAGGACTTCATTGTAGAAGCCATCCGGGAACAGCGGGCGGATCGGGCGGTCGATCAGGCGGCTGGTCAGCGTTTCCTTTTCGGTCGCGCCGCGCTCACGCTTGAAAAAGCCGCCCGGGATGCGGCCGGCTGCGGAAAACTTCTCCTGGTAGTGGACCGTCAGCGGGAAGAAGTCCTGCCCCGGCTTGACGGATTTGGCGGCAGTGACGGCGCACAGCACGACGGTTTCGCCGAGGGTCGCAAGCACTGCGCCGTCGGCCTGACGGGCAATGCGGCCCGTTTCGAGCTTGAGCGTCTTTCCGCCCCACTCGATTTCAACAGTTTTGGTATCGAACATCTATTGTCCCTTCACCCGGCGCCCTATTGCGACCGGGGACATCTGCGAGCTGCCCGGCTCGCTACGGTTCGGGGCGATCTTTCGTGCCCCCATGAAGCCCCGCCGAATTGCGGGACTGAACATATGCGAAGCGGCCCAAAATGGGCCGCTCCAACGCCTTATTTTCTGAGGCCGAGTTTGCCGATCAGGTCGACGTAACGCTTCTCGTCCTCACGACGGAGGTAATCGAGCAACGAGCGACGCTTGTTGACCAGCATCAGCAGTCCGCGCCGCGAATGATTATCCTTCGCGTGCGTCTTGAAGTGGGTCGTCAGATTGGTGATGCGCTCGGTCAAAATTGCGACCTGTACTTCAGGCGAACCGGTGTCGCCCTTGCCCTGCGCATGTTCGCTGATGAGCGCCTGCTTGCGCTCCGCGGTAATCGACATCGTTTCACTCCTATTCGTCTAAAGGTTGAACCCCCGGACGACCTTCAGGCCGTCGGCCGCAGCTTCGACCAGCGCGACTGGAGTTCCCTCGCAGATCGCCAATCCAAGCCCCGGCTTTGCGGGGAACCCGAACAGCATCTGTCCATGTCGGAGCAGACGAGCCTGGTCGGGGGTGACGAGAAGGGCCGGGATGTCGTCCAGCGCCACTTCGAGCGGCAGTACCGTCCTCGTCAGTGCGCGCCCCTTAGCGGCTTCCTCCAGAAAGTCCAGCGAAATGGCATGTTCGATTGGAAACGGTCCGGCGCGCGTTCGCCTGAGATAGGAAACATGACCCACGGTTCCAAGCGCTTGGGCAAGATCGCGGGCCAGTGAGCGAATGTAGGTGCCTTTCGAGACCGTGACCGAGAATCGCGTCTCGCCAGGATCATGGGACCCCAGGACAGCAAGGTCATAGATAGTCACGCGGCGCGGCTTCATTTCGAGTACTTCACCCGCTCTTGCCCGGGCATAAGCCGGTTTGCCCGCGATCTTCAGCGCTGAAAAGGCCGGCGGTATCTGGTCGATATCACCCGTAAAGGAGGCGAGGGCGGCCTCGACCGCCTGGACGGTCGGGCGAACGTCGCTTTTCGCGACCACCGTCCCTTGGGCATCTAGCGTATCGGTCGCGACGCCCCACCGGACCGCGAACTCATAGGTTTTCGTCGCATCGAGCATCCGTCCGCATAACTTCGTCGCCTCGCCCAGCGCGATTGGAAGGACACCGCTTGCAAGCGGATCCAGGGTACCGCCATGGCCCACCTTAGTTTTGGGTTCCTGTGCCTCGCGCAGAATGCGTTTCACCGCGCTCACCGCCTGGGTCGAGCCAAGTCCAACGGGCTTGTCGAGGATTATCCAGCCGTGAAGCATCTACTTGCGCGAAAGCGAGAGACTAAGCTGGCGCTCATGGCCTTCCCTCAGGCGCTCGAAGAAGTGCTTCCGGCAAAGGGCGATGTAGCGCTCGTTTCCACCGATTTCGGTTTGCTCCCCGGAAGCGATCGCCTGACCTTCCGCGTCGACCCGAAGGTTCATCGTCGCCTTGCGGCCGCACTCGCAGACCGCCTTTAGCTCGATAAGCGAGTCCGCGAGCGCGAGGAGAGCGGCCGAGCCCGGGAACAGCTTGCCCTGGAAATCGGTCCTGAGGCCGTAGCAGAGAACGGGAACACCGAGGTGGTCGGCGACTTCGCACAGCGCAAGGACATGGGCCTGGGTCAGGAACTGCGCCTCATCGACGAGAATGCAATCGAGTGTGCGCTTTTTCCGTTCTTCCGTAATCGCCTGATACAGATCGACCTTCTCATCGAACGTGAATGCCGCCGCCGACAGCGCGATGCGCGAGCCTATTGTGCCCGTGCCGGCGCGATCATCATGGGCAGCGGTCCACAACATCGTCTCCATGCCGCGTTCGCGATAGTTGAAATCGGCTTGGAGGAGCGTGGTCGATTTCCCGGCATTCATCGCCGCATAGTAGAAGTAGAGCTTCGCCATCCCGAGCCTGTTAGCGCGCTCGTGTCGGACCGGCCATGGCCGGGAAAGCATTGCTTTCATGTGCACCGGAAGCGGCGAACAGGCGGGCGTCGGGAGCTACGCGCTGGGGTGCTCTCTCCTGTCGATGCAATCAGACGTTTGACTGGTCCGCTGGGACGCCTTCCGGAAGAGATGCGGCTCCGCTCTCTTCAAGACAGGCAGCATCGGTGCCGACCCCGTAACAGCTCATCGACAACGAACCCATTGCATAGCCGCGAACGAGCGCATTCAGTTTCTCTCCGGAGGCGGCAGCGAGCCCGGCGATGTAGAGCAGTGGAATGAAGTGATCCGGAGTTGGCACGGCAAGCTTGTAGTCGGCATGCCCGGTCACCCTGAGAATGTCGCCCGCATTTTCGGCAAGCTGGTCCGCAACCGCATCATCAAACCGTTTCGCCCAGTCGAACCCGGTGTCGGGCTGGTTCCAGTCGACTGCCCGAAGGTTGTGAACGACGTTGCCGCTGCCAAGAATAAGGATTCCGCGATCGCGTAGCTGAGCAAGCTTGGCGCCAAGCTCGAGATGGTATTCGAGCGGTTTCAGCGCGTTGATCGAGAGCTGCACGACCGGGACATCGGCCGCAGGTCGCAAGTGGGCAAGAACGCTCCACGTACCGTGATCCAATCCCCATTGGTCGTGGTCGAGGCCGCACCAGGTCGGTTTCACGACTTCGGTTATTTCCGCGGCCACCTCGGGCGCCCCCGGTGCCGGATATTGAAAATCAAACAATTGCTGCGGGAAGCCATAGAAGTCGTGGATGGTCCGAGGCTTTGCCATTGCGGTGACGGCCGTCGCTCCGAAAAACCAGTGGGCCGACACCACCAGTATAGCCCGGGCAGCGGGAAGCCGGTCGCCGAGCGCTTGCCACGCTTCAGTGAAGCCGTTGCGCTCCAGCGTGTTCATCGGGCTACCGTGGCCGATGAACAAGGCGGGCATTTTCGCCATCTGTCACTCCGCTGTGGATATCGATGCGTCTTCGAGCGCCTACCACTACGCAGGGCAAAGGAGAACGCTTGGCTCTTTCGCGTCACGCGTTTGAGGAAGTCCCAGTTCGTCCCCGCGAAGGGGCAATGACACGCCATGAACACGGGAAGGCCGCCAACTCTCTCGTTCGCAATTGGCTGCGACAATTTGCGACAACTTAGGGGTTTTCCGAGGATAGTTGTGCGACAGGGGAGGCCCAATTCTCCATCAACGCCAAGCCGGCGTGTGAATTGAATGGAGAAGATAAGATGAAAAAGATTGTTCTTGGATTGGCCGGCGCTTCGATAGCTCTCACCGGCTTTACGGCTACCCCGGCGGCAGCGGCGGACTTCCGTGGCCATGATCGCGGACAGTTCGAACAGGTCCAGAATCGCTCGTTCCTGCAGAACCGCTCGTTCGTCCAGAACCGCTTTGTGAACAACGACCGTGCATTTGCGCAGAACCGGTTCACGAACAGCCGATTTGAAGGACGCCAATGGCATCGCGGCGATCGTTTCGACAGTCGCTATGCCATGAACTACCGGCGCATCGACAATCCCGGTTATTACAACCTCCAGCCCGCCCCCTACGGCTACCGCTGGGTCCAGTCGGGCAATGATGCGGTACTGGTGGCGGTCGCCAGCGGACTGATCGGCGCTCTCGTCGGGAACGCGTTCTGATTGACCACCTTGAAGGCTCCGGGGCTTCGTCGTCCCGGAGTTTTCGCAATTTCATCCGCTCAAGCTAAACCAACCGCCATGATCCCCGAACCGCATGTCCTCATCGTCGACGATGAACGTGATATCCTGGATCCTCTCGCCGCCTATCTCGCGAAAAACGGTTTCCGGGCGTCGAAGGCACGCGATGCGGCGGCTGCGAGGGAAATCATCGCTGCCCATTCCATCGACATCGCGCTTGTCGATATCATGATGCCTGGCGAAGACGGATTGTCGCTTGCCGGTTTCATTCGCGCGACCAGCAAAACTCCCGTGATCCTGCTGACCGCCAAGGCCGAGGAGACCGACAGGATCGTCGGTTTGGAGCTAGGCGCCGACGATTATGTGACCAAGCCGTTCAGCCCGCGCGAACTCATCGCGCGCATCAAGGCGGTGCTTCGCCGGACGGCCGACGGCCGCGTGACGGCGCCAGATTCCGATGCTTACGCCTTTGGCGACTGGGTGCTGCGGACCGGCGAACGTCAGTTGGTAAGTAAGGACGGCGAGGAGACGCCGCTTTCAAGCGGCGAGTACAATCTCCTGCTAGCCTTGGTCACTCATCCCAAACGGGTGCTGACGCGCGACCAACTGCTCGACCTTAGTCAGCATCGCGAATTGGGGGCCTTCGAGCGGAGCATCGACAACCACATCAGTCGCTTGCGCAAGAAGATCGAGGCCGATCCCGGCGATCCGCAGCTTATCAAGACTGTCTGGGGCGGCGGCTACACGCTCGCGACCGAAGTGCGGCGCCTTTGAAACGGCGATTGCCAAAAAGCCTCGTCGGGCAAATGGCGGTTCTGATCGGCATCGCCCTGCTTTTGGCGCAGCTTGCGAGCTTCGCGTACGTGCTTACGCAGCGGCGCCAGTTCAACCGCGCGGAAATCGATGCGCCCGCGATCACTCGTTTTACCACGACAGCAGCCGATTACGCCCAGGCGGTCCCGGACTTCCGCTCGCTGGTCCTGACCGACGCTTCACGTCGCGGTTCACATTATGACCTTCAGGATACGAGCAACGTCAGAAATGGCCTTCAGCGTCGCGACGACACCGAGGATCGCCTGCAGCAATCGCTCGCGGCCGCGGGATTAAAGGTTACCGATGTTCGGGCGGCCATCGACCCCCAACCCGTGGAGCATCACTCGCCAACCGACAGCCACCGCTCGTTCCAGGCGATCCTCCTTTCGGCGCGGCTGACTGACGGTCATTGGCTTAACGCGCGCCTGTTCGTACCCGGGCAGCCGCCGCTGGTGACGCCGGAACTCGTCGTTGCAACCGTGCTCATCTATCTGTTCGTCCTTCTTGCCTCGGTCCTCATCGCGTTGCGGCTCGCCCGCCCCTTGCGCAATCTTACGGAGGCCGCAGAGGCCTTTCGCGGGCGCAACCAGCCATTGACGGTCGAGGCCAAGGGCCCCGCGGACCTGCGTAACGCCATCCTCGCGTTTAACGCCATGAACGAACGGGTCGTGAAACTGCTCGAGGAGAAGGACCGAACACTCGGCGCGATCGGTCATGATTTACGAACACCCTTGGCCTCGCTGCGGATCCGCGCGGAATCGGTCGAGCCGGAGGAAGAGCGAGAGCGCATGATTACGACGATCGAAGAGATGACCGCAACGCTCGAGGATATTTTGACACTCGCGCGAACGGGAAGGTCGCGTGAGAAGTTCGTTCGCGTCGACGTATCCGAGCTCGCCCGCTCGATTGCCGATGAATATGCTGAACTTGGCCATCCGGTGACCTTTTGGGCGGACGGCTCGCACCTTCTCGATGTTCAGCCGAACCTGCTCCGGCGTGCGATCCGGAATCTTGTGGATAACGCGCTCAATTATGCCGGCACTGCGGAAGTGGAGGTCGACGGCAATAGCCAGGAGGTGATGCTTTCCGTTCTCGACCGGGGACCCGGTATCCCGGCCCAGGATCTCGAACGGATCAGCAGTGCCTTTTATCGCTCCGAACCGTCGCGCAACCGGGACACTGGCGGAGCGGGCCTTGGCCTAAGCATTGCGGAAGCGGTCGCGGATACGCACGGAGGAAAGCTCACCTTCGCCAATCGTCCGGACGGTGGATTTATTGCCGCAATTGTCATTCCGACGAGCGGTTAGGCGAGGGGACGTCAGGCTCGTCCCTTTTGTGTTCGTCCAAGTTTCATCGTCCAGAATGAATTGTTGAAGAGGTGGACGCCAGCAGCGGCACCAATCACCGGGGCGAGGAGATTGGCGACCGGCACGAGAAACAAAACGCTGACCACGACGCCAATGAGGTGCTGCCCCCCGCGCGTCTGCCGGAGCCATTCGCGGCGCGAGACGGCATTACCATGCCGCGCAGCAGCGAGCTCTGCGAGATCACGCCCGAAGGCGATGCCGTTCACGATTACAAAGAGAATGAAGGGGCCGACGCCCGTCAAAAGCAGGGCCAAGTAGAAGGGGAGCGCCAAGAGGTTGAAGAGGATGAGCCGCGATGCCGATCTGAGGCCCATGAGCATTCCTTGTGGAACGCCCATCGGACGAGCTGTTTTCGCAATCGCGGGGTAATGGCGCTCCTCGACAGCACGGGCGACGCGGTCCGAGAAGGCCGTGATGACCGTGATTGCGACGGCCGGAAAAATGAACCAGGCGCCAAGGAGCGTGAGGCTGATGGCTCCAACGAAGCCGCCTCCAATCCCCAGACGGCAGCTTCCAAGACCGAGCAGGTTGCAAGGGTCGGTGCCCGCAAGCAGCCAAAAAAGAAGACCAGCGATGATGAGGAAAATAAGCAGCGAGATTGCGGCTGCCTGAAGCAGGATCGCAAGCACCCGACCGTTCCCAAGGTCGGCTAAGGCAAGGCCGATTGCGCGTATCATCAGGATCTAACGCGCAATCCGCTGCGAAGTGCTCCTGAATGTCGCGATCAAGCTTGAGAGGAGTATTCGTCCTTGAGAATCGCGAACAGTACGGTGTCGCGTACGTGACCGGTCCAGGTAATCCGGTCTTGCCGAAGCACGCCCTCGCGGACGGCACCGAGCTTCTTCATGGCGGCCTGGCTTCGCGCGTTGCGGCGATCGACGCGAAACTCGACGCGGCGAATGCCGCAGTCAAAGGCGCGTCGCAGCATCATGTCCTTGACTTGGCGATTGAATCCAGTGCCGCGAAACTTTGGTCGGTAGTAAGTTCCACCGATTTCCAGGACCTGGCGCGTCCGATCAATCCCAATATAGCTCGACATGCCGGCAAGCTCGTCGCCGGCGAACAGCACGAAGGTGAGATTGGAGGGGTTCGACAGATACCGGTCGATGCTCTGGTCAAACCCTTCAGGTCCAAAGTCGTTGGAATAGATCTGCCAGACTTCCCCATCTTCTGCGCAGGCGGCTTTCAGCGGCCCGCGCAAATGCTCCGCGAACGTCTCGGCGCGGCAACCCGCGCCAAGCATCGTCTGACCGAGCTTATCGAACGGGCAATCCTCTCGATCTTTGTCCATTTTCCCTAAGCGCACACTGAAACAGCTGAGGAATGAGGTGCCGTAGAGACTGGAGCCCTTCTCAGATTTCGTTCGTGTCCGCGGTAAAGGGCAAAACGCCGATCAACCGGGCTGAGACGGGGACGAGCACGAAAGGCTTCATTCACCCTCCAGGTCCTGCGCCACGTGGCCGGAGCGAAGAATTGCGTCGATGTGGCTTCCTTCGTCAAAGCTTTCGTCGGCGAGGAACTTGAGTTTCGCAGCATATTTCGTGCGCACGCGCTGGGCGACTTCCCGTTGAAAGAATGCGGTGTTCTGGCGAAGGGCCTTCAGCACCGGTTCCTCGTCTTCACCAAGGAGCGGCTTCACGAAAACGGTTGCATGGCGAAGGTCGGGAGACATGCGCACTTCGGTGATGCTGACGAGATGCGTATTCAGGACATCGTCATGCACTTCGCCGCGTTGCAACAGCTCGCTGAGGACATGGCGCACTTGTTCGCCCACGCGAAGCAGGCGAACCGAGCGTCCTTCCTGACTCTCCTGGCGGCGCATCAGCAGCTGGCCTCGATGGAGAAACAATCGGGAAACCTGGTCATCGAGACACGACATCCCTCGATCCGAACGCCGGGCGCCACTGTGAACGTTCCTCCGACCTTTTGTATGGACCGGTGCAACACGCGATCGTCCTCATTCACCGCCACCGACATTGCCAGATAAAGGCGCGGGCCAGGCTCAAAGAGTCCTGGCGCGCTCCTCGACCTCGAACACTTCGAGGCTATCGCCCGGCTTGATGTCGTTGGTATCGGCAAGCAGCACGCCGCATTCGAGCCCGGCGCGAACTTCAGCGACATCGTCCTTGAAGCGCCGCAGCGAGCTGATCGTCGTCTTGGAAACGATGACGTCTTCGCGGGTAAGCCGGGCGTTGAGACCCTTGCGAATGATGCCTTCGAGGACCAGCAGACCGGCAGCCTTGTCCCTCTTCCCGGCTGGGAAGACTTCCTGAACCCTCGCGCGTCCGACAACCGTCTCGATGATCTCGGGACCAAGCTGGCCGCCCATCGCCGCCTTCACCCAGTCCGTCAGGTGATAGATGACGTCGTAGTAGCGGAACTCGACCTTGTTACGCTCGCCGACCTCGCGCGCCTTCGCATTCGGTCGGACGTTGAAGCCGATGATGGGCGCGCCACTCGCGCTCGCCAGCGTCACGTCGCTTTCGGTAATCGCACCAACGCCCGAATGCAGGATGCGGACCTTGATTTCGTCCGTCGACAGGCGGTTGAGGGCATGGACGATGGCTTCGACCGAACCCTGGACATCCGCCTTGACGACCAGCGGGAACTCCATCGTCGTCGAGGCGTGGCTCGCGAACATATTCTCAAGGCTCATGGGCGCACTGGTTGTGCGCTTGCGATCGAGAACGCTCTGACGATAGGAGGCAACTTCGCGCGCGCGTGCCTCGTTTTCGACGACCGTGAACGGGTCGCCGGCAGCCGGGACGGCGGAAAGACCAAGGACTTCGACGGGCACCGACGGTCCCGCTTCCTTCACCTGGCGTCCCTTGTCGTCGATCATCGCGCGGACCTTGCCGCTCGAGGCGCCCGCGACGAAGACGTCGCCGACCCTCAAGGTCCCGCGCTCAACTAGCACCGTTGCGAGCGGGCCTCGGCCCTTGTCGAGCTTGGCCTCGATGACCGTGCCCTCGGCGGGTCGGTCGGGATTGGCTTTCAACTCGAGGATCTCGGACTGGAGCCCGATGGCTTCGAGCAGCTTGTCGAGATTGGTCTTCTTGGTTGCGGAGACTTCGACGTCCTGGATCTCGCCGCCAAGCTCTTCGACGATGATTTCGTGCTGGAGCAATTCCTCGCGGACCTTCTGCGCACGCGCTTCGGGTTTATCGATCTTGTTGATTGCAACGATCATCGGCACGCCGGCCGCCTTGGTATGGTTGATCGCCTCGATGGTCTGCGGGCGAAGCCCGTCATCGGCCGCGACGACAAGCACGACGATGTCCGTGACGTTCGCGCCGCGGGCCCGCATCTCGGTGAACGCTTCGTGCCCCGGCGTGTCGAGGAAGGTGATCTTCGACTTGTCGGGGAGCTGCACCTGATAGGCGCCGATGTGCTGGGTAATGCCGCCGGACTCCCCGGAGACGACATTGGCACCCCGGATCGCGTCAAGCAGCGAGGTTTTGCCGTGGTCGACGTGACCCATGATGGTAACAACGGGGGGACGGGCCGTCATCGTTTCGGGCGCATCAACGTCGGCGCTGGTGTCGATGTCGATGTCGCTATCGGCGACGCGTTTGATGCGATGCCCGAACTCGGTCACCAGCAGTTCGGCCGTGTCCTGGTCGATCGTTTGCGTCAGCGTTACCGGCATGCCCATCTTGAACAGGGATTTGACGAGATCAGCGCCGCGTTCGGCCATGCGATTGGCGAGTTCCTGGACCGTAATCGCTTCCGGAACCACCACGTCGCGGACCTGTTTCGCAGAAGGTCCCGACTCCATGTGGTGCCGCTTTTCCTTTTCCCGCGCGCGCCGCAGCGCCGCGAGGGAACGAGCCCGACTGTCATCCTCACCGGAAAGCGCGCGCGTTACGGTTAGTTTGCCGCGCTGACGATGATCGTCCCGCCCGCGGCTCGGACGTGCTGGTTCGGGCCGACGGGGAACCGGGGCGTGACCGGCCGGGCGACGGACTTCGCGCGGCGCTTCCGGTTCCTTGGCGGGAGCCGGTTCGGCCTCGACCGCCGGAGCGGCTTCGGCTTCGGTTACGCGGCGTGCTTCTTCTTCAGCCTCGACACGGGCCTGTTCGATCGCCGCTTCTTCAGCTTTGCGATTATCTTCAGCCCGCCGACGTTCCTCTTCGGAGGCGGAATTACGCGCCTGCTCTTCGCGGCGACGAGCCTCCTCGAGCGCGGTCATGCGCGCTTCTTCGGCCTCGCGCAGAAGGCGAGCCTGCGTTTCCCTTCGAGCCGAAATATCATCCTGCGGGGACGTACGTCGCGGCTGCGGTGCTGGTGCCGCGGGCTTTGGCGCCGGCTTGGGCGCTTCGGCGACCGGAGCCGGTTTGGGCGCCTCGGGCGGGGGGGCCTCGCCTGGACGACCGATGATCCGGCGTTTCTTGACCTCAACCACGACCGTGTTGGAGCGCCCGTGGCTGAAGCTCTGCTTGACCTTGCCGGTCTCGACCGTGCGCTTGAGCCCCAGCGATGGCCGGGTGCCAAGCTTCGGTTTGTCGGTCTGGTCTGCCATTCTGTTCCTTCGTTCAGTCTTCGTCAGCCGAGCCTGTCCTCAAGGCGGGTTCTCCGCCTTCCGGACCGCTCGTCGGGCCAGTGAAAGATCGCCACCGGACAAGCGCGTGTTGGACACGCGAAGCGGCGGCGACATCGGTCAGGGCAATGTGTACCACATTTTCGCGCCCCAAAGCCAATGACAAGATAGTGCGTCCTTCCGGGAATATCACCCCCTGAGGACCACCTCCGCCAACTCTCCAAGCCTGGTCCATGCGTTTGCGCCCATCCTCGCCGGCATCGGCCGCATGGATCAGCAGCCGGACCTTTCCGGCGCGGGCCGCATTTTCGATCCGCTCGGATCCCGTAACGAGGTTTCCCGCACGCGATTCCATACCGAGCCGATCAAGGACAACCTGGCGGAGCGCGGCTTCCGCACGCTCGCCAAGGTCTGCCGGGATACCGACGGACGTGGCCTTGAACGCGCGCTGCAGGGCCGCCTTCAGCTTGCCCTTGGCGATCGCCGAATCGAGTTCTGTGCGCGTGACGCCAATCCAGGCGCCCCGGCCGGGAGCCCGTGCGCGAACATCGGGCGCAATGTTCCCGTCCGGACCAAGCGCGAGACGAATGAGTTCCTCGCGGGACGCTTTGCGCCTGCTGAGGACGCAGGTGCGTTCGGGCTGATGCCGATCCTCATCGTCTTGCGCGCTTCCATCGTCACTCGAGGTCGCGGCGCGCGGCTCGGTGCCGCGCGCTTCAGCGACGGCGCCCTCGCGCCTCCGCCCGCGGCGAACCGATTTGCCTAGACGAGGCTTGTCATTGGGCTTCGTCCGCAACCGCGTCCTCCTGCCCAGTGGCCGGCTCGTCCTCGAACCAGTGTGCCCGCGCCGCCATGATGATCTCGTTGCCCTGCTCTTCGCTGAGGCCATATTCGGCGAGGAGACCGCCCTTGTCCTCGGGCCGGTTGCTCGGCTCCCGACGGCGCTGCTCAACCCGCTTCTTCTGGACTAGTTCGTCCGTTGCAAGGTCCGCAAGGTCATCAAGCGTCTTGATGCCGGCCTTGCCCAGCGTCACGAGCATCTGTTCGGAAAGGTGCGGAATGCCGGCAAGATCATCGGCGACTCCAAGCGAGCGACGCTCCTCGCGCGCCGCGGCTTCGCGGCGATCGAGTGCCTCGGTCGCGCGGTTCTGAAGCTCGGAGGCAATATCTTCGTCGAGACCTTCGATCGCGGCAATTTCCTCGACCGGCACGTAGGCCACTTCCTCAAGGCTCGTGAAGCCTTCCGCAACGAGCAGCTGCGACAGTGTTTCGTCGACGTCGAGCTCGCTCTGGAACATCTCGGACCGCTCGACGAACTCGCGCTGGCGCTTCTCGCTTGCGTCCGCCTCGGTGAGAATGTCGATCTGTGAGGCGGTGAGCTGGCTTGCAAGCCGAACGTTCTGTCCACGTCGCCCGATGGCGAGGCTCAGCTGATCGTCCGGTACAACGACTTCGATCCGGCTCTCTTCCTCGTCAATCACGACGCGGCTGACCGTTGCCGGCTGGAGCGCATTGACGACAAAGGTCGCGGTGTCTTCGCTCCAGGGGATGATGTCGATTTTCTCGCCCTGGAGTTCCTGGACGACAGCCTGGACGCGGCTTCCCTTCATGCCGACGCAGGCACCGACGGGGTCGATCGAGCTGTCGTGACTGATCACGCCGATCTTCGCGCGGCTTCCCGGGTCGCGCGCGGCGGCCTTGATCTCGATGATCCCGTCGTAAATTTCGGGCACTTCCTGCGCGAACAGCTTCTTCATGAAATCCGGGTGTGCGCGTGACAGGAAGATCTGCGGACCCCGAGCTTCGCGCCGCACCGACAGGATCAGCGAGCGAATACGATCGCCGACGCGGACCATTTCGCGCGGGATCTGCTGGTCGCGGCGGATAACGCCCTCGGCGCGGCCAAGGTCGACGACGACGTGGCCGAACTCCACCCGCTTCACGACACCCGTGATGACTTCGCTCATGCGATCCTTGAATTCTTCATACTGGCGCTCGCGCTCGGCATCGCGGACCTTCTGGAAGATCACCTGCTTGGCAGCCTGAGCCGCGATCCGCCCGAATTCGATCGGAGGGAGGGGGTCAACGATGAAGTCACCGATCGACGCGCCCTTCTGGAGCTTCTGCGCGCCTTTTTCGTCGATCTGCTTGAAGTGGTCTTCCGGTGCCTCGACGACTTCAAGAACGCGCCACAAACGAAGGTCACCGCTCGTCGGGTCGAGCTTGGCACGGATGTCGTTCTCGGCGCCGTAGCGGGCACGAGCGGCACGCTGGATGGCATCTTCCATCGCCTCGATGACAATGCCCTTATCGATGAGCTTTTCGCGCGCGACGCTGTCGGCAATGGCTAGCAGCTCGGCCTTGTTGGCGCTGACGGCAGCGGGTGCAGTGGCCATGTAGTCTTATTCCTCTATCGTCTTGATGGTGTCGGCGCCCTCGGTGCTGAGCGGCGCGGTGGCGTTGATGAGCTTGTCGGTCAAGAGCAACTTGGCCGACGCGATCTGCGAGAAAGGCAGGAGGTGAGCCTGACCGCTCTTGTCGATGAGCTTCACGTCCTCGGCCTCGATCCCCTCAAGCGTGCCCGAGAATTGTTTGCGGCCGGCTCGCTGGTCCGCAAGGGTGATGCGGGCCTCGTGCCCGGCCCAGTCGGCATAGTCACTGAGCCTGGTCAACGGTCGGTCGATGCCGGGCGAGCTCACTTCAAGCCGATAGCTGCCTTCGACAGGATCGTTCTGGTCGAGCCAATCCGACAGTCTTCGTGAAATGGCTTCGCAGTCTGAAAGGTCGAGCTGGCGGGTATCGGGCCGCTCGGCCATGACCTGGAGCGTCGGATCGCTGGTGCCTCCGATCATTGCGACGCGCACGAGCTCGTACCCGAGGCTCTTCACCTCCGGCTCGATTTGCTTCGCGAGCGCCGCGACATCCGCCACTTCCTGCTTCCTTCAAAAACCCGAAAGGTCTCTCGGACCGGAGCCGTGGGGCCCCAGCCTCAGGCATCTGACGATGTCGAGGAGAGACCCGCGATATAGGCTGGTCCGAGCACTACGGCAAGCGTGCGCGTCAGCGGGCTCAAGGACCGCGTTTCCGACCTTCAGCGACTTCAACGTCACGACCGTGTCGCCGTCGGAATGCGAACATTTTTTCCGATATCAGCGCAGCAAACTCGCATCTCAGGTGCGCGATCACCAACGAAAGGCGAGGACTTTACGTCTGCCGGTCGTGAAGCCGGCCAAGCGCCCGATCTTCGGCCCGGATGCGAACCGCGACGAGAACACCGTTCAACACCGAGAAAATGAGTGCAATGGGCCACAGGCCGAAGACCAGGGGCAGCACGAGAATTTCCGCGATTACCACGAGATAATTGGGATGATCGGCGAAGCGATAGGGTCCGCGGTTCACGAGCGGGGTATCCGGCAGGACGATAATTCGCGTGGTCCAGCGCTGCGCCAGCGTCGAGAGAACCCAGACCCGCCCGAGTTCAATGAGAAAGAACAGCGCGAGCCAGAAGGGCTGGATCGAACGTGCAAGCGCAAACCACCACAGGCAGACAAGCCACGCCGCGTGGAGCCCGACGATCAGCGGATAATGTCCGGCCGCAAATTCCTGGGCCCCCATCGCCAGCAACCGTCTCGTGTTGCGCTTCGCCAGCCAAAGCTCCGCGAGACGCTCGAACGTCACGAGCGCGAGGATGCCAACATTGAGGATCACGCGGGCTGGAGCAGCAGTCCAGCACAGGTGAAGCCGGGGCCAAAGGCCGTCAGCATCACGTTGTCCGGGAGTCCCTGCGCGAGAAGCCGATCGAGAACGAACAAGACCGTTGGCGCGCTCATGTTGCCGAAGTCGCGGAGAACCTCGCGTTCGAGGTTAAGGTCGCCCTGGTTGAGGTCGAGCGAACTCTCGATCGCATCGATGACCTTAACGCCGCCGGGATGACAGCAGAAGCGATCGATCTTCGAAGGGCTTGTTCCAAGCGTACTGGTGATTTCGGAAATGGCGTCGGCGAGTTCGGCTTCGACAAAAGGCGGGATCGCGCGGTCGAATACCACCGACAGTCCGGGATCTTCGACGTCCCAGCCCATGATCCGAAGGGTGTCGGGCCAGAGCTTTTCAGCCGAGCCCGCAATGTGCGCAAGGCTGTGGACGCCGCTCGTCACAACGGCCGCCGCCGCGCCATCGCCGAAAAGCGCGGTTGCAACGACGGCCGCAGGATCCTCGCTGTCGAGACGAATGGAAATCGAGCACGTCTCTACGGTCACGAAGAGCCACAGGCTGCCGGGGTCGGCAAGGGCGAGGCGCGACGCGAGCGATAGCCCGGAGACGCCGCCTGCACAGCCCAGTCCAAACACAGGAACGCGGCGAATATTGTCGCGGAACCCCATGCGCTTCGCACAGCGGGCATCGAGGCTTGGAGTCGCAATTCCGGTCGTCGAGACGACGACGATTCCATCGATGTCCGAGGCCGTGAGACCGGCCTTCTCGATCGCCGCGGTCGCGGCTTCAACAAACAGTTGCTCGGCGGCGGCGAGATAGACTTGGTTGCGGTCGTGCCAGCCGTGCTCGGCCATGTACCAGTCCGCCGGAGCGACGAGGTGACGCCGCGCGATACCGGCATTGTCGAATACGCCTGCGAGCCGGTCGAAGAGCGCCTTTTTGCCGCCGAACGCCTCACGGGCCCGCAGCTTCGCTTCGCTCTGCTCCATCACATTGGGAGGAACAGCGGTCGCAAGAGAGAGTAAGCTGCAGCGGTGCATCGTCATTGCCTGTTCGTGCGTAAATGCTTCCTCGCGGTTCACCAAGTCAGAACGGAACAGATGCAATGAAGATGCGTGTCGCGCGTCATGGCCTTTGTCTCGTACTCGCCGCCTGCGGCACGGCGGCAACGACGACCAGCGGTGCCGAAAACGCTTCGACTGACGGCGGGGGGAGCCGTTCGACGGCCAGCGATCCGCCTTTCACGATCACCCCGGTCAGCACCTTCGACCAGCCTTGGGCCTTGGCGTTCCTTCCGCACTCGACCCGCGCGATCGTCACCGAGAAAGCTGGGCGGCTTTGGCTTGTCGATGTGGCCAATGGTAGCAAGGTTGCCGTGAGCGGCGCGCCGCGCGTTGTGGCTTCGAGCCAGGGCGGTCTTCTCGATGTTGCCGTCTCGCCGTCCTTTGCAACCGACCGGCAGGTTTATTTGACCTACGCCGAACCTTCCGCGGCCGGGGGAAGTGGCCTCGCGCTCGCCCGGGGGACGCTTGCAAGCGACCCACGCGGTGCGCACCTGCAGAATCTTGAACGGCTCTGGCATGACCCGGCGGGCGGCGAGGGCGGGCAATTTGGTGCGATCATTGCCTTTGCGCCTGATCGAAAGTCGCTGTTCCTGAGTTCGGGGGAACGGCAGCGGTTCACGCCTGCGCAGGACCCCAACCAGCCGATCGGCAAAATCCTTCACTTTTCGCTCGACGGAAAGCCGGCGCCCGGCAATCCCATGGCTGGCCGCACGGGCGCCACAATGGTGACCATCACGGACCCCCCGGAAGATACCGAAGCGGCCGCGCACGTTCGCGGGCACGCATTTCGATGGCCGGGGCCCAATTGGACGCCTGCCGAAAGCTGGGCCAGCGGGCATCGCAATCCCTACGGCCTCGCCTTCGACGCGCAGGGCCGCTTGTGGGAAACGGAGATGGGACCGCGTGGCGGGGACGAACTTAACCTAATCATTCCCGGCAGGAACTATGGTTGGCCGCTCGTGTCTGAGGGCCGTAATTACGACGGAGTTCCCATTCCAAAGCCTGCAAGCCGGCCGGATCTCGAGCGGGCCAAGCTCTTCTGGGTGCCATCGGTCTCGCCGACGACGCTTCTCATCTACGACGGCAACCTGTTTCCCCAATGGAAGGGCAATGGTTTCATCGGCAGCCTTTCCGGTCAGTCGCTCATCCGGATTACCTTCAAGGGAGAGACGGCGAACAAAGCCGATCGCTGGAACCTCCACAGCCGCATCCGCTGGGTTGGGCAGGGGCCTGAGGGTGCGATTTATCTCCTGGAGGACGGGGACGGAGCGCGGCTCGTGCGCCTAACTCCAGCTCAGGTTCGGCGGTAGCGAAGGTAATAGGGCCGGCGGCCCTCGCGACGGGACTTTGCGCCGTAGCGGGTTTCTATCCAGCCGCCCGAGGGCTCAAGAAAATCGCTCGGACGCTCTGCCAGCCATTCGAAATCGTCAGCGTGTCGTTGCATGACCATCAGCGACCAGTTGAGATAGACAGGATCATCGGTCGCGAGCCGAAACTCGCCTCCCGATCTTAGCTTTGCCGCGAACAAGTCGACGGGACCGTCATTCACCATTCTTCGCTTGGCGTGGCGCGCCTTGGGCCAGGGATCCGGGTGCAGCAGATAGAGGAAACTCAGGCTCCCATCGGGAACGCGCTGAAGGACTTCCAGTGCATCGCCGCGCCAGATGCGAACGTTCGTGAGGTGCTTTTCGCGAATATGCGCAAGCGCTGCCGCGACACCGTTCAGAAAGGGCTCGGCGCCGAAGAAACCGTGATCCGGCAGCATGTCGGCGCGGTTCACCAGATGCTCGCCTGAGCCAAAGCCAATCTCGAAATGCAGCGGCCGGTGCTCGCCGAACAAACGCGCCGACGTGATCTCGCCGTCCTGGGGTATTTCAAGAGCCGGCAGCAGATTCTGGACGAGTTCCTGCTGGCCCTTGCGTAACTTGTGCCCGCTGGAGCGGCCGTAAAGCCGGTTAAGGGTGAGGGGATCTCCGGGCTTGTGGGCGGTCATTGCACGAGCCGACTACTCACCGCGATAACGAACGGCAACGGGAGTCGAACGATAGCGGACTAGGCTTCCTCGCCGGCGTCGAACTTTGCACCTGCGCTCGTGCCGAGAGCCCAACGAACCTGCGCCTTCACGCTTCCTGACGAGGAAACGACGATCTCGATCCATTCGCCGATCCGAAGAGGCTCGGGCTCGGATTCGATTCGGCATCCCTCGTCCGAGAGGTCGGCCAATCGGACGTTTAGCTCGGTCCCGTCAGCACGACGAACGACAGCGTCCGTGGCAATCGGACGCCGGTCTTTCCGGCCTACCCAACCATGCATTCGGTCCATGAAGTTGCTTGCCCCTGCTTTCGCGCAGTCCGTTAGCCACAGCATGTAAACGCGAATCAAACAAGCGTTTTGGTCTTCGCGCTAACGGAACCGGGGCGAGACCGGCTCAGGCAGCGATGTCGTAGGGCTGGATTTCGCCGGACAGGTAAAGATTGCGGGCCTTGGTACGCGACAGCTTACCGGAACTTGTTCGCGGGAGCGTTCGTGGCGGAACGAGCTCGACGACGGGCGTGATCCCCGTGATTGCCCGCACGCGCTCGCGGATTTCGTCGCGAAGACGGCCGCGCTCCTCGGCGTCCGAGATCCGGCAATGAACGAGGACAGCTGGAGTTTCCTCGCCACTTGGGCCTGTTATGGCGAAGGCGGCGATATCGCCCGATTTGAAACCCGGCAGTTGCTCCACGGCCCACTCGATATCCTGAGGCCAATGGTTGCGGCCGTTGATGATGATCATGTCCTTGGCGCGGCCGACGATGTAAATATAGCCGTCCGAGAGGTAGCCCATGTCGCCGGTATCGAGCCAACCATCCGACGAAAGGCAGGCATTGGTCGACTCGATGTCACGAAAATAGCTGTGCATGACCGAGGCGCCGCGCACGTAAACCTTCCCGATTGCGCGCTCGGCGAGAATCTCGCCGGTAGCGCCGCGGATCTCGATTTCCATCCCGGTAACGGGCTTTCCGCAATTCACGACGGCGCGGTAACGCCGGGGTCGCTTCGTATCCGGCGTTCCGCCGGAGAGTTCGTTTTCCTCGACCAGTTCAAGCCGGATCCCTTCGCCTGGCGGCATCAGGGAAACCGCGAGCGTCGCTTCGGCAAGGCCGTAGCTCGGGCAGAAGGCAGTCGCCTTGAACCCGGCTGCGTCGAAGCAATCGACGAAGGCCTGCATGACGTCAGGACGAATCATGTCGGCGCCGTTCCCGGCGATCCGCCAGCGCGAAAGGTCGAACCGGTCTTCGGCGCGCGTTTGCGAGCTCATCCGGCGTGAGCAGATATCATAGCCAAAGGTCGGCGAGTAACTGACGCTGGTGCCAGGGTTGCGCGTGATCATGTCGAGCCACGCGAGGGGGCGCCGTGCGAAATCTTCCGTCTTTAGATAATCGACCGAGATCTGAAGCGACATCGGCGACAGGAAACAGCCGACGAGGCCCATGTCGTGATACCAGGGAAGCCACGAGATGCACCGGTCGGTATCGAGAACCTGAAGCCCGATTCCATGCGCGCGAAGATTGTCGAGGAGCGCGTGGTGGGTGACCGCAACACCGTGAGGGAAACGCGTCGAGCCGCTCGAATATTGAAGATAGGCAATATCGTCGGTCTTTGCCGCCGGCAGCTCCCCCTGTGCCTGCTCGATCTCGGCGAGAGAATCCCACGAGCGGCACTCGATACCCGCCTTGTCACCCGCCTCACCGCCGAAGTCGGCGAGTTCGGGTGGAAACAAAAACAGCGCAGGATCGCAGCTTCCGAGCTGGACCGCGAGCTGTTCGACATAGGCCTCGCGCCCGCCGAAACTCGTCGGCAGCGGCAGCGGAACAGGCCATGCGCCGGCATAGACAGCGCCAAAGAAGCTCGCGGCGAATTCTGCGCCGGTTTCCGCAACAAGTGCAATGCGATCGCCGGGTCCGATCCCGAGCTGCATGAACCGGCGAGCGACGACAAGCGCGTCTTCGCGCAGCTCAGAGAAAGGATAGGCGCGCGTCAACGTTCCTCGGGCATCGTGGAAATTCAGTCCGCGGCGCCCCTGCGCTGCATAGTCGAGCGCTTCGCCAATGGTGCCGAAATCCGCGAGGCGGCGGGGCAATGGGTCGAGCGTTGCCGTTGCGCCGGCAGGCGCGAGCTTCTCTGTCACCGATTTATTGCGCTCGAGCACGCAGTTCATTCCCTGCCTGTTTCCATCCCAATTGCTGCATGACTTTTTCGCAGCGGCTTCCCCATTGGCGAGGCACTGTGGCACAAAAACGGCGTGATGACACTCACCAAGCGCGGACCTAGGCGGCAAGAGCTGAACGACAGCAGTCTGCAGGAGCTCGCGCTTCGCTACGTCGGCAAGTATGCGACCACCCGCTCCAAGCTTCGTTCGTATCTTTCGCGCAAGATTCGCGAGCGTGGCTGGAAAGACGGCACAGCTCCCGACCTCGATGCGTTGATCAACCGCCTGGCGAAGCTCGGTTATGTTGATGATGCCGCCTATGCGCTCAACACGTCTCGCTCGCTGAGCGCGCGCGGCTACGGCAAGCAGCGGCTCACGCAAAAGCTCCGTCTTGACGGGGTCGAGGAGGATGATCGAACCGCTGCCGATGCGCATGCGGATGCGCAATCCGTCGCGGCCGCGTTGCGCTTCGCCAAGCGGCGAGGGCTGGGTCCATTTGCCCATGCAGCACCCGACCATCGCCAGCGCGAGAAATGGATCGCGACGATGGTTCGGGCCGGACATGGTTTCGGCCTTGCCCGGACCATTGCGGGTCTCGCTCCAGGAGCGCCTTTCGACCTCGAGGCCCTTTCTGATCAGCTCGACCGCACAGAAATTAACATAGATTAACGTTCACCACCCTAAAGTCGGTTTCCCGACACACCTACACATGTTAAAAGTGCGTCATGGTGCGTACTTCTGTTCTTATCGCCGAAGGGGGCAATGACCACGTAATGGAGTCGGACGATCGCTCGGGTCCGGCCGAGATGGCGCCCATCAGTGGGCGGGTAAAATGGTTCGACGCGACACGCGGGTTCGGCTTCATCGTCAGCGATGAGGTCGAAGGTGACGTGCTCTTGCACTTCAGTGTTCTTCGTGAGCACGGTCGTCGAAGCGTGCCGGAAGGCGCGCTCATTGAATGCGTGCCGGTGAAGCTTGATCGCGGGTTCCAGGCCAAGAAAGTGCTGTCGATTGATACCTCAATGGCCTTGCCGCAGCAGCCGCGCTCGTCCATGCCATCGGCCGAACGCGCCGATCGCAAGGCACTTGCGGAGGATGCCGGAGCGTTCGAGGCAGTGGAGGTCAAATGGTTCAACCGCGTTCGCGGCTATGGTTTCGTCAAGCGCCCCGACGAAGTGGGCGGCGAGGACGTGTTTGTACACATGGAGACGGTGCGCACGTCGCATCTGCCGGAACTTCAGCCGGGGCAGCATCTCGAAGCGCGGATTGCGCCGAGCACCAAAGGTCTAACGGCAATCGAACTGCGCGAGCCCGGCGGATCGGACTAGCGACAGCAGCGTTTGTCGCGTTGATTGCCTGCAACCGCCAGGCGCCTGCTCAAAACGCTCTTGCTCAGGATGGCCCTGTCCCCAATGCACCCGCAGCGACGCAACCGGTCGAAAGCACCGCTGTCGAGACTAGTCCTGCGCAAAATGCACTTTCTATCAACAACGGACAGGCCCAGACCGGACTGCGCGAAGTGCCGCTAACGATCCGTTCCAAAACGGGTCTGCATCATTTCACCGTCGAAGTCGCTGCTACTCCCGACCAGCAGGAACGGGGGCTGATGTTCCGCAAGTCGATCGCTCCCGACCGCGGA
>DASZBO010000139.1:0-12336 GCA_035944075.1 Sphingomicrobium sp.
CGCCCGAAAGCTTGCCGGCGAGGCGATCCTGGAACCGTCCGAGGTCGGTAAAGCCGAGCAGCCTTTCGAATGTCGCCGAACGCTCGCGAGGAGGCAGGCCGCGGAGTTCGGCGTAAAGGTTGAGGTTCTCGAGGACGCTGAGATCTTCGTAGAGACCGAAGCGCTGAGGCATGTAGCCAAGTTCACTTCGGACGGCATCGGGCGGCCCGCCCAGGAGCTCCACCCGTCCGCCGTCAGGCGTCATGAGGCCGGCAAGAAGATGAATAAGGGTCGTCTTGCCGGCACCGTCCGGACCAACGAGCCCCGTGATGGTGCCCGGATCAACGCGCATCGAAACTTCGCTCAATGCCGGGTCGGCCTTGCCGAAGCGCTTGGTGACCCTGTCTGCCAGCGCGACCGGTGATCCCTCGCTCATTGTGTCGGTTGGGCCGTCCCGAGAACATGCACGGTCACCGGCTGACCTTGCCGGAGCTGATCGTCGGGATCGGTGATGGTGATCCTCAGTCGATAGACGAGGTCGGTCCGAAGGCTCTCTGTCTCAACCGACTTGGGTGTGAACTCCGCTTGAGGCGCGATCCACGAGATCGCCCCGTGATAAGTCTTGCTGGTGCCGTCGGCCGTCACCGTCACCGCAAGGCCCGGTCGAACCCGACTAAGGTCGGGCTCGCCGACATAGGCGCGGATGCGAAGGGGGCGGGGGATTGCAAGTGTCACGACCGTTTCGGTCGGCTGGACTATTGCTC
Source organism: Sphingomicrobium sp. (assembly GCA_035944075.1). Taxonomy (GTDB): domain Bacteria; phylum Pseudomonadota; class Alphaproteobacteria; order Sphingomonadales; family Sphingomonadaceae; genus Sphingomicrobium. Next base: position 744 of record DASZBO010000139.1, read on the forward strand.
CGGGCTCCTTGGTGCGGGTGTCGACGATCGCATCCTCTGAAGCGAGTAGCCGGGTATCCGCGAGGTCGGTTGACGCACTGCTCTGGCTCGCCTTCGCGGCGTCGAGCTGTGCGCGCGCGACGGCAATGTCTTCGGGCCGGCTCCCGGCCTCCAGTAGCGAGAATGCCTGCTGGGCCTCGCGTAGTTGCGCTTGCGCGCGGTTGCGCTCGGCGACCGTTTGTTCCCAGACCGCACGGCTGATAGCACCGGGCCCGACCAGCACCGACCGCCGGCGATAATCTTCCTCCGCATTGGCAGCGCTCGCTGCAGCCGCCTCCATCCGCGCGCGTGCCTGGGCGACGTCCTGAGGCCTGTTTCCGTTTTGCACTTTGGCCAGCTGGGCACGGGCTTGTTCGACTTGCGCGCTGGCTTCGCCAATCCGGGCGGCGATCGAACTCGTATCGAGCGTTGCGAGCACGTCGCCTCGGCGGACATGCTGGCCTTCCTCCGCAAGCACCTCATTAATCCGTCCGGCAACGCGAAAACCCAAGTCGACGGTGCGGATGTCGACGTTTCCGTGCAGGGTGAGTTCGCTGCCCTTCCGGTTGGCGATCAAGCCGAAGCCACGGGTCAGTGCCGCCGCGATCAGCGCTCCGGCGATCAACGTGACGATGATGAGAGCGCGCCGGTTCGTCATGACTTCTCCGACAAAATGCAAAGAACGTTCGCGCGCAGCCTCGAGCGAAGAAGTTCGCCTGTAGCGTCGTCGATCGTGTCGACGCGAAGAACACGGCAGACCGCTGCGCGGCCCCCGCGAAGAATCATTGCCTGACCGACCATCAGCACCGCCATCGCGCGAGCGCTGGGCTCCGCCTGCTGGGGCCGAATATGTCGAATGAGCGCGACGAGGGTTTCTGAAAGATCCTTCATCACTCCCTCATAGAGAGCGTCAAATGCGGCCGTTGGCGCTTGCTGCTCGCGCATGATGAAACGGGCCCAACTCTCGCTTGCCGGTTGCAGCATCATCCGTGCAAGGCTGTCGATCAGCACGAGTACGGCTTCAATTCCTTCTTCGCGCGTTCCGGCCAACTTTGTGCGGGCCTCCTCGAGCGCCGACGACTGGAGCTCGGCCATGCGTCGTCCGATGTGGCGCGCGGCTTCGAGGTAAAGCTGTTCCTTGCTCCCGAAATGATAAGTGATCGAGGACATTGCGGTGCCGGAATTGCGCGCAATTGCCCGGGTGCTCGCGCCATCAAAGCCAAACTGCCCGAAATGGTCGATCGCAACATCAAGAAGGCGTTCGGATAGCATCCGGTTATATTGTTCGGTCGAACGAACAAAGTCAATTCATCGCAACGTCGTGTCCCCGAGATTGTCTGGGATCTCGAGGGAAAGGGCGTGAGGAGTGGACCTCAGAACCGCACCAGGGGTTCGAACGAAATTACGAGCCTCGACGATTTGTAGAAAACAGGCCGTGCGGCCCTCGCTTCGTCAGATCGCTTAAGCGTTTGCGATCAGATGGTCGTCATTGATCGTTTTGATACCGCCGCGGGTGCCTGTCCGCCCATGCCTCCCGCTGGATAAAGGGAGCGAGTAGATGTTCCGGACCAGTCCGTCGGGGAACTTCTCGCGCGCGACGATCGTCCCGCCAAGCTTTTGCGCAAGTGCGCGCGCTGGACCATTGTCGTCGTCCATGTGCGTTTCGATCTGCTCAAGTCCAGAACTGGCGTAGCCCCATTCGATTGCCGCGAGTGAAGCTTCGAGGGCGTAGCCTTGCCGCCGGGCTTCCTGGGTTATCCACCACGTCAGTTCACTTCGTGGCCAATCGTCGGGCCAGACGATTCCGCATCCGCCGATCATCCGCCCAGTCTCCCGCTCGATGAGAGACCACATGCCAAAGCCGCGAAGCGCCCAGTGGCCCACGTCATAGGCGAGTTTGCGCCATGCAAGGCCCGACCGAAGCGGTCCACCATAAGAGGAGGAAGCCTTGGCGTCTGCGTAGAACCGACGGTAGACGGGGAAATCTGCGCCGTTTGGAGCACGCAGGATAAGGCGTTTGGTGTGCAATGTTGGAATGATCATCTGATCCCTTCCGACAGCGCTAGTGACGCCTGCTTAAGCGCAACGCAGACGCTGGGAGTTGCTGTTACTTCCGGTTCTTGCGTGCCGCATAACGCGCGTCGCGGCGAGCCTTGAGTTCGGCTTCGGTCAGCGGCGGCGGAGGGGCGGACTTGGCCAGGGCGGCTGCGGCGGCCTCGGCTTCGGCTTGTTTTGCCGCTTTCTTTGCGGCCGCCTTCTCGGCTTGCGCCGCTTGCCGCTTCTCGCTTGCGGCTATTCGTTCGGCCTTGGTTCTGTCATCGAGCGGCGGCTTTGAACGCAGCTTTTCCAGGGCCTCTGCCTTGGCTTTGGCGGCAAGCGCGGCCCGTTCCTGGAACGACGGAGCCTTAAAGGATGGCATTATTTTCCCGCCTTTCGTTTGATCTCGTCACGTCTTTGCGAAATCCTCGAACCTTAAGAACTGGCCCGGCGACTTGCCCGGCCAGTCGAGCAACTTCACTTTGACGCAAACTGTCCGGCTTCCGCACCAAGGTGAGCCTTTGCATGGGCACGTGCGGCGGCGGCCGTTTCGAACTTCTCGCTCTGCAACGTCGAGGTAACGATCGGATAGCTTTGTGAATTGAGCCGCGTGTTGCGAACGGTGATGCGAAATGCGCCGTCCTCGTCTTTGGCGATCAGGAATGGGCGTACGGGGACTCTAGACATAAATTGTTCTCCAAGGCGTCAACGCGCGTTCATGCGTGAAAGGCTGCCGACTACGTGACAGGCAAATGACCCGCTCCGCCAAAGCGGAGCGGGATTTGATGTCAGGCTGCCTGCAAGTTCACGGCGCTTGCACGACCTTGGCGATCGCTTTCCAGATCGTAGCTGACGCGCTGATCGCGATCGAGCGTCCGCAGGCCTGCAGCCTCAACGGCGCTGATATGAACAAAGGCATCGCTGCTTCCGTCCTCAGGCTGAATAAAACCATAGCCCTTGTCGGCATTGAAGAACTTTACTGTTCCCGTAATCATGTGATGTTTTCCTTCTGTGGCGGACCGCCAATCGGCCCTCCGATGCTAGGAGAGGCGAGAGAAGGAACTAGGAGCCGCAAAGCGCCGAAGACCGTCTGAGTGCGACTGTAGCAAAGCCATACATAGGTGCTGAGGGTCCTTTTATCAATCGCGGACTTCCCCGCGTCCACATTCCAACGGTTGGGATCGATTGCCAAAGGGACCCGGGCGTCACTGTCGGAGCCCACCGAAGCACTTCAAGGACCGCTCGGATTCTTACCCGCAAGGTGCGGAGCGGCCGATCAAGCTAATCCGTTTCGCGGGCGCAATCGGATCGGTTGCGCAACCATTAGCGCAGGGCCGCGTTCGCTCCTTCATTCTGATGGAACGACGCCGAGATAAGCCTGTGTAGAGTATCGCTGCGGCGGGGGATTTGTGCGAGGGTGCAGCATGCGTTTGCGGGTTGGGGTGGCTTTTGTAGGCCTTTGTATGTTTGTCGCTGAGCCGGTGCTCGCCGACGGTGCCTCGAGCTCACCACCGGGGTCGGATCTTTCCAATCTGTCGATTGAGGAACTCGCGCAAATCCACGTCAGCTCGGCGTCGAAGAGGGAAGAGCCGCTCAATACTGTTCCGGCGTCCATGTACGTGATCGACCATGACCAGATCGTACGTTCGGGCGCGTTGACGATACCGGAAATGTTGCGCCTCGCGCCGAACCTGCAAGTGTATCAGCGCAGCCCATCGAATTGGGTAGTGACAGCGCGGGGCCTCAACGGAGATCCCGACCCGCAGAGTTTTTCGAACAAGCTTTTGGTGCTGGTCGACGGCCGGACCGTCTACACACCGCTGTTCTCGGGCGTGTACTGGGACATGCCGGACCTGCTTCCCGACGATGTCGAGCGGATTGAGGTGATTAGCGGACCGGGCGCAACCCTGTGGGGTGCGAACGCAGTCAACGGCGTGATTAACATTATCACCCGAAGTGCCGATGCGACCTCCGGCGCTTACGCCAGTGTGCAGGCGGGAACGAATGAACAGGTAGCAGGGATACGCTTGGCAGGACTTGCTGCGCCTCAACTCGCCTATCGTGTCTATGGGCGACTGATATCTCAGGATGCGCTGGATACACCGAGTGGGGGGTCTGCGCATGACCGTTGGAAGCGCCTCGGCGCCGGCTTCAGACTCGATTGGACCCCGTCGAAACGAGATTCGGTCACGTTGCAGGGCGACATTTTCAATGGTCGCGATGACCAGCCTGGTGCTCTGCACGAGGATATTTCCGGCGACAATCTGATGCTGCGCTGGAACCGGGACATGGGTGACGGGCAAGAGCTCCAGGCTCAGGTTTATTATGATAGGATCAAGCGAATAGACGTGCCGGACAACGGCTCGTTCTTTGTCGATACTTACGACATCGACCTGCAACACAGTTTCGAGCTTGGAAGCCGCAACCAAATTGTCTGGGGCGGTGGTGCCCGCGTCGCGCACTACCGAATTGAGGGCACGCCAGCGCTGTTTTTTGTGCCCGAAAGCCGAAACCTGTTCCTGGCCAACCTGTTCCTGCAGGACACATTTAGCGTCTCCGATGCGGTGAGCCTAACGGCCGGCATCAAGGCGGAGAACGATCCGTACGTCGGCCTGAGCTTTCTTCCCGACATTCGCTTGGCGTTGAAGCCGAGCAAGTCGACGCTCTTGTGGGCCGCGGTGTCCCACGCGGTGCGGTCGCCGACACCGTTCGACGAGGACGTTCAAGAGCACCTGGGAACGATCGTAGGACTAAGCGGGAGCCGCGATTTCCGAACGGAAAAGTTGACCGCATACGAGCTTGGCGTGCGGGCCCAGCCGATTTCGGGGCTCTCTCTCTCCGCGACAGCCTTTTATCACCATTACGATGACCTGAGGACTGTGGAACTTGGAACAGGGCCAGCGACCGCGTTGAACCTTTACTGGGGAAATGGGCTGACGGGGCATAGCTACGGCGTTGAAGCGTGGGCGAGCGCGAAGCCGCTCCCCTGGTGGACGCTCTCGGCTGGCGCGACACTGTTGCGGGAGGGCTTCCATTTCAAAACCGGTGCGAGCGGGATCGTTGGCACCTTCCAAAACGGGGTCGACCCGGAGCATTCCTTGACCGCCCGGTCGAGCATTAACCTTGGTAGTTCGGTGCTATTCGATCTGGACGTTCGCGCGGTCGGCAAACTGCAGCATTCAGGCGTCCCGGCCTATGCCGAACTCGGCGGTCGTCTCGCGTGGAATGTGTCGGATCGGCTCGCTCTTAGTTTAACGGCGGCGAACGTGCTGCACGCGCGCCATGTCGAATATCCCGGAAGCGATGCCATCTCGAGGAAGGTTCTCGTGGGCCTGCAGTGGCGCCTCTGAGCATGAGTGGATTACGCGCCCTGGCAAAAGCGTCAGCTGGCGCTTTCCTATTGTTGCTGGGCGTATCCACGGCCGCGCTCGCACAGCCGACGGACACTGCGGTGAAGGCAGCCTTTCTCCCGCGTTTCGCCCGATATGTGACTTGGCCCTCGGCCGCGATGCCTAAGGGGGGTGATCCGTTCTTGCTTTGCGTTGTAGGGGCTGACCCATTCGGGACGATGCTCGACGACGCCGCGCGCTCGCAGCTCATCGACGGCCGACGGATTATTGTTCGACGGATGGATTCGGCCGCCAGTGCGGACGGATGCCAGATAGCGTTTGTCGACGGAAGCAAGGCAGCGCAGGCTCTCTCCTCGCTTGCCTCCAAGCCAGTTCTCACGGTCACCGATGCCGCGAGCGATGGCGCACGCGGGATCATTCATTTCACGCTGTCCGACGGTCGGGTAAGGTTTTTCATTGACCAGGCTCTAGCGGCCCGCCGCGGCATGACCATCAGCTCACGGCTGCTCGCCCTCGCACTAGGAGTGCGGCAGTGACCGCGAGGCAGCGCTGGATCGGCTGGCGGTCCGCCCCCTTCGCGATATTCGGGATTGCCGTGCTGATCCTCCTCGGCGGGATCGCGGTGATTGTTCAGAACGAATGGACATACAGTCGTGCGCGGGTCGAGCAAACGCAGGGCTTGTCGGACGTGCTTGCCGCATCGGCCGCGGCCGCCGTCGACTTCAACGATCTTGTGGCTGCGCAGCAAGCCGTCGACGCTTTCAAGGTCAATAATCAGCTGCGGCTGATTGGCGTTTATGGGCGAGACGGAAAAGCGGTCGCGGGCTACGATCGCTCGGGAAGCCCGGTCGCGGCAACGATCGGGAGCATGCTCCCGGCGCCGGACAATGTCATCCGGGTGCACTCGCCAATAACACAGGCAGGGCAGCATATTGGCACCGTGTATATTGAAATGGACCGGGAAGCGCCGTCGCGACGTATGGCGCGTTACCTTCTGCTGGTCGGCCTCTTTGTCCTCGCAGCTCTGGTGGTCGCTTCGATTGGCATCGCACAGCTGCAGCTGCGCCGCGCCAATCGCGAACTCGAGAGCCGCGCCGAAGCGCTTGGCCAGGCCAACGTACTGCTCGAAGAGCAGATGGAGGAGCGCGCAAGGGCCGAGGATCAATTACGGCAAAGCCAGAAGATGCAGGCCCTGGGGCAGCTGACCGGAGGTATTGCCCATGATTTCAACAACCTGCTGACCGTTATTCAAGGATCAGCAGACATGCTCTGCCGGCCTGATTTGGCCGAGCCCAAACGCATTCGCTTCGCGCAGGCGATCGTTCAGGCCGCAGCAAACGCAGCTGCACTCACATCTCAACTGCTCGCCTTCGCGCGCCGCCAGCCTCTAAAGCCTGTGCAGATCGACGTGAACGCCCTGATCGCAGAGATGCGCGATCTCATTGACCGTACCGTGGGCGAGCGGATTGAAGTCTTGACCGAGCTGCATCCCATTGAGTGCCGCGTCCAAGCGGATCGCGCGCAGCTCCAATCGGCAATCCTCAACATTACGTCCAACGCGCGCGACGCGATGCCCGGCGGCGGGCGGCTGGTCATGCGGACGCGAGCGTTTCGCGCGGGCCATGACGCTACGATGATTGCCATCGAATTCGTCGACACCGGGAGCGGGATGGATCCGGAGACAATGGACCGGATCTTCGAACCTTTCTTCACGACAAAGGCGACCGGGAAGGGCACGGGCTTGGGGCTTAGCCAGGTTTACGGCTTTGCGTCGCAGTCCGGTGGCGATGTGCGGGTCGAGAGTGAACTTGGCAAGGGAACGAGCCTGACGCTCGTTTTGCCGTGCGTCGAAGCGGACGGGCTGGCGGTTCATATTGCTCCCGTTCACGAGGTTTCGCAGCAACAGAGCGCCGCGATCCTTGTCGTTGAGGATAATGAGGAAGTCGGCGCGTTTGCCGAGACGCTGCTGTCCGAGCTCGGCCATAGAGTCACACGCGCGAACTGCGGCGAGCAAGCACTTTCTCTTTCGCGAAAACGCAAGTTCGATATCGTGCTCAGTGACGTGGTGATGCCTGGGATGGGAGGCCTGAAGCTCGCGCAAGTGCTTGCCGAGGAGCAGCCCGATCTCCCGGTTGTTCTCGCGACCGGCTACAGCCAGGAAATCGCCGAGACGGGCAGTGGGGGACGTCCGGTGATTCTGAAGCCTTATCGCCTCGGTACTCTTGCCGAGGCGCTTGCGAATGCGATGCAGTCCAGTCCGCGCAGCCCAGAGGAAACGTCCTAGTTGAACGTCGCGATGTCCAAACAGATAGAAGCGCCTACCGTCCGCTAGCGCGCTGGCTATGCCGCATCGGCAGATTTCTCAGATCCTAATTCGATGGGGCCGCCGTATCGCTCGCGCGCCCTTCACTCGCCCTCGTGGCCGATCAACCAAACGGAAGAACCGCCATTGTCGTCCAATCGGCATTGCTGGGAACATTGGTGCAGCGGGGCAACACTATGACCGATTTTTGGAGTTTAGGCCGCAAGTGGTCTTTCGTCGCAAGGGTTCATGCATATCTTGGACGCATGAGCATCCGCTGCCTAATTCGACTGCATCGCCCGATGCTGAACTCGATCGTTCGGCGGGAGGACCGCTACACCGCACTTTGCGATAGCTGCGGTTTGCCGATCGAACGATTGGAAGAAGGCCGCTGGACTGTGGCCGAGCCTTTGATGTCGCGGCGCAATCAAGCCGCCTGATCCCGTTTTAATAGACGAGATGGAGGATCGTCCGCTGCGCGGAATTCGCTCGGTCGAGTTTACCGGTCGTTCACCATGCCGCCGCCGAATTCCTTGATTTTCGGGGACAATTCGCTGGTGCAGGCCGTGTGCGCAGCAGCCCGCCGGTGTTGAACCGGCGGCTCGGGCCAAAGCAGGTTCGTAGCGAGCTGGTCAGACGGATTGGCGCGCCTCGTAAGATACGTTTCAATGAGCCCAGAGGGTGAATGGCTGGCCTGACGCCTCAGACGTGCCGGGCGTGCCGAAACACGCATCTTGAATCGCTCATCAGCGACTCTTGGGCCAGCCGCCAACAGCCAGGAAGAGCCGATGCGCCGTCGCTTCGAGCGATTTTTTATTCTGTGGCCACGGCGGGTCGAGCCGTGAGTTGGGGAAAACCATGTACTGAACAACACCCGGCGCGATCCCGTCTCCGTTGCGCGGATTGGGGTTCGAGCCGCCGAGGTTTTCGGCCAATCGCAGCGAGATCTCACCCAAAGGATGTGAGGCAGGAGCCTGATCGGCAACGATCGCCCAACTCGTTCTACCATTGGCGAGGTTTCGCGCCATGGCGAGATCGCCAAAGCTCCCCACGTCTGCAATCCTCAGAAAGTCACCGGGAAAGACCAGATACGGAATGCTCTCGCTGTTGACGTAGGTTCCAGCGTCGGTTGGACGGCCTTGCGAAGATCGCAGTGAGGTCATCGACAAAAAATAGCCTTTCGCGGGCCCGCTCGGTTGCACGTAGGGGCGCGAGGGGTCGATGGGATCGGGAACAAGGATTAAGCGCCAATCTTCGCTTCCACTTGGCCAACTCGCATAGCCAAGGTCATCACGGCCGCTGTTGTCCGGATGGTAAGCAAATGGCGATCCGTCGGCGTCGAGAGCGACATGCTCAGTGCTGTAAGTATAGGCTCCAGACGGATGCCGCGCGAGCGCGATGCCTTTGTATTTGGTCCATGGGCGAAAGTCACTCATAGCTTCAGGCGAATGCGCGGCTGCGAGCTTGGGCGCAATACTCCTCAGCGCTCGGGTGACTAGTTCGGTTTGTCCTTGGGTCAGCAAGAGTCGGCCAAGGAATTCCACATGGATTTCAGGTCGTTCCAGTTCGTCGAAGCAACTCAATCGTCCGGTGGTAGATTTCGAGCTGTGTCAGTTAATTTGACGGCGGGGATCGGGGCGGCGCAGCTCCTGGTTGTGATGGACTGGTGCTGCCCTGTGGCGTGTCCGTCGGCGCAGTCGTTGGGGCCCCATCGGGAGGAACGGTGGGATCAGAGGGATCTGTTGCCACCGGTTTCTTTGGAAATCCGGCAGTCAGGACTAATCTCAAACCCACGCCCAGGGAGTTTGGAGCGTGGGCGACACCGGCAGGGTGGACGATGTACTGAACATCAGGCTGGATTGCGAAGCGATCGTTAAGCTTCACCTGGTAGCTCGCTTCAACACTCGTCTCCGCCGATGAGATGCCGAGTGTCCGCACGGCGGGTGAGCCGATGATCGCGTGGGCAATGGCGATACCCAATCGGTCGTCGGGTCGATTTGCGAACGTACCGGACTGCACGGCTCCAAAACCGATATATCCTGCCACGGTTTGGGCGCTGCGGTCGCCAAATCCGATCCGAAACCACCCTGTCGTTCGCGGCAACAGAGGCGCCGGTGTTTCGATTGACGCATAGGCTCCCTGATCGTGGGCAGAAGCGATGCCCATCGTCGGCACCGATGCGGTATATCGCCAGGCACCTGCCTCGATGCGCGTGTCCTTACTCAACAAATAGTCAGTTTGAAGGATGGTTAGCAGTCCGTCATGCTTGCCAAGACGTTCGGCAATGAACGCCCGTGGGCGTGTCGGATCACCCGGAACACCATCGAAAACGCCGAGCCGGAATGTCCACTTTTCGTTGGGAACGGCAGTCAGTGTGCCGCCAAGAGCGGTCACCGGGTAGATCGACGGTCCATTGCGGCCGCTACGCGAGAGGTCGGGTCCAATTCCATGCGAGCTGTTGATGAACAGACTTGCCGGATCCACCGAATCGAACTGGCTGTTGAGATCGATAAGGCCGGCGCGGAGGGCGATCGAACGGTTGTCGCCACCCCACTGCTTCGCGACCCAGGCTTCGAACAAGCGAGTCATCGGCAGCGCTTCCAAATTGTCGGCAGTCTGGATGTCGCCCATGCGAGCGCTGAGCAACTGCCCGTCGAAGCGGAATAGTTGAGCGTGCGCGCTCCAGCCCGCCAAGCCGAGCTTGTCGCCAGTCAGTGTTGCGGAAACCTGCAGCTTGTTCAGAAAGGCGAACCCGGGGTCGGCGCCGGAGACGACAGTCCAGCTGTCCGCAGTCTCGCGCATTGCAACCGATAGGGGAGGCGTGTCGGTGTTATCTGCGGCTAACAGGGCCTGAGGTATCGAAGCGCAGACGAACGCAACAAGTACCCCGATGTGATAGCGCGCGATCAACGGGAAAAGGGGCCGTCGTGCGAGGCGCCGGTGACGAGGGCCGGACCGAGGATTAACAACAATCCTCCTGATTTGGGTTTCTTGAACTGTGGATCCCAGACCAGCGGTCCTGAATTAGCCATTGAGCCGCCGCCTTCAGAGTGGTTGAATGTTTCGCGCCTGAACTGTTGCAGCAATTGTTGGTTCCTGAGTGTTGCTGAGCTAGCTGGCCCTCCTACGGGCAATCTTGCGACGAGCGATTGCAGTCGATGGATCCTTGCTTCGGTGCAGGAATTCCGAGAGGAAGGAGAGGAAAGTTGCTTGAAAGCGCCGATTTCTTGTTCGTCGTTACAAGATGCCGCCTCTTGTCTCTGACCGGCTTGGCCTTGGTCGTTGCATCCCCAGGTTTCGCCCAGGCGATTTCTGCCCGCACGGACGACGTCTGTTCGACCGACCGAGCCGCGATTTATCAGCTTTATTCGACGGTCAGCCACATGGCTCTCTGGGACGATCCGACCATGGCGAGAGCGCGGAATTCCTTTGCTAGGCTTCAGGAGTTACGAGTCAATGTGATCCGCCTGACAAGGCGACTTTACGGTGCTGAAGCGTCGGCCGCCAATGCGGAGGCCTTCGATAAGAGCGGCGAGGTGGATTACTGGAGACGGGATGCGGCCGAGGTTCGCGCAGCTATTGCTACGGAGAACACGAGAGCCAAGAGGTTCGCCGCAGATGCGGGTGTCAGTTGTGCGGGATGCACTTACTCGGTGCTCGTTGCAAAGGTGGAGGCCGCTATCAATGCCGCTGTCTCGGCGCGGACCCAAGCGCTCCAAGCTCGCCAGCAGATCGCGCGGTACAGGGCGGATATGTCGGCAGCTGGGTGCCAGGAATAAGTAAGCTCAGCAATCCCGGGTCATGCGTCGATCATGTCCCAGCGCCGCGTCGGCTTGAGAGATACCGATCGTTCGGGTGAATGAGCCTTGCTGAGAGCGCTTCGCAG